>DASVBC010000011.1:0-66637 GCA_036376035.1 Caulobacteraceae bacterium | reverse complement strand
CCCCACCATCAGCTCGGCCTTGCCGAGCCTCAGGTAGAAGAAGCGGTCGTCGCGCGGCGTCAGCACCGCCCGGAACACCGCGCACATCAGCAGCGTCTTGATGACGAGGGACGTCAGCATGAGCAACGGATTGAGCGCCATCAGCCGCGCCTGCAGGGCGAACATATCCTCGGGCGAGGGCTCGCCCCCGCTGCCCGCCGGACGCATCAGGTCAAAAAACGCCGGCAGGAAATTGCCAAGATAGAGCGCCGTCGGCCCCGCCGTGAGCACCAGCAGCGCCAGCCCCCACACCACCACCGCCAACGGCCGCCGCGCGATCACGCGAAAGCCCTCGAAGGCCGCCTCGCCCACGGCGATCTGAGACATTTTCGCCCCTCCTCCCGAACCCGGGGGTGAGCTTAGGACGAAGTCTACCGCCAGCGCCATGGCCCATGCGGTCGCGGGCGGCTATAGGGGCGCGATGACGCTCAAACCCATCCATGTCGTCGGCGGCGGGCTGGCCGGCTCCGAGGCGGCCTGGCAGATCGCGCAGGCGGGCGTGCCCGTGGTGCTGCACGAGATGCGGCCGGTGCGCGGGACCGACGCCCACCACACCGACGGCCTTGCCGAGCTGGTCTGCTCCAATTCCTTCCGCTCCGACGACTGGGAGCACAACGCCGTGGGCCTGCTGCATGCGGAGATGCGCCGCTGCGGCTCGATCATCATGGCCAGCGGGGATGCTCACCAGGTGCCCGCCGGCGGCGCGCTGGCGGTCGACCGAGAGGGCTTCTCGGCGGCGGTCACGGCGAAGCTGGAGGCGCACCCCCTCGTCACGATCGAACGCGGCGAGGTCGCGGGCCTGCCGCCGGCCGAATGGGACAGCGTCATCGTCGCCACCGGTCCGCTCACCTCCCCGGCGCTGGCGCAGGCGATCCTGGACCTGACGGGCGAGGACAGCCTCTCCTTCTTCGACGCCATCGCGCCCATCGTGCACTTCGAGTCCATCGACATGGACATCGCCTGGCGCCAGTCGCGCTACGACAAGGAGGGCCCGGGCGGCGACGCGGCCGCCTACATCAACTGCCCGATGACGAAGGACGAGTACGAGGCCTTCATCGACGCCCTGCTCGCTGGCCCCAAGTCCGAGTTCAAGGAGTGGGAGCACGTCCCCTACTTCGACGGGTGCCTCCCCATCGAGGTGATGGCCGAGCGCGGCCGCGAGACCTTGCGACACGGCCCGATGAAGCCGGTCGGCCTGACCAACCCGCGCGATCCCACCGTCAAGCCGCACGCCATCGTCCAGCTGCGCCAGGACAATGCGCTCGGCACCCTTTGGAACATGGTCGGCTTCCAGACCAAGTTGAAGCACGGCGCCCAGACCGACATCTTCCGCATGATCCCCGGCCTTCAGGACGCCCAGTTCGCGCGTCTCGGCGGCCTGCACCGCAACACCTTCATCAACGCCCCCCGCCTCCTGGACCGCCAGCTGCGGATGAAGGCGCAGCCGCGCCTGCGCTTCGCCGGGCAGGTGACGGGCGTGGAAGGCTACGTCGAGAGCGCCGCCATCGGCCTGCTCGCCGGTCGCCTGGCCGCCGCCGAGCGCCTCGGCCGGCCGCTGGAGGCCCCGCCCGCCACCACCGCGCTCGGGGCGCTGGTCAACCACATCACCGGCGGCCACGTCGGCGGCGCGTTCCAGCCCATGAACATCAACTACGGCCTGCTCCCGCCGCTCGAAGCGCCCAAGGTCGACGAAGACGGCGCCAAGATTCCGCTGAAACAGCGCGGCCGCGCCAAGAAGCGGCTGATGAGCGTGCGGGCCCTCGCCGACCTGGATACCTGGCTGTCAGATGCGCCCGCGCGCCACCGCGACCATCAGGCGAAGGCGCTTGCCTAGCGCCCCCGGCTCCCCGCCTGCCGCGTAGGGCCTCGCCAGCGCCGCGTAGGCCACCGCCGGAAACGCCCCGACCGGCAGCGAACCGAGCTCGCTGCGCGCCGCGGTCAACTCCGCCCGCACCCGGGCGCGGACATCGCCCGGGCCCCAATCCTCGGGCAGGCGTGACCTGCGCCCGGCCTTCTTCGCCCGCCACAGCCCGGCGAGCCCAAACGCCCGCGCTGCGCCCCTCACCTGTTCCAGATGCGCCTCCGGATCCAGCCGCTGGGCCGCCAGCGTCATCACCGCGCCGGCCGTCCGGTCGAGGTAGGCGAACAGCGCATCTTCCTCCAGCGGCCCTGCGTCCAGCTCCGCAAACCGCCCTTCAGGCAGCGTCCCCAGCGCCGCATTGGGGATCGCCGCGGCCGCGGCCGCCTCCACCACCGGGTGCTTCCTCGGCGGCTTGCCGGCGATGATTTCCTCGAACGCCTCGCGCCACCAGGTCAGGCGGATTTCGCCCATCAGCGGCTCGCGCACCGACGAAGCCACCCGCGCCAGCTCATGGTTCAGGGCATAGAGCGCGACCACATCGGCGCGCGCCGCCGTATCGCCGATGAAGCGGCTGGCCAGCCACCGGTCGGGGTCGGCCCGCTTGACGAGGTCGTCGAGGGTCTCGCTCATCATCCCCTAACGAAAAAGGCCCGCCACGAGGGGCGGGCCTTCTCTAACCGGTTTTGCCGATCAGCCGAACAGCGTCTGGTGGAAGGTCATCGACACCAGCATCGGGATCGACAGCAGCAAATTGATGCGCGAGCCCATCATCGCCGTCTTAGCGGCTTTCGCCTTGGCGTCGGCATCGGCTTCCTTGATGCCGAGCGCGATCTTCTGGTTCGGCCAGATCACGCCCCAGACGTTCAGGAACATGATGATCGCCAGCCACGCCCCGATGCCCAGCAGGCTGAAGGGCCGATCGGCCTCGGAATAGCCGCCGGCAAAGCCCAGGCTCAGCACTTCGTGCAGGTAGCCGCGGTTCAGCGCGATGCCCACGCCGAACAGCACTGTCGCCAAAGCACTCCAGCGGAACCAGAACAGCGCCTCGGGGGCGATGTATTTGGAGACCGCCGGCTTTAGCTCGGCAGGCACGTCCGGCATCTTCCGGATTTGAACGAAGTTGAAATAGTAGAGTAGCCCGATCCACAGGATGCCGGAGAAGACGTGGCCCCAGCGCAGGACCGCCTGCCAGTACTGAGCGTCGGCGCCGCCGTGGGCCGTCGCATAAGCGTAGAGCATCACCAGAGCCAGGATGACGCTGACGATGATGGTGTTTCTGAAGTTCGCTAGTAGCCCAGCCATGGTGTTTCCCCTGATCCCTCGGACAGAATCCGACCTCGGCCCTCAGGTATAGGACGTTTCGCCCCGCCCGCAAGGCAGCGCTAGATGGCGATCAGCGCGGCGGCCATGCGGCGGCCTTCGGCGGCCAGGACGTTGTAGGTGCGGGCGGCGGCTTCCGTGGACATGAACTCCAGGCCCATGCCGGCGGCGCTCAGGGTCTCGCGGATAGCGCGCGGCGGGAGGGCCTGCTTGGCGCCGGTGCCGAGCAGCACGAACTCGACGACGCCGAGCCCAGCGGCGATGACCTCCTCGAACGCGGCGGGGGTCAGCGCGTCCATGCTCGTCACCGGCCAGTCGCGAGGCTTGTCGTCCAGGATCAGCAGCGAGCCCGGCCGCCAGTCGCCGGACACCCGAAAGCCGCCGCCGCCGAACGCATCGATGGACGGGGCCTGGCGCACGGCCGCTAGCGGTTGGTCGTGGCGCCGCCCAGCTTGATGGGCGTGGCCTCTTCCTCGCCGCGCTTGACGCCCCACAGCAGGATGATCGGGGCGGCGACGTAGATGGATGAGTAGGTGCCGAGCGCGATGCCGAACATCATGATCATCGAGAAGCCGAACAGCGCCTCGCCGCCGAAGACGGCCAGGCCGCCCAGCGCCAGGATGGCGGTCAGGCCGGTGATGACGGTCCGCGACAGGGTCTCGTTGATCGACAGGTCGATCACCTCGCGCAGCGGCATCTTCTTGTACTTGCGCAGGTTCTCACGCAGCCGGTCGAACACCACGACCGTGTCGTTCATCGAATAGCCGATGATGGTCAGGATGGCCGCGATGGTGGTGAGGCTGAACTCCATCCGCGTCACCGCGATCAGCCCGAAGGTCAGGATCACGTCGTGGAACAACGCGGCCACGGCGCCGAGGCCGAACTGCAGTTCGAACCGGAACCAGATGTAGACGAGCATCAGCACGATCGCGAGGCCGAGCGCCATCAGGCCGCTGCGGAACAGCTCGCCCGAGACCTTCGGTCCCACGACCTCGGTGCGGGAGAACTTGGTGGTCGGGCCGTGGATGGCGGTCAGCGCGCTCTTCACCTGCTGCACGACGACCGCGGGGCTGCGGCCCGGCGGGGTCTGGAAGCGGGTCATGGCGTGGAACTTCGCGTCCGGGTCGTCGGCGCTCGCAAAGCCTTGCAGCTGCACATCGCCAAGGTTCAGGCGGGCCAGCGCCTGGCGCGCCGCGCCGAGGTTCGCCGGCTTGGGCGCGGTGGCGAACTCCAGCACCGTCCCGCCGCGGAAATCGATGCCGCAGTTGAGGCCCCCGCACGGCGGCGTGGCTGGATAAATGGTGAGGAACAGCGAGCCGATCACCGCCAGGATCGACAGCACGCCGGCCAGCCGCGCGAAGGCCACGAACCGGAAGTTCGTCTGGTAGGGCAGGATCTTGATCAGAGGCCACATGGTCTAAAGCCTCACGCGATCGGAAGGGTCTTGGGCCGGCGGGCGCGGAACCACAGCGCCAGCAGGACCTGGGTGATGAGGACGGCGGCGAAGACCGAGGTCACGACCCCGATCGACAGCGTCCAGGCGAACCCGCGCACCGGGCCCGAGCCGAACTGGAACATGATCAGCGCCGCCAGGATGGTGGTCACATTGGCGTCGATGATGGTGCTCATGGCCCGCGAGAAGCCGGCCTCCATCGAGGCGATGACCGTGCGCCCGGCCCGTATCTCGTCGCGCATGCGCTCATAGATCAGCACGTTGGCGTCGACGGCGACCGCCAGCGTCAGGATCAGGCCGGCGATGCCCGGCAGTGTCAGCGTCGCCTGCGTCACGCTCATGGTGGCGATGATCAGGATGCCGTTGACCAGCAGGGCGACGACGGAAATCCCGCCGAACAGCAGGCCGTAGCTCAGGATCATGAACAGCAGGATAGAGACGAAGCCGACGATGGTGGAGGTCATGCCCGCCTGCACCGCGTCAGCGCCAAGCTCCGCGCCCACCGTCCGCTGCTCTTCGACCGTCAGCCGCGCCGGCAGGGCGCCCGCGCGCAGCAGCACGGCGAGGTCATTGGCGCTCTCGACGGTGAAGTTGCCGCTGATCTGGCCGCTGCCGCCGGTGATCGCGCTCTGGATGACCGGCGCGGAGATGATCTTGTCGTCGAGCACGATGGCGAAGCGCTTGCCGATGTTGCGCGTGGTGGCCTCGCCAAAGCGCCGCGCGCCCTGGCTGTTGAAGCGGAAGGTGACCAGCGGCGCGCCCGTCTGGGGATCGTTCGACTGGCGCGCGTCGGTCAGCATCTCGCCCGACACCAGCGCCCGGCGCCGCACCAGGTAGGCGGCCGAATAGCCGTCACCGGAGGGCAGCAGCTCCGATCCCGGCGGAATGCGGCCGGCGGCGATCTCGGCGGGCGTGACGCTGTCGTCGACCATCTGGAAGGTCAGCTTGGCGGTCTGGCCGATGACGTTCTTCAGCCGCTCGGGGTCGCTCTCGCCCGGCGCCTGGACGACGACGCGGTTCTCGCCCTGGCGGGTGATGGAGGGCTCGCGCGTGCCCAGCTCGTCGATCCGGCGGCGGATGATCTCGATGGACTGCTCGACCGCCCCGGCTTCCTGTTCGCGCAGGGCCTGTTCGGAGAGCGTCAGGCGAAGGCGCTGGGCCTCGCCGCGCGTCACCGTCAGGTCGCGCTGTCCAGTCTTGGTGAAGTTGCCGAGCTTGTTCAGCGCCGCATAGGCCGCCTCGATCTTCGCCGGGTCGGTGATGCGGACCGAAACCGCCCCGCCCGCCTGGCCAAGGTCGGTGAACTCGATCTGCTCGTTGCGCAGGGTGGTGCGCACGTCCTCGATCAGGGCGGTGACCTTTTCCTTGCGCAGCTCGGCCGTGTCGACCTCGAGCAGAAGGTAGGAGCCGCCCTGCAGGTCGAGGCCCAGATTCAGCGTCTGCTTGGGAAACCACCCCGGCATCGCCTCGCGCTGCTTGGGCGTCATCAGGTTGGGGACGGTGAACCAGATGCCGAAGACCACCGCCGCGATGACGAGGATGATCTTCCAGCGCGCGAGATTGAGCATGAGCTGGCTTTAGGCCTTGTCGTTGGCGGCCGGCTGGCCCTTGACGCGGACCTCGGAGATCATCGCCTTGACGACCTTCACGGTGACGCCCTGCGCCACCTCGACGCCGACCTCGGCGTCCTCGACGCGCACCACTTTGCCGATCACGCCGGAGGGCAGCACCACGGTGTCGCCGCGCTTGATCGCGCCGATCATCGTCTGGTGCTCCTTCATCCGCCGCTGCTGGGGCCGGATGAGCATGAAGTAGAAGAGCACGAACAGCAGCAGCAGGGGCGCGAGCTGGATCAGGATGTCCTGCGGACCGCCGGTAGCCTGCATCGTCGTCTCCAATATCAAAGCGGCGGCCAAGACGGCCGCCCGAACGTGGGCGGAAGCTATGCGCTCGCCTGCGCTTTTGCAATGCGGCCCCGGCCCCACTAAAGGGCGATCATGGCCGACGAAAGACTGGAGTTGCTGGCGAGGATCGCCGAGGCGCTCGAACGCATCGCGCCCCCTCGGCGCGAGAGCGCCGATTTCGGCGCCGGCAAACTGTTCCGCCACGACCCCGACACCGGGGCCTTCGTGCCCGCCCCCGACTTCGCCCTTCCGCTCGATCTGCTGGTCGGCATCGAATCGCAAAAGGCCCGCTTCGTCGCCAATCTGGAGCGGTTCGCGGGGGGGCTGCCCTCCAACCACGCCCTGCTGTGGGGCGTGCGCGGCACGGGGAAGTCATCGCTGGCCAAGGCCGCCTTCATGGCGGTCGCCCAGGCCGCGCCCGTCCTCAAGCTGGTCGAGGTCGACCGCGACCAGGTCACCGCCCTGCCCGCCCTGTTCGACGAGTTGCGCGAGCGGCCGGAGCGGTTCGTGGTTCTGTGCGACGACCTCTCCTTCGAGGAGGGGGCCGCCGCGGCCAAGGCGCTGAAGTCGGCGCTGGAGGGCGGCGTCGCCGGGCCGCCGGAGAACGTGCTGTTCGTCGCCACCTCCAACCGCCGTCACCTGATGCCGCGCGGCCATGGCGAGAACCGGGGTCTCGTCGCCGCCGCCGAGGACGCCGAGGAGGAGGTCAGCGCCTCCGACCGCTTCGGCCTGTGGATCGGCTTCCCGGCCATGGACCAGGGCGCCTACCTCACGGCCGTGCAGAGCTATGCGAAACGCTTCGGCCTCAAGGCCAAAGACCTCGACCGCCGCGCCCTCCAATGGGCCCAACTGCGCGGCGGCCGCTCCGGCCGCGTCGCCTGGCAGTTCATCCGCGACCTGGCGGGCGAACTGGGCAAGAGGCTGTGATCCCTTCTCCCTGAGGGAGAGGTGTTTCTACCTCGGCAGCACCAGCGACGGGTCAACCGGCCGCGCCTTGTCCTGCGGCGAGGGCGCGTAGCG
This sequence comes from Caulobacteraceae bacterium, assembly GCA_036376035.1. Lineage (GTDB taxonomy): Bacteria > Pseudomonadota > Alphaproteobacteria > Caulobacterales > Caulobacteraceae > Caulobacter. Next base: position 59,040 of record DASVBC010000011.1, on the reverse strand, counting down.
GACTTCGAAGTGCAGCTGCGGCTCGCCGACGCCGCCGGTGGCGCCGACCTGGCCGAGCTGCTGACCCTGCATGACGGCGTCGCGCATCTTCACGTCGATCCGTGACAGGTGGGCGTAGGCCGTGACCCAGCCGCCGTCGTGTTTGACGAGGACGAGGTTGCCAAAGCCCGGCACCTGGTCGCCCGCATAGACGACCTCGCCCGCGGCCGCCGAGCGCACCGGCGCGTTGGCGCTGGCGCGGATATTGATGCCGTCGTTGCGCTGGCCGCCGCCCTTGGGCCCGAAGGCCGAGATGATCGGCCCGGTCACCGGCCAGACGAACCGGCCGCTGCCCGCGCTCGCCACCTCGTTGTCGGTCGGCGGCGCGTTGGTCGTCACCAGCGGGTTCGAGGTGGTCGGCCGAGGCGTGGTCGCGGGCGGCGTATAGGGCTTGGGCGTCACCGTCGTCGGCGCCGGAGGCGGCGTGTACGGCTTCGGCGTGGTCACCGGCGGCGTGTATGGCTTGGGCGTAACGGTAGCCGGAGGCGTCGTCACCGTCGGCGTGTAGGGCCTGGCGGTCACAGCCGCCGGCGGGGTCGCCGTAGCGGTCGTCGTCGGCATAGGCGTAACCACACGCGGCTCACTCACCGTGATCGTCCGCGTCTGAGGCCCCTTGTCCTTGAATCCCGACGGTAGCAGCAGCTTTTGGCCCACCGAGATCGGCGCCGCCAGCTCCACCCCGTTCTCGGCCGCAATGGCGTCCGCGCTCACCGAAAACCGGCGGGCGATCGCGTAGAGCGTGTCGCCGCGCTCGACCACATAGGCCTTGGTCTTCACCGCCGGGCCCTTGAGCTTCTGCCCCGGCTGCAGCCGATAGGGCGACTCCAGCCCGTTGGCGTCAGCCAGCACCGTGCGGGTCGTGCCAACGCGCCGCGCGACGGCGTCCAGGCCCTCGCCCGGCTTCACTTCATAGACCTGCGGCTTGCCCTCGGCGTCCACCACCTTCCCGGCCACCGCGGGCACGGTCTTGGTCGTCGTCACCATCTCCGTCACGGGAGCAGGGAGCGGCGCCAACGGCTGGCTCGCCACCCCGGTGGGCGGCGGGAGGGTCGAGGCCTGCACCGAACCGCTCGGCGCGGCCGAGACAGTATCGTCGGCGCTCGCCGCCGGCGCGTCCGGCTGCACGATGGGATAATTGGGCGTCGGCATCGCCATCGGCTCGCGCGGCGCCTGCCCCTCCACGGTGGGGTATTGCGGCGTGGCGCAGGCGGCCAGCGAGGCCGCGGCCAGAACAACGAACGATGCCCGGGTGCAGAAGTGCGGCATACGGCGCTCCCTTCCTAATCTTCAGTGATTTGGGCCACGGGCCTTAACCACCCGTTAAGCACGTTGCCGCGCCCCCCAACTTTCTTGGCCTTTTCGGCTCAGAGTTCGCGCGCCACCCCGTCCAGCAGCGGCACGAACCGCACCTCGCCGAGCTCCTCCACCTTGAACCCGCCCTTGCCGTCGCCGGCGAAGCGGCGAAGGTGCTGGACCGGGCCCCGGCCGACGGGAGCGACAAGAACCCCGTTCGGCTTCAGCTGAGCCAGAAGCTTCTTCGGCTCCTCCGGCGCCGCCGCGGTGACCATAATGCGGTCAAACGGCGCCTGCTCGGGCCATCCCTCTCCGCCATCGCCGAACTTGGTGATGATGTTGGTCAGGCCCAGTTCCTTGAACCGGGATTCGGCCTCGCGGAGGAGGGTCCGATAGCGCTCAACCGTGTAAACAAGCCGTGCGAGCCGCGCGAGAATGGCGGTCTGGTAGCCGGACCCCGTGCCGATCTCCAGCACCCGGTCGCGCGGGTTGATGGTCAGGGCCTGGGTCATCAGGCCAACGATGAACGGCTGGCTGATGGTCTGGCCGCAGGCGATCGGCAGGGCCGAGTCCTCCCACGCCCGCTCCTTGAACAGGTCCGGCGTGAACAGCTCGCGCGGCGTCTTCTCGATGGCGCCCAGCACCTTGGGCTCGGTCACGCCCTGGGTGCGCAGCGCCAGAAGCAGGCGTGCGTGCCGGGTCTCGGGTGTGTCTTCGTCCGCCTCGGCCATCAGTCCAACTTCGGCGGCACGCCGCCCACGAGTCCCCGCAACCGGTTAACCGTTTCGCCGTGCGTGAGGTCGATGTGAAGGGGGGTAACGGAGATTTTTCCGTCATAGATGGCCCGCAGGTCGGTTCCGTCCGGCGGATTGGACAGCTGGCCCTTGAACCCCATCCAGTAATAGTCACGCCCGCGCAGGTCCGTGCGCCGCTCGGCGTGCATGTGCTTGAAGTCGCGGAAACCCTGCCGCGTGACCTCGACCTCGGTGACCCGCTCCGGCTCCAGGTCGGGGAAGTTGATGTTGATCATCACGCCCGTCGGCCAGCCGACCTGCATCAGCCGCTGGACGATGCCGGGACCATAGGCGATGGCGGTTTCGTAGAGCGCCTTCTCCCCGTCGTGGAAGATGCGCATGGACTGGCTCAGCGCCACCGACGGGATGCCGAGCGCCATCCCCTGCAACGCCCCCGCCACCGTGCCCGACAACGTCACGTCCTCGGCCAGGTTCTGGCCCCGGTTGACGCCCGACAGCACCAGGTCGGGTCTGACCTCGCCCAGCAGATCCTGCACGGCCAGCTCGACACAGTCGGTCGGGGTGCCGAACACCGCGAACCGCCGCTCCTCCAACTGCCGCACCCGCAGCGGCACCGACAGCGTCAGCGCCCGGCTCGCCCCCGACTGCTCGATTTCCGGGGCCACCACCCACACGTCGTCCGACAGCGCCCGCGCGATCGTCTCGCAGGCGGTCAGGCCCTCCGCGTGAATGCCATCGTCGTTGGTGACGAGGACCCTCATTGCGCGGGGGCGAGGTGGGTGATCCCACCCATGTACGGCTGCAAGGCCTCGGGGATGAACACCCGGCCGCCCTCGTCCTGATAGTTCTCCAGCACCGCCACCAGCGTGCGCCCGACCGCCAGCCCCGAGCCGTTGAGGGTGTGCACGAACTGCGTCCCCTTCTCGCCAGCCCTGCGGAAACGCGCATCCATGCGCCGCGCCTGGAAATCCCCGCAGTTCGAGCAGGAGCTGATCTCGCGATAGGTGTTCTGCGAGGGCAGCCACACCTCCAGATCATAGGTCTTGCGCGCCCCGAACCCCATGTCGCCGGCGCACAGCAGCATGGTGCGATAGGCCAGCCCCAGCTTTTGCAGCACCTGCTCGGCGCAGTTGGTCATGCGCTCGTGCTCGTCGTTCGACTGGTCCGGCGCGGTGATCGACACCAGCTCCACCTTCTGGAACTGGTGCTGGCGGATCATCCCCCGCGTGTCGCGCCCCGAAGCCCCCGCCTCCGATCGGAAACAGGCCGTCAGCGCCGTCAGCCGCATCGGCAGCTCTTCCTCCGAGAGGATTTGCTCGCGCACGATATTGGTCAGGGAGACCTCGGCGGTGGGGATCAGCCAGCGGCGGTCCGTTGCCTGAAGTAGGCTGGGGTCCGCCATTAGCCGGATGAATTCCTGGTACGCCGCCTCTTTGTCCAGATGAACAACCGCGTTGCGTAGGCGGGTCAGTAAGTCGCCCGAGATACGGGTCTGAAACAGGTCCTCGGCGAACTTCGGCAGCTGTCCGGTCCCGAACACCGCCTCGTCGCGCACCAGCAGCGGCGGGCTGACTTCGGTGTAGCCGTTCTGGCCCGTCTGCAGGTCGAGCATGAACTGGCCGAGCGCCCGCTCCAGCCGCGCAACCTGGCCCTTCAGCACAACGAACCGGGCGCCGGACATCCGCGCCGCCGCCTCGAAATCCATGCCGAGCGGCGCGCCGAGGTCAACGTGGTCCTTCGGGTTGTTCGGCCTTCGGGGCTCTCCCCAAGTCCGCTGCTCGACGTTCTGCGTCTCGTCCTCGCCCGGCGGCACGTCGGCCGCGGGCAGGTTGGGCAGCTTGGCCAGCAGGCCGCGCAGCTGGGTCCCCAGCGCCGCCTCCGCCTCCATCTGCTCGGCCATGCGGCCCTTCAGCTGCTCGACCTCGGCCATCAGGGCGGCGGCCTTGTCCTCGTCGCGCTTGGCCTTGGCCGCGCCGATCAGCTTGGAGGCCTCGTTGCGCCGCGCGCTCGCCTCCTGCACCGAGGTCTGGATGGCGCGCAGCTTGGCGTCGAGCTCCAGGATCGCCGGCGTCTGCGCGGCAAGGCCCTTCGCGGCCCAGGCGCGGTCGTAAGCCTCGGGGTTGTCGCGGATGGCTTTGATGTCGTGCATGGCGGCCCCTGTCTAAGGCGCGTCGAGGCCCACGCCAACGGATTTGCGAGACATATTCAGTGGAGACATCGGCGCCTTCCCGCCCTTTCCGCTTGCGAAAGCCTATCCCCACCCCGGTCACCCCGGCGAAGGCCGGGGCCCAGATGAAACCCACTGACCGCTCAGGCTGAATCTGGGTCCCGGCCTTCGCCGGGAAGACGGTGTTTGCGAGAGAAATCCCCGGTGGCCGCGACAGCCGTAAACTCGGCGGATGACCTCGCCCTGCTCCTCGCCCGCCCTCACGCATACGCCCGCGCACGCCCCCACGCGCGCCTCCCCGCACATACGCGCACGGGCAGCGGAGACTCTCGCCCCTAGGCGGCCGCCGCGTCGGCCTCTTCGGCGCGCTTGCGGCGGCGCTCGATCAGCCAGACGCACCAGATGGAAACCTCGTAGAGGAGGCAGATCGGCACGCCGAGCATCAGCTGGCTGATCGGGTCGGGCGGGGTCAGCACGGCCGCCACGACGAACACCGCCACGATCGCGTAGCGCCGCCCCGAGCGCAGCGTCCGCGAACTGACCAGTCCCGCCAGCCCCGCCAGCGTCAGCACCACCGGCAGCTGGAAGCACAGGCCAAACGCCAGCAGCAGCGTGGTCACCAGCGTCAGATAGTCGGACACCTTGGGCAGCAGCTCGACGGTGATGTTGGCCCCCACGATCTGCTGGCTCAGCGAGAACCACAGGACGAAGGGCAGCATGATGAAATAGACGAGCGCCGCGCCCAGCAGGAACAGCAGGGGCGAGGCCAGCAGAAACGGCAGGAAGGCCCGCCGCTCGCGCTTGTAGAGGCCCGGGGCGACGAACCGGTACAGCTGCCATGCCAGGATCGGGAAGGTCAGCACCACCGCGCCGAACCCGGCCAGCTTCAGCTTGGTGAAGAAGAACTCGAGCGGCGCGGTGAAGACGAGCTTCAGGTTGCCGGCCAGCGGGACCTCCTTGAGCCCCAGCAGCGCCAGCAACAGGTCGAACGGCCCGTGATGCCCGCCGCTCTGCTTTTGCGCCTCCAGGAGGCCCGCGCCGATCTCGAAGGGGTGCAGCAGGAACAGGTAGATCTGCCCGGCGAAGGCAAAGCAGATCAGGAAGCCGACGATGAGCGCCGCCACGCAGACGATCAGCCGTGAGCGCAACTCGATCAGGTGGTCCATCAGCGGGGCGCGCGAGGCCTCGATCTCGGCCTCATCGGGTTGATAGGTCACGCGCCGCTCTCCGGCGTCTTCTTGGCCCGCGGCTTGCGCTTTGGCTTTGGCTTCGGCTTGGGATCGGCGGGGGCCGGCTCCACAGGCGAGGTCAGATCGGAGTGAATGTCGGCGAACACCTGGTCGGCCTCGGCGTCGGCGGCTTCCTCGGCGGTCAGCTGCATGGGATCGAAGGCGCGGCCGGCCCGCATGGCCTCGACCTCGCGGCGCAGCTCATCGAGTTCCGACTGCCGCGCCATGTCCTCGAAGCTGGCCCGGAACTCGCTCGCCATCGCCCGCATCCGGCCCACGAACTGGCCCAGCTTGCGCAGCATGACGGGCAGGTCCTTGGGACCCACCACGATCAGGGCGACAACGGCGATGAGCAAAAGCTCGGTGGCGCCGACTTCAGGCAGCATGGGGCAGGCCCGATCCGGCGGTTACTTGCGCAGCTCTTCCTTCTCGGCGTCGGTGCGCGGCAGCGCGGCGCCGGTCTTCTCCGCCTCGGTCTCGGGCTCGGCCTTGAGCCCGTCGCGGAAGGCGCGGATGCCCTTGGCGGCATCGCCCATGACGTTCGAAAGACGACCCTTGCCGCCGAACAGCAGCGCAACCAGCGCAACGACGACGAGCCAGTGCCAAATGCTCATGCTTCCCATGACGGGGAGACTCCTTGGATCCGTTAGCGGGACGCTTGGCTCACAATATAGGCCGATGCAAGGCTTGCGGCCATGCGGCGCCTTAGGCCGGTTCCTCGTCGCCGGCGAAGTCCGTGACGAACTCGGGCGTGTCGCCTTCGTCCAGCGGGTCCTCGTCGGCCGCTGGCTGCGAGGGGTCGGGCACGTTGAAGCCGGCGGGCAGGTCCATCGACAGCAGCCCCGCGGCCTTCATCTCCGCCATGCCCGGCAGGTCCGACAGGTTGGCCAGCCCATAGTGCTCCAGGAACAGGTCCGTGGTGCCGTAGGTCACCGGCCGCCCCGGCGTGCGGCGCCGCCCCCGCATGCGGACGAGGCCCAGCTCCAGCAAGACGTCCAGCGTCCCCCGGCTGGCCTGCACCCCCCGCACCGCCTCGATCTCCGCGCGGGTGACAGGCTGGTGGTAGGCGATGATGGCCAGCGTCTCCTGGGCGGCCTTGGAGAGGCGCCTTGGCTCCTCCCGCTCCTCGGTCATCAGCCAGGCGAGGTCTTCGGACGTCTGGAACCGCCAGCGGTCGGCGACGCAGGCAAGCTCCACCCCGCGGCCCGAATAGCGGACCTGCAGGTTGATCAGGGCCGACTTGATGTCGGAGCCTTCCGGCAGGCGCCGCTCCAGGTCCGCCACACTCAGCGGCTCGCCGGCGGCGAACAACAGCGCCTCGATCTGGCGCTCGGTCTCCGAAAGGTCGGTCACGCCGCTTCCTTGCGGGTCCGAAGGTAGAGGTCGGCGAAGTGCTCCAGCTGGCGCGCCTCCAGCATGCCTTCCTTCACCAGCTCCAGCCCGGCGGAAAGCGTGGAGGCCAGGTACGACGCCCGGCTCGGATCGCCCGCCTCTCGCGGGATCGGAGCGACACCGTCCAGCGGCGTCCACTCGGCCAGCGCCGGCAGCATCACCCGCAGCCGGTCGCGGGCGTCGTCGAGCGGGTAGGCGGTCGGGCGGCTCGGCCGGTACTGGCGGTCCTGCTCCTTCTTCCGCTGCATGATGTAGGCGTTCATCAGCGCGTAGAGGTCGCCCTCCAGCCGGGTGTGGGAGATGACCTTGATCGCCTCCGGATCGCCCCGGGTGAACACCTCTCGATTCAGCTGCGGACGATCCCGCAGCGCCTCGACCGCCTTGCGCATGACATCCAGCTTGGCGAGGCGGAAGGCGAGCTGGGCCGCCACCTCCTCGGCCAGCGGCTCGTCCGTCTTCGGCCGCTCGGGCCTGGGCAACAGCAGCCGCGACTTGAGGTAGGCGAGCCACGCGGCCATCACCAGATAGTCCGCCGCCAGCGAAAACCGCCGCTGCCGGGCCTCCTTCACGAAGGCCAGGTACTGGTCGGCCAGCTTGGTCACCGACAGCTGCAGCAGGTCGACCTTCTGCGTCCGGGCCAGCGCCAGCAGCACATGCAGCGGGCCTTCATAGCCCTCGATGTCGACGATCAGGGCTTCGCCGTCCTCGGCCGCGTGGTTCGCGGCCTGGAAGTCCAGAATCGGCTGGAATGGCGCGTTCATGCGAACTGACCCTCGAAAGCGGCGTCGAGTCGGGCTCTGCCCTCCTCAACGTCGAAAGGCTCGGGGGTTCGGGCGAGTCGCGCAAGAGCCGCGTCGGCGCGGCGGCGGGCCTTGCCGACCAGCGCGCCCGTACCCTCCGCCACACCAACCATCTCGGCCATGTCGCCGTTGCAGTGCAGGATGATGTCGCAGCCGGCCTTCAGCGCATCGCGCGCCCGGCCGCGGAAGTCGCCCTTCAGCGCCTTCATCGAGAGGTCGTCGGTCATCAAGAGGCCGTCGAAGCCGATGGCCTCGCGGATCACCTTGCCGATCACCTTGCGCGAGAGGGTGCCCGGCCGCTTGCGGTCGATGGCGTCATAGACGACGTGCGCCGTCATCCCCATCGGCATGTCCGACAGTACGCGGAACGGTGCGAAGTCGCGGCCGTCGAGATCCTCGTAGGATGCATCGACGATCGGCAGGAACTGGTGGCTGTCGGCCTTGGCGCGGCCGTGGCCGGGGATGTGCTTGATGACCGGCAGCACGCCGCCGGCGATCAGCCCCTCGGCGGCGGCGCGGCCGAGGAAGGCGACCTCTTCCGGAGTCGGTCCATAGGCGCGGTCGCCGATGATCTCATGGCTGTCTGGCGCCGGAACATCCAGCACAGGCACGCAATCGACGTTGATGCCCAGTTGCAGCAGGTCATGGGCCATCAGCCGCGCGCCCAGCCGCGTGACCTCCCGGCGCAGCAGCGGATCGTTGCCCTTCAGCTCGCCATAGGCCCGGCCGGGCGGGTACCTGCGCCAGTGCGGCGGTTGAAGGCGCGCGACACGGCCGCCTTCCTGGTCGATCAAAATCGGGGCGTCGGGCCGGTCCACGCTCGCCCGCAGGCTCTCGGTCAGCGCCCTCACCTGACCCGGATCGTCGATGTTGCGCTTGAAGAGGATGAACCCCCAGGGGCGCACATCGCGGAAGAAGGCCTGCTCCTCCTTGGTGAGCTCAAGGCCCGCGCAGCCGAGGATGCAGGCGCTGATCATCAGCGCACGAAGCAGCTTTTGCCGGCGGCCTTGAGCTTGTCGCAGAAGGCCGAGGCCGCGTCGCGGGTCGCAAAGCCCGTGACCGCCGTCCGGTACAGCGTCGATCCGTTGACCGTCACTTCGGTCACCGACTTGCCGTGACCGCCGCCGCCGATGGCGACCGCCTGGCTGTAGGCCTTGTCGGCCAGCGCGGGGCTCGACAGAGCGCCGATCTGCACGGCGAAGGCCCCTGTAGCGTTCGTCGCCGGCTGGGCGGGCGCGGTCGGCTTGGGTGCGGGCGCGGCGGGTTTCGGCTCCAGCGCCACGACCTGCGGATTGGGAGACGGCGCGGCCGAGCCGGGGGCGATCTTCAGCGGCGGCGGAATTTCCTGCGCCTGCACGGGCGTGGTCGGCTGCGGACGCGGCTTGGGCTGCTCGGGCGGCGGGGCGAAGGTCGGCGTCTCGGGAACCGTCAGGTCGTCGCTCTTGTAGATCTCCAGCCCGGCCGCGGGATCGACCGGCTGGGCCTCGTTGGGCGCCGGGGCGGTGATTTCGCCAAGCGGCGTGCCCACCGGCTGGGGCGCGTCGCCCGCCCCGCGTACGCCGCTGCGGTAGAACCAGAACACCGCCCCGATCAGAGCCGCCAGCACCAGTACGGTGAGGACAAGGCTCACCGGCACGGGCCGCCGGCCGCCGCCGCTCGGACGGCGGGCGTCGAAGGCCAGCGGGGCGTCGGTCGGGGGCGTGTAGGCGCCGCGATCGGGGTCGGTCATCGGCAAAGACTCCAGAAACACTTGGGCGCCGGCGAGGCGAATCGCTGGCGCTGGTCCCGGGAGTTTATCGGAAAGGGCGGCCCGTCAGCCCATCAGATCGCCGCCGAGCAGCTTGCGGTGCTCCTCGATGGCGTAGCGGTCCGTCATGCCGGCGATGTAGTCGCACACCGCCCGCGCCCTCGCCTGCCCGCCGCCTTCGGCACGCTGCGCCCACTCGGCGGGCATCTTGTCCGGCTCGGTGCTGAACAGGGCGAAGAGGTCGGCGAGGATCCGCCGCGCCTTCTCCCGCGTCTCATTGACGTGCGGGTGGCGGTACATGCGCTCGTGCAGGAACTTCCGCAGGACGCCGAGGTCCTCGAGCATGTCGCGCGAGAACGCGACCAGCGCATGGTCCAGGCCGCGCACGCTCTCGACGTCCTGCACGCCCGTCGCGGCGGCGCGGGCGCGGGTCTCGGCCATGACGTCATCGACCATCGCCCCGATCATCCGCCGCACGGCCTCCAGCCGCGTGAGGCTGGTGTCGAGGTCCGGCCAGTCCCGCCGAACCTCCCACAGGATCGGCCCGATCAGCGGCACGTCGGCGAGGTCACCCAGGCTGAACAGGCCCGCCGTCACCCCGTCGTCCACGTCGTGGTTGTTGTAGGCGATGTCGTCGGCCAGCGCCGCCACCTGCGCCTCCGCCGAAGCCCAGGTCCCCAGCCTCAGGTCATAGGGGAAATCCGCGACCGCCCGCCAGCTCGAGCGATCCAGCTTCGCCGTCACGGGGCCGTTGTGCTTGATGATCCCTTCCAGCGTCTCCCAGGTGAGGTTGAGGCCCTCGAACTCGGGGTAGCGGTGCTCCAGCTCGGTCGCGACGCGGAAGGTCTGGACGTTGTGGTCGAAGCCGCCGAACGCCTCCATGGCGATCTCCAGCTCGTCCTCGCCCGCGTGGCCGAACGGCGGGTGCCCAAGGTCGTGCGCCAGGGCGACGGTCTCGGCGAGGTCCGCGTCCAGCCCCATGGCCGTGGCGATGGACCGCGCGATCTGCGCCACCTCCAGCGAGTGGGTCAGCCGGGTGCGGAAGTGATCGCCCTCGTGCGCCACGAAGACCTGGGTCTTCTCCTTCAGGCGGCGAAAGGCGGTGGAATGGATGATCCGGTCGCGGTCGCGGGCGAAGGCGGTGCGGCTGCGACTCTCGGGCTCGGGGAAGCGCCGGCCCCGGCTGCGGGCGGGGTTTTCGGCCCACGCGACACGCGGCGGCGGCTCGAACGGCATGCCTTCCCCCTTCCCCGAAAGCTCTCGCGCTTCCATATAGGAGAGGCCAAAGCCATGACAGAGCCCGCCATCACCCTTTCCGAGAGCGCCGCCCAGCGCATCCGCCAGATCGCCGAGCGCGAGGGCCGGCCGCTGATGCTGCGCCTGGCGGTGGAAGGCGGCGGCTGCTCAGGCTTCCAGTACCAGTTCGACCTGGTCGAGGAAGGCCAGCCCGACGACCTGCGCATCGAGCGAGACGGCGCCGCCGCCCTCGTGGACGAGGTCTCCATGGTCTTGCTCAAGGGTTCCGAAATCGATTTCGTCGACGAACTGGCCGGCGCCGAGTTCAAGGTCCGCAACCCCAACGCCAAGTCCAGCTGCGGCTGCGGCGTCAGCTTCTCCATCTAGGCTCGCATGCGTATCGCCACCTGGAACGTGAACTCGATCAACGCGCGGATCGAGCGCGTCGTCGAATGGTTCGAGGCCGCCCAGCCCGACGTCGCCTGCCTTCAGGAGCTCAAGTGCGTCGATGAGAAGTTCCCGGCCGAGCCCTTCGAGCGCCTCGGCTACAACCTCGCCGTCCACGGGCAGAAGACCTACAACGGCGTCGCCATTCTCTCGAAGACGCCCATCGAGGATGTCCGCCGCGGCCTGCCCGGCAATGACGAGGACGACCACGCCCGCTACATCGAGGCGGTGACGGGCGGCGCGACGCCGATCCGGGTGGCCGCCATCTACCTGCCCAACGGCAATCCGATCGGGACCGACAAGTTCTATTACAAGCTCGCCTGGATGGACCGGCTGCGGGCCCACGCCGCCGAGTTGCTGGCGCTGGAGGAGCCGCTGGCGCTCGCCGGCGACTACAACGTCATCCCCGAGCCGCAGGACTGCGATAATCCGCCGAGCTGGGTGAACGACGCCCTCTTCACCCCCGAGGCCCGCGCCAGCTTCCGGGCGCTCAAGAACCTTGGCCTGACCGACGCCTACATGGAGGTCGACGGCGGCCCCGGCGGCTACACCTTCTGGGACTACCAGGCAGGCGCCTTCCAGCGGAACCACGGCATCCGCATCGACCACGTCCTCCTCTCGCCCCAGGCCGCCGACAAGCTCCGCGCCGTCGAAATCCACCGCGAAACCCGCGCCAAGGAAAAGCCCTCCGACCACGTCCCGTTCGTGGTGGAGCTGGAGCTTTAGGCCCTTCCCCCACGCAAGTGGGGGAAGGGCTTTAATTGACCGCGTAAATCTACGTGGCATCCTCCCCTGGCCTGGGGAGGAAAAGCCATGACCGCATTGATCGCCGCCGCCGTCTTTTTCGTGCTGCTGCACCTGCTGGTTTCGGGGACGCGGCTGCGAGGCGCGCTGGTCGGGACCATGGGCGAGGGTCCTTATATGGGACTGTTCTCGCTGGCCTCGGCCGCCGGGATCGTCTGGCTCGGCATGGCCTACGCCGGGGCGCGGGGCGTCGGCGGGGCCTACTGGGACACCGGCGCGGCCGGGCGCCACGCGGCGATCCTGATCCAGCTCCTCGCCTTCCTGCTGATCGTCCCGGGCCTGCTGACGCCCAATCCGACGAGCGTGAAACAGGAAGGCTCGCTGGAGCGGCCGGACGTGGTGCGGGGGATGCTGCGGATCACGCGCCACCCCTTCCTGTGGGGCGTGGCGATCTGGGCCGCCGGGCACCTGCTGGTGAACGGCGATGCGCCCTCGATCCTGCTGTTCGGCTCGATGCTGGCGCTGGCGGTGTTCGGGACGCTCAGCATCGACGCCAAGCGCAAGCGTGCTCTCGGGGCGACCTACGAAGCCTTCACCGCCCAGACCTCGAACCTACCCTTCGGCGCCGTCGTGTCAGGGCGCCAGAAGCTGTCGCTGGGCGAAATCGGTTGGTGGAAACTGCTGATCGCCGTGGCGGTCTGGGCGGCCGTGCTGTTCGGCCACCAGTACATCTTCGGGGTCGACCCGCTCGCCTAGGCCTCCGGCCCCTCGCCGCCCGAGTTGTCGTTGTCGTTGTCCATCACCTGGTCGCGGTAGACGCCCAGGTGACCGCGCAGGCGGTCGATCGACTCCTTCATGTCGGCGACGGCTTGCTCCGCCTCGGCGCTCTCCCGCTCATGGGAAGGCGCTTCGTCTTTGCGGTGCTCGGACATCAGTGACTAACTGCCGGAACGCTGATTTGGTTCGCAATCTACCCTGCCGCGATTCACGGCGATTTGGGACCCTCAGATGTCCGCGTAGACGTGCCGCTCGCCCTGGAAGCCGGGCTGGGTGACCGCCCCAAGGTGCGCCGGCCCCACCTGCTGGGCGAACTTCCACAGCGCGCCGGAGCCATAGGCGGTCTGCTTGGGCGCCCACGCGCGGGCCCGGTGCTCGAGCTCGATGGGATCGACCTCCAGCTCGATGGTTCCCGCCACCGCGTCGATGGAGATGGTGTCGCCGTCCTTGATCAGCGCGATAGGCCCGCCGTCCTGCGCCTCGGGCCCGACGTGGCCGATGCACAGACCGCGCGTAGCGCCCGAAAAGCGGCCGTCGGTGATCAGGGCCACCTTGTCGCCCATGCCCTGGCCGTAGATGGCCGCCGTGGTCGACAGCATCTCGCGCATGCCGGGGCCGCCCTTGGGCCCCTCGTAGCGGATGATGAGGACATCGCCCTCTTTGTAGTCACCGCGCTCGACGGCGTCGAAGCAGGCCTGCTCGCCATCGAACACGCGGGCCGGGCCGCGGTGTTGCAGGTGCTGCAGTCCCGCCACCTTCACGATAGCGCCGTCCGGAGCCAGCGAACCCCACAGCCCCTTCACGCCGCCGGTCGGCGACAGCGGCTCGGAAGCCGGGCGGATCACGTCCTGGTCGGAGCGCCAGACGACGTCCTTCAGGTTCTCGGCCAGGGTCTTGCCGGTGACGGTCATCACATCGCCATGCAGCAGGCCCGCGTCCAGCAGGGTCTTCATCAGCATCGGCATGCCGCCCGCCTCGCCCATGTCCTTGGCCACGTAGCGGCCGCCGGGCTTGAGGTCGGCGATGTAGGGGGTGCGGTCGCAGATTTCGGCGAAGTCGCGCAAGGTGAACTCGATGCCGCACTCGTTGGCCATGGCCGGCAGGTGCAGCCCCCCGTTGGTCGAGCCGCCGGTCGCGGCCACCACCACCGCGGCGTTCTCGAACGCGCGCCGGGTGCAGATGTCGCGCGGCCGGATGTTCTGCTCGATCAGCCGCATGACCGCCTCGCCCGAGGCCACGGCGTATTGGTCGCGGCTCTCATAGGCCGCCGGCAGCGCCGAGGAGAGCGGCAGGGCCAGGCCGATGGCCTCGGACACGCACGCCATGGTGTTGGCGGTGAACTGGCCGCCGCAGGCCCCGTCGCCCGGGCAGGCGTGCTGCTCCAGCTCGCAAAGGGTGGCGAGGTCCATATTGCCCGCCGCATGGGCGCCGACGCCCTCGAAGACGTCCATGACCGTGATGTCGCGCCCCTGCCAGCGGCCGGGCATGATCGAGCCGCCATAGATGAAGACGCTCGGCACGTTCAGCCGCAACATGGCCATCATCATGCCCGGCAACGACTTGTCGCATCCGGCGATGCCGACCAGGGCGTCATAGCTGTGACCGCGCATGGTCAGCTCGACGCTGTCGGCGATCACCTCGCGGCTGGCCAGCGAGGAGCGCATGCCCTCGTGACCCATGGCGATGCCGTCGGTGACGGTGATGGTGCAGAACTCGCGCGGCGTGCCCCCCGCCCGCTTGACGCCTTCGGAGACGGCGTGCGCCTGGCGCATCAGGGCGGTGTTGCAGGGCGCGGCCTCGTTCCAGCAGGAGGCGACCCCGACGAACGGCTGGGCGATCTCCCGCGTGCCGAGCCCCATGGCGTAGTAGTACGACCGGTGCGGCGCGCGTTCGGGCCCTTCCGTCACGTGGCGGCTCGGCAGCCTCGACTTGTCCCAGGTTCCGTCCGGCTTCTTCATTTCACGCCTCCGACTGTGGGGGGCGGTTTAGCGAGAGAAGAGGGTTCGGAAAACCCAAACCTCTCCCTCCCCTTCATGGGGAGGGAAGATCGCGCAGCGATCAGGGTGGGGGAGTCACGCCACGACCCCACCCGGCCCTTCGGGCCACCCTCCCCATAAAGGGGAGGGAGAAAGCTAGAACCCCGCGGCCTGCTCCACGGCCAGCGCCAGATCGAGCGCGCGGGTGGCCTCCTCCCCCGTCACCAGCGGCCGGGGCGAGAGACCGCGCACGGTGTCCAGGAACTCGCGCACGCTGGCGCCCAGCGGATCGCGGCCCGCCGGGGTCTCGGCGAAACCCTCGTCGAGCGGATAGCCGGTCGCGTTGTTGAAGGTCCGCGCGCCGAAATCGATCTCCAGCGCGCCGGCCGGATAGTCGATCCTCATCGTCCGCTCCCTGGCCTCGGCGATGCGCGAGGACCGGAACTCGGCGGTGAAGCCATCGCCGAAGGTCACTTCCGCCCAGACCTCATCGGGCGACCCTTCCGCCTCCACCGCGATCGGTTCTGCGGCGGCCAGCGCCAGCGCCAGGTCCAGGTCGTGGATCATCAGGTCGAGAATGACCGAGACGTCCTGGCAGCGCGGGCTGGGCGTACCCCGCCGCACCGCTTCCAGCCGCCGCGGCCGCTCGGTGATGTCGAAGAGGCCCATGGCCTGAAAGACGACCCGCTCCTGATGGCCGACGCCCACCGCCAGCCCCCGCCGGGCGGCCTCGGCGTTGATCTTGTCGGCCTCCTCCAGCGTCACCGCGATGGGCTTCTCCAGATACACGGGCTTGCCGGCCTTCAGCGCCGCCAGCGCCGCCTCGGCGTGATAGATGGCGGGGCTGGCGATAGTCACCACATCGACCTCCGCCAGCAGCGAGGCGATGTCCGGAAAGGCCCGGCCGAGCGCCGCCGCCCGTTCCTCGTGCGGATCGAAAACCCCGACCAGCTCCACACCCTCGAGCTCGGCGTATTTCTTGGCGTGGAAGCCGCCAAACACCCCGGCGCCGATGACGCCCGCTCGCAAGGATTCGCTCATGCGTCCGGCTTTAGCTGGAGGCGCCCTCCGATCCAAGCTAAACAGATGTTTGAAGAGACAGGAGAGCCCCCATGACCACCTCACGCGAAGTGCGCCTGAAGAGCCGCCCCGAAGGCATGCCCCAGCCCGACAATTTCGAGGTCGCCAGCGTCGAGCTGCCGGCCCCCGGCCCCGGCGAGGTTCAGGTGAAGAACCTCTACATGTCGGTCGATCCCTACATGCGCGGCCGCATGTACGACCGCCCCTCCTACGTGCCGCCGTTCCAGATCGGCGAGCCGCTGCAGGGCGGCGCGGTCGGTGAGGTCACCGTCTCCAACGACCCGAGCCTGAAGGCCGGCGACCTGGTCCAGTCGATGCTCGGCTGGCGCGAGGCCTACAACGCTCCGGCCAACACGGTGCAGAAGATCGAGACCCACGGCCTGCCCCCGCAAGCGTTCCTGGGCGTCGCCGGCATGCCGGGCCTGACCGCCTATGTCGGCCTGCTCAAGATCGCGGCGCTGAAGGAGGGCGATGTGGTGTTCGTGTCCGCCGCCGCGGGCGCGGTCGGCTCTGTCGTCTGCCAGATCGCCAAGCTGAAGGGCCACACGGTCATCGGCTCGGCCGGCGGCAAGGAAAAGTGCGACTTCCTGCGCGAGATCGGCGTCGACCACGTCATCGACTACAAGGCCACGCCCGACCTCACCAAGGCGCTGATGGAAGCCGCGCCCAAGGGCATCGACGTCTATTTCGAGAACGTCGGCGGCGAGCACCTGGAGGCGGCCATCAGCGCGGCCCGACCCTTCGCCCGCTTTGCGCTCTGCGGAATGATCTCGCAGTACAACGAGACCGGCACGCCCAAGGGCCCTTCCAACATCATCATGGCGGTGGGCAAGAGCCTGCGGCTGGAAGGCTTCATCGTCTCCAACCACTTCGACATGCTGCCCGCCTTCCTGAAGGACATGAGCCAGTGGATCGGCTCGGGCCGGCTGAAGTGGCGCGAGACCGTGGACGAGGGCATCGAGGCCGCTCCCGGCGCGTTCATCAAGCTCTTCAAGGGCGAGAACCTCGGCAAGATGCTGGTCAAGCTGGCCTGACTTCGTCGTTCACGCGTTGAGGCCTCCGGGCGGGAGCGCTAGACAACCGCCCAACCACCCGGAGAGCCCGCCGTGAAGCGCCTGTTCAGCGCCTACGTGATGATCGACTGGAGCGCCGCCGCGTCACCCAAGACCGGCAAGGACTCCATCTGGATCGGCGTTATCAAGCGCGACATCCGCTTTCGCCCCAGCTTCGAGGCGTTCAACCCGCCGACCCGCACGGCGGCGATGGCGCAGCTGGATGCGATCCTCGCCGACCTCAAGCGGCGCAACGAACGCGCGCTGATCGGCTTCGACTTCGCGCTCGGCTATCCGGCCGGAACCGCCGCGAAGCTGAAGGTCGGGGACTGGGCGGGGCTGTGGAAGTTCCTCAGCCAGAACGTCGTCGACAAGCCGACCAACGTGAACAACCGCTTCCAGGTCGCGGCCAAGATGAACCGGCTGATGACCGACGAGGCGCGGCCCTTCTGGGGCGCGCCGGCCAAGGACTCCCAGCGCTGGCTGTCGTCCACGAAACCCGAGCATGGGGCCGACCTCCCCGCCCTCTTCCGCCACTGCGAGAAGGCCACGCAAGGCAAGGGCAAGGCGGGCGCCAAGACGGTCTGGCAGATCTTCGGCAACGGCACGGTCGGCAGCCAGGCCATCGTCGGCATCCCGCAGGTCCGCGCCCTGCGCGAAAAGCTCGGCGAGCGGGGGCGGGTGTGGCCGTTCGAGACCGGCTGGAAGGCTCTCGGCCCCGAAGACCTCAAGGGCCTCGACGCCGTGATCGCCGAGATCTACCCCGCCCTCGGTGACATGAAAGCCGATCCGGGCGAAGTCCCCGACCGCGCCCAGGTCCGCGCCCAGTGCGAATTCTTCGCCCGCCTCGACGAAGCCGGCAAACTCGGCGACCTCTTCGCCCCGCCGAAGGACGCCGCCCCCGACCTCGTCGAAACCGTCGAGCGGGAAGAAGGCTGGATACTTGGAGCATAGCCCTTCCCCCACGCATGTGGGGGAAGACCATCGCTACAGCCCCCGCCGGGCCAGGACGAACCAGCGCCAGACGAGAAAGCCGGCGGAGAAGAAGCTGGCCACGATCACGCCAAAGACGATGCCCTGCAGGCCCATGCCCATGGGGATGGCGAGGTACCAGCTGAGCGGCATCATCACGGCCACATAGCTGATCAGGTGGGTGATGGAGGGCAGCAGCACGTCGCCCCTCGCCCGCAGCGCGTGGGCGACCACGACCTGCAGGTTGTCGGGGATGAGGAACAGGCACGACAGCACCAGCGCCGGCACGGTCAGCGCCAGGGCGCGGGGGTCCTCCGTATAGACGCGCGAGACCACCTCCGCCGCCGGCCACAGCGCCAGGGACACCAGGGCGGCGAACAGGATGATGACGCCGAAGGAGACCGCGCCCGCGCGATTCACGCCCTTGCTGCTGCGCGCGCCATAGGCGCTGCCGACCGTCACCGCCGCGCCCGTGGCCAGGCCCAGCGGCACCATGAAGATGATGGCCGCGACGTTCAGCACGATGGCCCAGGCCGCCACCGCCAGGGCGCTGATCCAGCCGGCGACGATGTTCATGCCGGCGAAGGCCGCGACCTCGAAGAAGTTGGAAGCGCCCGCGCCATAGCCGACGCGCCGCTGCTCCCGCTCCATCTCCGGGTCGCGGGCGGGCTTGTCGAAGACGCCGAGCGCGCGGGCCTCCGGCAGGCGCAGGATGTAGATGGTCAGGCACGCCGTCAGCAGCGCCCGCGCCCCAAGCGTCGACCACGCCCCGCCGACCGCGCCCATGGCGGGCAGTCCGAGGGTCCCCGGGACGAGCAGCAGGTTCAGCGCCAGGTTCGCCACGTTGGCGATCCACATCACCCACATCACCGGCGTCGGCTTCGACAGCGCCTCCAGCCAGAAGCTCTGCGCCACCGAGACCGTGTGGAAGGGCATGCCCAGCGCAAAGACGACCAGCACCAGGCTCGCGCCCGTCGCCAGCTTCGGATCGAGGCCGATGGCGTGCATGAACGGCGGGCCGCCGACGATCAGGATCACCGCGGCCGCGAGGCCCAGCCAGAAGGCATAGACGATCCCCCGGCGCAGCACCGCGCCCGCCAGCTCGCGCCGTCCCTGGCCGATCACCCGCGCGGTCATCACCTGGATGCCGATGAGCAGGCCGATGGCTACCGTCAGCACCACGGACGTCGGCGCCCAGCCCAGCGCATGGAAGCCCAGCTGCTCGGCGGAGAAGCGGCCCACCACAATAGCGTCCGTCAGCCCCATGGTCATGATCGCCAGGCGCGAGGCCACGACCGGTCCTGAAAGCTTCAGGAGCCGTTGCAGATCTTCGCGGATGGCGGCGCGCGACCAACCGTCGGAGACGGCGGCGGCTGTCGCGGGGGGCGACATGGTGGTGACCTTTTCAAAGAAGGGCGCGGAAAGTGGCTGAACCGCGTTCGCCCTTCAAGCCGGTTTCAGCCGCAACCAAGCTTGAGCGGCCAGGCGTTGCGCGCGGGCCACAAGAGCGCGATAGCCGCACCATGAGCTCTGCCTCCCCTCGCCGCCTGGCGCTCGCCGGTCTCGTCAGCCTCGCGGTGGGCAACGGCATCGGCCGGTTCGTTTTCACGCCTTTGCTGCCGATGATGATGGAGGCGCTGAACCTGACGCCCGGACAGGCGGGTCTGATCGCCTCGGCCAACTACGCCGGCTACCTCGCCGGCGCCCTCCTCGGCGCGACGGCGTGGCTGCGCGGCTCGCCCAAGGCCTGGCTGATCGGTGGGCTCGTCGGCAGCGCGGTGACCACGGCGATGGTGGGCTTGTTTGATGGCCCTCTGGCGCTGGCGGCGGTTCGCTTCCTGGGAGGTCTGGCGAGCGCCTTCGTCATGGTGTTCGGATCGGCCGTGGTGCTGGAGCGGCTCAGCGCCGCCGGGCGCGGCGGTCTGTCGGGCGTTCACTTCGCAGGCGTCGGGGTCGGTGTGGCCCTGTCAGCGCTGATGGTCTCGGGGCTTGGCGCTCTCGGCTTCGACTGGCGGGCTCTGTGGTACGCCGCAGGCGCGATTTCCCTCATCGGCGCCATCGCCGCGGCCCTGCTGCTTCGCGCGCCCGACCCGGAGGGCCGCGCCCACGAGCACCCGGGAAAAAGCCGCGAGCCGGTGTCGCTGCTCATCGCCTACGGCCTGCTCGGCTTCGGCTATGTGATCACCGCCACCTTCATCGTCGCCATCGTGCGCGGCCAGCCGCAAGCCAGAGCCGCCGAGCCGTTCGTCTGGCTGCTGGTGGGCCTTGCCGCCGCGCCGTCTACGAGCGCGTGGACCTGGGCCGCACGGCGGATCGGCGAACTGCGCGCCTATGCCCTTTCCGTCCTGATCCTGGCGCTGGGGGTGGTGATCAGCGTGCTGGTCCCCACCGTGGCCGGCGCGCTGGCCGCCGCCGTCCTGCTTGGCGGCACCTACATGGGCTCCACGGCGCTTGGCCTGACCGCCGCCCGCCACATCGCGGCCCATCCTCGCCAGGCGCTCGCCCGCATGACGGCCTCGTTCGGTTTGGGGCAGATGGCGGGACCGCTATTCGCGGGCGTGCTGGCGGACCGGACGGGCAGCTTCCTCGCCCCATCCATCGTCGCGGCGGTGGGCCTGGTGGTCGCGGCGGCGCTGACCTTTCGGCCTAGCCCGCCTTCCTGACCTCATCGCGCGAGGACCGCAGCTTCTCGGCCACCAGGAAAGCCAGCTCCAGCGCCTGCTCGCCATTGAGGCGGGGGTCGCAGTGGGTGTGGTAGCGGTCGGCCAGCTCGCCTTCCGACACCGCCCGCGCGCCGCCGATGCACTCGGTGACGTTCTGGCCGGTCATCTCCAGGTGCACGCCGCCCGGGTGCACGCCTTCCGCGTCGGCGACCTCCACGAAGGACTTCACCTCGGCCAGGATGCGGTCGAACGGCCGGGTCTTGTAGCCGCTCGAGGCCTTCAGCGTGTTGCCGTGCATCGGGTCGATCGCCCAGACCACCGAGCGGCCGGACCGCTTGGTCGCCTCCATCAGTCGCGGCAGGCGGTCAGCGATCTTGTCGGCGCCGAAACGGCCGATCAGCGTGAGGCGCCCCGGCTCGTTGGCCGGGTTCAGCACGTCGATCAGGCGCAGCAGCTCGTCCGGCTCCATGGTTGGGCCGGCCTTCACGCCGATGGGGTTCTTGATGCCCCGCATGTACTCGATATGCGCCCCGTCCAGCTGGCGCGTGCGCTCGCCGATCCACAGCATGTGGGCCGACGTGTCGTACCAGTCTCCCGTGGTGCTATCGACGCGGGTCAGCGCCTCCTCATAGCCGAGCAGCAGCGCCTCGTGGCTGGTGAAGAAGTCGACCTGGTGCAGGCTGGGGTGGCTCTCCGGTGTCACGCCGATGGCCGCCATGAAGGCCAGCGTCTCGCTGATCTTCTCGGTCAGCTCGCGATAGCGCGCGCCCTGCGGACTGTCGGCCACGAAGCCCAGCGTCCACTTGTGGATGTTGTAGAGGTCGGCATAGCCGCCGCCCGCGAACGCGCGCAGCAGGTTCAGCGTCGAGGACGACTGGGCATAGGCCTTCAGCAGCCGCTCGGGATCGGGAGTCCGCTCGGCTTCGGTGAACGCCATCCCGTTGATGTTGTCGCCGCGATAGGACGGCAGCGTCACGCCGTCCTGCGTCTCGATGGGCTCGGAGCGCGGCTTGGCGAACTGGCCGGCGATGCGGCCGACCTTCACGACGGGCTTGCCGCCGGCGAACGTCAGCACCACCGCCATCTGCAGGATAAGGCGGAAGGTGTCGCGGATGTTGTCGGCCGCGAACTCCTTGAAGCTCTCGGCGCAGTCACCGCCCTGGAGGAGGAAGGCCTTGCCCTGCGCGACGTCGCCGAGCCGTTCCTTGAGCCGGCGCGCCTCGCCTGCAAAAACCAGCGGCGGCATCCGCCGCAGCTCGGCTTCCACGCGCTCCACCGCGGCCGCATCCGGGTAGTCGGCCGGGATGTGCTTGGCGGGCTTGGCTCTCCAGGACGCGGGCGCCCAGCGGTCTGTCATCGGTCTCACTCGAAAAATGCGGAGCGCGGCTCATACCCCAGCCACGCGGTGAAGGCAAAATAATGCGCGATCAGGCGCTTAGCGAGAGCGCGAGGGCAGGAATGTGCCTCAGGCCAAGACTTTGAGCGCCGTGCTGATCGGGAGAAACATGAGTTCAGAGGGGGGCTCCAGTCTCTCAAATCCAAAGCGGGCGTAAAAGCTTCGGGCGCGGTCGCTCTTCGGCCGCACCAACATCAGATGAACCCCCACGCCACTAGCTATGGTGCGCCTCAAGGCGTCGGCGAGCAGCGCCCGACCAAGTCGCGCTCCCTGGTGCGCCTGATCGATCGCTAGCCGGCCGAGCAGGATCGCCGGAATCCGGACGTAAGGCGGCGCCTTCGACGCTGCCGCGGCGGGCAGCGCTTCGCGATCAATCCCGGCCGCTGAAAGCGTGTAGAAGCCGGCCACGGTTTCGGATTCCAATTCCACAGCCACAAAGGCCGTGGCGGCTCTGCGCCTTAGATCCTGGCCGAGGTTTTCACGAAAGTAGCGGTCGAGCGCGGGCTCACCGCAATGGAAGTCGCTCCGATCGTGTCCAGCGAACGGCTCGATCCTGTAGCGCGCCGTCACTCGGCGATGAGCTCTCTATGCGCCTTGAACGCGTCACGCAGCGCCTGCGTAGGCTCAGGCGGGTTGCGGATCGCATCCCACAAACGGTCATGCTCATCCAATGTGACGAGGATGGTTTCCGTTCGCTCGATAGTGCGCTGGGCAGCTTCCACGGCGGCGGAGACAACGAAATCGGACAGGCTGCGCCCCTCCAACTCCGCCGCACGCTTTAGCTGACGCTGCACCTCGGGGGTGATGCGGGCTTCGAAACGGGCGGCTCTATTGGCGGCGGGCATATATTGCCATGTACGGCAAACTGCCGGACAAATCAACCCTACGCCACGCCGCCAAGTTCGGGCGGGACGTATTTCTCTCGCAGGGTGACGAACTCCTCGGCGGCCGTCGGGTGGACGGCGCAGGTGGAGTCCCACTGCTGTTTGGTGGCGCCCATCTTTACGGCGATGGCGGCCATCTGGATGATCTCGGGGGCGTCGGGGCCGACCATGTGGACGCCGAGCACCCGCTGGCTGTCGGCGTCGACCACCAGCTTCATCAGACAGCGCTCCTCGCCGCCGAAGAAGGTGTACTTCATCGGCCTGAAGACCGAGCGGTAGATGTCGATCTTGCCGTACTGGTGGCGCGCCTGCGCTTCCGTGAGCCCCACCGTGCCGATGGGGGGCTGGGAGAAGACCGCCGTCGCCACCGCCTCGTGGTCGAAGAAGTTGGGGTTGTCCTTGAACACCGTCTCGGCGAAGGCCTGGCCCTCGCGGATCGCCACCGGCGTCAGGTTGATGCGGTCGGTGACGTCGCCGACGGCCCAGATGTTGTCGGCGGTGGTCTTCGAATAGTCGTCGACCTTGATCGCCCCGCCCTCGTTCAGTTCGACCCCGGCGCTCTCAAGGCCCAGGCCCTCGACGTAGGCCTCGCGGCCGGTGGCGAACATCACCTGCTCGGTCGTCACGCAGATGCCGTTGGTGAGGCTGCTTTTCAGGCCTTCGGGCGTGTCTTCGATCTTCTCGTGCTCGGCGCCCAGCACGATCTTGATGCCGCGCTTTTCCATCTCGGCGGCGAGGTGGGTGCGCACGTCCTCGTCGAAGCCGCGCAGGACGTTGGGGCCGCGATAGAGCAGCGTAACTTCCGCGCCCAGACCGTTGAAAATACCTGCAAATTCCACAGCGATGTAGCCGCCGCCGATGATCAGGATCGACCTGGGCAGGTTCTCCAGGTGGAAGGCCTCGTCCGAGGTGATGCCCAGCTCCGCGCCCGGAATGTTCGGCTTCACCGGCCGCCCGCCCGTGGCGATGAGGATCTTGTCGGCGGTCACCGTCTGGTCCTTTCCGACCAGCTCGACGGTGTGGGCGTCCTTCAGGACCGCGCGGGCGTGGACGAGGTCGGCGCCGGCGTTCTGCAGGTTGGTGACGTAGATGCCCGACAGGCGGGCGATCTCGATGTCCTTGGCGGTGATGAAGGTCTTCCAGTCGAAGCTGGCGCCTTCCAGGCCCGACCAGCCATAGCCCTCGGCGCTCTTGAAATGGTGAGAGAACTCAGAAGCATAGACCATGAACTTCTTGGGTACGCAGCCGCGGACCACACAGGTGCCGCCGACGCGAAACTCCTCGGCCACCGCCACCTTGGCGCCCGCCATGGCCGCCACGCGCGCGGCGCGCACCCCGCCCGAGCCCGCGCCGATGACGAAGAGGTCGTAGTCGTAGGCCATCGGGCGCTCCGTTCAGTTCAGCTGCAGGGCTATGTAGGGCCTCAGGGCGTCAGGCGCACCACGCCCTCGTCCGTCCCGACCAGGGCTTCGTCGGCAAGGTCGAGGAAAAGGCCGTGATCGACGACGCCCGTGACGCTCTTCAGCGCCGCCGCCAAGGCGGCGGGATCGGTGATACGCCCTGACGGCATGTCGTAGATCACATTGCCCCCGTCGGTGACGACGATGCCCCGGTCGGCCGTGCGAATGCGCGGCGGCGGCAGGTCGAACTCGGCGGCGATGTCGGCCAGCTTGCGGCCCGTGTGCGGATGCCCGAACCGCACCACCTCGATCGGCAACGGGAACTGGCCCAGCACATCGACCTTCTTGGCCGCGTCGGCGATGACGACGCAGCGGTCCGAAGCCTCCCACACCAGCTTCTCGCGCAGCAGGGCCGCCCCGCCGCCCTTGATCAGCGACAGTCCGGGACCCACCTCGTCGGCGCCGTCGACGGTCAGATCGATGCGCTTCACATCGTCCAGCGCCGCCAGCTGCATCCCCAGTTCCCGCGCCAACTCGGCGGTCTTCTCGGAGGTCGGGACGCCCCGAACGTCCAGCCCCCGCGCCGCCAGGCTTTTCACAAACCACGCCGCCGTGGAGCCGGTGCCCAGCCCCACGACCATGCCGGCCTCGACGAGTTCGGCCGCGGCCGCGCCCGCCTTCTGCTTCTGATCGTCCGCGCTCATCAGAACCCCCGATTACCCCAGCGAAGGGGACATCACGCCTTGCGATTCTTGGCGATCTTCATCGCCCTGAACCGCGCCGCCCAGCCGGGCTTTTCCAGTTGCTCGCTGCGCTCGATGACCAGCGCATCGGCGGCCACATCCTTGGTGATCACCGAGCCCGAGCCGGTGTAGGCGCCGTCGCCGATCTTCACTGGCGCCACCAGCGAGCTGTTCGACCCGACGAACGCCCCCTCCCCGATGTGCGTCTCAAACTTGTCGAAGCCGTCGTAGTTACAGAAGATCGTCCCGGCCCCGATGTTGGCTTTGGCCCCCACCGTGCCATCGCCGAGGTACGACAGGTGGTTGGCCTTGGCGCCCTTGCCGACGCGGACCTTCTTCACCTCGACGAAGTTGCCGATGTGGGCGTCCTCGCCGATGTCGGCGCCTGGCCGCAGCCGCGCGTAGGGGCCGATCAGCGCGCCGGAGCGCACATGCGCGCCCTCCAGATGGCTGAAGGCGCGGATCACGGCGCGGCTCTCGATGCTGACGCCTGACCCGAACACCACATTGGGCTCGATCACCGCGCCGCCCGCCACCTGGGTGTCCCAGGCGAGGAACACCGTCTCGGGCGCCTGCATCGACACGCCCTCGGCCATCAGCTCGCCCCGCCGGCGCTGCTGCCAGAGCCGCTCGGCGGTGGCGAGTTCCGCCTGCGAGTTGACCCCGTGCACCGTGTCCTCCGGCGCCATGGCGACCCGCGCCGTGAGGCCGCGCGCCCGCGCCAGGCCGATGATGTCGGTCAGGTAGTACTCGCCCTTGGCGTTGTCGTTGGTGACCTCGGAGAGCAGGTCGAAAAGCACCCCCGCATCGGCCGCCAGTACGCCCGAGTTGCAGATGGTGACCTTCAGCTCCGCCTCGGTGGCGTCTTTGGCCTCGACGATGCGCAGCAGCCCCTGGCGCGGATCGATGATCAGCCGCCCGTAGGCGCCCGGATCGGCCGCATCGAACCCCAGCACTGCCACGCCTGCGCCTTCGCGCCGCAACTCGAACAGCGAGGCGATGCAGTCGGCGGTGAGCAGCGGCACGTCGGCGTAGGTGACGACCACGTCGCCCTCGAACCCGCTGAGCGCCTCCCGCGCCGACTGGACGGCATGCCCAGTGCCCTGCGGCGGGTCCTGCACGGCGATGGATACGCCGCGCCTCTTCGCGTGCTCACCCACCTTGGGACTATGGGCGCCGACCACCACGACGACCTTCTCGCAGCCCAGCGCCTGCGCCGCGTCAATGGCGTGGTCGAGCATGGCGCGGCCGGCGACCGTGTGCAGCACCTTCGGCACGGGCGACTTCATGCGCGTCCCCTGCCCGGCGGCGAGGATCACGGCGGCGCGGGATGTCATGCAGGGCTCCGAGTCAGGCGTTGCATCGCCTCCCCGTTTAGCCGAAACGCCACGGCGATGCATGACCTCGATCTGACCGGCGCCGCCATCGCCTTCGATCTCGACGGCACTCTCGTCGATACCGCCCCCGACCTCGTCGCCACGCTGAACCTGATACTCGAGCAGGAAGGCCTGCCGCCCCTCCCCTACGACGACGGCCGCAGGATGATCAGCCACGGCGCCAAGGCCCTCATCGTGAAAGGCTTCACCGCCGCCGGCCGGCCGCTCGACGCTCTACGCGCAGAAACGCTCACCGACCGCTTCGTCGCCCACTACCTGGACCGCATCGCCGACGAGAGCCGCCCCTTCCCCGGCGCCGTCGACGCCCTCGAAATCCTGAAGGCGGCTGGCGCCCGCCTCTCGGTCTGCACCAACAAGCGCACCCGCCTGTCGGAGGCCCTGCTAAGCGCCCTCGACCTCACCCGCTATTTCGAAGCCATCGTCGGCCCCGACTCCGCCCCCGCGCCCAAGCCCGATCCGCGCCACCTCCTGACCGCCATCGAGCGCTCCGGCGGCCGCCGCTCGCGGGCCCTGCTGGTCGGTGACAGCGAAACGGACATCTCCACGGCAAAGAACGCGGGCATCCCCGTGGTCGCGGTGACCTTCGGCTACACGGAGGTCCCTTGCGCCGACCTGAACCCTGACGCGCTGATCGACCATTTCGGCGACCTCACCGCTGAGGTCACGCGCCTGCTCAGCCGTTAGCGCGGCGCTTGGGTTTGCCGCCCTTGCGGGGCGGGCGGCCTGGCGGCGGGCCGCGATGGGCGCGCTTTTCCTTCGGGCCCGGAGGCGTGGAGAGCTCGACGCGGACGTCCTTTTGGCCGGCTGTGGACTTCAGGGCCTCGCGGAAGCGCGCCTCGGCCTCGCGGCTGATCTCGAACTTGGTTTCGCCATCGAAGATGCGGATTTCGCCGATCTCCTTCTTGGTGACGTGGCCGAGGCGGCAGATCAGCGGGATCAGCCATTTCGGATCGGCGTTGTTGCGCCGGCCCACGCTCAGACGGAACCAGGCCGCGTCGCTGTCGCCGCCGAACTGGCGCGGCTCGCGGCGCGGGCTGGTGTCGGGCCGGCTGTCGCGGGCGTCCTCCAGCATCTCCTCCGGCGCCGGCAGCCGCGAGCGGTGCAGGCGGACGAGCGCCGCCGCGATCGCCTCGGGACTGCTGCCCTTCAGAAGACGCTTGCCCAGCGCGATGTCGTCTTCCGAAGGCTCCTCGGTCAGCAGCGGATCGCTGAGCAGCCGGGCCTGATCCCGCGCCCGGATCATGTCGGCCGAGGGGACGCCGGACCATTCCGCCTCGATCCCGGCCGAGGCCAGCAGCTGCTCGGCCTTGCGACGGCGCGTGTAGGGGACGAGCAGCACCGAAACGCCCTTGCGCCCAGCCCGCCCCGTGCGGCCCGAGCGGTGCAGCAGCCCCGCCTTGTTCACCGGCAGCTCGGCGTGGATGACGAGGTTCAGGTCCGGCAGATCGAGCCCCCGCGCGGCCACGTCGGTCGCCACGCAGGCGCGGGCATGCCCGTCCCGCAGCGCCTGGAGCGCATCGCTGCGCTCCTTCTGCGACAGCTCCCCAGACAAGGCCACGGCCGCGAACCCCCGCTCGCGCAGGGCGCCATAGAGGTGGCGGACGGCCTCCCGCGTCGCGCAGAACACCAGCGCGCCCGGCGCCTCGAAGTAGCGCAGCACATTGACGACCGCGTTCTCCATCTCGTTCGGCGCGATCCGCATCGCCCGGTACTCGATGTCGCCGTGCGCCTCGTTGAGCCGGGTGGTGTCGATCCGCACCGCGTCCTTCTGATAGCGGCGCGCCAGCGTGACGATGTCCTTGGCCAGGGTCGCGGAGAACAGCAGCGTCCGCCGCTCGGCCGGCGTGGAGTCGAGGATCTCCTCCAGATCCTCCCGGAAGCCGAGGTCGAGCATCTCGTCAGCCTCATCGAGCACGACGACGCGCAGCTCCGACAGGTCGAGGTTGCCCCGCTCCAGGTGGTCCTTCAGCCGCCCGGGCGTGCCGACCACGATGTGCGAGCCTTGGCCAAGCGCCCGCTGCTCGGACCGGGCGTCCATACCGCCCACACAGGTGACGACCCGCGCGTTGGCGCCCGCGTAGAGCCAGCTGAGCTCCCGGCTGACCTGCATGGCCAGCTCGCTCGTCGGCGCGATGACGAGCCCCAGCGGCGCATAGGCGCGGTCGAACCGCTCGGCTTCGCCCAGCAGCGGCCCCGCCGCCGCCAGTCCGAACGCCACCGTCTTGCCAGACCCGGTCTGCGCCGAGACCAGCAGGTCGCGGTCCGCCGGCGCGTCCAGCACCGCCGCCTGCACCGGCGTCGGCTCGGCATATCCCTGCGCTTCAAGAGCGCGGGACAACGCCGGATGTGTGGCTGGAAAGGGCATCAGCGTCCTCGTCTGAAGGCTACGCGGCGAGGAGGACCCGTCCTGCGAAGCCTTGGCGAAGCAGGATGGTGGATGCGACAGGGATTGAACCTGTGACCCCCTCGGTGTGAACGAGGTGCTCTCCCGCTGAGCTACGCATCCATCTCTTGAGAAGGGCCGGGTCTATAGCTCGCAGGCGGATTAGCGGCAAGTGCGACACACCCCGCTAAAAACTAGCGGCGCTTTGGAACGTTAGAGCCGGGCCGGTCCTCTGCTAGGGTAGAGGCTGACTCGCCGGGGACACGCGCCGTAAAGCATGGAAGCCGCCGCCGATTTTCGTCTTGAGCAGGGAGAGGATGGTGACACCGCCGTCCTGACCGGCGACTGGACCTCGATGACGCTGGGCGATGCGGGCCCGCGCCTGGCCGAGGCCCTGCGCGGCGTACAGCGCCCTACCCTCGATCTCACCTGCATCGGCCGCTGCGACACCCACGGCGCCTACACCATCGTGCGCTCGGCCGACCGCCTTCAGAACGCCGGCGAGCTCAAGGCCCGGCCCGAGACCAAACGCCTGCTGAAGCTCGTCGCCGAAGTCGCCGCCGAGGAGCGGCCGGCCGTGCGGCGGCGCTCGGCCGGTTACGAACTGGTCGAGCGTATCGGCCGCGGCATCGTCGACCTGGGCTGGGACACCCTGCGCACCGTCAGCTTCACCGGCCGCGTGCTGGTCACCGCCGGCCGGGCCATCGTCGATCCGCGCCGCCTGCGCACCCCCTCCATCGTGGCGCTGGCCGAGCGCGCCGGGCTCGACGCCCTGCCCATCGTGGCGACCACCGCCTTCTTCATCGGCGCCGTCGTGGGTCTGATCGGCGCGAACATGCTCAGCCAGTTCGGGGCGCAGGTGTTCGCGGTCGAGCTGATCGGCATCGCCGTGCTGCGCGAGTTCGGCATCCTCATCGCCGCCATCCTGCTGGCCGGCCGCTCGGCGTCCTCCTTCGCGGCCGAGATCGGCTCGATGAAGATGAACGAGGAGATCGACGCCATGCAGGTCATGGGCGTGGACCCCTTCGACGGCCTGGTGCTGCCAAGGTTCATCGCCCTCTTGGTCACCATCCCCCTGCTCACCTTCGTGTCGGACATCGCCGGCATCATCGGCGGACTGCTGGTCACCTGGACGGTGCTGGACCTGTCCCCCGGCTTCTTCCTGCAGCGCATCGTCGACAACGTCGGGGCGACGCACTTCTGGGTCGGCATGTCCAAGGCGCCCATCATGGCCGCCGTGATCGCCGGCATCGGCTGCCGCCAGGGGATGGAGGTTGCGGGCGATGTCGAAAGCCTTGGCCGCCGCGTCACCGCCGCCGTCGTCCACGCCATCTTCGCCATCATCCTGATCGATGCGGCCTTCGCGCTGATCTACATGGAGCTCGACATATGAGCGCCATGGAACTCCACGAGGACAAGGAGGCGCCGCCGATCGAGGTCCATGACCTGGTCTCGGCCTTCGGCGACCGCGTCGTCCACGACCATCTGAACCTGACGGTGAACCGCGGCGAAGTGCTGGGCGTCGTCGGCGGATCGGGCTCGGGCAAGTCGGTCCTGCTGCGCACCATCATCGGCCTCAAGAAGCCCGAAGGCGGCGAGGTCCGCCTGTTCGGCCACGACGTCTCCGAAGTCAGCTACTCCCAGTGGACCGGCATCGAGCGCCGCTGGGGCGTGCTCTTCCAGCACGGCGCCCTCTTCACCTCCCTGACGGTGAAGGAAAACATCATGGCCCCGATGCGCGAGCACACCGACATCTCGGAGACCGAGCAGAGCGAGCTGGCGGACCTGAAGATCCGCCTCGTCGGCCTCCCCATACAGGCGGGCGCCCTCAAGCCCGCCGAGCTGTCGGGCGGCATGATCAAGCGCGCCGCGCTGGCCCGGGCTCTGGCGCTCGATCCCGAATTGCTGTTCCTGGACGAGCCGACCTCGGGGCTCGACCCCATCGGCGCGGCGGCCTTCGACGAACTGATCCGAGACCTGTCCGAGAGCCTGGACCTGACCGTTTTCATGATCACCCACGACCTCGACAGTCTGTACGCCATCACCGACCGCATCGCGGTCATCGCCGACAAGAAGATCGTCGCCGAGGGACCCGTCGCCGAGCTTGAGCGTTCGGATCATCCGTGGATACGTGAGTATTTCCTTGGTCCGCGCGGCAGGGCGGCTGTAACGGCCAAGCACCGCGGCGCCGGGGGGAAGGGCTGAATGGAACGACAGGCAAACTACGCGCTGGTGGGCTTTGCCTCACTGATCCTCTTCGTGGGATTGGTGGTGTTCGTCTTCTGGCTGGCGCGGATGCAGTTCAACCAGGACTACGACATCTACGACATCCTGTTCACCGAGCCGGTGCGCGGCCTGTCCGAAGGCGGCGAGGTCCACTTCAACGGCATCAAGGTGGGCGAGGTCACCAAGCTGGCGCTCGACAAGCGCGATCCGAACCGCGTCATCGCCCGCATCCGCATCACCTCCGAGGCGCCGGTCCGCGTCGACAGCCGCGCGACGCTGGAGCCGCAGGGGGTGACCGGCGTCAACTACGTCCAGATCACCGCCGGCACACCCTCCAAAAAGATGCTGAAGGAAGCCACCCCGCCCGACGAGATCCCCGTGATCCTCAGCCAGAGATCGACCATCTCCGACCTGCTCGAAGGCGGCGGCACGGTCCTGTCGCGCACCATTGAGGCGCTGGACCGCATCAACCTCGTCCTGTCCGACCAGAACATCCGCACCTTCTCGGCCTCGCTCAGCGACGTGCAGGCCGTCACCGCCGAACTGCGAGAGCGCAAGCAGATCATCGCCGACGCCCAGCGCGCCCTGATCGCCGCCGAGGGCGCCGCCAACGAGGTGACCAAGCTCGCCGCCAACACCAACCAGATGATCGACACCGACGGCCGCCGCACCATGAAGAACGCCGCCGACGCCGCCGAGGAGGTCCGCGCCGCGGCCAAGGACGCCCGCTCGATGATCTCCAAACTCGAAGGCCCGACCAGCGACTTCGCCGAGAACGGCCTGCCGCAGCTGACCTCAACCATCACCACCCTGCAGGAGACCTCGGAGTCCCTGCGGCGGCTGATCGACGAGCTGAACCGCAGCCCGCGCGGCGCCCTGCAAAAGGCGCCGTCCAAGGAACTGGAGGTCGCCCCATGAGGCGCCTGACGAAAACCCTGCTGGTGGTGGCGCTGATGCTGCCCCTGGGCGCCTGCGCCTCGATGATCTTCGGCAAGGGCAAGCCGGTGATCCTATACCGCTTCGGCGCCGAGCCCGCGCAGACCGTCCAGAGCAGCGCGGCCCGCTTTGGGGTGCTGAAGACGCCGATCGACTTCGTGGAAGCCGCCGCCAGCGACCGCATCCTGACCATCACCGACGGGAAGGCGGCCTATATCGCCGACTCGCGCTGGGTCTCGCCCGCCGAGGTGCTGTTCGACGAGGCGGTCGATCGCACCTTCCAGAACGAGGCGGGCCGCGCGCGCCTGCTGAGCCGGGGAGAGGTCGCCAAGGCCGACTACGTCCTCAAGCTGGACGTGCGCACCTTCGAGACCCGCTACGCGTACGAGAAGGCCATCCCCGAGGTGGTCGTCGAGGTTCGCGCCCTGCTCAGCCGCAACGACAACCGCGCGGTGGTCGGCGAGCGGGTCTTCACCTCGACGGTCCAGGCCAGCGACAATCGCGTCAGCGCCATCACGGCCGCCTACGACCAGGCCGTCTCCGACGTGCTGGGCCAGCTCCACGGCTGGGTGAACTCGACGCCTTAGGCCAGGCCGAACAGGCCGGTCAGGTAGGGGTTCAGCATCCGTCCCTTGGGGTCCAGCTCGCGGCGGACCTCCAGGAAGTCGTTCCAGTTCGGATAGAGCGCCGCGAGCTGCGGGCCGTGCAGGCTGTGCAGCTTGCCCCAATGGGGCCGCCCGCCGTGGCGCAGGAAGATCGGCTCGATCAGCTCGAGCAGGAAGGCGTAGTCGTCCTTGTAGTGGGCGTGCACCGCCACCGACCCGCGCGGCCCGCCGTTGAACGGCGACAGCCAGGCGTCGTCGCCCGCGATCCGGCGGCACTCGATGGGGAAGAAGACGTCGGGCCGCTCGCGCTCGATGGTCTCGACTACCTCCTTGAGCGCCGGCAGCTGGGCCTCGACCGGCAGGTGGTATTCCATCTCGTTGAACCGCTCGGGCCGCTCGGTGGACAGCAGCTTCCACCCCTCGTCCACGGCCGTCTCGGGTTCGGCGCTCGCCAGCAACGCCCTGGCCGCGCGCTTGCGCATCGGCGCCGACCAGCCGAGCAGGTTGCGCAGCGAGCGCAGCACCTCGAGGAAGGCCTCGTCCTGCGTCGCCCCTTGGGGCTGGACCGGATCGTCGGTCTCGTCGTGGGTGATGGCGGCCGCGAGCCCCGTGAAGGGCACGGCGTAGAACTCGTAGTTGCGATGCTGCGCCCAGCGCGCTTCGGACCGCGCCAGCGCCTCCTCGAAGGGCTCGACCCACACCCGCCGCCGCAGCCGCTTGTTGGGATAGGTCTGGAGCTTGGCCTCGATGATGACGCCGAGCGCCCCCAGCGACACCTTGGCCGCCTGCAGCACCTCAGGCCGCCGTCCGCGCCCGCATTCGACCAGAGAGCCCTCCGGCGTGATCAGGGCGATCTCGGTCACATCGCCGTGGATGGCGGTCAGCCTGGAGCCCGTACCATGCGTGCCGGTCGAAATGGCGCCCGCGAGCGACTGCTTGTTGATGTCGGGCAGGTTGGGCATCGCCCTGCCCTTCTGCGCCAGCGCAGGCCCCAGCGCCCCCAGCCGCGTCCCCGCCCGCACAATCGCCTGGTCGCCGTCCCAGCCGGCGATGCCGCTTAGCGCGTCGATGGACACCAGCGTGCCGGAGGTCGGCGCCAGGCCAGTAAACGAGTGCCCCGCCCCCACCGGCCGGATGGGCGCGGGCGCGGCCGCGAGGGCCGGGCCCAGTTCCGCCTCGCTCTGCGGCGACAGGCGCTGCTGGGGATAGGCGTGCTGGATGCCCGACCAGTTGCGCCAGAGCAGGCGGCCCTGATTGTCGACGGACGGCGGCGACGGGGGCTCGGGCTTCTGCCGATTGGCCACGGCGACACCCGCCGCGCCCGCGCCCACGACCGCGACGCCGACCCCGCCGGCCAGCAGCGCCTTGCGCCTGGAGATCATTACCGCCCCTCGCGATCCGCCATGAAGCGTATCAGGGCCTTGAAATCGTCGGGGGTGCAAGAGAAGCACTGGCCCAGCGCGGGCATGGCGCCGAACCCCTGAATGGTGTGGTCGAGCAGCACGGCCTCCCCCTGCTTCCAGCGCGGGTCCCAGGCGGCGTGGTCATGCACCTGCGGCGCCCCGCTGGCCGGCGTCGCGTGGCAGGCCTTGCAGGCGCCCTCGTACAGCGAGGCCAGCCGCGCGTCGGCGGGCTTCAGCGCCTGCGCTTCCTCAGCCGTGGGCGCCTTGGGAGCCGGCGAGCAGGCGGCGAGGAGGAGCGCCAGCACAACTCCCTTCCCCCTCGAGGGGGGAAGGGCCGGGGATGGGGGTGAGTGCAGTGAGGCTACGGAAGAACGCGCGAGGCTCTGAGCCGACCAGCGCCCATCACCCCGATTCAGCGGCCACACCCTCCACCCTGCCCTCCTCCCCTCGAGGGAGGAGGGTTTAGAACGGCTCATCCCTCCAGCCCGTTCAGCCGCCGCGCGGCGGTGAGGGTGTTCTGGAGGAGGCAGGCGACGGTCATGGGGCCCACCCCGCCCGGCACCGGCGTGATCCAGCCGGCGACGTCCTTGCACTCGTCGAAATCGACGTCGCCCGTCAGCCGCGTCTTGCCGGCGGCCGCCGCCTCAGGATCACGGTGCGGCAGGCGGTTCATGCCGACGTCGATGACGCAGGCGCCGGGCTTGACCCAGTCGCCCTTGACCATGTCCGGCCGCCCGACCGCCGCCACCAGGATGTCGGCCTCGCGGCACACCGCAGGCAGGTCCCTGGTCCGCGAGTGGGCGATGGTGACGGTGCAGTCGGCCTGCAGCAGCAGCTGGGCGATGGGCTTGCCCACGAGGTTGGAGCGGCCGATCACCACCGCCCGCTTTCCGGCGAGGTCGCCCAGCGCATCGCGCAGCAGCATCATGCAGCCGAGCGGCGTGCAGGGGACGAGCCCCGGAACCCCGCTCGCCAACCGCCCGGCGTTGACCACGTGCAGGCCGTCGACATCCTTGTCCGGCGAGATCGCCGCCACGATCGCCGCCTGGCTGATCTGCGCCGGCACGGGAAACTGGACGAGGATGCCGTGGATCGTGGGGTCGGTGTTCAGCTCCGCCACCAGCGCCAGCAGCGCCTCCTGCGTGGTGCTTTCGGGCAGGCGGTGGGTCACAGACTTCATCCCCGCCGCTTCCGTCTGCTGGCCCTTGTTGCGGACATAGACCTGGCTGCCGGGGTCCTCGCCCACCAGCACGACGGCCAGCCCCGGCTGCACGCCATGCTCGCCCTTCAGCGCCGCCACCTCGGCGGTCACCCGCTCGCGCAAGCCGGCCGCGAAGGCTTTGCCGTCGATGATCTGTGCGGACATGGGGCGACTCCCTGGGGGGCGGAACTCTGCTGTTGGCTACCCGTTCACCAGCCGGGGCGCAACGCGTGCGGAGAGCGTTCAGCCCCTATGTCGATGACGAAGATCTTCACCGATTTCGCCAACGCTGTCTCGCGCCTGACCGGCCGGGCCTGGTCGTTCATGCTCTGCATCGCCTTCGTGGCCGTCTGGGGCGCGACGGGGCCGGTGTTCCACTTCTCGGATACCTGGCAGCTGATCATCAACACCTCGACGACCATCATCACCTTCCTGATGGTGTTCCTGATCCAGAACACCCAGAACCGCGACAATGCCGCCCTGCAAGCCAAGCTGGATGAGCTGATCCGTATCAGCGCGGCCGAGAACCGCTACATCGGCATCGAGCGGCTGACCGACAAGGAACTGGAGGCCCTGCTCGAAGAGGTCGACGCCAACGCCGACGCCATCGAGGAGAGCGGCGACAAGGCCCATCCCGTCCGCGCCCAGCGCCAGCAGCGCCGCGCCCGCGTCCACAAGGCGGCCAAGGCCGAGCACGCCAGGCGCCGCAAGAAGGCCGCCGACTAGGCCTCGAGCCGCGCCAGGTAGTCGGCGATCTCGGCCAGGACCGCCTGCAAGGCGGCGCGCACGTCGGGCAGCAGTCCATCACCCTGCGCCTCCGCCCGCTCGCAAAGATCGCCAAGACCGTTGGCGCCGACGGTGCGTGAGGTGCCCTTGATGGTGTGCACGACGGCGCGCCAGTCAGCGGCGGGATCGAGGCCTGCCGCCCACTCGGCCGCCTCGGCGCGGAACAGGGTCAGGACCTCGCGGATGAAGGTCGCGTCGCCGGCCGCATAGGCCTCCAGCACGCTGAAATCGACCTCTCTGGAACCTGCGCCCCGCACCGCCGTCCTCACGCTTGCTTCTCAGGCTTTTTCGCTTATGTTCCGCGCCCTCGCCGGAGGGCTTTGGTCCTTAACGCCGGGAAGTGTGGGTGCATAGCTCAGTTGGTAGAGCAGCTGACTCTTAATCAGCGGGTCCAAGGTTCGAATCCTTGTGCACCCACCACTTCTCCTGACATCGCGATCGGTGAGGCCGCCAAAGAAAAAGGCGGCGAGGGTCGAGCTCGCCGCCTTCAGTTGTACGGTTCGAAGGGGATCGAGACCGGACCTTAGAAGCCCTTTTTGATCGACAGGCCGATCAGGCGGGGGTCAAGGACGAAGACGTTGGTGGTCAGCGCCGCATCGTCCGAGTTCAGGAACGCGTCGGTGATCGGCGTCTTGTCGAGCAGGTTCTTGGCGTAGAGCTCGATCTTGAGATCCTGATCGGGCTTCTCAAACCAGACGCTCAGGTTGACGTTGTACCAGCCGTGCAGCTTGTCATACGGGTCCGAGTTATAGACCCGGGCCCATGATTGGGACTGCCAGTAGGCGTCGCCCCGCACCGTCACCCGCCAGTCGGTCAGGAAATCCATCCCGTACTGGGCGCCGATATTCACCGTCCAGTGCGGTGAGTTGGGCAACTCGTTGCCGCCCAGCTCCTTGGCGATGCCGGCCCCGCCGTGGATGTTCACCGTGCCGTTCGTGCCGTCGTAGTAGGCCGGGTCGTAGTAGGTCCCGGTCTCCGGATCGATCTGCGGGGTGTCCAGCGAACCGATCAGGCCGCCGACGCCCTGGCACAGTTGCTGGAAGCCGTAGAGCCCCTCGCGGTTGGTGAGGTAGTTCGCCGCCACCCCCACCGGCACGATGCAGTTGGACGGCAGCTGGAACCAGGCCTTGGCGAGGATGAAATCGGGATTGCCGGCCGTGCGGTCCATGATGTCGATCGACTGCTCGCCGTCGGCGATCTTGGTGTCCAGGTAGCCGAGATTGCCGATGACCTGCAGGTTGCGCGACGGCGCGAAGACGCCCTGGAATTCGAGGCCCCAGATAGTGGCGTCGAAGTTCTCGTTGACCGCCGTCCGGTCGCGGATCTGCGAGACCTGGTAGTCCTTGTAGTCGTACAGGAAAGCGCCGGCGTTGAACTGCAGCGCCCCGTCCAGCAGTGTATTCTTGGCGCCGACTTCGAAAGCATCGACGAATTCCGGCTCGAAAGTCCGCTCATACTCCACGCCCGTGAGGCCAAGGATCGGCACCAGCGGCGTGGGCAGCGGGAAGCTCAGCAGCTCGTCGATAAAGCCTTCATAGAAGCCGTAGGGAATTTCCTGCGCCCGCAAATCGTCGAGATCGCCATAGCCCGGGCTGGGCGGATTGGCACCGCCGCCCTTGTAGCCGTGCGAGTAGAAGGCATAGAGCATCGTCTCGTCGGTGAAGGCGAGGTCCGGCTTCCAGTCGACGCCCAGACGCCCGGTCCACTCGCCCCATTCCTGCTTAATCGGCGGATCTTCGGGATAGCCGCGATTGACCGTGCCGCCGGCGAGGAAGTTGGGCGCCAGAAGGACCTGGGTCGGCACGGGGATGAAGGTCTTCTTGTCCTTGGTGTAGCGCAGGCCGGCCGTAATTTTCGTGGTGTCGTTGACCTGCCAGTATAGTTCGCCGAAGGCCGCCGCCGAGGTGACCTTGTAGGGATTCTTGCTTCGGAAGTAGTTGTGGCCCTCCCCGTTGATGCTCTCGATCGGGTTGGGATCGATGTAGGGGCAGACTGCCAGCGGATCTTCGCCGGTGATGATCTCGGCAGGATTGTAACCGCTGAGAAACCAGTCCCTGCCGGGGCCGCAGACCTCGGGCCTCCCTCGATAGTAGTTGAACGGAATCATCAGCGCATAGGCGGTCAGCACGTTGGCGAAGATGTAGTAGTCCACCAGCGAGTCGAACTTGGTGTAGTTCGCCCCGACGCTGAAGTTCAAAGGCGCATCGAAATCCGACTGCAGCCGAAACTCCTGGCTGAACTGTTTACCCTCCGCCTGCGCGATATCGAAGCTGACCATCCGATTGCTGCGGCCGAGCTGCGGATCGTCGAAGAACCCGCCCGGCGCCAGGTTACGATATGGGCTGGGAACGGTATTGTTATAATTATTCAGCGGCGACGTGTCGTTGAAGATCGGCTGCGTATTGAACCGGTTGAAGTCCTGGAATGAATAGGTCTGATCTTCGTTGTAGGCTGTCTGGGAAGTGAAGGTCAGTTCATCGGTCAAGTCGAAATCGAAGTTCAGCTCGACGATGTCCGCGCTGGCGCGATAGCGAGGATCGAGGATCGACTCGATGACCCGCAGGTCGGTCGACTGGACCTGGTTGGCGTAGGGGTCAGCCAGATTGAGCAGCGTGACTTGGTACCCCTTGGTCGGATCGAACCCAAGCGGATAGGCCGGATTGCAGCCCGACGGACAGCCTGCCCCAAGGCCGATCATGCCGAACACGAAGGGGATCGCGAGGCCGTTGGGCGTGCCGAAAGCGGAGTCGTCGTAGAGATTGCCTGCCTCGCAGCCCTGGCTGAAAAGCGAGGGGCGCATCACCACTTCGAAGGGTGCGTTGGCGCCGCTGGCCACCGGCACGCCCCCGACCGAGGTCGGCCCGTTGTCGCGGTGACAGAGTTGCTTGCCGGTGCGCGAGCGGTTGTCGTCCTCCTGGAACCGCTCCCAGATCAGGTTGGCTCGGACGCGGTCGGTCGGATTGAAGGCCAGCGTCAGGCGCGCCGACCACAGGTCGCGACCGTTTACGGGGTTCTTAGTCAGGGCGTTGTAGTCATACCCCTGCCGGTTGGTCAGCGAGCCGGCGAAGCGGAGGGCGAGCTTGTCCTCGATCAGCGGCATGTTGATCATCGCCGACAGGCGCTTGGAGTGGTAGTTGCCCACCTCGCCTTTCACCCAGCCGTCGAAGTCGTTCATGTCCGGCTTGGCCGAAATGACGTTGATGACGCCGGCGGTGGCGTTCCGTCCGTACAGGGTGCCCTGCGGCCCGCGCAGGACCTCGACGCGCTCGACGTCGAAGTATTCTTGCTCAAACAGGCGGTTTTGCAAAAGCGCGGTGTTGTTGAAGGCGACGGCCACGCCCGGATCGGTCGTCGCCGAAACGGCCTTGGTGCCCACGCCGCGAATGCTGAAATTATAGCTGGTGAAATTGTTTTTGGAGAAGGTGACGTTGGGGATCGCCTTCAAAAGGTCGAAGCCGCCTTCGATCTTCTGTTCTTCGAGAGCCTCCTGAGTAAAGGCGGATATCGCGATCGGGACGTCCTGGATGTCTTCTTCGCGCTTCTGCGCCGTGACGATCAGGGCCTCGACTTCAGCGCCGGCCCCCGCGGCGCTTCCGGACTGGGGGGCGGCGGACACCGTCACGGTCGTGGGGCTGGTCGCCACGTAGGAGAGCCCGGAATCCTTGAGCAGCAGCGTCAGCGCCTCGCGCGGCGTTGCTTCGCCGGAGACGCCGGCGGTCTTCTTGCCGCGCACGGCGCTGGACGCGGAAATGACCTGCAGATCGGCCTGGTTCGACAGGGCGATCAGCGCATCGTCCAGGTTTCCGGGCGCAATACTGAAACTGACGGTGTCGTCGAGGTTGGCCGCCAGAGCCGGTCCGGCAAGGGCGCTGAGCGCGGTCGCGCAGAAAAGCAGTCTCGTCCAGGTCTTCATTTTATTTCCCCCCTGACCGCGTCATCGCGGCTCTAGACGGGGCTAAGACGAACCACGCGGGAAAAGCGGAAATCGATACTTACCGCCGCGAAGAAATAACCGTCACGCCGCCGGCGCCTTCGCCCACGGCGACGGGAAACGCCGCGGGCAGGCCCCGCGCCCAGTCGCCGGTGGCGTCCAGCCGCACGGTGCCGGTGTAGGCGAGCTCACCGACCGCCGGATCGCGCAGCACCACCGGGTGCTCGGCGTAGCGGTTGACGTCTTCGATCACGGCCCGCAACGGCTCGTCCCGGTATTCGAGGCGGCCCTGCGTCCAGCTGACGGGGGAGTTGGAGGCCGCGACCTGCACGCCGTCGGCGTCGGCGACCAGGCGCTGGCCGGCCTCGACGCGCACGGGCTTGGCGAACAGGCCCGCCGGTTGCACGATGACCGCGCCCTCGGTCACGGTGATGCACAGCTGGTCCTCGCCGACATCGACGTTGAAGGCGGTGCCGACGGCCCGCACGGCGCCGAACGGCGTCTTGACCACGAACGGGCGCTCGCCGTCGCCGGCCACATGGAAGAAGGCCTCGCCGCGGTCGAGCTTCACCTCGCGGCGCCGCTCGGTCAGGCGCACCTGCACGCCGGTCATGGCGCCGACCTCGACGCGCGAGCCGTCGGCCAGGACCTCGTTCTTGTGCTCGGCTCTTGCGGTGGTGATGGCTTGCGCCTCTCCCGCCGGCGCCAGGGTCATCAGCGTGGCCGAGCCGCCGAGCACCGCGACCGCCAGGCTCGCGGCGATCAATCCCAATCCCCGTCTTCCCGGCCCCCGGGCTTTGCCTGAGGCAAACCCGAGGATGAACTCCGGCCGGGACCCAGATGGAAAAGCGCTAAGGAGGGCTCCAGGTCTCGCTAGCCTGATCCAGCCGGCCTCTGAGCCTGGGATCTGGGCCCCGGCCTTCGCCGGG
This sequence comes from Caulobacteraceae bacterium, assembly GCA_036376035.1. Taxonomy (GTDB): domain Bacteria; phylum Pseudomonadota; class Alphaproteobacteria; order Caulobacterales; family Caulobacteraceae; genus Caulobacter. Next base: position 18,451 of record DASVBC010000011.1, on the reverse strand, counting down.
GTGATCGGCTTATGGAGCATTTGCGCCACCGGGATCGAGCCATCATACCGATCCGCCGCCAGCTCGGCGGGCGATGGCCGCGCGGCCGCCCCCTCCCCGGCCAGCGCCCAGGCGTCGGCGGCGCGGTCAAAGGCGGCGCGGTGGGCGGGGGAACGGGCGAGCCAGGCCTGCCAGCGGGCCAGCTCATCGGTCGAAACGTCGTCGTCGAGCAGGCGCACGAACCACTCGCGCGCCTCCATAGCGACCTTGCTGTCGGCGCGGGGGCTCATAGCGCCGCCTCCAGATGCTCGATGGCGCGGGCGAGGTAGAGCCGCACCATGCGGTCGCTGACCCCAAGGTGGGCGGCGATGCGGGCGCTGGGCCAGCCCTCGCGGCGGCTGAGGAGGAAGGCTTCGCGGCAGCGAGCGGGCAGCTCGGCCAGCGCGGTCTGCACCGCCGCCAGCTGCTGGCGCGCGGCCAGGCCCCGCTCCTGGGTGGCGGGGGCGTCGGTGTCGAAGAAGCCGACCTCGCCCAGCACCCGCCCCTGAACGGCGCGGCGGCGGATCAGGTCGGTGGCGACGTTGGCGGCGATGCGGAAGAGATAGGCGCGCAGAAACGACAGCTGGCCGGGATCATCGAGCTGGAGCAGGCGGACGTAAGCCTCCTGCGCCGCCTCGCGGGCGTCGGCCTCGCTGTGCAGCCGCGCGCGCAGGAACCGCAGCAGGGTGTCGTTGTGCTCGCGAAACAGGTTCTCGATGCGGGAATTGGCCTGCGCCCCCGTCTCGGCCTCGAAAACCTGACCCGCCCCCGCCTGTGTCATGCCACCGCCGAGCAAACGCCGCCCTCAGCCCGATGTAAAGGCGGCCAGCTCCATGACGAGCGAGCGCAAAAAAGCGGAAGTCAGGTTTTCGGAAAAAGCGTCACGACGGGCGCGCGGACGGCGACGTCGACGCGCGGGCACAGGGATTTGAGCGGGCAGCGGCCGCACAGGGCCAGCTGGGCGGTGCAGGTGTCCTGGCCCAGACCCTTCAGCAGCCAGTGGAATTCATAGAGGTCGGCGGCGTCCCATTCCGCCGGAATCGCCGAGGCGATGTGCTCGTAGGCCTCGGCCGCGTCGCTCTTGCGCCCGACGACGCCCAACCGCCGCAGAACGCGGTGGGTGTGGGTGTCGATCACGAAGGCGCGCATCGACAGGGTGCTGAAGTTCAGCGTCGCGGCGGCCACGGTCGGTCCGACCCCCGGCAGCTCGCGCAGCCAGCGCATGGCCTCGCCCACCGGGTGCTCGGCGAGGAAGGAAAGGTCCAGCCCGCGCGGGCGCCCCCGCAGCACACGGATCAGGATCGGCAGCTGGCGCGCCTTGGCGTCGGCGTGGGTGACGGGCGCGATCAGCGCCTCGATCTCGAGCGGCGTCATGTCGCCGAGCGCGTCCCAGTCGGGGCAGGCCTCGCGCAATTTCTGGAAGGTGGCCCACGCGACGGCGTCGAAGGTGCGGGTGTTGAGGATCGCCTTGATCAGCTGCGACAGCGGATCGAGGCGGCGCGTGGGCGTCTGCGGGCCAAACAGCGTCAGCAGCTGCGCGCGCAGTCGCGGCAGGATCGGTGCGGCCTCAAATTCGAGCGACAGCTGCATGAGTCGAGACTAGAACATATCGAGAACATGCGCAAGCGCGCGCCGCGTGCTACAGCCGGCGCATGCCGCGCCTGACCGCCCGCTACGAGAGCCTGCCGCTGACCGCCCCCTTCCGCATCTCGCGCGGGGTAAAGACCGCCGCCGAGGTGGTGGTGGTCGAGGCCGAACAGGACGGCTTTGTGGGGCGTGGCGAGGCCGTGCCCTACGCCCGCTATGGCGAGACCGTGGAAAGCGTGCTGGCGCAGGTGCGAGGGGGCGGCGAGTTCCCGCCCGGCGCCGCCCGCAACGCCATTGACCTGGCGCTGTGGGACCTGCGCGCGCGGCTGGAGGGCCGCTCCGTCGCCGACATCACCGGCCATCCGCTGCCGGACGAGATCGTCACCGCCGTCACCGTCAGCCTCGACGCGCCCGACGCCATGCACGCCGCCGCGCTCGCCGTGGCCGACGCGCCGCTGATCAAGGTGAAGGTCGATGCGCGCGAACCGCGGGCGCAGATCCGGGCCGTGGTGGACGCCGCCCCGAACGCCCGCCTGATCGTCGACCCGAACGAAGGCTGGGATTTCGACCTTCTGGACTCGCTGCAGCCCGATTTGGCCGATCTGCACATAGACGTTCTGGAGCAGCCTATCCCCGCATCCGAAGATGCGCGGCTGGCCGGCTATCGGCCCGCCGTCCCCATCATGGCCGACGAGGCGGCGCACACCGCCGACGACCTCGCCGCGCTCATCGGCAAGTACCAGGCGGTGAACATCAAGCTCGACAAGTCAGGCGGCCTGACCGAGGCGCTGGTCATGTACGACCGCGCCCGCGCGCTCGGCTTCCAGGTGATGACCGGCTGCATGGTGGCCTCGTCGCTCGCCATCGTCCCGGCGCTGCACATCGCGGGGGTCAGCGATTTCGCCGACCTCGATGGCCCCTGGTGGATCAAGAACGACCGCGCGGGCGGCGTGCGCGTCGAGGGCGGCCGGCTATATCGCCCCGCGCCGGGCTTCTGGGGCGAGCCCTAGAAGGGCGGGCCCTTCAGTTCGACCACATTGCCTTCCGGATCGGTGATGTAGATCGAGGGCCCATCGCCCTCGGCGCCGAAACGGCTGACGACCTCGCCGCCGTCGATGCCGTGGTCCTTCAGAAAGCTCAGGATCGCCTCGCCGTCGAACGGCTCCACCCGCAGGCAGAAGTGGTCCATGTTCCGCGCCGTCTTGCCCGGCGCCTCGCCGCCCATCTTCCCGAGCGGCCCGTTCACGTCGACGAGGTCAATCATCGAACGCCCGGCCTGCAGCTGCACCAGCCCGATCGCCGCCTGAACCTTGGCCACCGAACAGCCCAGCACATCGCAGTAGAACGCGCGCATGCGCTCCGGATCGGAGACCCGGAGCACCACGTGGTCGATATCGCGGATTTTGATGGCCATGCGCCGGCATACTCCCTTCCCCCTCAATGGGGGAAGGGAGGAGGGTTTTAGGAGCGCGCGTCGCTCGCGTGCTCGGGTTTGCCCTTGCGTTTGGTGTGGGCGAATTCCTCGAGCTCTTTTTCGCTCATCGACTCGTACATTCCCTTCGAAGCGCCCTTCAGCGAGCTCTTCTTGGTGTCGCCGCGCTTGGCGGAGAGGGCCGCGCCGGCGGCCTTTTGCTGGGCTTTGGATTTGGCGGGCATGATCGCTCCTCCTCTTTTCAGACTTCGAGGAGAACGTACGGGCGGCCAAATTGCTGCCGAAGCAGCGGCTGGGCGACGTTGTAAACCGGAACGCCGCGCGGGGTTTTGCCCTCATGGGAGCCCCGGTGAGCGTGGCCGTGCAGGGCGACGCAGACCTCCGGGAAACGATCAATGGTCTCGGCCAGGCGCGAGGAGCCGAGGAAAGGGAAGATCTCCGGCGGCTCGCCCTCCAGCGTCTCGCAGACCGGCGAGAAGTGCAGCACCACCACGATCTTCTCCGACCGCGCCATCTGCAGCGAGGTCTCGAGCTTGAGGTTCTCGTCCACCGCGGCCTGGACGAAGGCCTTCAGCTCGGGCTCGCCGAAGGCGCTCAGCATGTTGCGCCCAAAGCCGCCGACAAAGCCCTTGCAGCCGGCGAAGCCGACGCCCTCGATCTCCAGCGCCTGGCCATCGAGCATCTGCATGCCCGCCCCGTGCAGGATCCTGGCCACCTCGCCGGGCTGGTCGCACTCGAAGTCGTGGTTGCCGAGCACGCCGACCACCGGAATGGCGCAGGATCTCAGGTCATTGGCGAGGTTCCTGGCCTCGCGGCTCGTGCCGAAGTTGGTCAGGTCGCCGCACAGGGCCAGCACGTCGGCCTTGTCGGAGACCTCGGCGAACAGCTCGCGGTAACGGCCCTCGTCGTCCTCGCCGACATGCAGGTCGCCCACGGCCGCGAGGGTGATGCGGTCAGTGGCTGATGGGCTCATGCCGCTCCTCAAGGCCCTTGCCGACCACATCGGCGAAGCCCCACTCGGTGATGTCGGTCACGTAGTCGCGCGGGCTGAACAGGCGTCCCCGGCAGACCCGCACCTTGGCGGGCGGCAGGCTGACCTGGGCCGCCAGGCGCCCGATCAGCTCCTCCATCAGCCACTTGGGCACGCAGTTGCGCTCCGTCGGATAGGCGAAGCGGAAGTTGATGAGGTGGCTCAACAGCACCTCCCAGTACGGCTCCATGTAGGACAAGAGCCGCTCCCACTCGATCTCGTCGTGCTTCTTGAGGATGACGTGGTTCACGTCGGCGCCGTCGAAGCGGTAGCGGTCCTGGATGAAGACCTTGGACCACAGGAACTCGGTCGGCGGGGTGATCTTGGCCTCGCAGCCGAAGACCTCGATCGTCGGCGCGCCCTTGAACCAGTCGTTGGTGATCGGGACCGTGGCGTTCGACATGTTGTAGATCACGTCGAAGAAGTGCTCGCCGCAGTAGACCTTGGCGATCCAGCGCTCGTCCTCGACGGCGGTGCGATAGCCGCGCTCCTGGAAGTAGGCGAGGATCTTGGGGTAGTCGCCGGCCTTGCAGAAGACGTCCAGGTCCTTGGTCGGCCGGTTGATGCCCGTATAGGCCGTCAGGGCGTAGGTGCCCGACAGCAGGAAGGGGATGCCCGACTGCGTCAGCAGGCGCAGGCTCTCGGCGTAAAACGCCTCGGCCTCCCGCGGCAGCTCAACCTCTTCGATGATTTCCGCGGCGCTCATGGGAGGCTAACGGAGCCGCCCCGCGCCGGTTCCGCTTAGTCGGCCTTGTCGCGCAGCCGGTCCCAGACGCCGAATTCATAGGCGATGCAACGGTCGATCAGGGTGCGCCAGACCGGCTCGGCGATGGCTTCGGAAAGACCCGCCTCGCGCGCGGCGGCCTTCACCTTGGCGACCACGTCCTCGATGCGGGCGACATCGCGCACCACGCCCCGGTCGGTCTTGATGCGCGCGGCGGCGTCCATGTAGCCCTGCCGCTCGACGAGCAGTTCGACCAGCATGCGGTCGATGGCGTCCACGCCCTTGCGCACATCAGCCATGGAGGTGCAGTCGGCGGGGCGCGGGCGGTCGGTCATGTCTTTGGGCAAGTCGAAAAACTCTAGATACCGGCGCCGTTGTCCATCGTCTGGAGCGCGGCCTCGTGCGCGGCCGCCTCCGCCTGGATCCAGGAGACGAAGGCCTTCACCTGCGGCAGACGTCCCTTGGTCTTGGGGTGGACGACGTAATAGGCGAAGTCGACCGCCGTGGCGATCTGTAATGGCGCCACCAGCCGGCCGGCGTCGATGTCCGCCTGGGCCAGCGTCTGCTTGGCGAGCGCCACGCCCCGCCCGTTCACCGCCGCCTCGATCACCAGGCTGGACTGGTTGAAGCGCGGGCCCCGGTTGCCGTCGACGGTCTTGATGCCCCGGGCCGCCAGCCACATGGCCCAGTCGGGACAGCTGTCGTCCGCGTCCGGCGAGCCGTCGTGCAGCAGGATGTGGTTGGCGAGGTCCGCCGGATCGTTGAGCGGCGTGTTGGCCAGCAGTTCGGGGCTGGCGACGGGGATCACCGTCTCCGACAGCAGCCGCGCCACCTCCAGCCCCGGATAGCGGCCCGAGCCGTAGCGGATGGCGAGGTCCACCTCGCCGCTGGCGAAGTCGACGATATCCATTCCCGCCGACAGCCACACGTCCACGTGCGGGTGCGCCTGCTCGAACTTGCCAAGGCGCGGCACCAGCCACTTGGCGGCGAACGACGGGGCGGCGGTGAGCGTCAGGCGCCGGCCATCGACGGCGGCGGTGAGCAGCGAGGCCGCTTCAGCCAATCTATCGAAGGCTTCGCGCAGGGCGGGCAGCGCGGTCTGGGCCGCATCGGTCAGCAAGAGGCCCTTGGGCGTGCGCTTGAACAGGGCCGCGCCGACGTAATCTTCCAGGTTCTGGATCTGCTGGGACACCGCGCCCGGCGTCACCGACAGTTCGTCGGCCGCCCGGGAGAAGTTCAGGTGCCGCGCGGCCGCCTCGAAGGCCCGCAGCGCGTTCAGCGGCGGCAGGCGGCGCCGATGCTCGTTCGCCCGTTCCATGAGAAATCCTGACACCCCCGGCAGAAGTCCTTCGTTGCGAAGTGGCCCCGCCCTCACCAGTTTGAAAGCCTGCGGCGCTGTATCGGCCCGCCCGTGTGCTTATAGAGAACCTAAACCGGTATGTCCCGCCCAACCTCCAACAGCCGCCTCGTCGTCCTGGACGGCAAAGCCCGCGCCACGGGCTCGGTATGGCTGGTGGGCGCCGGGCCGGGCGATCCGGACCTTCTGACCATCAAGGCGGTCAAGGCGCTGGCCCGCGCGGACGTGGTTGTCCACGACGGGCTGGTCTCCGATGAGATCCTGGCCATGGCGCCCGGCGGCGCGCGGCTGATCAACGTCGCCAAGCGCAAGAGCCGCCACACCCTGCCGCAGGACGACATCAACCAGCTGCTGGTCGCCCTGGCGCTGGAAGGACTGACGGTAGTCCGTCTCAAGGGCGGCGATCCCTTCGTCTTCGGACGCGGCGGCGAGGAGCTGGAAGCCTGCCGCGCGGCGGGCGTCGACTGCCACGTCGTCCCGGGCGTCACCGCCGCCCTGGCCGCTTCGGCGGGCGCGGGCGCGCCCCTCACCCATCGCGGCGCGGCCCAGGCGGTCACCTTCGTCACCGGCCATGCGGCGCATGGCGAGCCGGACCTGGACTGGGCGGCGCTCGCCAGGGCCAACCAGACCGTCGTCATCTACATGGGCCTGACCACCGCCGCCCTGATCGCCGAGCGGCTGATCGGCGCGGGGCGCGACGGCGCGACGCCCGCCCTCATCGTCGTCAACGCCAGCCGCGCCGACGAACAGCGGATCGCCACCACGCTGGCGGGACTCGCCGCGTCTGCCGAAGGCCTCTCCGGCCCGGCCCTGCTGATGGTCGGCGAAGCGATGGCTTTGGCCGACACCAGCACCATTGCGGCCGCGGCCGAGCAGTTGAGGGCCGTGCAATGAAAGTCATCACAGCCAACCGCCTGATCGATGGCGAGGTCGTGTTCTGGAACGAGGGGCAGTGGGCCGAGCGCTTCGCCGAGGCGCAGGTGTTCGACGATGACGCCGACCACGCCGAAGCCGCACTCGACGTCGCCAGGGGCCAGCCGACGGTCGTGATCGACCCCTACTTCATCGAGGTGGAGGAGGCGCCGACCGGCGGCCTTGCCCCCGTCTCCTACCGTGAGCGCCTGCGCGCGCTTGGCCCCACAAACCTGCCGCACCACGGCAAGCAGGCCGAGGGCGGCCCGGCCATCGAGGCGCTGCTGGCCGCCACCGGCCACAGCCGCTCCACCGGCCGCGTGAACCTGATCCGCAGGAAGTAGAATGTATCGCTACGACACCATCGACCAGGAGATCGTCCAGGACCGGGCGGCCGAGTTCCGGCTGCAGGTCCAGCGGCGCCTCGCCGGCGAGATCACCGAGGACCAGTTCAAGCCGCTGCGGCTGATGAACGGCCTCTATCTGCAACTGCACGCCTACATGCTGCGCATCGCCGTGCCCTACGGCACGCTGAATGGCGTCAAGCTGCGGCGTCTGGCACACATCGCCCGCACCTACGACAAGGGCTACGGCCACTTCACCACGCGCACGAACCTGCAGCTGCACTGGATCAAGCTGCGCGACGTGCCCGACATCCTCGACCAGCTGGCCGAGGTCGGGCTGCACGCCATCCAGACCAGCGGCAACGACATCCGCAACATCACCGCCGACCCGCACGCCGGCGCCACGGCCGACGAGCTGGACGACCCGCGCATCTGGGCCGAGGTCATGCGCCAGTGGTCGACCTTCCACCCGGAATTCTCGTTCCTGCCGCGCAAGTTCAAGATCGCCGTCACGGCGGCGGCCAAGGACCGGGCGGCGGTCAAGGTCTATGACATTGGCCTGGCCATGCGCCGGGGTCGCAACGGTGAGCTGGGCTTTGAGGTGCTGGTCGGCGGCGGGCTGGGGCGCACGCCCTATCTCGGCTCGACGATCCGCGAGTTCCTGCCGACGCGCCACCTGCTGTCCTACCTGCAGGCCATTTTGCGCGTCTACAACCGCCACGGCCGCCGCGACAACATCTGGAAGGCGCGCATCAAGATCCTCGTCGCACAGCTCGGCGCCGAAGAGTTCGCCCGCCAGGTCGAGGCCGAGTGGGAAGCTTCCGACAAGGAAGCCGTCGACCTGCCGGACCTCGAGCTCGCCCGCATCCGCGCCGAGTTCGCCCGCGAGTTCGAGGTGGCGTCGCCGACCTCGGCGGTGTTCGAGGCCCGCCGCGAGAGCGATCCGGCCTTCGCCCGCTTCGTGCGCCGCAACGTCCACGCCCATAAGGTCCCCGGCTACGCCATCGTCGACGTGTCGCTGAAGGTCCCCGGCGAGACGCCCGGCGACATGACCTCCGAGCAGATGGAGCTGGTCGCCGACCTTGGCGAGCGCTTCTCGCTGGACGAGGTGCGCATCAATTACGAGCAGAACCTGATCCTGCCCCACGTGAAGCTGGACGACCTGCCGGCGGTCTATGACGCGCTGAAGGCGGCGGGGCTGGCGACGCCGAACATGGGCCTGATCAGCGATATCATCGCCTGCCCCGGCCTCGACTACTGCACGCTGGCGAACGCGCGGGCGATCCCGGTCGCCCAGCACATCGCCGAGCGGTTCGCCTCCGAGGAGGAAGCCGAGGCGATCGGCGAGCTGAAGATCAGGATCAGCGGCTGCATCAACGCCTGCGGCCACCACCACGTCGGCCACATCGGCATCCTGGGCGTCGATAAGAAGGGCGAGGAGTTCTACCAGGTCACCCTGGGCGGCTCCGGCGCCGAGGACGCCGCGCTTGGCCAGATCCTTGGGCCGGCGCTGCCCGCGGGCCGGGTGACGCAGGCGGTCGAGAGCATCGTCGAGACCTACCTGAAGCACCGTACCGGCGAGGAACGCTTCCTCGACACCTTCCGCCGCGTGGGCCTCGCCCCCTTCAAGGAGGCTGTCTATGCCGAAGCTCATTAAGCTCGACGGCCACGACCTCTCCTGGGCCGAGGACGTCTTCACCGACGTGCTGGACGAGGACGAAACCATCCCCGAGGGGCCGGTGATCCTGTCGCTGGCCCGCTTCCAGGCCGAGGGCGACGCGCTGATCGGCGCGAACCGGCCCGTCGGCGTGCGCATCGAGGCCGGCGAGGCGGTCGAGGACCTCGCCTACGACCTGCCGCGCATCGCGGTGGTGGCGCTGGTGTTCCCGAAGTTCCGCGACGGGCGCCACTACAGCGCCGCGCGGCTGCTGCGCGAGCGGTTCAACTACACTGGCGAAGTCCGCGCCGTGGGCGATGTGCTGCGCGAGCAGGCGGGCTTCATGCTCCGCTGCGGCTTCGACGCCTTTATCCCGGCCGACGGGTCGACGCCCGAGGCGTGGGCCGGCGCCGGCTCGCGCTACCGCCACGTCTATCAGCGCGCCACCGACGAGCGCGTCCCCGCCTATGAGCTGCGCGGGGGATGAGGATGGCCTACGACCAGCTAGAACGCCCCCTCTCCCGCGCCGCCCAGCTGGACGCGGAACTGCGCGAGGCCGACGCCACGGCGATCATCCGACGCGCCCGGCAGGAGTTCGGCGACAAGCTCGCCATCGTCTCCTCGTTCGGCGCGGAGTCGGCGGTGCTGCTGCATCTGGCGGCGCGGGTCGACCCCTCGATCCCGGTGCTGTTCCTCGATACCGGCATGCAGTTCGGCCAGACGCTGGACTACCGCAAGCAGCTGGCCGCGCGCCTTGGCCTGACGGATGTGCGCGACCTTCGCCCGCGCTTCCAGGATCTGGCGACGGGCGATCCCAATTCCGACCTGTGGCGGCGCGACGTGGACGCCTGCTGCCACATCCGCAAGGTGCTGCCGCTGGACCGGGCGCTGGACGGCTTCGACGGCTGGATCACCGGCCGCAAGCGCTTCCAGGGCGGCGACCGCTTGCGCTTGCAGGTCGTCGAGGAAACCGAAAAGCACATCAAGTTCAACCCCTTGGCCAACTGGACCAAGGCCGACATCGACGCCTACGCCGCCGAGCACGACCTGCCGGCCCACCCGCTGGTGTCGCAAGGCTTCCCCTCCATCGGCTGCTGGCCCTGCACCAGCCCGGTCGAGGACGGCGGAGACATCCGCGCCGGCCGCTGGGCCGGCCAGGACAAAACCGAATGCGGCATCCACGTCGCCCGCGCGACATCGCTGCCGACGAACGTGGGTGGGGATATTTGATCGCCTCGCTTCCCCATGGAGGGGGGACGGGCCTTATTTCGGCGGACACCCCTTGAACACGCCCACCTTGGTGACGCTCAGCCTGGACAGGTTGAACGGCATCAGGGGCTTCATCGAGGCCTTGCCCTTGCCGGTGTAGAGGTCGATGCGCTCGCCCTTGATCGCGCCGCCGGTGTCGGAGGCGTACCAGTAACCGTCGTGCTTGGAGCCGTCGGGCATCTGCAGGCCCACCGTCTCCTTGATGAACAGCACCGTGCGCTTGGGAATCTGGTGGGTATCGACGGCGGCGGTGCGCATGGCGACCGGCTTGCAGCCCAGCGCGTCGAGCGAGCCCACGCCCTTGGCGCCGGCGTGGTACAGCGTCGCCTTCAGCCGCCAGTCAGGGACCGCCGGCAGGGTCATCATCGACAGCGCCTTGACGATCATGTCGCCGAGCGGATCGCTGTCAGCGGCCGGCGCGGTCTGGGCCGAGGCGGGCGATGCGAGGATGGCGAGGGCAAGGGCGCCCACGGGCCCGGCGAGGCGTCGCATTGAGGGCTTCCTCCATGGCGGGGCTGTCGCTTGCGACCTGCTTAGGCTACCTCTGGCGCGCCTGACAACCCATTAAAGCCGCCCCTTCATGACCCTGCGCATCTACGGCGATCCGCGTTCGGGCAATTGCCTGAAGGTGAAGTGGGTAGCCGAACATCTTGAAATAGCTCACGAATGGGTGGACGTCGATGTTCTGACCGGCGCCACCCGAACGCCGCGCTTCCTGGCCATGAACCCGGCCGGCCAGGTCCCCACCGTGATCCTGGACGACGGCCGGCCGCTGGCGCAGTCGAACGCCATCATGGTCCATCTGGCCGAAGGTTCGGACCTGATCCCGACGGGCGCCTACGACCGCGCGCGGATGTTCGAGTGGCTGTTCTGGGAGCAGTACAGCCACGAGCCCTACATCGCCGTGGTCCGCTTCCAGGTCGCCCTTCTCGGCAAGGCGGTTGATGAGGTCGAGGCCCGCCTGATCGAGCGCGGCCATGCGGCCCTCCAGCGGCTCGAGGACGGTCTGGCCGCCTCGCCCTTCCTGGTCGGCGAACGGGTGAGCCTCGCGGACGTGGCCTGTGTCGCCTACACCCGGCTCGCGCACGAGGGCGGCTTTGACCTTGCCGCTTATCCGAAGGTTCGGGACTGGGTCGGGCGCGTCGAACGGGCGCTTGGGATCAGCTGATGCGGCTTCTAGGGGGGATCATCGCCGCCGTTCTCGCCGCCGCGCCGATGCAGGCGTGGGCGTGGGGCGCGACCGGACACCGGATCGTCGGGGTGGTGGGGACCGAGGCCCTGCCCGCCGACCTCCCCGCCTTCCTGCGCGCGCCGGGCGTGGCCGCCGAGATCGGCGAGCTGGCCCGCGAGCCCGACCGCTCCAAAAGCGCCGGCAAGATCCACGACGCCGACCGCGACCCGGCCCACTTCATCGACGTGGACGACGCCGGGCTGGTCATGGGCGGCCCGGCGCTGGACGCCATGCCGCCCACCCGCGCGGCCTACGAGAAGGCGCTGGGGGCGGTGGGCAGCGACAGCTGGCAGGCGGGCTACCTCTACTATTCGCTGGTCGACGGCTGGCAGCAGCTGGCCAAGGACTTCGCCTACTGGCGCGCCCTGACCGCCGCCGAGCGGCTGGCCGCCGATCCCCGGCGCAAGGCCTGGTTCACCGCCGACCGTGAGCGCCGCGAGCGCCTCTTGATCCGTGACCTCGGCGCCTTTGCCCACTTCGTGGGCGACGCCGGCCAGCCGCTGCACGTCAGCGTCCACTTCAACGGCTGGGGGCCTTATCCTAACCCGGAGGGTTACACGACCGCGCGCATCCACCTGCCGCTGGAAGGCCAGTTCGTGAAGGAGAACACGACGCTCGAGGCGGTGCGCGAAAAGGTGTCGGCGCCCTATGTCTGCGACTGCGCCATCGAGACCCGCACCGCCCGCTTCCTGCTCGGGACGCAGGCCCTGGTCCCGACCCTGTACCAGCTGGAGAAGGAGGGCCACTTCGTCCCCGGCGACGCGCGGGGCCGCGACTTCCAGGAGCTGGCCCTGGCCGGGGCGGCGGGCGAGCTGCGCGACCTCATCGTCGAGGCCTGGCGGGCGAGCGCGGAGATGACCGTCGGCTGGCCGGAGACGCCCATTCGCGACATCGAGGCGGGCAAACTCGACCCCTACGACATCCTCTACGGCATCGACTAAAGCGCCGCGCGGGCGCAAGCTGCGCCGTATGACCAGCTTCTACGACCGCCACATCATGCCCCGCCTGATCGGCTGCGCCTGCGGGGCCAGGCCGATCGCCAAGCAGCGCGCCAAGGTCGTGCCGCTGGCCACCGGCAAGGTGCTGGAGCTGGGCATCGGCGGCGGGCTGAACCTGCCCTTCTACGACCCCGCCAAGGTCGAGAGCGTCAGCGGCGTCGATCCCTCGGCCGAGCTGCGCGCGCGGGCCGAGCGCGCCGAACGCCCGGCGGGGCTGAACGTCGAGGTCCGCGACGGCACGGCCGAGGCGCTGCCCTTCGAAGCCGGGAGTTTCGACACAGTCGTGTGCACCTACACCCTCTGCACGGTGCGGGACCCCATCGCGGCGCTACGCGAGGCGCGGCGGGTGCTCAAGCCCGACGGGCGGCTGCTGTTTTGCGAGCATGGCCTGGCGCCCGACCTTGGCGTGGCCAAGTGGCAGCGGCGCGTGGAGCCGGTGTGGAAGCGCCTGGCAGGCGGCTGTCACCTAACCCGTCCCGTCGCCCTGAACCTGGAGCGCGGCGGTTTCCGCTTCGAGCGGCTGGATTCCATGTACCTGCCCGGCACCCCAAAGATCGCCGGCTGGAACGAGTGGGGCACGGCCCGGGCGGCCTAGTCTCCCTTCCCCCTCGATGGGGGAAGGGCCGGGGATGGGGGTGAGTGCAGGGCAAGGACAGGCAGGCGCCGTTCGGCTCAGAGCCCAACCGAGGCCAATCCGTCATCTCGGCGGCCGCACCCTCCACCCTGCCCTCCTCCCATCGAGGGAGGAGGGTTCAAAAGAGAAGCCGCAGCAGTTCATCCCCCACCTCGCCGCCGCGCGCCACGTCCACCACCGGCACGCCGCCGGCCAGCACCCGCAGGCTCTCATGCAGCTCTTCGGTCGTTGAGCCGGGGTCGAGGCTTTCGCTGACGGCCACGGCGCGGATGGTGACGCCCCGGCGGCGCATGACCTCCACGGCGGTCAGGGTGTGGCTGATGGCGCCAAGATACGTCCCGGTGACCAGCAGCGCGGGCGCCCCGAGCGCCTCGATCAGGTCCAGCACGGTGGCGCCGTCGCTGAGCGGGCTCATCACCCCGCCCGCGCCTTCGATCAGCAACAGGGCGCGGCCCGCGTCGGCCATGCGCTCGCGGCAGGCGCCGGCGACCTCGGCGAAGCTCAGCGACTTGCCCTCGCGCGCGGCGGCCAGCGGCGGCGACATGGGGGCGGCGTAGCGGAAGGGGCTGATGGCCTCGACGCTTTCGGCGGTGACCGGCTCGCCCAGCGCCTCCAGCAGCACGGCCGCGTCACTCCCCGCCGGGCTCTCGTAGTCGAAGCCGCTCAGCACCGGCTTGAAGGCGGAAACCGGATGGCCGCGCTCGCGCAGCGCCCGTATGACGGCGGCGGTGACGTAGGTCTTGCCGATGTCGGTGCCGACGCCGGTGACGACTATGCAGGGCATGGCAGGCTCCCGATCAGGGCGGCGAGGCGATCGACATCGGCGTCCTCGTGGTCGGCGCAGAAGGTGACGCGCAGTCGCGCCGTGCCGGCGGGGACCGTGGGGGGACGGATGGCGGCGACAAGGTAGCCCTCGTCCTCCAGCGCCGCCTGCGCGGCCACGGCGGCGGCGGCGTCACCGATGATCACCGGCACAATGGCGCTCTGCGCCCGCGGCAGGTTCAGCGCGCGGGTGAAGCGGCGGGCCTTCTCGAGCGGGCGGGCGCAGAGGCCGGAGTCAGCCTCGACGATCTCCAGCGCGGCGATGGCGGCGGCGGCGCTCGCCGGCGGCAGGGCGGTGGAATAGACGAAGGTTCGCGCGCGGGTCTTGACCAGGTCGACCACCGCCTTCGACGCGGCCAGATAGCCGCCGTAGCCGCCCAGCGCCTTGGACAGCGTCCCGATCTGCAGCGGAATACGGGCGTCCGCAAACAGCGCCGCCGAGCCCCTGCCCTCGCCCACCACGCCAACCCCGTGCGCGTCGTCGCTGAGCAGCCAGGCGTCATGCGCCTCGCAAACCACCGAAAGCTCACCGAGCGGAGCGATGTCACCGTCCATGGAGAAGACGCCGTCGGTGGCGACGATGGCGCGGTCCGCCCCGCCCCGGTGCGCCGCCAGCAGCTCCGCCACATGCGCCGGGTCGTTGTGCCGAAAGCCCAGCACCTTGCCGCCGGTCAGCCGCGCGCCCGCCCAGATGCAGCCGTGAGCCAGCTCGTCCACCAGCACCAGGCTGTCCTTGCCCGCGAACGTCGGGATGACGCCGGTGTTGGCGAGGTACCCCGAGCCGAACACGCAGGCCGTCTCCGTCCCCTTGAACGCCGCCAGCCGCGCCTCAAGCTCGCCCAGCAGCGGGTGGTCGCCCGTCACCAGCCGCGAGGCGCCGCCGCCCGCGCCGTACCGCTCCAGCGCCTCCGCCGCCGCGGCCTTGACCGCCGGGTGGTGCGAGAGGCCGAGGTAGTCGTTGCAGGAGAAGGAGACGAGCCGCCGCCCGCCACGCTCCAGCCGCGCGCCCGCCTCCCGCGCCGTGGGCGAGAGGCGGCGCATCAGGGTCTCTTCCTCCAGCGCCGCGATCTTTCGCTCGGCGAAGGCTTGCAGGCTATCCACGGCAAAGCCTACGAGAGCGGCCATGACCGATTGGCTCAAGGCGGGGACGGACCATGTGTGGCGTCCCTATTGCCAGATGAAGACGGCGCGGCCGCCGCTGCCCGTGGCGCGCACCCACGGCGCGCGCATCGTGCTGGAGGACGGGCGGGAGCTGGTGGACGGCATCGCCTCCTGGTGGACCGCCTGCCATGGCTACAATCACCCCCATATCGCCGCCGCCGTGCGTCGCCAGCTGGAGCTTGCGCCCCATGTGATGTTCGGCGGCCTCGCGCACGAGCCCGCTTACCGGCTTGCGGCCCGCCTTGCCAGCCTTCTGCCCGGCGATCTTGACCGCGTCTTCTTCGCCGAAAGCGGATCGGTGGCGGTCGAGATCGCCATGAAGATGGCGCTGCAGTTCCAGATCAACCGCGGCGTCCACGGCCGCACGAAGTTCGTCGCCTTCCGCGGCGGCTATCACGGCGACACCCTGGCCACGATGACGGTGTGCGATCCGGAGGAAGGCATGCACAGCCTCTTCGCCGGGGTGATGCCGGACCAGATCATCGCCGACCTGCCGGTGGACGAGGCCTCGGAAGCCGCGTTCGACAGGCTGCTGGCGGCCCGCGCGAACGAAGCCGCCGCCATCCTGGTCGAGCCGCTGGTGCAGGGCGCGGGCGGGATGCTGTTCCATGACCCGCAGGTCCTGCGCACCCTGCGGCGGCTGGCGGACAAGCACGGGCTGCTGCTGATCTTCGACGAGATCTTCACCGGCTTTGGCCGCACCGGCTCGCTCTTCGCCATGGAGCAGGCGGGGGTGGAGCCGGACATCGTCACCCTGTCGAAGGCGCTGACCGGCGGGACCTTGCCGCTGTCGGCGGCCATCGCCTCGACCCGCGTCTTCGAGGCCTTCTGGTCGGACGACCCGGGGGCGGCGCTGATGCACGGGCCGACCTACATGGCCAACCCCCTGGCCTGCGCCGCCGCCAACGCCTCGCTCGATCTCTTCGAGGACGGGCGCTGGCAAGCCAACGTGCAGCGCGTCTCCGATGGCCTGCGCGATGGCCTGGAGCCGTGCCGCGCGCTGCCGGGCGTCACCGACGTGCGAACGCTCGGCGCCATCGGTGTCGTGGAGTTCGAGACGGCGGTGGACGCGGGCGAGCTGTGCGCCCGGTTCGTCGATGAGGGCGTCTGGATCCGGCCGATGGGCAAGGTGGTCTATCTCACCCCGGCCTTCGTCATCGGCGACGATGACCTCGCGCGGCTGACCGGCGCTGTGCGAACGGTGCTTGGCCAAAGAAAATGAGGCGGCGGATTGCTCCGCCGCCTCAATATGTTGAGTCGAGAGAGGGTCGACTCTTTTGGGGTTGAACTTCCGCCGTTCCCCCGAAGGGCGGAAACCCCGTAGTCCCGCTCAGGTCCCCCAACCTTTGCGGCAAGAGACTGGATTGGCCAGCCCCCGAATTCCACGGCGTGGACCGCCCTGGAGGGAGGGTAGGAACGTGCGACGAAACCCGGCATCGGCCGGCGCTGGAAATTGGAAAAGCCACCCCCCAGCGGCTGATCCTTCCTGCGCTTCGAAGCGCGGCCTGCCTCGGCCGAGTTCGTCGTAGCGTCCCTACCCCTTGACCACGGTGAAGATCGCCCCGTGGCTAAGCACGATAGCAACTGACATTGACATCAATGTCAAGAGGAACCGGAAACCGTTTTTGTGGAAAAAAGAGAGGTGACGCCCAGCTGCGCCGTCACCTTCCCGTGATAACCACAATGAGCCGGATCAGGCCGAAGCGGCGACCGTGGCGCGCGGCGCGGCGGACGCTGCGGGCCGCTTGGCCGGCGTCTCTCCCAGCCGCTCCAGCAGCGCGTCGTACTGATCCCACAGCCCCTGCGGGAGGCGCGCGCCGAATCGCTCGTAGAAGGCGGGAATCAGCGAAGCCTCTTCCTTCCACACCTCGCCATCGACGCTGAGCAGCAGGTCGAGCTGCTTGTCGGTCAGGGACAGGCCGCTGGTGTCGAGCGAATCGGCGGTCGGCAGGTTGCCGATGGGCGTGGGGCGGGCGTCGGCCTTGCCGTCCAGGCGCTCGACAATCCACTTCAGCACGCGGCTGTTGTCGCCAAAGCCCGGCCAGACGAACTTGCCGTTCTCGTCCTTGCGGAACCAGTTGACGAAGTAGATGCGCGGCAGCTTGGTCGGGTCCTCGACGTTGTCGCCGATATCGAGCCAGTGGCCGAAATAGTCGCCCATGTTGTAGCCGCAGAACGGCAGCATGGCGAAGGGATCGCGGCGCAGCTCGCCGACCTTGTTCTCGGCCGCGGCGGTGCCTTCGGAGGCGGTGTTGGAGGCCAGGAACACCCCGTGCGCCCAATCGAAAGCCTCGGTGACCAGCGGCTGGGCCGAGGCCCGGCGGCCGCCGAACAGGATGGCCGAGATCGGCACGCCCTTCGGATCGTCCCACTCGGGCGCGATCACCGGGCACTGGCCGGCCGGCGCGGTGAAGCGGGCGTTCGGGTGGGCGGCCGGTTCGGGCGAATCAGGCGTCCAGTCGCGGCCCTTCCAGTCGGTCAGGTGGGCGGGCGGCTCGTCGGTCAGGCCCTCCCACCACACGTCGCCGTCGTCGGTCAGCGCGACGTTGGTGAACACGCAGTTGGCGTAGAGGGTGGCGATGGCGTTCTTGTTGGTCTTCTGGCCGGTGCCCGGCGCGACGCCGAAGAAGCCCGCCTCCGGATTGATGGCGTAGAGACGTCCGTCCTCGCCGAACCGCATCCAGCAGATGTCGTCGCCGACCGTCTCGGCCTTCCAGCCGGGGATGGTCGGCTGCAGCATGGCCAGGTTGGTCTTGCCGCAGGCGCTGGGGAAGGCCGCGGCGATATAGCGGGACTGGCCCTGCGGCGAGGTCAGCTTGAGGATCAGCATGTGCTCGGCGAGCCAGCCTTCGTCGCGCGCCATGACTGAGGCGATGCGGAGCGCGTAGCATTTCTTGCCGAGGAGCGCGTTGCCGCCGTAGCCGGAGCCGTAGGACCAGATCTCGCGCGTCTCCGGGTACTGCACGATGTACTTGGTGTCGTTGCAGGGCCACGGGACGTCTTCTTCGCCGGGTTCCAGCGGCGCGCCGACCGAGTGGATCCCGGGCACGAAAGCGCCGTCCTCGCCGAGCGCTGCGAGCGCTTCGCTGCCCATGCGCGTCATGATCCGCATCGAGGCAACGACGTAGGGGCTATCGGTGATCTCGACGCCGATCGCGGACAGCGGCGAGCCCAGCGGGCCCATGCAGAAGGGCACCACGTACATGGTGCGGCCCTTCATGGAGCCGCGGAACAGGCCCTTGTCACCGGCGAAGATCTCCCGCATCTCGGCGGGG
>DASVBC010000007.1:0-38388 GCA_036376035.1 Caulobacteraceae bacterium | reverse complement strand
GTAGCGGAAGGGGGAGATGGCCTCGACCGTCTCGGCCGTGATCGGCCGTCCCAGCGCGGCCAACAGCTGGCCCGCGTCGCTGGTCGCGGCCGTAGCGGGGTCGAAGCCGCTGATCACCGGCTTGAAGGCGTCCACCACCGCGCCGGACGCCCGCAGCGCCCGGATCAGCGAGGCGGCGACCCAGGTCTTGCCGATGTCGGTGCCGACCCCGGCCACGATCAGCGCCGGCATGGCAGAGCTCCGATCAGGGCGGCGAGGCGATCGACGTCCTCGTCCGCATGGGCGGCGTGGAAGGCGACCCGCAGGCGCGCCGTGCCGTCGGGCACCGTCGGCGGGCGGATGGCGGTGACCAGGAAGCCCTCGGCCTCCAGCTTCGCCTGGGCCTCCAGCGCCGCGGCGGCCTCGCCGATGACGATGGGGACGATGGCGCTGGTCGCCTCGGGCAGGTTCAGGGCGCGGGTGAAGCGCCGGGCCTGGGCCAGAGGCCGGGCGCAAAGCTCCGGGTCGCTGGCGACGATGTCGAGGGCGGCCAGCGCCCCCGCCGCGGTCGCGGGCGGCAGCGAGGTCGAATAGACCAGCGTCCGCGCCCGGGTCTTCACCAGGTCGACCACTTCGCGCGAGGCGGCCAGATAGCCGCCGTAGCCGCCCAGCGCCTTCGACAGGGTGCCGATCTGCAGCGGGATGTCGGCGTCCGGGAACAGCGCCGCCGAGCCCCGGCCCTCGCCCACCACGCCGACCCCGTGGGCGTCGTCGCTGAGCAGCCAGGCGTCGTGGTCGGCGCAGAGGTCGGACAGCTCGCCCAGCGGGGCGATGTCGCCGTCCATCGAAAAGACCCCGTCGGTGGCGACGATGGCGCGGTCGGCGTCCTTGCGGTGGGCCTCCAGCAGCTCGCGGGCGTGGGCGGCGTCGTTGTGGCGGTAGCCGATCACCGTCCCGCCGGTCAGCTTCGCGCCCGCCCAGATGCAGCCGTGGGACAACTCGTCGACCAGCACGAGGCTATCCGGCCCCGCGAAGGTCGGAATGACGCCGGTGTTGGCGAGGTAGCCGGAGCCGAACACGCAGGCCGCTTCCGTCCCCTTGAAGGCCGCCAGCCGCGCCTCGAGGTCCGAGAGCAGCGGATGGTCGCCGGTCACCAGCCGCGAAGCCCCGCCGCCGGTCCCGTAGGTCTCCAGCGCGACCGAGGCGGCGGCCTTCACCGCCGGATGCTGCGACAGGCCCAGGTAGTCGTTGCAGGAGAAGGAGACGAAGCGGCGCCCGTCCCGCTCGACCACCGCGGCGGCGTCGCGGCGGGTGGGATGCAGGCGGCGCATCAGGTTTTGCGCCTCCAGATCGGCGATCTTGGCGCGGGCAAAGGCTTGCAGGCTATCCATGGCTGCGCCTACCAACGCGGCCATGACCGACCCGGACTGGTTTTCCGCCGGCGCGCCGCACGTCTGGCGCCCCTACTGCCAGATGAAGACGGCGCGCCCGCCCCTGCTGGTGGCGCGGACGGAGGGCGCGCGCCTCATCCTGGAGGACGGGCGGGAACTGATCGACGGGATCGCGTCCTGGTGGACGGCCTGTCATGGCTACAATCATCCCCATATCGCCGCGGCGGTGCGCGAACAGCTGGCGCGCGCGCCGCACATGATGTTCGGCGGGCTTGCGCACGAGCCCGCTTACAGACTGGCGGGCCGTCTCGCCAGTCTTCTGCCCGGCGATCTGAACCGCGTCTTCTTCGCCGAGTCGGGCTCGGTCGCCGTCGAGATCGCCATGAAGATGGCCCTGCAGTTCCACATCAACCGGGGCGTTTCGGGCCGCACGAAGTTCCTGGCGTTCAAGGGCGGCTACCACGGCGACACGCTGGCGACGATGACCGTCTGCGACCCCGAGGAAGGGATGCACAGCCTGTTCGCGGGCGTGATGCCGGACCAGATCATCGCCGACCTGCCCATCGACGAGGCGACCACCGCCGCGCTCGACGCCGCGCTGGCGAAGCATGCCCATGAGGTCGCCGCCATCCTGGTCGAGCCGCGGGTGCAGGGCGCGGGCGGGATGCTGTTCCATTCGCCGGACGTGCTGCGCGAGCTGCGGCGGGCGGCCGACAAGCATGGCGTGCTGCTGATCTTCGACGAGATCTTTACGGGCTTCGGGCGCACCGGGACGTTGTTCGCCATGCAGCAGGCCGGGATCGAGCCCGACATCGTCACCCTGTCCAAGGCCCTGACCGGCGGCACATTGCCGCTTTCGGCGGCAATTGCCTCGGACGCCGTGTTCGACGCCTTCTGGTCGGACGATCCGGGCGCGGCGTTGATGCACGGGCCGACCTACATGGCCAATCCGCTCGCCTGCGCGGCGGCCAACGCCTCGCTCGACCTGTTCGAGGACGGCGGCTGGAAGGCCAATGTCGAGCGCATCTCGCGGGGGCTCGCGGAGGGGCTCGAACCCTGCCGTGGCGCGCCGGGCGTCGTCGATGTCCGGACCTTCGGGGCCATCGGGGTCGTGGAGTTTTCCGAGCCGGTCGATGCGGGCGGGCTTTGCGCCCGGTTCGCCGAGAACGGCGTGTGGATCCGGCCGATGGGCAAGGTCGTCTACCTGACGCCGGCCTTCGTCGTTTCCGACGAGGAACTGGCGCGGCTGACCGGCGCGATCGTCAAGGTGCTGGCCTGAAAGAAGATGAGGCGGCGGATTGCTCCGCCGCCTCAAAGATCGGGGCCGAGAGAGGGTCGGCCCGGAGGTCTCGTCCGCATCCTTCCCCCGAAAGATACGGACTGCCGTCGCGCCGCTATGGTCCCCCAACCGTCGCGGCAGGTCCCCCGGATTGGCCGGAAGACCGATATCCATGGCGTGGGCCGCCGTGGACGAAGTAGGACCGTTCGACGAAGTCCGGCCTTGGCCGACACTGGAAAAAACAGCCACCCCCCAGCGGCTGAACCTTCCTGCGCGTCGAGCGCGGCCGACCTGCGGCCAAAGCTCGTCGAAGCGTTCCTACCCCTTGACCGCGATGACGGCGTTACGCCCGCGGCTGCATCGATAGCAACTGACATTGACATCAATGTCAAGAGCGCCGGACGGCTCAAGTTGTGCAAAATGCAGGCATTTATCGCGCGGAATACTCGCCCTGCGCGTATAGTTTCGGCAGAGACGAGTTCAGGCGGTGCTGGCTACTTTTTCAGCAACCCTGGATGCTTGCGAACCGGCACCCTGGCCCGGTTGGCCCAGCCGTTCGAGCAGGGCCTCGTACTGGTCCCACAGCGCGCGCGGCAGATGATCGCCGAATCGCTCGTAGAAGGCGGGAATCAGCGAGGCTTCTTCGGTCCACACTTCGGGATCGACGGTCAGCAGCAGCTCCAGCGCCTTGTCCGACAGGCTGAGGCCGGAGGTGTCCAGAGAGGCCGGGGTCGGCAGGTTGCCGATCGGCGTGGGCCTGGCGTCGGCCTTGCCGTCCAGCCGCTCGACGATCCACTTCAGCACGCGGCTGTTCTCGCCGAAGCCCGGCCAGACGAACTTGCCGTTCTCGTCCTTGCGGAACCAGTTGACGAAGTAGATGCGCGGCAGGCGGCTGGGGTCCTGGGCGTTCTCGCCGATGTCCAGCCAGTGGCCGAAATAGTCGCCCATGTTGTAGCCGCAGAAGGGCAGCATGGCGAAGGGATCGCGGCGCAGCTCGCCGACCTTGTTCTCGGCCGCGGCGGTGCCTTCGGAGGCGACGTTGGCGGCCAGGAACACGCCGTGCTTCCAGTCGAAGGCTTCGGTGACCAGCGGCACGGCGCTGGCCCGGCGACCGCCGAACAGGATGGCGCTGATCGGCACGCCCTTGGGATCGTCCCACTCGCTCGCCACGACCGGGCACTGATCGGCCGGCACGGTGAAGCGGGCGTTGGGGTGGGCGGCCGGTTCGTTGGAGTCCGGCGTCCAGTCGCGGCCCTTCCAGTCGGTCAGGTGGGCCGGCGCCTCGTCGGTCAGACCCTCCCACCACACGTCGCCATCGTCGGTCAGCGCGACGTTGGTGAAAACGCAGTTGGCGTGCAGGGCGGAGATGGCGTTCTTGTTGGTCTTCTCGCCGGTGCCGGGCGCGACGCCGAAGAAGCCCGCTTCCGGGTTGATGGCGTAGAGCCGCCCGTCCTCGCCGAACCGCATCCAGCAGATGTCGTCGCCGATGGTCTCGGCCTTCCAGCCCTGGATGGTGGGCTGCAGCATGGCGAGGTTGGTCTTGCCGCAGGCGCTCGGGAAGGCGGCGGCGATGTAGCGGACCGCGCCCTGCGGCGAGGTCAGCTTGAGGATCAGCATGTGCTCGGCGAGCCAGCCCTCATCGCGCGCCATGACCGAGGCGATGCGCAGGGCGTAGCATTTCTTGCCGAGGAGGGCGTTGCCGCCGTAGCCCGAGCCGTAGGACCAGATCTCGCGGCTCTCGGGGAAGTGGACGATGTACTTCTCTTCGTTACAGGGCCACGGCACGTCGGCCTGGCCCGGCGCCAGCGGGGCGCCCAGCGTATGCACCGCCGGCACGAAGAAGCCGTCCTCGCCCAGCATCTCCAGCGCGCCCTTACCCATGCGGGTCATCACCCGCATCGAGATGGCCACATAGGCGCTGTCGGTGATCTCGACGCCGAGGGCGGAGATCTTCGAGCCGAGCGGGCCCATGCAGAAGGGCACCACATACATGGTCCGCCCGCGCATGGCGCCGTCGAACAGGGGGTTGAGCGTATCCCGCATCGCCTGCGGGTCCATCCAGTTGTTGGTCGGGCCGGCGTCCACTTCCTGCTCGGAGCAGATGAAGGTGCGGCTCTCGACGCGGGCGACGTCCTTGGGGTCTGAGCAGGCGTAGAAGGAGTTGGGACGTTTTTCGGGGTTCAGCCGTTTGAGCGTGCCGGCCTCGATAAGCCGCTGCGTCAGGGCCTCCCACTCCTCGTCGGAGCCGTCGCACCAGTGGACGCTATCGGGCTTGGTCAGGGCGGCGATATCGCGCACCCAGTCGATCAGCCGCTGATGTTTCGTGGGCGCGTTATCTAGCCCCGGGATTCCCACCACACCGCCCATGCCGGCGCCTCCTTGCACTCATTTTGGCGCCCAGGGCCGTCTGGCGCGGCCCGTGACTCGCCTGCATAGCTACCCACTGCCTAGACGGGCCGAAGGACGGGAGCAACCCCAACAGCCCCGGTTGGACCCGCGTCAGCCGCCGCGCCGGATGGTCTCGCGCGCGACCACCAGCTGCTGGACCTGGCTCGTACCCTCGTAAATCCGGAAGATACGAACGTCGCGGTAGAGCCTTTCGATCCCGTGGTCGGAGACATAACCGGCGCCCCCGAAAATCTGCACCGCGCGGTCGGCCACGCGGCCCACCATTTCGGACGCAAACAGCTTCGCGGCCGCCGCTTCGAGCACGATATTTTGGCCGTCGTCCCGCTTGCGCGCCGACTCCAGCACCAGCGCCCGCGCCGCCAGCGCCTCGGTCTTGGAATCGGCGATCATCGCCTGGATGAGCTGGAAGCTGGCGATGGGCTGGCCGAACTGCTTGCGCTCGGCGGCATAGGCCACGCAATCGGCGATCAGTCGCTCGGCCACACCCACGCAGAGGGCGGCGATGTGCAAGCGGCCCTTGTCGAGCACCTGCATGGCGACCTTGAAGCCCTCGCCCTCTTCGCCCAGCCGGTTCTCGGCGGGGACCTTCACGCCGTCGAAAATGACATCGTGAATCTGGGCGCCGTGCTGGCCCATCTTCTTCTCGGGCTTGCCGACCGTGAGTCCCGGCGAGTCGCCCGGCACCAGGAACGCGCTGACCCCTGCCCCGCCCTTCTTGTCCGGATCGGTCCGGGCCATCACGGTGAAGAGCCCCGCCTTGCCGGCGTTGGTGATGTAGCGCTTGGTCCCGTCGAGGACGTAATGGTCGCCCTCGCGCCGCGCCCTGGTCTGCACCGAGGCGCTGTCGGAGCCGGCTTCCGGTTCGGTCAGGGCGAAGGAGGTGACGATCTCGCCGGACGCGATGCCGGGCAGGTACTTGGCCTTCTGCTCATCGGTGCCGAACATGACCAGCCCCTGGCTGCCGATGCCGACGTTGGTGCCGAACTCCGAGCGAAAGGCCGGGCTCGCCTTGCCGATCTCGAAGACCACCAGGCACTCGTCTTCCATGGAGAGGTCGAGACCGCCGTATTCCTCGGGGATCGACAGGCCGAACAGGCCAAGGTCGCGCATCTCCTGAACGACCGGCTGCGGCACCTCGTTGTTCTCGGCCACCTGCGCCTCGATGGGCCGCAGGCGTTCGGCCACGAAGCGTCGGACGGTGTCGATCAGCTGGTCACGGGTTTCGGCGTCGAGCGCCACGGCGGCCTCCCTCGGATGTGCCGGAGGGCTTACGGCACCGGGGCTCCGGAGTCAGCCCCTCAGGACTTCAGATCGAGGACGAAGACCGCGCCCGGCCCCTCGGCGATCGACAGCGTGCCGCCCGCCTGCCGCGCGAAGGCCTCGACCAGCCCCCGCCCGAGCCCCCCGCGCCGCCGGGTGAAGTCGGACGGCAGGCCCTGGCCGTCGTCGGCCACGGTCAGCCGCCAGCCCTGCCCGTGCGGCTGGAACGCGACGCGGATCGTGCCGCCCGAGCCGTCGGTGAAGGCGTGCTTGGCGGCGTTGGTGACGAGCTCGTTGACCACCAGCCCGATGGCCACGGCCCGGTCGCGGTCCATCGAGGCCGAGACCGCCCGGCACTCCAGCGCCACGATGTCCCCCAGGAACAGCGCCTCGGCCAGATTGCGGCACAGCTCGTCGAGGTAGGCGGACATATCCACCTCCCCCACCGCCTTCTCGGCCGCATAGAGGTTGCGGTGCGCCTGCGAGATGCTCATCACCCGGTTGATGGCGTTGCCGAGCGCGGCCTTCACCCCATCGTCGGTGGCGCGCGTGGCCTGCATCTGCAGCAGGCTCGCGACCATGGCGAAGTTGTTGGTGACGCGGTGGTTCAACTCTCGGAGCAGCAACTCGCGCTCCTCCAGCTTGCCGACGCGCTCATGGGCGGCGCGGTGGGCGGAGTCGCGGAACATCTGGGCGATCGCCAGCGTCGCCGCGCCCGAGCAGGCGTTGATGACCAGCCGCGCGGCGTCCGTGGACGTCTCGACGGCGAAGCCCTCCGGCGGCAGCACCAGATACCAGGCGCCGAGCAGCCCGACGTAGAAGGTCAGCACCCCCGCCCGCCAGCTCGACAGCAGGGTGGCGATCAGCCCGAAGGGATAGAGGAGCGCAAAAGGCGCGGCGCCCGGCACGAAGGTCTGCAGCGTCACCCGCACGATGACCATCAGGCCAAAGCAGAAGATGGCCGTGACGATGTCGATCACCCAGGCGGGAACCCCGGGCGCCAATGCCGGCAGATCGATCTCGCTGAGCCGCTGCATCAACTCCCCCCCAGCCGCCAAACAGCTTATCCCGGGAGAGTTACAAGGAAAAGAATCAGGCTGTGCCGTCGGGGTGGTCTTCGCTGACGTCCACCCAGTCCGCCTCGCGGCCGGCCTTTCGCGCCACCGCGACCATCTTTTCGGCCGCCTCGCAGGCGCCGGCGCGGTTTGAGAAGACTTCCAGCGCGTCGGCGCCGAGATTCACCGACCAGCCGTTCTTTGCACGGACGACGAGGTAACGCTCGTGCGGACCCAGTTCCAGTTTCATGGAACTAAAACTCGCGCGCGAACGGCGCAGTTTCTCAGAAAGTGCAGCCGTTATAAGGGCTAAGGACGATTTGTGGCGGCGGCGTCGAGGATCAGCCAGGCGCGCCCCTCGTTCGAGGCCAGCAGCGAGCCCACGAGGAAGCCCTCATGGTCGCGCTCGGCGGCGTCGCGCAGCATGGCCGAGAAGCGGCGGCGATAACGCTCGGCCTGGCCGCGCACGGCGGCGTCGGCGAACAGCCGCCGGCTCATCTTGTCGACCACCTGGGGCGCGGCCTGGCGCACCACCTCGCGGGCGCCGGCGACGTCACCGGCCTGCACGGCGGCGGCGATGCCGTCGATCTTGGCGGCGGGCAGCAGGGTCTCGGGGTTCCCCAGCGCCGTGAGCTCGGCGACCATGCGTTCGGACAGGTGCTCGGGGTCGGCGCCGTCGCGGTCGAGCGATTGCAGCAGGCCCTTCCAGCCCAGGCCGTCCTCCTCTTCCTCGGCGGGCGGCGGCGAAGCGGGCGCCTTCGCGGTCGCGGCCTGCATGGCGCCCTTGAACTCGTCCTCGGTGGCCAACGGTCGAAGGCGAAGGCGCGGCTCCTTGCCGGCCTGGGCCTGCGCGGCGACGGCCTTGCCAGGCGCGGCGGGCTCGCCGGCGACCAAGCCCATCAGCCGCACGGCCTCGCTCAGCATCTCGTAGTTGGCGCGCACGCGCTGCTGGAAGGCCGCGTCCAGCGCCTTGGTCTCCTCGGAGGCCTTGTGGGCGGAGGCCACGAGCGCGCCGAGGTTCTGCTCCATGGCCGCGCGCAGGGCGTCGGCGCGGCGGGCAGCGTCGGCGGGCAGCTGCTCGGCGCGCGATGTGATGTCGGCCAGCAGCTTTTCGACGTCGCCGATGGCGGCTCGGGCGGCGGCGATCCAGCCCTCCAGCCGCTGACGCGCCTTCTCGCCGGCTTCGTCGACCAGGGTGGCGGACTCTTCGACAAGTCCCTTGGCCTGCGTCAGCCGCGCCTCAAAGACGGCGTCGGCCTTGCGACCTGCCTCGAAGGCCGCCTCGCTCATCTGCTCGATGCGACTTTGAGCGGAGTCGGCCTGGGCGTCGGCGGCCTTGCGCGCCTCATCGGCGGCGGCGGTGACCTGGGCGATGGCCTGCTGCGCACCTTCGCTGATCGCCTCGCGCTCGCGGCGGGCGGCCTCGGCCAGTTCGGCGAACTGCTGGGCGGCGGCGGCGATGAGGTGCTGGATGGCCTCGGCCCCCTGCTGGGCGCTCTGGCTGACTTCGGCGGTGGCGAGCCGCGACTCGGCCACAAGCTCGGTGAGCTTGCCGACCCGCCCGTCCGCGTCGGCGGCGAAGCCCTCCTGCTCGCCCCGCAGGCGGTCGGCGAGTTCGAGCAGCGAGGCGCGCTGCTTGGCCAGCTCCTGCTCCACCGCGCGCATCTGCTCGCCGATCCCCGTCCCGGCCGTCTCCAGCCGGGCGGTGTGGCGGGCGAGGTCCTCGCCGGCGGTGCGGGCCGCCTCGGTAGCCTGGCCGGCGGAGGCGGTGACCTCGGCCGCGCGGTTGACGCCCTCGCGGATCGCGGCGCTGTGGCCCTCCAGCGCCGTCGACAGGCCATCGAGCCGCTGACGCTCGGCGCCCAGGGTCTCGGTCGTCTGGCTGACGGTGCGCACGGTATTGGCCGAGGCCATGTCCAGCCGCTCGGTCTCCCGCTCCAGCGTCTCGCGCAGCATGCCCATGACGTCGCGGGCGCGGTTGGCGGAAGCCGAGGCCTCCTCGATCTGCAGCCGCACCGCCTCGACCACGGTCCCGGCCTCGGCCGAAGCCAGCGCGGCGGGGCGCAGCATCTGGTCGGCCAGCGCCCGTGCCCGGCGCGCCTCGGCGGCCAGCTTCATGCCTTGTGTGAGCGTGTAAACGGCGATCCACAGCAGGGCGAGCGGCGCTAGCGCCATCAGCGCAATCGCCGCCAGCAGGAAGGGATCGTAGCTCGCCAGCGTTACCTGCGGCTGGAAGCGCACGACATAGGCGATGGGCGCGCCGATCCACAGCGCCGTGATCACGAAGGCCAGCAGGTACAGCGGCCAGGCGGCCGGGTCGCGCTCAGCCTTCGGCGCCTTGCCGAACACCGACGCGATGTCGGCGGCCGCGCCCGGCTCGTCACCGGCGGACAGGTTCAGCTGCGGGCGCTTGCCAGGCTTCATCGGGTAACGCCGGCGGGGAGTCATGAAGGGGATGGCGCGGCGATCCCCGGCTTCGCGCGCTGCACGAAACCTAGCGGCAAAAGTTCAATGCGCAAAGCTGCTTGCGGCGACGCCTTAGACGCGGTGGAGGGGCTGGGCCTTGTCGGGGCAGTCGCTCGGGGGGGCCGCCTGCGCCGCCGGCTGCTTCTTGACCTGGGTGCGGGCGACGGTGCGCTGGGTCTCGGGCTGCTGGCGATCGGGGACGTCGTAGGTCACGCCGAAATGCGCGAAGGCCGCGGCGGCGGATACGAACACAACATCGGCGATCAGCGACACCGGGACCTCCCCAGATCCGATCTCGCTGTTATCCGACAAGCGGCGCCGCCCGGCAATCGGGCGGCGCATGAAAGGTTTGTAACCTTTCGGCTTATCGGCGGCAGAGGACGTCGGTCAGGACGCCGCCCTGGTTGTCGTAATAGACCGCGTTGACGTGGCCCATGCTGCGGCAGAAGGCGTTGGCCGCCGAGCGCGAAGCGCTGGACGAGCCGTAGCCGTAGCCATAGCCGCTTTTATTCACCGGCCCGGGGTAGAAGACGACGCTGCGTCCCTGCACCGCCCCGCCCGTACCCGGATAGCTGTTGGGGTAGGTGGGATAGCCGCCGGGATAACCGACGCCGCTGACCTGCAGCGACGAGAGCCCGCGGATGCCCGCCTGGCGCAGGTCGCGCACCGAGCCGCTGAAGGTCATGCAGCGGCCGCGATAGTTCGCGTCCTCGCACAGCCGCCAGGTTCCGGTCAGCTGCACGCTGCCGACGCGGTCATTGAAGCCGGTGCCATCGAGGTTGCCGTTCTCGCGGGTGACGATGGTGGAGCGGCCCTGGAAGTTCGGCAGCTCATAGAGGATGGCGGTGTCGCCGGCCCCGGGATAGCCGGTCGGATAGCCGCCGCCGTAATAGGGATCGTAGGGGTACTGGGCCTGCGCGGCGGTGCCGATGGCGGCGAGCGCCGCGCCGGCGAGCAGGGCTGTTGCTGTCTTGCGCATGATCTTCCTCCGTGCGGCGGACTCGAAGCGTCAAGGCTCGCACGGACAAGCTGAACGGGCCTCGCCGCCCCGGTTCACTTGAGGTTCATGCAACGCGGCCATGGGCCAGACGGTTCAATCGCACCGCCCCGATAAGGCCCACCAGCGCCATGGCGGTCATCAACAGATAGCCCTTGGCGTGGACCAGATCGTAGAGCTTGCCGGAGGCCAGCGTCGCCAGCCCGATCAGGATGCCGCCGGACAGGGCCGAGCTGATCGTCTGGGCGGCGGTGGCGGCGCGCGGCGGGGCCAGGCGCTGGATGATCTGCAAGCCGCCCACGAACGTCGCCGCAAAGGTGAAGGTGTGCAGCGCCTGCAGCGGAAACAGCAGCCACACCGGCGGGGAGAAGGCGAACGCCGTCCAGCGGATTACCGCCGCGACGCCGCCCAGGATCAGCAGCCGCTCGGGCCCGACCTTCTGACGCCAGGCCTCGAAGAACCACAAAAAGCCGATCTCGACCGCCACGCCAAAGCCCCACAGCAGGCCGACCATCCCCTCGCTGATCCCCTCGCGCCGCCAGGCCAGGGCCGAGAAGCCGTAGTAGAAGGCGTGGGTGGCCTGCACGAGGCCGATGGACATGGCCGCCAGCATGAAGGTGCGGTCGCGGAACAGGTCGCTGACGCCCCGGAACCGCGCGCGGCGGCCCAGCGCCTCGCCCTCCTCGTTCACCGGGTCGCGCGGCAACAGGACGATGGCCGCGGCCGAGGCGAAGAAGGCCGCCGCGATGGTCCAGGTCAGCACGATGTTGGGGCCGGTCCGCGCCAGCAGCGCCCCGGCGCCGATGTTGCCGACGATGTAGGCGGCCGAACCGATGCCCCTTGGCCAGCCGTAGTTGAACGCCTCCCGCCCCGCCCGGCGCAGGGTCAGGACGTCCGTCAGCGGCGTCACCGTGGCGATCAGGGTGCCGGCCGTGAACCACAGCAGGAACCAGACCTCGAACCCCTGGGTGAAGCCGATGGCCGTGTAGGCCAGCGCCGAGGCGACCAGCAGCAGGGCCACCGGCGAGCGGCGCAGCACGAATCCGTCCGCCCAGATGGCCAGAAGCGGTCCCGTCACGGCGCGCGCCAGCAGCGGGGCGGCGAGCAGCAGGCCGATCTGCGAGCCGCTGAGCCCATGGGTGCGAAACCACACCGGCATGTAGGGCAGGCTGGCGCCGGTGCCGACGAACACGGCGGCATAGAACAGACCCAGCCGCAGGGCGGAGTTCATCAGCTTCCAGGCAGCGGGGGCATGTCGAGGCGGCGGGCCTCGGCCATCTTCACGTACAAGGCGATGATCTCCTTGTGGAGCTTTGTATCTCCACGGCTCTCTGCCATTTCATGCAAGGCGATCAACTCCCGGCGCAGCGTTGCGTTCGCCGTATCGAGCGCGGTCAGGGTGAAGTCGGTGTCGTGCCCCTTCCCCGCCGCCTTGAACCGCTCACCGTAGTCGATGGACGAGCGCGACAGCACCGCCCGGATCGCCGAGTTCTCCCACAACCGCGCCTCGATCCCCTTCTCGGCCTCCTGCGCCGCCAGCAGGGAGATCATGCCGGTGACGGCGACGCGCCCCGCCATGAACTCGCCCATGGCCTCGGGCGGCGGCGGCTCGATCAGGCTCATGAAGTTGCCGAGCAACAGCTGCGGGACGGTCGGGGTCATAGGCCCTCCAGCGCGGCCAGGCGCCTGGCGATGATCTCGTCATGGCGGCGGGCGGTGTACCAGCCGCTGATCGCCAGCACCGGGTCGCGAAAGCCGCCGTCGGCGTATTCCTTCGCCGCCGAGATCCAGATGCCCATGCCCTTCACCGCGTTGAACAGCTCCCACCAGGCCAGCGCCTCGGGATCGGCCTTCAGCCCGCTCTCGCGCTCCCAGATCGCGATGGCCTCGGCCCGGTCGATCATGCCGCCGACGCGGCCCTTCTCGGCCTCGAAGTGGGCCCACAGCGGATCGATGGCCCAGCCGAGGTCCTCCAGCGGATCGCCCAGGTGCGCCATCTCCCAGTCGAGGATGGCGATGATCCGACCGGCCCCGTCGTGCAGGAAATTGCCGCTGCGATAGTCGCCGTGGACGACGCGGATCGCCTGCGCGGGCTTGGGCGGATTGCGCCGCAGCCAGCGGATGGCCGCCCGGACGATCGGCTGGGGATGCTGCTCGTCGGCGTCGATGACGCCCTCCCAGTAGTCGAGCTCCTTGCGCCAGCAGTCGCCGGGCTCTGGCGCCGGCGCCACCTCGGCGAGGGGCAGGTCCGAGGGCTCGACCCGGTGGATGGCGCCCAGGATGGCGAAGAACTGCTCGCCCAGCGCCTGCGCATGCTCGCCGTAGGGGATGACTGTGAAGGGGCTGGCCGCCTTGCCGCCGTCGATGCGCCCCATGATGAAGAAGGGCCGCTCCAGTTCGGCCCCCTCCTCCTCCAGCGCCACGGGCTCGGGCACCGGCACGCCGCGCCCGAAAAAGGAGCGGTAGGCCAGGAACTCCAGTCGCCGGTCGGTGTCGATGAGGCTGCCCACCGGATCGCGGCGCAGGATCAGACCCTTGCCGTCGGCGTCGAAGCGATAGGTCTCCCGGCTGGCCCCGCCGGGGATGCGCGTCAGGTCCGACACGCTCACCGGCCGCCCGCTCGTGCGCGTCAGATAGGCCTCCAGCTGTTCCGCCAGGCTCATGCTCTTCCCCCAGCTTGTCTGGGGGAAGTGGCCTGAGACGCGAAGCGGCGAAGGTCGATGGGGGAGTCCTCCGAACGCCGAGGTTGCCGCAGGAGTCCTCCCCCAACGAGCCTCGCCTTCGGCTTCGGCCCACTTCCCCCAGTCAAGCTGGGGGAAGGGCCAGGGCGCACCGGCCGGCTCATGGCGCCATGTCCAGCATATCCTTGAACCCGGACGGCGCGTGCGGCCCGATGGCCAGTTGCTCCAGCACGCCCCTGCCCTTGCGAACCGTCCCGTCCGGCGCGGTGAAGGTCACCTCCGACAGCGCCTGGACGTGTAGGTGGAAGGGCATGGTCGGGTCCGCCCCGGCCAGGTCGATGTCCTCGCGCTCCACCGTCAGCTCACCATGGGCGGTCCCGTGGCCGAACTTCGGATGGCCATAGCCCAGCCCCAGCATCAGGAACTCGTAGAGCGGCCTGAACGTCACCTCCCCCGCCGGCTTCCCATAGTCGTCGGTGAGCGTCACCACCGCGGAGGCCGCATGGCGCGTGCCGCTCTTCCAGGTGAGCCTGGCCTCGCCGTTCAGGTGCTCAAACCCGCCCTCGCCCGCCCCGTCCGGCGCCCACACCGCGCGCGTGTTCCACGGCCGGCCGGTCGCATCGTCGTTGGTGTGCCAGAAGAGGCTGCCGTCCTCGAAGTTCAGCGGGCTCCACAGCCAGAAGAACTGCGGCGGCTGCGGCGGCACGACCTCCTGGCTGTCGCGCGCCCCCACGGGCCGGACGCCCCAGGAGCGGTCGCGCGTGCCGACGAAGCCGTCGACACTCTCGCGTTTGCCGTCCAGCTCGATCCAGCCGCTGTAGCGGCCGTTCTGCGTCAGCCGCGTGTAGTCCATGAAGGCCCGCGGCCCCATCCGCCGCATGAACCGCGGCTCCTCGATGGGAAACGAGCGGCCCTCGAAGATCACATCCGCCTTCAACCCGTGCTCGGGCGAATCCACCACCACGCGCAGCTTCTGGAGCGGTTCGATCACCTCGATGCGGATCGGCCCGACCGAGAGGTCCATCCGGTCGCCCAGCCAGCGGCTGGCGTGCAGCGCCGTCTCAACACCGTCCCGCACCACGACAAAGGCCGCGTCGGCGACGTTCAGGTGCGGATAAACCCCGAACGCCGCCGCGAAGAACAGCTCGCCCTCGGCTCCATAGCCGTTGAAGAAGTAGCGGTCATAGAAGTTGCGGTCTGTGCCGGCATAGGCGATCGGCTCGGCCGTCTGGTGGATGGGAAAGTCGTCGCCGCGCGTCAGAGCCATGGGGGGAATGCTCCTTCTTCCCGCCAGCGTAAGGTCGCCACGGGCGATTGCAACGGTGACGGAGGGTCAAGAAGAGCCCGCTGGAGGACTGGCCGGGCGCGGCGGGGAACGGGTAAGCTCCAGCGCGTGTTTGGCGTCCGGACGTGACAATGCCCAACCTCGACCCCAAGGCCGCCGTCGATGGAGCGCGGGACTATGTCCGCTCGCGCCCCTACCACCTGCTGCCCTGGGTGATGCTGATCGCCGCCGGCGCCCTGTGGCCCAAGCACCGCGTCCTGCCGCCGGGCCTGTCCGAAGACCGCGCCATGACGCCCGAGGCCTTCGAGAAGGCCGAGCCCGGACGCGGCCGCGCCGCCACCAGCCCGCTGGAAATCCCCCCGCTAGGCTGGAAGGACATCCTCTGGCGCACCTGGCGCGAGACCATGCGCGACAAGCTGCCGATCGTGGCGGCGGGCATCACCTTCTACGTGCTGTTGGCCATCTTCCCGGCCCTCGGCGCCTTCGTCTCGCTCTACGGCCTGTTTTCGGACGTCTCCACGGTCCAGCATCAGCTGCAGGACCTCGCCCCGGTCGTGCCCGCCAGCGTCCTGCAGATCATCGGCGAGCAGATGATGCGCCTGGCCGCCACCCACAGCGCAAAGCTGACCACCGCCTTCTTCGTCTCGGTCCTGATCTCGGTGTGGTCGGCCAACGCCGGCATGAAGGTCATGCTGGAGGGCCTGAACGTCACCTATGACGAGACCGAAAAGCGCGACTTCGTCCCGCGCACGGCCATGACCTATGGCGCCACCTTCGCCACCCTGATGTTCCTGGTCACCATCACCTCGCTGCTGGTCGGCATTCCGCCGCTGCTGCGGGCGCTGGGGGCGCAGAACTGGGAGGTTTACTGGTCGCCGGCGCGCTGGGCCGTGGTCTATCTCGTCACCACCACCGCCTTCGCGGTCGCCTACCGCCATGGCCCGAGCCGCCGGAAGGCCAGGTGGCGCTGGGTGGTGGTCGGCGCCGTGGTCGCCGCCCTGGTGTGGATGCTGGGGTCGATGAGCTTCTCCGGCTACATCAACCACGCGACGCGGCTGGACGCGACCTACGGCCCGCTCGGCGCGGTGATCGCCTTCATGCTGTGGGTGTGGTTCTCGATCATGGTGCTGCTGCTCGGCGCCGAGCTGAACGCCGAGATCGAGCACCAGACCGCCTGCGATTCCACCACCGGCGAGCCCATGCCCATGGGCCAGCGCGGCGCGGCGATGGCGGACACCGTGGGCCAGCCGTTCAGTTTCCGGGGGGCCGTGCGCTACGCGGGCGGCGTCGTCAGACGCCAGACCACCAACCTGTGGGGCCACGCCAGCCGCATCGTCAGGCGAGGCTCTCCTCCAGCGACGCCAGACGAGCCGCCTGGTCCTCCGCTATCAACGGCTCAATTACGTCGTCCAGCGCCTCCCCCTCCATGATCTTGGGGAGGTTATAGAGCGTCAGGTTGATGCGGTGGTCGGTCACCCGGCCCTGCGGATAGTTGTAGGTGCGGATCCGCTCCGAGCGGTCGCCCGAGCCCACCTGGCTCTTCCTCGCATCGGCCCTGGCCGTATCCAGCGCCTCGCGCTGCATGTCGTAGAGCTTGGCCTTGAGGTTCTTCATCGCCTTGCGGCGGTTTTCGTGCTGGCTCTTCTCGGAGGAGGTCACCACCACGCCGGTCGGCAGGTGGGTGATACGCACCGCCGAGTCGGTCTTGTTGACGTGCTGGCCGCCCGCGCCCGACGCGCGATAGGTGTCGATGCGCAGGTCGCTCTCGTTGATCTCGATCTCGACGTCCTCGGCTTCGGGCAGCACGGCGACGGTGGCGGCCGAGGTGTGGATGCGCCCCTGCGCCTCGGTCTCCGGCACCCGCTGAACGCGGTGGACGCCGCTCTCGAACTTCAGCCGGCCAAAGACGCCGTCGCCCGTGATGGAGGCGACGATTTCCTTGTAGCCGCCCATCTCCCCTTCGGAGACGCTGTCGACCTCGACCCGCCATCCCTTCGACTGGGCGTAGCGCTGGTACATGCGGAAGAGGTCGCCCGCGAACAGCGCCGCCTCGTCGCCGCCCGTGCCGGCGCGCACTTCCAGGATGGCCGAGGCGTTCTCGTCCTTGTCGCGCGGCGCCAGCAGCAGGGCGACCTCGCGCTCCAACTCCGGCAGCCGCTCGTCCAGCGCCTGCAGCTCCTCGCGGGCCAGCTCGGCCATCTCCTTGTCGCCGCTGTCGGCCATCGCCTGCAGGTCCGCCTGCTCGGCCAGCACCTTGGCCAGCCCCTGCACGGCGTCGGCGACGGGCCTGAGCTCGGCGTGTTCCTTGGAGAGCTTGACGATCTCGGCCCCGTCGGTGGCCGCGCCCATGCGCGCCTCCACCTCGCGGAAGCGGTCGAGAACCTGGTCGAGGCGGGCCCGGGGAAGTCGCACGGCGCTTCTCTAGCGGCGCCGCGCGCCCACGTCACCCTGCCCCGATTGAGAAACCGCCCTCTCGACTGGGGTTAACAAACTGTCTAAAAACGGCACATCAACCGTTTGCTGGTGGGTCCTACCCGCTGCAGGCAAAAGGCGAACGGGCCTCCTCCGCCTCCTTCGGGAGCGGAGGAGGTGATACTTCTCACCGCAAAGAGAGAGCTAGAATTCCAACCCGCCCCGGCGCAGGCCGGTGATCAGGCGCTGGAGGTTCGAGAAGTTGCGCTTCAGCACAGCGGTGACGTGCGGCTGGGCCAGCACCTCGGCCGGGACCACCAGCCCGCGGTTGACGCGGATGCAGTAGCCCTCGGTCAGCAGCTTGTTCACATAGCGCCGCGTCGTCTCGTAGGGGATGTTCAGCGACACCGACAGGGCGTGGACGCTGACCGGGCGGCGCACCTCGTCGGGCACGCGGTCGGTCGCCTCGGAATAGGTCTGGGAAATCGCGTCGTCATTGACGATGTGCTGGATGTTGGCCTGGACGACGGCCATGAAGATCAGGCCCTTCACGAGATCGCCGCCGACGACCTCGGTCATCAGGTCGATCGATCGCAACAAATATTCGGTGGAGAGCCGCAGCGCGAGGCGATCGCGCACCTTCGGCAAGTCTTCCGACACGTCGTTTCTCCCGGGAGCGCCGGCGTAGGAGGTAGCCAGTGACATGGCTTACCTATAGGGCGCGCTCGCATACCGGCGCTCTGCGGTCCGTTGTCGCGGTTAAGCTTACTCGGCGGCCTGGAGCTTCTTGCCCGCCTCGATCTCGGCGGCTCTGGCTTCGACAAGCGCGACGATGTGATCCACCATCTGGGCGTTGTCCATCTTGTGGTCGGGCTTGCCGGCCACATAGACCATGCCCGAGCCCTTGCCCCCGCCGGTGAAGCCAAGGTCGGTCATCAGCGCCTCGCCCGGTCCGTTCACCACACAGCCGATGATCGACAGGCTCATGGGCGTGGAGATGTGGGCCAGCCGCTCCTCCAGGATTTCCACCGTCTCGATGACGTTGAAGCCCTGCCGCGCGCAGGAGGGGCAGGCGATGATGTTCACGCCCCGGTGGCGAAGGCCCAGCGACTTGAGGATGTCGAAGCCGACCTTGATCTCCTCGACCGGATCGGCGGCGAGGCTCACGCGTATGGTGTCGCCGATGCCCGCCCACAGCAGCGAGCCGATGCCGATGGCCGACTTCACCGTCCCGGTCCGCAGCGCGCCGGCCTCGGTGACGCCAAGGTGCAGCGGGCAGTCGATGGCTTCCGCCAGCTGCTGGTAGGCGGCCACCGTCATGAAGATGTCGGAGGCCTTCACGCTGATCTTGAACTCGTGGAAGTCGTGGTCCTGCAGGATGCGGGCGTGGGAGAGCGCGCTCTCGACCATGGCGTCGGGGCAAGGCTCGCCGTAGCGCTCCAGCAGCTCGCGCTCGAGGGACCCGGCGTTGACCCCGATGCGGATCGAACAGCCGTGGTCGCGCGCCGCCGAGATCACCTCCCGCACCCGGTCGGCCGAGCCGATGTTGCCGGGATTGATGCGCAGGCACGCCGCGCCCGCCTTGGCCGCCTCGATGGCGCGGCGGTAGTGGAAATGGATGTCGGCGACCAGCGGCACGCTGGCGGCCTTGGCGATGGCGCCGAACGCGGCGGTGGAGTCCTCGTCCGGGCAGGAGACGCGCACGATGTCGGCCCCGGCCTCTTCCAGTTCGCGGATCTGGGCGATGGTGGCGTTGGCGTCCGCGGTCAGGGTGTTGGTCATCGACTGCACCGCGATGGGCGCATCGCCGCCGATGGGCACCGGCCCCACGTGGATCTGCCGCGAAGGCCGACGGGCGATAGCGCGCCAGGGGCGGACGAGGGTATGATCGGCGGCGGTCATGATGGCCGCAAGGTAAGGGCTGGCGTCTCGTTTCCCAAGGGGCTTGCTGGGCGCGCAGACATTCTGCAAGCCGCCGCAGCTAATCTCCCATTGAGCTAGTAGGAATTAAAAGCGTTAGTGTCCCGGCAACGTGAGGGGACGGCCGTGCTCAACGAATTCCTGATCTTCTTCGCCGTGGGCATAGGGGCCCAGATCGTCGATGGGGCGCTGGGCATGGCCTATGGCGTCGTCTCCTCGACAGTGCTTCTGGCCTTCGGGGTGCCACCGAGCCACGCGTCGGCCTCGGTGCACGCGGCTGAGGTGTTCACCACCGCCGCCTCCGCCGGCTCGCACCTGGCGCACAAGAACGTCGACTGGAAGATGTTCTGGCCGCTGGCCGTCTCCGGGATGATCGGCGGGGTGCTGGGCGCCTACGTCCTGACCTCCATCGACGGCGACAAGATCAAACCGTTCATCGTCATCTATCTGGCCGTCATGGGCTGCGTGATCCTTTGGCGCGCCTGGAAGGGCAAGGGTAACCGCGCCGTCTCGCCAAAACTCGTCGCGCCGCTGGGCCTTGTCGGCGGCTTTGCCGACGCGGCCGGCGGCGGCGGCTGGGGTCCCACCGTCACCAGCACCCTGGTCGGCTCCGGCGCCGCACCGCGCCATGCCGTGGGCACCGTCAATACCGCCGAGTTCCTGGTTACGGTCGCGGTCTCGGCCGCCTTCCTGACCTCGCTGCTGACCGGTCACTGGAAGGAAGCGGACGGCATCAGCGAACACATCACCGCCGTGGCGGGCCTGATCATGGGCGGCCTGATCGCCGCGCCGTTCGCCGGCATGATCACCAAGCGCATTCCCGTGCGGCTCTTCACCTGGGCGGTCGGCGGGATGGTGGTCATCCTGGCCATCTACCAGGCCCTGCGTCTCTTCCACGTCCTCTAGGAGCCGGTGCGATGCGCCTTTTCCTGACCACAGCCGCGGTGTGCCTGCTCGCCGGCCCCGCCGCCGCGGCCGACGACGGCTGGTCCGGCGCGGCCACTCTCGCCACCCAGTACGTCTCCAAGGGCGCGGGCAAGAGCGACGGCGATCCACACGCCAGCCTGACCCTCGAGCACGGCCTCTTTGCCGGCTACGCGGGCGTATGGGCCGGAAACGTCAGCACCTCGCAGGGCGCCGACGCCGAGGTCCACCTCTACGCCGGCGCCAAACGCGACATCGCCGGTATCAACCTTGACGGCCGTGCCATGCACAAGTCCCTGCCCGGCACGCGCGACGGCGTGCAGGACCAGTTCTGGGAGTTCCGCGCCGACGCCTCGCGCCCCTTCGGCAAGACCAAAGCGCGGCTGCGCATCGAGTATGCGCCCGACAGCTACGCCGCGACGCGCCAGGCCTGGTGGGTCGAGGGCCAGCTCAGCCGCAACATCTCACAGAAGTGGAACGCCTCGGCGGGCGTCGGCCGGCGCGAACAGGCCAAGGGCTCGGACTACACCGCCTGGAACGCGGGCGTCCGCTACGCCCTGACCAAGGCCGCCGGACTCGACGTGCGCTGGTACGACACCGACTCCCACGAGCTTGGCCGCAATAATGAAGGCCGCCTGGTGGCCGCGCTCAGCCTTGGGTTCTGACCGGAGCGGCGGGCGCCGCCGGCACGAGGTCTTCGACCAGCGTCTGTGAGCTGGTCAGCTGGCCTCTCGCCTGCCCGCCCACGTAGAGGTCGAACAGCTGCGGCGAGGCGGTCTCGATGGTCAGGCCCTTGAGCCTTGGGGCGCGGTAGGCCTCGCCGGGGTTCAGCTGGCGGGCGAAATAGACCGCGCCGTCGGCTCCGCGCGCCACGATCAGCGCCGCCTTGCGCGCCTGCACGGTCACCACCGAGGCGTTGGCCGGGGCGCCGAAGATCGGGCCCTTGGCAATGAA
The DNA here is from genome assembly GCA_036376035.1 of Caulobacteraceae bacterium. GTDB lineage: Bacteria > Pseudomonadota > Alphaproteobacteria > Caulobacterales > Caulobacteraceae > Caulobacter. The sequence continues at coordinate 17,376 of DASVBC010000007.1, read as the reverse complement.
CGTCGGCTCCATCGGCAGCACGGTCTGCTGCAGGGCGCCTTCGGGCACGACGCCCGGCCTGGTCAGGTCGAAGGCCGCCACGGCCGGGGCTTCGAGGCCCGGCGTCAGGTAGAGCTGCGGCGTCGTCGACTCCGTCGGCGCCGGCAGCGGCGCGCCGAGCGAGACGGGACCGGCGACGCCCGGCGACATGACCTCGATCTCCGGCGCGGCCGAGGGCGGCGGGGCGTCGGCGTTGATGGCGCGCTGGGCGACGTTCCAGGTGATGATGCAGGCCAGCACGGCCGCGCCGCCGATGCCGATCATGCCAAGGCGCGGGTCCTTCTCCTGCGGCACGCCGACGGGCGCGCGCAGGGCGCCGTCCGGGTCGGGCGAGGCTTCCTTGAACCGCGCGATGGCCGCGCCGGGCTCAAAGCCCATCAGTTCGGCGTAGGACTTCACATAGCCGATGGTGAAGGGCCGCGAGGGCAGCTGGTCGAGGCGCATGTCCTCGATGGCGGCGATGTAGGCGCGGCGAATACGGGTTTCGTCGGCGACGTCCTGGATGGACATGCCGCGGTACTCACGGGCATGGCGCAGCGCCACACCGATATCGGGGCCGTAGTCCAGCCTTGGCGGCTCACCCTGACCGGCGGCCCGCCTGACGAAGATCGGCGTTACTCCGCTCGCATCCAGCGGCATCGCTACTCACCCCCGACACTGGCGCATCCGCATGCGCCGAGGCGTCCCTGATAACAGGGAAACCCTACAACGAAGTTACGGGGAATGCACACAGGTTGGCGTTTCAATGCGTTGATCCGTCAGAACAAACTTGGCCGTCAGACGCCCACGTAGAGCTTGCGCGCCAGGGTCTCGATCTCGCCGCGCACCGATCCGGCCGACCCCTTCAGCAGCGCCGTGACCCCCCGGCGGGCCGCTTCGCGGTCGCAGGAGAGCACCATCTGCTTGACGGGGCCGATGCCGGCGGGAGGCATCGACAGGCGATCGAACCCGAGCGCCACGAGGGTGAACGCCTCAAGCGGCCTTCCGGCCATCTCTCCGCACACAGAAACTGGAGTTCCCGTGTCGGCGCACGCTTCCTGGATCTGTTTCAGGGCCCGCAGAGCCGGCGGCGAGAGGGGGTCGTAGCGGTCCGCCACCCTCGGGTTTCCGCGGTCGGCGGCGAACAGGTACTGCATCAGGTCGTTGGTCCCGACGCTGACGAAGTCGGTCATCGGCAGCAGCGCATCCAGGTGCCAGATCAGCGACGGCGCCTCGATCATGGCCCCCACGTCCAGCCGCGAGGGCGCCGGCCGCCCGCGCCGTCCCGCCCAGGCGATCTCCTGGTCGACCAGCGCCTTGGCCGCCCTGAACTCGTCGACGCTGGCCACCAGCGGGAACATGACCCGCAGCGCCCTGCCCTCCGCCGCCCAGATCAGCGCCCGGATCTGCAGCCGCAGCAGCGCCGGCCGATCGAGCCCCATCCGCACCGCCCGCCAGCCCAGCGCCGGGTTATCCTCCCGCTCGGCCTCCATGTAGGGCAGCAGCTTGTCGCCCCCCAGATCGAGCGTTCTGAACGTCACCGGCATCGAGCCCGCCACATCCAGCACCCGCTTGTAGAGCTGGGTCTGGGCGTCCAGCCTGGGCAGCTCCTCGGCGACCATGAACTGGAACTCGGTGCGGAACAGGCCGATGCCCTCCGCCCCGGTGTCGGCGAGACTGTCGAGGTCCACCGCCAGCCCGGCGTTCATCAAGAGGGTGATCTTGGCCCCGTCGCGGGTGAAGGCCGGGGTCTCGCGCAGCTTGGCGAACTCGGCCCGCCGCTGGTTGCGCACCTCGAGCCTTGCCTTCAGCGCCTTCACCACGTCGGCGCGAGGGCGCAGGTAGGCTTCGCCCATCTCGGCGTCGACGATCACCTGATCGCCCTCTGACACCCGGTCGCGCAGGCCCGTCAGCCGCCCCACGCACGGGATATCCAGCGCCTTGGCGACAATCGCCGCGTGGCTGGCGGGAGAGCCCTCCTCCAGCAGGATGCCCCGCAGCTTGCCGCGGTCGTATTCCAGCAGGTCGGCGGGCCCCAGGTTCCGCGCGATCAGCACCGCGTTGTCCGGCAGCGTGCGCGCCACATGCTCGCCCGACAGGTGGCGCAGCAGGCGGTCGTTGAGGTCCTCCAGGTCGTGCAGCCGCTCGCGGATGTAGGGATCGCGCGCCTGCCCCAGCCTCGCCCGGTGCTCCGAGCGCGTCCGCTCCACCGCGGCCTCGGCCGTCAGCCCTGACCGCACCGCCTCTTCCAGCGAGCGGTTCCAGCCCCGGTCGTGGGCGAACATGCGGTAGGTGTCGAGCACCTCGTAGGGGACGCCGAGCCCGTGCTGGCCCTCCAGCATCGCATCGATCTGGGCCTGCAGCGCCTTGACGGCCTTCACCAGCCGCTCTTCCTCGGCGATGGGATCGTCCGACAGCAGCTGCTCGGTGGCGACCGGCTGCTCGTGCATCACCGCCTTGCCGAGCGCGAGGCCCTCGGCGAAGCGCGCGCCCTTCAGCCGCTCGGGCTTGTGCGGCGCAATCTCGACGCCCTTCAGGCCCTCGCCCAGCAGCCCGCCGCCGGCCACCATCTCGGCCAGCACCATGGCGATGATCTGGAGGTCCTCGACCTCCTCTTCGGTGTAGCTGCGCTCGGTGCGGTTCTGGACCGTCAGCACCCCGATCGCCCGCCCGCCGCGCAGCAGCGGCACGCCGAGGAAGGCGTGGAAGGGGTCTTCCCCCGTCTCCGGCCGGTAGGCGAAGGCCGGGTGCTGCGGCGCGTCCGACAGGTTCAGCGGCCGACCCAGCCGCACGATCTCGCCGACCAGACCCTCGCCGGGCTTCAGCTGGGTGACGTGGACGGCTTCGAGCGCCAGACCCTCGGTGGCGAACAGCTCCAGCTCACCGGACGGGCGGCGCAGATATATGGAGCAGACCTCGGCCACCATCGACCGGGCGATGATCCGCACCACCATGTCCAGGCGCGCCTGCGCGGGCCCGCCACCGGCCAGAGCCTCCCGGATCTGGCGGAGCAGACTGCGCGGACCGCGTATGACAGGCCCCGGTGCGGGCATTCAGGCGCTCTCCCTCTCTCGCCCGCGCCTATAGCAGATTTCCGCAACGGAACAGTGAGATGGGGGCGCTAACTCCCAGCTTTGCTCCGATGCTCCAAAACCCGTCATCCTGGGCCTTGTGCCCAGGACCCATAATCGAGGCGCTTCGAAATGGCGCCCGGTGGCGGACCCATCGCATTACCCGCCAATCGCCGGCGTTTCTGGGTCCTCGGGACAAGCCCGAGGATGACGAAGGCAGGTGTGGGGAGAAGGAAACTAAACCCGTCCCAGCAACTCGATCAGCTCGTCGGCCTTCTTGCGGCGCTCGGCCGGGTCATCGCCGGCCATCGCCCCGACGACGCAGTGCTCCAGGTGGCCCTTCAGCAGCTCGCCCTCCACCTTGGCCAGCGCCGCCTTCAGCGCCCGGATCTGCGTCAGGATGTCGATGCAGTAGCGGTCTTCCTCGACCATGCGCGCGACGCCGCGCACCTGGCCCTCGATACGATTGAGGCGGTTCAGCAGTTTAGGTTTGTTCTCGCGGTCCATGATCGTGGAATTTATACCCCGCCGGGGTAATTGCAAGATACCCCGCCGGGGGTATATCTAAAGCCTATGACCGGCCACAGCCAAGACCCGCACCACCATGCCGGCTGCTCCCACGGCGCCGACGCCAGGACCGCCACTGACCCGGTCTGCGGCATGAAGGTGGACCCGCACACCACCGCCCATCGCACCACGCATGACGGCCACCCGTTCTATTTCTGCTCGGCGGGCTGCAAGAGGAAGTTCGAGGCCGACCCCGCCAAATACCTCGGCGAACGGGCGCCCGAGCCGGTGAGGCCCGGCGTCATCTACACCTGCCCCATGCACCCGCAGATCCGTCAGGAGGGCCCCGGCGCCTGCCCCATCTGCGGCATGGCGCTGGAACCCGAAACGGTCACCGCCGAGGCCGAGCCGAACCATGAGCTGATTGATTTCGCCCGCCGCTTCTGGATCGGCCTTGTGCTGACCTTGCCGTTGTTCGTCATCGAGATGGGCGGCCACGTCCTTGGCCTCACCTTCCCCATCGACCCGCACGTGATGCCCTGGCTGCAACTGGCCCTCGCCACCCCCGTGGTCCTGTGGGCCGGGCTGCCCTTCTTCCAGCGCGGCGCCGCGTCCCTGAGAACCGGCCACCTCAACATGTTCACCCTCATCGCCATGGGGGTCGGCGTCTCCTACGCCTACAGCCTCTTGGCGGTGGTCGCCCCACGCCTTTTCCCGCCGGCCTTCCGCGACATGCATGGACAGGTCCCGGTCTATTTCGAGGCCGCCGCCGTCATCACCGTCCTTGTGCTGCTCGGCCAGGTGCTGGAGCTGCGCGCCCGCGAGCAGACCAGCGGCGCCATCCGCGCCCTCCTCGACCTTGCGCCCAAGACCGCCCGCCGCGTCCGCGACGACGGCTCGGACGAGGAAGTCACCCTTGACCAGATCCACGTCGGCGACCGCCTGCGCGTGCGCCCCGGCGAGAAGATTCCCGTCGACGGCGAACTGGTCGAAGGCCGCGTGGCGGTGGACGAGTCCATGGTCACGGGCGAGTCCATGCCCGTCACCAAGGAGCCGGGCGCCAAGCTTGTCGCCGGTTCGCTGAACAAGACCGGCTCCTTCGTCATGCGGGCGGAGAAGGTCGGCGCCGACACTCTTCTCTCCCAGATCGTTCAGATGGTCGCGAAGGCCCAGCGCAGCCGCGCGCCGATCCAGCGGCTGGCCGACGTGGTCTCCGGCTGGTTCGTGCCGACGGTGATCACCATCGCCGTCGTGGCGGGCCTGATCTGGGCCTTCTTCGGCCCCGAGCCGCGCTTCAGCTATGCCCTGCTGGCGGCTGTGAGCGTGCTGATCATCGCCTGTCCCTGTGCGCTGGGGCTGGCGACGCCCATCTCCATCATGGTCGGCGTCGGACGCGGCGCTCGCGCGGGGGTGCTGATCAGGAACGCCGAGGCGCTGGAGCGCTTCGAGAAGGTCGACACCCTCATCGTCGACAAGACCGGCACCCTGACCGAAGGCCGTCCAGCGGTCACCGCCATCCGCCCCGCCCCCGGGTTCGAGGAGGCCGAGCTCCTGCGCCTGGCCGCCAGCCTCGAGCGCGGCAGCGAACACCCGCTCGCCGACGCCATCGTGCGCGCCGCGAAGGACCGGGGCGTCGCCCTCGCGGAGGCCACCGGCTTCGACTCCCCCGTCGGCCGGGGCGTGCTCGGGACCGTTGACGGCAAGGCGCTCCTGCTGGGCAGCGGCAAGTTCCTGGCCGAACAGGGCGTCACGACCGCCGACCTCGACGTCGTGGCCGACACCCTGCGCACCGAAGGCGCGACGGCGATCTTCATGGCCGTCGATGGCCAGGCCGCCGCCGTCTTCGCCATCGCCGACCCGGTGAAAGCCACCACCCCCGAAGCCATCGAGGCGCTGAAGGCCGAGGGCGTGCGCCTGGTGATGATGACCGGCGACAACAAGACCACCGCCGCCGCCGTCGCCCGGCGCCTGGGCATCGACGAGGTCGAAGCCGAGGTCCTGCCGCAGGACAAGGCCGCCGTGGTCGAGCGCCTGCGCCGCGAGGGGCGCGTGGTCGCCATGGCCGGAGACGGCGTCAACGACGCGCCCGCCCTCGCCGCCGCCGATGTCGGCATCGCCATGGGCCACGGCGCCGACGTCGCCATGGAAAGCGCCGGCGTCACCCTGCTGAAAGGCGACCTGGTCGGCATCGTCCGCGCCCGGCGCCTGTCGCGCGCGGTCATGCGTAACATCCGCCAGAACCTGGTCTTCGCCTTCATCTACAACGCCGCGGGCGTGCCCATCGCCGCCGGCATCCTCTACCCCACCCTGGGCATCCTCCTCTCCCCCGCCATCGCCGCCGGCGCGATGGCGCTGAGCTCGGTAAGCGTCATCGGCAATGCGCTGAGGCTAAGGGCGGTGAAGCTCTAACTCCCTCGTCATCCTAGGCCTTGTGCCTAGGACCCAGAATCGAGGCGCTAGAAGGAGAGGTGCGGCGGCAGCCACCTGCACGCTTTTCCGGTCCGTCCGCGTTTCTGGGTCCTCGGCACAAGGCCTAGGATGACGAGGTGTGGGGAACCTCCACCGTACCCTGCCCATTGTTAAGCCTGCCGGGGGGAACGGTTTTCAGGAGACCCCTATGTCACTCGGCACCATCCTCATCATCATCCTGATCCTGCTGCTGCTCGGCGCCCTACCGAGCTGGGGCTACTCGCGGTCCTGGGGCTATTTCCCCTCCGGCGCGCTCGGCCTGATCCTGGTGATCGTCATCGTCCTGGTCCTGCTCGGCAGGATCTAGCTTTTCCATTTCGCTTCGGCTGCCCTAGGCTTCCTCCGAACGGGAGGGACCCATGAGCGCAACCGAAACCGGAGCGGATGCTGGAAGCCCGGTGGCCCCCACGCCCACCGGGCTTTCTTCTTGGGCGCGGCTCAAGGCGATCCTCGGCGGCTCGGCGGGCAACCTGGTCGAATGGTACGACTGGTTCGCCTACGCCTCCTTCTCGATCTACTTCGCCAAGGTCTTCTTCCCCGCGGGCGACACCACCGCCCAGTATATGAAGACCGCCGCCGTCTTCGCGCTCGGCTTCCTCGCGCGCCCCGTCGGCGCCTGGTTGATGGGACTCTACGCGGACCGGGCGGGCAGGCGCGCGGCCCTGTCGGTGTCGGTCGCCATGATGTGCGCCGGCTCGTTGATCATCGCCCTGACGCCGGGCTTCGCCACCATCGGCATCGCCGCGCCGGTGATCCTGCTGGCCGCGCGGCTGCTGCAGGGCCTGTCGGTCGGCGGCGAGTACGGGGCGTCGGCGACCTACATGAGCGAGATGGCGGGAGCCAGGCGGCGCGGTTTCTGGTCCAGCTTCCAGTACGTGACCCTGATCATGGGCCAGCTGGCCGCCGCCACGGTGCTGGTCGTCCTGCAACAGACGCTGGACAAGGGCGCGCTGGAGGCCTGGGGTTGGCGCATCCCCTTCTTCATCGGGGCGCTGCTGGCCATCGTCGTCTTCTGGATCCGGCGCGGCCTCGATGAGTCCGCTTCCTTCCACAATGCGCAAAGGAGCGGCGAGCGGGCGAGCACCATGCTGCTCTTCACCCGCTATCCGCGCGAGACGGCGATCATCTTCGGGCTGACGGCGGCCGGTTCGCTCGGCTTCTACGCCTACACGACCTACATGCTGAAGTTCCTGGTCAACACCGCCGGCTATTCGAAGGAGGCGGCGGGGGCCATCAACTTCGCCACCCTGTTCGCCTTCATGCTGGCCCAGCCCCTGCTCGGCTGGCTGTCGGACAAGCTGGGCCGCAAGCCCATGCTGCTGCTGGCCTTCGGCGGCGGCGCCCTCATCGCCTGGCCGGTGTTCAGCGCGGTCGGCGCGCGGCCGGCGGCGAGCGTCGCCTTCGCCCTGATCCTTGGCGCGCTGCTCCTGCAAAGCGCCTACACCGCGATCAGCGCGGTGGTGAAGGCCGAGCTCTTTCCCGCTCACACCCGAGCGCTGGGCGTCGCCCTGCCCTACGCGCTGGCCAACGCCCTGTTCGGCGGCACGGCCGAGTACATCGCCCTGTGGTTCAAGGACGCCGGCCACGAGAGCGGCTTCTACATCTACGTCAGCGCGGTGATGGGCGTGGCGCTGCTCATCTCCCTGTTCATGCGCGAGACGCAGAAACACACCCGCATTTTCGAGGACTGACGCGGACTTATCCGACGAGGGTTTGAGGGCCGCACCATGCGCGCATGCTCACCCCCGCACAGCTCGCGCGCCTGTACCCCCGCGCGCCCCTCCCCGCCCGCGCCGCGCTCGCCCGCGCGCCCGCCCGCGCGTCCCTCCGCACGCCCGCGCGCGTGCACGCCTTCCTCGCCCAGCTCGGCCACGAGTCCGACGGCCTGACCCGCACCATCGAGAGCCTCTACTACACCCGCCCCGAGCGCCTGATGGCCGTCTGGCCGCGCCGCTTTCCCACGGTCGAGAGCGCCACGCCCTATCTGCGCAGCTCCCGCAAGCTGGCGGAGGCGGTCTATGGCGGGCGCCTCGGCAACACCGACCCCGGCGACGGCGCCCGCTACATCGGCCGCGGCTACCTGCAGATCACGGGCCGCGCGAACTACCGCGAGATGGGCGCGCGCATCGGCGTCGACCTGGAGGCGGAGCCGGAACGCGCGGCCGAGCCGGACATCGCGGTCGAGATCGCCTGCGCCTACTGGACCGCCCGCGACATCAACACCCCCGCCGACGCCGGTGACTTCCGCGAGGTGACGCGGCGCATCAACGGCGGCCTCAACGGCTATGAAGACCGCCTGGCCTGGCTGGCGCGGGCGAGGGCCTGCATTTGCCTGCCGCGGCCGGCGGAGTAGAACGGGCGTCATGCCGCTGCTCGACGCCGCCGCCCTCGCCTTCTTCGTCGTCTGCTGGCTGTTCTACGAGCCGCTGCTGAAGGCCAGTTTCCACGGCAGTGTGCTCAATACCGATATGGCGGTGATCCGCGCCGGGTGGATGCGTCGCATGATGAGCCGGGAGGGGCGCATCATGGACGGCCAATTGCTCGGCCACACCATCAACTCGGCCTCCTTCTTCGCCTCCTCCAACCTGCTTCTGATCGCGGCGGCGGCTGGCGCTCTTTTCGGCGGCGACGCCACCTTCGGCTCAGTCTCGCGGCTGGAGATCATCCGCACCTCCTCGCGCCTGCTGTTCGAGGGGCAGTTGGCGCTGGTGCTGATCACCCTGGCGCGGGGCCTGCTGTCGTTCATCTGGGCGATCCGCCAACTGAATTATCTGGTGGGCATCATCGGCGCCGCCCCCGAAAACGCCCCGCCGGAGTTCCAGAAGACCTTCGGCGACGCCACCGCCGAGGTGCTGAACCCGGCGCTTTCGTCCTTCAATGCCGGGGTGCGGGCCTATTACTTCTCGCTAGCGGCGGCGAGCTGGCTGTTCGGCGCCTACGCCTTCATCGCCGCCACCGCCGGCGCCGTCGCCCTGCTGGCCTGGCGCCAGCGTCGCTCCAAGGCCGCGGACGCCATCCGCCGCCTGCGCGCGCTACTGGATTCAGAGCCCTAGCTCGGCTCGCTGCTTGCGGGTCAGCTTGGCGGCGATCAGTCCGTGGGCGGCGGCCAGATAGTCCTTCAGCTCGTCCGCCGCCAGCGCGTCCAGCTTGCCGAACCACACCCATTTCGCCCGCGCCAGGTAGGGCGCCGGTTTGCCAGGCCCACCCTCCGTCAGCACCTCGAAGGCGATGTCGCTGGCCTTGAACGAGAAGCTGCCTTCCGGCCCCAGCACCGCGAACATCTTGCCGCCGACCTTGTAGACGCGGTCGTCGCCCCACTGGACGTCCATGGTCACGCCCGGCAGCGCCCGCGCGGCGGCGTCGAAGCCCTCCGGCGTCATGCCCCGACGCCCACGCCGATCGGGCAGGTCACCCCCGTGCCGCCGATGCCGCAATAGCCGCCCGGGTTCTTGGCCAGGTACTGCTGGTGGTAGTCCTCGGCGAAATAGAACGGCCCCGCCTCGGCGATCTCCGTGGTGATGGGCCCAAGCCCCCGCTGGCTGAGCGCCACGCCATAGGCCTCCCGGCTCGCCTCCGCCGCCGCGGCCTGCGCGCCGTTCAGCACATAGACGCCCGAACGGTACTGCGTGCCGATGTCGCCACCCTGCCGCATGCCCTGGGTGGGGTCGTGACCTTCCCAGAAGGTCTTCAGCAGCGCCTCATAGGTCACCTGACGCGGATCGAAGACCACCAGCACCGCCTCCGTATGCCCCGTCCGGCCGCTGCACACCTCCTCGTAGGTCGGGTTGGGCGTGATGCCGTCGACATAGCCGACCGCCGTCACCCACACGCCGGGAATCTGCCAGAACACCCGCTCCACGCCCCAGAAGCAGCCCATGGCGAACACCGCCTGCTCGGTCCCTTCCGGATAGGGGCCCTTCAGCGGATGGCCGTTGACGAAGTGGTGGGTGGCGGTGGGGATGGCATGCGCCCGCCCCGGCAGGGCGGTCTCTTCAGTGGGCAGCTCCAGCGTCTTGCGGCCGAAAAGCATGGGGGAACCTCGTGCGGCGAAGGACCCCAAACATAGGCGCGAAGGCGCGGGTTGCCGAGGGGAGGCCCATGAGTATATTGCCCGCCTCCCGCGGGCGGCCCAGCGCCGCCCTCCGTGGGGTGAGGTGGCCGAGTGGTTGAAGGCGCACGCCTGGAACGCGTGTATAGGGGAAACCCTATCGAGGGTTCGAATCCCTCTCTCACCGCCAGGGGCCCCTGGATCTGACCATGAGCTCGCGACCCGCCTCGTCCGTGATCCGGTCCGCGGGAGCGTTCGCTGCGGACTTCGCGCGGTTCGCGGGCTCGCAAGGGTTGCTGGCGGTCGCGCTGGTTCTTTGCGGCGTCATTGTCGAAGGGGCGGGCGTTGTCCTGCTGATTCCGATCCTGGGCCTTGTCGTCGGCAACGCCGGCGGGGCGGGCGCCGTGGCGCTGAAGGCGCTGGACGCGGCTGGCGTTCACGGGCGCTCCAGCCAGTTGATCGCGCTCCTGGGCGCCTTCCTCGTCCTGATGACCGTCCGGGCGGCCGCGTTGTTCGCCCGCGACGTGCTGCTCTTCCAGCTCCAGGCGCGGTTCGTCGCCACGCGCCGCGCCGAGGTGTTCGCCGCGGTGGCGCAGGCCTCCTGGGCCCACGTCAGCGGCCTTCGCCACGCCCAGCTGATCAACCTGCTGAGCGCGGAGTTCCAGCGCATGGCCGCCGCAACCCAGTTCATGCTGCAAGGCTCGGTGGCGGCGGTGTTGCTGGTCGCCCAGTCGGCGCTGGCCTTCGCCCTCTCGCCGCTGCTGACGCTGGTGGTCGCGGCCTTTGTCCTCGTGCCCCTGGTGGTGCTCTCCAAAGCCCGCGGCGCCCGCGCGGCCGGACTGGACGTCGGCCGCGCCAGCATCGTGCTGACCGGGCAGGTCACCACCTTCCTGCAAGGCCTGAAGTCGGCGATCGCGCAGGATACGCAAGGCCGCTTCCTGGAGCAGTTTGGCCAGGTGCAGGGCGAACTCGTCGGCCGGCAGCAGGGATTTGTCCGCGGCCAGGCGGCCATGCGCCTTGGCCTGTCCCTCATCACGGCCCTGGCGGCGGCGGTCAGCGTCGGCGTTGCGGTGCTGGTGCTGTCCTTGCCGTCGGCGGTCCTGATCACGCTGGTGCTGGTTTTCTCGCGGATGGCGGGACCGGCGATGAGCGTGCAGCAGTCGGTCCAGCAGTTCATGTTCTCGCTGCCGGCCTTTGAAGCGGTGCGTGAACTCAAGGTCGACCTTGGCGGCGCGCGCGAGACGCGCGGCGAGGCCGAACCGCCGCCAGGTCCGGTCGTCTTCGAGGGGGTCGCCTACAGCCATCCCGGCGGAGGCGGCGCCGAGGACCTCAGCTTCGAACTGGCGCCCGGCGAGTTCCTGGGCGTCAGCGGCCCTTCCGGCGCCGGAAAGACGACCCTGCTCGATCTTCTCGCGGGCCTGCTTCAACCCGCCTCCGGGCGCATCGTGGTCGGAGGCCAACTCCTGGGAGCGGCGAACCTCGCCGGGTGGCGCAAGCACATCGCCTACGTGACGCAGGACCCCTTCCTGTTTCACGCGTCCGTGCGCGCGAATATCGAGGCGGGCGCGCGCCCGGCTTCGGACGCCGAGATCTGGCGGGCGCTTGAACTGGTCGGCGCGGGCGATCTGGTCCGCGGCCTGCCACAGGGGCTGGAGACCCAGGTCGGCGAGCGCGGCGCCCGGCTGTCGGGCGGCGAGCGTCAACGCCTGTCGCTGGCCGCGGCCCTGCTGCGCCGGCCGCGCCTGCTGATCCTCGACGAGGCCACCAACGCGCTGGACCTCGCCGCCGAGGCCCAGATCCTCCAGCGGCTGGCCGCCATGGAGAGCCGGCCCTCGATCGTGATGGTCAGCCACCGGCCGGAGAGCCTTCGCTGGTGCGACAGGGTGTTGCCGTTGGCGCCGGTTCCGTAAGCGGTCAGCCCTCCAGCGCGGAGGAGAGCAGATCAGAGACGGCCGGCAGGACGGCGAACGAGGGCGGATAGGTCAGGGTCCAGGCCGGGGTCCGGCCCAGAATTCCATTGAGGCGCGTGACCGAGCGCACCCGCTCCTCCGCCGCCGAGCCGCTGGGATTGAAGAGGACACGCTGGCTTAGCGCCAGCTGAAAAGCCTCGGCCCGGGTGTGAAGGTCCAGGCGGGGCCCGTCACAGGCGGTACGGTTCAGGAAGAGGACGCCACCGAGCGGCACGGCGTCCAGCCGCCGGGCGCGGCGAGGGCGATAGATGTACTTGCCGTCATAGCCGGGTAGCGGCTCGCAATCTTCCTTCGGCAACCGCAGCCCGGCGCAACTCTGGCTCCAGATCGTCACATCCGCCGAGGCGGGGGCGACGACCTCGGCGCCTTCGTTCCAGACCAGGGCCATGTCGTCGCCGAGAACGTCCCATCCCTCCGTCGCCCCCAGGCCGACCGACATGGTCGATTTGCCGGCGCCTGAGGTCCCTATGATGAGGAGAGCCTTGTCGTTCCGGGCGAGCGAAGCGGCATGGTACGTCCAGCCGCCCTTGAGCCCGATCAGCCGGGGCAACAGCCGGCGCACGAACATGTCGCGCACGATGGGGAGATTTGGCCCATCGGAGCCGAACACCCGCACCGTCGAGACGTCACGGTCGAAGACAAACGCGCCCCAGGGTGAGCCGACACGCCACTCACCGCCGCTTTCGCCCAGCCGCATTTGCAGCCTTCCGTCCCAGGCAAAATGGAACTTGTCCTCGGCGGGCGCCTCGCCCTGGCCTTCGACGACCCTGATGAGAGGCCCGGCCGCCCCCTCGGCCCGCGACGCTCGCAGGGCGGGGAAGGCGATCTCGGAGATCAGTTCGACGCCGCCGAAGTGGTAGTGGAAAGCCAAGCGCTCCTCCGAGTCAGCACAGGAACCGCCATCGCAAACACCACGCCGGCGCGCAACGTGTTGACACTACGAAAAGCCTGACCGCAAACCTTGTCTCTACACGTGCGGAGAGTTGAATGAGGGTACGCTGCGCCTCTTGGATTTCGTGGGGGCCGGGCGGCTCGGCGATCACCCTGTTCGACGATCGCGACGGCAGCTATCACGCCCTCAACGCTTCAGCATCCAGGATCTGGACGGCTCTGGGCGAGGGCAGGCAACCTGAGGAGATCGGCGCGGCGATCGCGGCGGCCCACCAAAGACCCCTCGCCGAAGTCCAGCGCGATATCGATGAATTCGTAGCCCTGGCGCTTGCCAAGGGGCTGCTGGTCACGGAATGAAGCCGCCGGCTGTTGGAGGATATGTGTGAGCGCGATTGCCGGGTTGTTGCATACCGACGGACGGCCGGTCGCCCCCGACACGCTCGACCGGATGATCGCCGCCGCGCCGCCGCGCGGGATGGATGGCGCGAGGCAGTGGCGGTCGGGACCGTTCGGCGCGATCCGTTTTGCCCACGCCACCACGCCCGAGGCGGTCGGTGAGGTCCAGCCCTTCATCGGATCCTCGGGCGCCGTTGGACTGCTCGACGGCAGGCTCGATAATCGCGACGAGCTGCTCGCGCTCCTGGGCGCTTCCGAGCGGCTGCGCGATGCCCCCGACGGCATGCTGGCGCTGGCTCTCTACGAGAAGATGGGCCGCGATTTCGTGCAGAAGCTGGTCGGCGACTTCGCGGTCGCCATCTGGGAGGCGTCCGAGCGGCGGCTGTCGCTGTTCCGCTCGCCGCTGGGCTGGCGGCCGCTAGTGTGGACGTTCGACGGTAAGACGGCCGCCTTCGCGACGGACGCCCGCACGCTCGTCGTGGGACTGGACCTGCCTCGCGTGCTGAACGAGGGCGTCTTCGCCGAATTCCTCTCCGGCCGACTCGTCGCCGAAACGGAAACCTTCTGGGGCAACATCAAGCGCGTGCCGCAAGGCGGGGCCGTCATTCTCAAGGACGGGCGCGCCGAGGTCTGGCCCTGGCACGGAGGGCCGATCGAGGACTGGACCGACCGCTCGATGGCCGATCATGTCGAAGCATTTCAGGCTCTGTTCGACCAGGCGCTGACCGCCGCCACCCGCAGCAACGGACGCGTCACCTCGCAGCTGTCGGGCGGCCTCGACTCGTCGTCGATCGTATGCCGCGCAACCGAGCTCTATCGCGCGGGAAAGCTCGGTCGGCAGATCGACGTGATCACCGCGCGCTTCCCGGGCCAGGCGCACGACGAGACGCCGTGGAGCCGTTCGGTGGAAGAGCATCTGGGCATCACCGCCGAGGTGGCGACCTCCGTCCCCTTCACCAGCGAGCAGGCGCGGCAATGGTGCGCCAGCACCTACCACATCCCCGTCCGGCCAAACGCGCTCGATACGATGGCGGGCGTGGTCTCGATCCTGAAGGCCGATGGCAGGCGCGTGCTGCTGACGGGCGAAGGGGGCGACGACTGGCTGAACGGCTCGCTGGCCCACTGGCCGGACCTTTTGGCGAAGGGTCGCTGGCGCTCGCTGCTTCAACACGGGCGGCAGAACTGGCCCGATGCGCCCTGGGTCATCGCCGCGCTCAAGACGATGGTCACCGCGGCACGGCCGCATGTGCTGCCGCGCTATCGCCGCGCGGCGGTGCATCCGCACCTCGACTGGCGGATTCCCGACCCGCATTGGCTGCGGCCGGAATGGGTGAAGAAGGTCGACCTCCAGGATCGCTGGCGCAGGCTGTTACCCCGGCAGGGACTGGACGGTTTCGCACAGCGCTCGCGCTATGCTGTGTTCACCCACGGCAACCGGCAGGCCATCGCCGAGACCGCGCTGGCCTATGCGGAAAGCCGCGGCGTCGAAGTGCGCCATCCCTTCCATGACGCCCGCCTGACCCGCTTCATGATGGGCGCGGCCGGTAATCACATGCGCGTGCTGAACCGCCGCAAACTGATCCTGCGGGAGGCGATGCGCGGGACCTTGCCCGAAATGGTCCGCACGCGGCTGGACAAGGCCGCTTTCGTCAATCACTCGATCGACGCCCATGAAATGCTGCTGGCCGAGCGGCCGGTGAAGGACTTGCTCCCGGTCAAGCTTGGCTGGATCGACGGCGACGGTATCGCGGCGTTGCAGACGCCTTATGCCAAATGGCGGCAAGAGGGGTCCGAGGGACCGCTGCCAAACTTGCCCATAGGGCCGGTGTGGTTTGCGCTTGCCACGGACATGTGGCTGGAGCACGCGTTCGGACTGAAGGGCTGACAGGAGAGTAAGATGACGGCAGCGCACGCAATCCAGGATGGCGACCTGATCAGCCGCAGCGCGTCGGTGGTCTGCGCCGATACGGTGGATGAAGCGATCCTGATCGATATCGACAGCGGCTACTTCTTTCAGCTCAACAAGTCCGCCGCCCGAATCTGGGAAACGGTGGAAACGCCGCGGCCCTTCTCCGAACTCTGCGCGGCCCTTCAGGCCACCTTCAAGGCTTCGCCCGAAACCTGCCGCGCCGATGCCGCCGAGTTTATCCGCGACATGCAGGAACGCGGCCTGCTGAAGATCGATTCCGTCTGAGCGGCACCTAGGATCGGCGCGCGCGGTGAAGCCAGCAGTTCAGGCTGAACCGAGAATCCTCGAAGGCGCGGGACTCGCACGTCACGCGCGTCACTTCGTGCGGCCACCATGAGGGAAAGACAACCAAGCGGCCGCCGTCCGGGCTGATGTCCTGGCCCGCGTCCCCGGCCCTGGCGCCGAGGTGATGCAGCCGCAGGGCGCCGCCCGAAAAGCGCTTCGGCTCCTCATGGAAATAGTAGACCGCACTGAGCATCCGATCGCCGATGGCGGGCTGGTCGCCGGGGTAGGTATCGCTGTGAATCGTGAAGTGCGATCCATGATTATGCGCCGCGAGTTCGAGTTCGATTACGTCGGGCATGAACCGCGTGACCCTGAGCTTTTCAACCCAGGCCGCATGGTGCGCAAGCGCCCGGTCTCGAAGCAGGTCGGTCAGGGGACCCAGATCGCGCAGGCACATGGCATCGCGCCCTTCCGGCCTGACGCCGCCCTCGCGGACCTGCGCCGGCTGAAAGCGGCCCCGATTATCCAGCGCCCAGCGCAAGAGGTCCGCGCGTTCGTCTGGCGACAAGAAATCGTCGGTCAGGAGATGGGGGGCTGCCGGTCCGCTCACGAGGCGAACCGTACGCCCTGTTCCTGCAGATAGCGCAAGACAAAGGCTTCCGAGAGTTCATCGGCCTGGCGGCGCATCCGCACCGGCGGGGGCGAGCCCGTGCTGCCAAGCGCGGTCAGCAGGCCCGCGACGCTGCCGGTGTAGTCGCGGTTGATGTCCTCGTAGGTGAGCGACAGGCTTGGGGCGTTCATCGCCGCGATCAGTTTGCGCCAGTGTCCGTGGCAAAAGTCCGAGTAGCCGATCAGGCGGGTGAGCGTTTTGCGATCGTAGTGGGGTTCTTGTTTCCGGCTCATCTCCGCGCCCGGGATCGCGCGCCACTGGCCCGTTTGGGTCGCGATCGTGGCCGAAACCGCCTGGCGGACCCGGTCGCGCCGATAGAGATGCACGCAAGTCGGCGAAGGCAGGAACTCTCGAAGCAGTTTGGCCAACAGCGCGTAAGTGTTGTCCGACACCGCCTCGGGGGGCGCCGATTCGATTTCCCTGAACGTGACCGGATCGTGCTCCAGAGCAAGTTCCTGCACGTCGCGCCACATCAGCTTGATCGAAAGCACGCCGCTGGGCGCGGTGCGCCGGCGCCACATGGCCAGGGTATAGTCCGTTGTGTCGCGGACGCCCCACTCCTGTTCCAGACGAGGGCGAAAGCCGACGTGGTAGTACTCGAGGGGGCACCCAAGATCGCCGGCGAAATACAGAGCCTCGCCCAGCAGGGTGCTGCCGGAACGGGGATGGGTGCAGATGAGGACCGTGCGCGCGGGCGGCCCTGCCCAAGCGGGGTAGTCGCGCGCCGCGGTGGCGAGGTCGTAGGGCTTACTTGCGGTCATTGTCGATCAGGAGGTCCATGGCCGGATGGACCACGATAATCTCGTCTACCTTGGCCAGCGGTCTAGACCGACAGATTAGAGAGCCCGTCCGTCGGCTGATAGCCGATGCCTTCGGCCGCACGCACGGGCGCAAACGATGTCACCGCCGGCTTTACCCACTCGTCCCGGGCTTGTCCTCAACGGACACGACCGTTTCGTTTTCGAGCTTATCCAAGGTCGCCGCCAGGCGCGCTTAGGCTGGGCTAGGCGGCATGCCCGAGCGGGGCAAGCCGCTACGGCGTCAGGTTAAAGAGCCCGTCCGTCGGCAGATAGTTGATGCCTTCGGCCGCACGCACGGGCGCAAACGATGTCACCGCCGGCTTTACCCACTCGTCCCGGGCT
>DASVBC010000005.1:0-151009 GCA_036376035.1 Caulobacteraceae bacterium | reverse complement strand
GCTTGATGTCCAAGACGGTTGTGGTGGGCGGACAGGACGCGTGTGTTATCGGGCAAACGGGCGTCGGTGTGCTGGCGCCGTAGAGGCTGAAGTAATAATAGGCGCTCGTCTCCGAGCCCGACGCCGACGTCTTCTGCTTGCCGAAAAGCACTCCGGCAGAAACCGACATGTCTAAATCGAGGCGACCGGCATCTTCGTTGCCAAGCAGGCGCCGTGAGGCGTCCCAGGAAAGGACCGGCCCGAGGCCTTTGAACTCGCGATTTGTTTCAAATGTAGCCCCGTAGCGATGGTGCGGCGCATAGTACTTGCCGTAATAGCTCTGCACCACGGACCAGTCTGGTATGCCATACATATCCACCGACGTCGTCGATTTGAACTGTGCATAGCGCAGACCGGCCGAAACCGTCGAGGCTTCGAAGATGCCTAGTCCGACATCCCGGCCGACCGAAAAGTCCACAACAGTGTGTTCTTCCCGATCCCGCGTCTCTGCGTTTGAGCTGTCGAAATAGGTGCTGAAATATTCGGATGGCGCACCGGGTGGACAGTAGGCGAACGTACACCCGGTTACGCCTTCTTTCGACAGCTTTATGACCCGCCCACCGCCGTTGGTTTCCCCCCGCTGGCCCGCCAGCGACGCCTTCCAGCCGGACGGCATGGCGTAGGTTAGCTTGATCGAGCGCTGGTCGCCCCAGTCAAGGTCGTTCTCCTGATCGCTGAACGGCTCGACCTCATCGGAGAAGGCGTCGGCGAAACTTGGCCGGAACACTTCGTTCGGCGCATCATGACGCTGGACCATGCCGCCCAGCTCGATAGTGAAGGGATAAGCGCCTTCATTCCGCGAACCGAAGGCGCCCAACACCGAGCCGCCAGTCCACTCCTTGGTGACACGGATGCCATAGAGCCTCGGCTCGGTCAGAAAGACGTTGGTGGTCAGGCCGCTGTCATCGGAATTGAGGAAGGCGCCGGTAATGCTGTCCCGATCGAAGACGTTCTTTACATAGGCCATGACCTTCCAGCCGGCGTCCTCGTTGGTGAAGATCGCGGCAAGGTTGACGTTGGTGTAGGCCTTGAGCTTGTCGTAGCCCTCCATATTGAAGATCCGGGTCCACGCCTCCGACTGATAGTAGAGGTCGGTATGCAGGGTCGCGAGCCAGTCGTTGGGCAGCGGCACCGTGTAGTCGGCCGTGATCGTCGCCGTGAAATTCGGCGCGTTCGGCAGTTCGTTGCCGGAGAGATCCTTGTAAAGCCCCTCGCCGAAGTTGCTGATCGGATCGAACGGGTTGAAGCCGGGATAGCCGGGCCGAATGTTTAGATAGCCCTGGAACTCGGCGACTGTGGGATTTGGCACATATTCAAGCCGCGTCACCGGATCGACGCCCACCAGATAGGCGAGCTCGCACGGGCCGTTATGACCGCCACTTATGCCGCCCGGAGACCGAATGCCTTGGGTCGTGGCAAATACATACTCAGGCAGGATGCAGTTGTTGGAAAAGGTCGGGAACGGTTTGACGACGACCCAGCTTACGCCGTTCGCGTCCGGCTTCCCGCCATTGGCGCGGTCCATGATATCAACGGCCTTTTCTCCATCCGCGACCCGGGTGTTCTCGTAACCGCCCTTGAATCCTAACCTCAGGTTTTCCAGCGGTCGCCAATCGGCCTCGATCTCCAGCCCCCAGACGGTTGCGTCGAAATTGAGGTTCACCGCTGAACGATCGGTAATGTACGATATTTGGTAGTCTTTGTAGTCGTAGTAGAACGCTGCGAGGTTCAATGTCGCACGACCATCGAGGAGTGTGTTCTTCGACCCAACTTCGAAGGCATCGACAAACTCCGGCTCGAAGGTTCGCGGCTTGGTCGCCGAGTGAGCTTGCAGCTTGTGGCGTTCTTCGACGGTGGCTCCATAGACAACCGACCCCATTGCCGGCGGGTTGGCTCCGCCGGCCTTGTAGCCGTGGGCGTATGACGCATAGAGCAGCGTTTCGTCAGTGAAGGCGAGGTCAGGCTTCCAGTCGACGGTCAGACGACCCGTCGGTTCACGCCACTCTTGCTCGACCACCTCGGCGATCGGATAGCCGAGATTATTGGCGGACAAGACCCAGCTTGGAATGCGCGGCGCATCTTTCTTATCGACGGTCCAGCGCAGGCCAGCGGTGATCTTCAGGGCATCGGTGATGTTGTAGTAAGCCTCTCCGAATACCGCATATGATATCAGTTTGTAAGGATTTTTACTGAGGAAGTAGTTGTGGCCCAAGTCATTGAGGTTGTTGATTGGATTAGGGTCGATGTACTGGCATCCGGTAACCTGCCCGATAAGGTTGTAATCGGGCGGAATGGGGCCTCTCCTCATGCAGTCGCTATTGTCCGTAACGCCAGGCTGCCACTGATATCCGGCAGGTGGATTGGACCATGCCCGACCCGCGCCATATAATGTCAGGCTGTTGATGAACACGTAGTACTTCACCTCGGTGTCGTAACGAGTGAAGTTCGCGCCAAGGCTGAAGTTGAAAGGCCCGTCGAAGTCAGACGCGAGTCGGAACTCTTGTGCGAACTGGCGGCTAGTGGAGGTCGCCAAGTCTGTGGCCACCAGACGATCGCTACACCCTATCTGCGGGTCGCAGAATTCCGCATTGCCGGCCTCATTAATTTTCAAAACACCGTGCGCGATATAGTCTTGGACTGGGTCCCAGGCGCCGGGCGCTGTGTTGAAGCGGTTGTAATCCTGCGTCGAGAACAGGAAGTCTGACATCCACCCCGTTTCCGATGTCAGCGTCAGCGTATCGGTCAGATCGAGGTTGAACTGGAACTCAAGAGTGTCGGCTTTGGCGGAGTAGTGTGGGTCAACCGCGGATTCGATGACCCGAAGATCGTGCGACTGCGTCCGGCTGACGTAAGGGTCATGCAGCGCAGTAGGCAGAAAAATCGCTCCGAGCGGGGCGTAATAGGGCAGCGCCAGGCCCTGGACTGTCTGGAATGAGTCCGGGGAGTAGAGCGAGGACGGCTCGCAGCCGAGGCTAAAGCGGGCGCTAGGGCCAGCGAAATCGGTGAGTCCGTCGTCGCTGCCGCCGCCTTGGCCACCCTCTTCGACTAGGTTGTTGCCGAGAAGGATGCCACCAATCGTCTTCTCGCCGACGACATTATCTGTCTTGCACAGCTGCTTGCCCGACCGAAGGCGATCGTCATCCTCCTCGAAGTGCTCCCAGATCAGGTTGGCGTCGAAGCGGTCATTCGGCGAGAAGCGCAGCGACGCCCGCGTCGACCATAGATCGCGACCGTCGATCGGGTTGCCGGTGAGCTGGTTCGTCGCGTACCCGTCGCGCTTGGTCCACGCTCCAGCAAGACGCAGCGCGACCGTGTCCTCCACCAGCGGGATGTTCACCATGCCCTCGATGCGGGACGAGCTGTAGTTCGAAAGATCGCCCGAAGCCTTTGCCTCGAAGCGGAAGGTCGGCTTGGCGCTGATCACGTTTACCACGCCGGCCGTCGCGTTGCGGCCGTAGAGGGTGCCCTGCGGCCCACGTAGCACCTCCACGCGCTGCAGGTCGTAGAACTCCTGCTCAAAGAAGTGGTTGGCGATGAATGGTGTGTTGTTGAACGCCACCGCGACGCTGGGATCGGTTGTCGCCGAGATCGCTTGGGTCCCGATCCCACGCAGCTGGATCGAGTAAGACGTGAAGTTCGTCTTGGTGAAGGTCATGTTCGGGACCTGGGTCATCAGGTCCGGACCGCCGGCGACTTGCGAGCGTTCCAGCGCTTCCTGGGTGAACGCCGAGATCGCGATCGGTACGTCCTGGATGTCCTCCTCGCGCTTTTGCGCCGTGACGATCAGGGCCTCGACTTCAGCGCCGCCCCCCGCGGCGCTGCCGGACTGGGGGCCGTCGGCCTTTACGATGAGGTAGGTGTCGGCTTCGCGGCGGTAGCTGAGGCCGGTGCCTTCGAGGAGGGCCGCCAGGGCCACTTCCGGGTCGGCGGAGCGTGAGAGGCCGTTGGTGCGCTTGGTCGCGACCATGTCGGGCTGGGCGACGATGGTGACCTGGCTCTGGATGCCGAATTCCTTCAGCGCGGAGGTCAGCGACTGTGGCGCGATGTTGAATTCGGCGGCGCTCGCCGCGGTGGAAAACGGCAGCGCCAGCGCGACCGCCGCGGCTCCGCACATCAGGCGCGCACGCCGAATATTTGACCTTTGCATCGTTTCGCTCCCCCTTCGTTATCGGGGACTTGCGAAAGGCCCCCGTAACGACTGACGCGAACTTCGCCGGGCCCTACAGGTCGGGCCCGAAAATTATTTTTCCGCCGGCGCGGTCAGCACCACCTGGTCGGCGGTTTCGGAGACGGTGGCGTAGTTGTAGTAGCGGGCCGCGCGGACGAAGCCCTCGACGTCGCCGGGCTTGAAGGCGCCCATCATCGGGGTGGCGGCCACGGCGGCGTCCGCGATGACGATCTGTTTTTCGGAATATTGGTTCAGGTCGGCGGCGATCTGGCCCATGGGCGCGCGGTCGTAGGTGAGCCAGCCGCGCAGCCAGCCGGTTTCCTTCTCCACATTCACGCGGGTGACCGCCCAGCGGCCTTCCTTGGCCACGATCAGGCGCGAACCGGGCGCAAGGTCGGCGCTTTGCGGGCGGCGGAAGACGGCGGCGTCGGCCACCCTGACCTTGCCCTCGACCAGCACCAGCTCGAAGCAGTCGTTGGCGAGGTTCACGTCGAAGGCGGTGCCGACGGCGGTCACCTTCTTGCCGTTGGCGATCAGGCTGAACGGGCGGGCGCTGTCCTTGGCGACGCGGAAGAAGGCGCGGCCGCGCTCCATGGTCACCAGCCGCTGGCCGGGGGTGTCGTGCAGCTTGAGGACGGTGTCGGAATCGAGCGTGACCTGGGTGCCGTCCGGCAGGGTCATGGTCGTCATCTGGCCGGCGCCGGTGCTGAGCGTGCGCTCGGCCGGCAGGGGCAGGCGGGCGATGACCTGCGGCGAGGTGGCGATGGGCAGGGCGAGCGCGACGGCGGCGAGGCCCGCGGCCACGGCGCCGCCGGCGATCCAGCGGCGGCGGACCGGGCGGTGGGCGCGCTCGGCCGCCTCGCGCATGGCCAGCATGGCCGGATCGTCGCGGGCGGCGTCGAGCAGGGCCCAGGTGGCCTCGACCTCGGCGAAGGCGCGGGCGTTGTCGGGCTCGGCGAGCCAGGCGTCGAACGCGGCGCGGGCGGCCTCGTCCATGGCGCCGGAGCGGCGCAGGGCGAACCAGTCGGAAGCCTGGGCTCTGCTCATGCGCAGGCCTCCTCGGTGAGCTTTTCCAGCGCCCGCGCGATCAGCTGGCCGACGGCGCTGACGGAGATGCCCATGCGCTTTGCGATGGCCGGATAGGTCATCTCGCCGAAGCGGTGGAAGATGAAGGCCTCGCGCGTGCGGGGCGGCAGGGACTGCATGGCGGCGATGACGCGGGCGACGTCCTGCTTGCCGATCAGCACGCGCTCGGCGGCGATGGGGTCGGCGGGCTCCAGCGCCTCGTCGAGGGCGTCGGTGAGGGCGAAGCCGCGGGCCGAGCGGTGGCGGTGGCGGCTGACCAGCACGTTGCCGGCGATGCGGAAAAGGTAGCGCTCGACGTTGTCCACCGCGCCACCCACCGCGCGGGCCTGCAGGTGCAGGAAGACGTCCTGGACCAGATCTTCGGCCTCCGCGGCGCCGACGCGGCGCTCGAAATAGCGGCGAAGCGCGGGGCCGTACTCGATCATCCAGGCGCGCAGGTCCTCCTCCCGGATGACCGGCCCTTCGCTCACGGATGGTGTCGGCGGCTGACCCACTCGCCTCCCCTCGCCCGGCGGAATGACACTCCACCGTTAGGACTGACGCAAGAGCGGGCGAACCCTACAGGTCGGGCCGCGAAAAAAGTTTGGTCAGGGCCGGACCACGCGGCCGCCGCGCCTGTGATGCGGCGGTCGGCGGCCCCGCCCTTGAGATCGATCAAGGCGGGCGCTCGGACCGGGCGCCATCCTGTGCGCCTACGGAGGACTGCCATGGACAGATTGAAGGGCAAGGTCGCCGCCATCACCGGCGCGGCGCTGGGACTGGGGCGGGCGATGGCCATCCGCTTTGCCGAGGAAGGCGCGGCGGTGGCGGTGCTGGACATGCTGGAGCCCGAGGGCCGGGCGCTGGCGGACGAGCTGGCCGGGCGCGGGTTTGCGGTGCGCTTCTGGCGCTGCGACGTGACCAGCGAGGCCGAGGTCAAGCGGGTGCTGGACGAGGCGGCGGCCCACTTCGGCGCGCTGAGCGTGATGGTCAACAACGCCGGCGTCTCGGGCGCCAACAAGCCGACGCACGAGGTCACCGAGGCGGAGTGGGACTTCGTGCAGGCGGTGAACGTGAAGGGCGTCTTCTTCGGGACCAAGCACGCGGTGCCGCACCTGAAGGCGGCGGGCGGCGGGTCGATCATCAACCTGTCGAGCATCTACGGCCTGGTCGGCGCGCCGGACGCCCCGCCCTACCACGCCTCCAAGGGCGCGGTGCGGCTGATGAGCAAGACCGACGCCATGATCTACGCCCCCGACAAGATCCGCGTGAACTCCATCCACCCGGGCTTCATCTGGACGCCGATGGTGCAGCACCACCTGGAAAACGCCGGCGATGTGGAGGAAGGCCGCCACCAGGTCGCCGCCCTCCACCCCCTCGGCCACATCGGCGAGCCCGACGACATCGCCTGGGGCGCGGTGTACCTGGCCTCCGACGAAGCCAAGTTCGTCACCGGCTCGGAACTGGTCATCGACGGCGGCTACACGGCGCACTGAGGTCGGGTGGTTTGGGGGAAAGTGGCGCGCCCGGAACGATTCGAACGTCCGACCCTCAGATTCGTAGTCGCAAATATGGGGTCCGAGAGACCTTTCCGATTCCACGCCAAAGCACGCTAAACCGTTTGTATTTGCTAATGATTTTGGGCTGCGATAGGGTTCTCTCGTAGGCCGCCCTAGTGACTTTCGTGGGCGCCAACCCCGTCCTAAACCCCGTCTTAAAAATCGCCGGGCAGCCCGCGATGAGTGATCTGAAAGCCACCCTGAACGACAAGATGATCGGCCGGCTCGCGCTGGCCGACAAGGGCCAGTACGTCGTCCGCGACGCCGACCTGCGCGGCTTCTTCCTGACCATCGGCACAAGGCGCAAGACCTTCACCGTCCAGGGCGAATGCTGGAAGGACGGCAAGCGCCACACCAAGAAGGTGGCCCTCGGCTCCACCGACGATCTCACCACGCGCGAGGCGCGGGTGATGGCCAAGGACATCCTGGCCAGAATCGCGAAGGGCGAGTTCGTGCAGGAAGCGGCCCCGCCCCCGCTTCCCGAGGTCACGCTACGCAGCGCCTGGGCGCGCTACCGGACCGCCCACATGGAGCGCAAGGAGCGCAGCCCCGCGACGATCGCCGGCTACGCCGACCACGTCGAGCGGGTGATGAAGGACTGGCTGGACCTGCCCCTGAAGACCCTGGGCGAAAACCCACGCATGGTCGCCGAACGCCACGACGCGATCACCAAGAACAGCGGCCCCGCCGCCGCCAACGGCTGCATGCGGACCTTGCGCGCCGTCTACAACCACGCCCGCCGCAGCGCCCGCGAGCTGCCGGCCGACAACCCGACCCTCGCCGTCGACTGGAACCAGGAGAAGCGGCGCGACACCGCAATGGGCGAACTCGACCTGCCGGCCTGGATGGATCAGGCCGGCCGCCTGCGCCACGCCATCCGCCGCGAGTTCCACCTCTTCACCCTGCTGTCGGGCAGCCGGCCGGGCGCGCTGCAATGCGCCGAGGTCAGCCACCTCGACCTCGGCCGCCGCATCCTCCACATCCCGCGGCCGAAGGGCGGGGCCAAGCGCGCCTTCGACATCCCCCTGTCGCGCCAGATGATCGCCTGCCTGGTCCGCGCCATGCGCGCCGGCCGGATGCTGCATCCCGAACGGGCAGAGCGCTGGATCTTCGCCGCCGACAGCCAGGAGGGCCACCTCATCGAGCACAAGGAGCCGCGCAGCCGGCTCTCCAAGTGGGGCAACGACCTGCGCCAGTCCTACCGTACCTTGGGCCAGGCGGCGGGCCTGTCCGAGGTCGACATGCACCTCCTGATGAACCACCGCCTGCCCGGCGTGAACGCCGGCTACATCACCAGGGACAAGCTGATGAGCCGCCACCTCCGCGCGGCCCAGCAGAAGCTGTCGGACTACATCTTCGCGGCCGGCGCGGCGGAGCCAAAGGATGGCTCGCCGCTAGAGCGCGCTTGGCCGCGCCTCCCGTCACGACGTATCGGCGATGACGTATTCGACCCGACGCCGCCTGACCCACGCTTGGGCGTTCCCCTCGGCCCGCGCAAGCAGCCGCCGGGGGACCGGCGAAAGCCGCCTAGGCAGGTGCCCAAAGGGATTAAAGCGTGCCGTGCGGCTTGACCGAATCAGCCGCGTGCGACTCGGCCTATGATCAGCGCGAAAGGTCAACGCCATGTCCGGACGCAACCAGCACCACATCCCGCGCTTCCTGCTTCGTGGCTTCCTCATCGATCCTGCCAGTTCCAGCGAGCAGGTCTGCGCCTACCGCAAAGGGCGGCCGCCCTACATCACTGGCCTTGGCGGTGTCGGCGCGCAGCGGGACTTCAATTCGCGCCCGTCCACGGACGGAGCCATCACGCTCGACGACAAGATCACTGACTATGAAAGCTACCGGCTATCGGGACTGGTGCGACAACTTCGGCGGCTGGGCATCGGCAGCGCTGCTGATGCTGCCGTGGCCGCCGAGGTCGTGGGCCACTTGGCGGTTCGCACCGCTCACATGCGATCAGTCTTCCAGGTGGGCATGACAAATCTGATCGCGGCGGCCGGCTCGGCGGTGAGTGACCTGGAGACCGTCTCCCGCCTGATCGGGCTCGACGCGATGTCGCCCAACGAGACGTTCCGCGAGAAGATCCTGGAGCATTTCTACGCCGATCCGATGTTCAGCCACTTGGCACCGGCGAAGGAGCTCATGGACCAGTTGGTCTTCTGGTTCGCCCGAGAAAACTTCGGTTCGGTCTTCGAAGCCCAGGCTCCCGAGCTGCAGGGCGTGCTCACCCAGATGCTGGCCTCCACCAAGGACACGGTGAGGACAGGCCACTTGCGGGCCGTCGAGACAAGTCTCGACAAGCCCCTCCGCCACGACGAACTCATCTCCTATGGGTGGGTGATCGAGGCCGCACCGGAGGAGGGGAGCATCCTCCCCGACTGCGTCGCCGTCGGGATAAATCCGGCCGGCGAGATTCAGCCGCTCCTGATGATGGCCAGTCGCGAGGTGAGCGCTGTCGTCATGCCGCTTAGTGGCGATCGCCTTCTGGTTGGTCGCTCCGACGCAGACTTCCAGCTGAACCTGTCCTCGCTGAACGGCCAGCTCGCGCAGTGTAGCCATGACTTCTTCGTGGCAGCCGATCAGCAGCCCGCCTTCGAGCATCTGCACGCCCAGATCGGATCCAGATCCACGGCCGTCCTCGACGAGGCCGTGGAGGCGGTGCGTGTGGACATCTTCGAAACCCCCGCAGCTGAAGCCTCGGCCGACCGGCCCCATATCGACCCGGCGCTTACCGAAGGCTCGTTCAGCTACGATCTTCGGCTGTTCGACTTTGGGGATGAAGACCTGGTGCAGCAGGTGAACGCTGTGGTTCAGGCTGTGGTCAGCGCCGTCGGCAGAGCCTTGCCGCTCGTTCGGCTCGACGGGATCACCTTCGCGGACGACTATCCAGCCGCGCTCGCTGAACTCGATCGGGGGCTGCCGGGTGTGTCGCAGCCGACCACGGTCGCCGCAGAGTTCGGCATCGGCTACGCCCAGGCGCCGCTCGTTGTGCGCGAGGGATTGGTCAAGAACCGCATCATCTGCCGCTCCGGCATCGCCGCGGCGCTGATCCAGCCGAAAGACGATGAGAATCGCCGTTTTGCCCTGAGCATCCTTGTCCAGCAGCTGGCCGAAACCGCTCTGACCGCGATGGTCGACACCGCCTTGCCGGAGGTTCTTCTCAGGAGACGGATGGAGCCGCACGAAGCCATGCTCGCCTTGGGCTTGCGAGGGGCCCATGAGACCTACTTCACCGCCATGTGGGGTGCCGGGTTCGCGGACGATCAGGCGCTGACGGAAGCTTGCCGCGACGGCCTCGTGACGGCCCTCGACTATGCAGGCCGCGAAGTCGTGCGCGAGCGGCTGGCATATCGCGAGCACGGCGATCTCGATCGGTTCCTCGACTTCGCCCTGAGCGCCGTCCAGCGCGTATTAGGAGCCGCCGCGCGCTTGCACGGCCATTGCGACGCGATCGGCGTCAGCGCCCTTGACGAAGACGGTGAGCTGCGGCGGGCGCTTGAAGCGCTTCAGCTTGGTGCCTGGTTCGACCTCTTCAGGAACGACCTGCAGTCCTTCTGGGGCCGCGCCGGCCGCTGGGAATCGTACGATGAGTTTCTGGCCTTCCATCGGCACGTGGAGCGCCTGCTATGGCAGTTCGGCGTCTTTGCCTGCCGCACGCCGGACGGAGGCAGCTGGATCGAGATCCCGCTCGTCGTAGACGGTTTGGAGACCCCGCCGCAATTTGAGGGCTCCCTAGCCGATCCGCAGGGGAGCTGAGCCCTAGGCGGACTTGGGGACCAACGCACGCTGGACGAGTCTTTCACGCACTTTCCTATCCGCGACTGATCGGACCCAAGGTAGGTCAGAAAGGCGTCCTTCATCCGCGGTGTAAGCAAAACGGTGGATCGACCGGAGGTCGGCTTTGACGTGAATCCCTCACCTTGCGGAGTTGCACCCTTCCCATAGACCGTCATACCAAGCGTCAAGCTTGAATGGGGAATACCATGACTATCGCTGTGATCTGGGAGGAGGACGGAAGGCAGTGGTGTGCGGCGGACACGCGATTGGTGGCCGGCGAGCAGGATACGCCAATGACCGAGATCGGCAGTAAGATTTACTCAATACCAGTGGCAGCTAGTGCGCTGACCGCAGACGCGTACGCTCGCGCCCCTCACTTTCGCACTCAATATGGCTTCATTTACGCTGGCGCTGTCTTACCCGCTGTAATGACGGCGATCACCGCTTCAACCCTCCTCCAGCAACTCGCTCGGCCCGGCGAACGCGCGAACCCACCCCGCTTCGAAGAGATTGCGTCGTTCGTGCATCGCCTTTCGCGCCGCTTCATGGTCGAGAGGCGATGGTTCGGTTCGGACGGGCTTTTCTCTGCGGCGCTGTTTGGTTGGTGCCCATACACATCGCGGTACAAGATTGCCCATATAGACGGCAGGGACGACTGCTCGACCTTCCGGGTAGATTTGTCCTATCCGTCCGCTCCCGAAAGCGAAGGCGAGCCGTGGCTTATCCTAGGCAGTGCAGCGCCGACGTTCTTGGCAACTCTCGCCGATTATAAGGCGACGGAACCCTATATTAGGAAGAGCCTTCCAAGACGTGCCATCGAGAAGATGGTGGCGGATGGCACGGACGCCACAGTTGGGGGCACAACCTCTATTGGGTTCGCTCATCAGCACGGGTTTGAGGTCGTTTTTTCTTTGGAGCCAGTCGTAATCGGCGAGCCCGCAGCACGGCGCATCTTCAACGGATTAGATCTAGACACGGACGTGGGGCACGTAGGGCAATACTTCGTTGCACTTAATGGCCAGGCCTGACGGTGCGCCACTGCGCACCCAAACAAATCAGTGCAGATTGAAAAGAACGCACAGGCGCCCCGAATGTCGCTTTTACGGCAATCTGAAAGTCAGCTCGTGGCGCGACCTCGCCGCAAGACCTACGCTGCGATGTCCGAGATGGCGCTGGTGCGGTCATTGTGATCGGCCTGGGAACGGACATTCCGCAGTTCGTCCGCACACCTAGTGCATCGGGACGGAGGCGTCGTAACGTCGCGCTGGGCGGACGCGGCCGCCCCCGGGGTCAGTGGTGGAGGTCTGGGCGCCTTGTTCGGCCCAGGCTTCCAGGTCGCGCAGGGCGTAGATCACCCGGCCGCCGATCTTTCGGTAGCGCGGGCCGGTGCCGTAGGTGCGGTGCTTTTCGAGCGTGCGGCCGGAGAGGCCGAGGTAGCGGCCGGCCTCGTCGGTCCGCAGGTAGCGATTAGGCGTGTCCATGCCGATACTCCTCCGCATGATATCGCCGCAGTTTAGCGGCGCGGGGGCCAGGGCCGAAGGCGTAAGGTTACGGACCTAGGAGCGATCGGAGGGCAGGAGCCTGCGGGCGATCACCGCGATGACGGCTTGGGTGCGGGTGCGGACGCCGAGGCGTTCGCAGGCGCCGGCCAGGTGTTCGTCGACGGTGGCGGGGGCCAGGCCGATGATGGTTCCGATGTCGGTGGAGCTTTTGCCCTCCATGACCCAGCGGAGGCACTGGATCTGCCTGGGCGTAAGCGTCACTTCGGGTTGGGAAAGCATAGTCATACGGGTGCTCAACAATGGCTGGAGCCCCCGACGCCGGAGGATGATTGAACGGCGCGCGGGGCCGATCGACACTGTCAGATTACGGTATTGACGGCGGGAGCAGGCCCTTCTCCGTCGCCACGATCACCGCCTGCATTCGGGTGCGCACGCCAAGCCTCGCGCAAGCATCGGCGATGTAGGCATCCACGGTGCGCGGCGAGAGGCCGAGGATGGTCCCGATGTCCGTGGAGCTCTTGCCCTCTCGCACCCAGGAGAGGCACTCGATCTGCCGCTTTGTAAGCATTGTTTAAGGAAAAAGAGGCGGCGGGTGAGCCGCCGCCTCAAGTGTTCCGGTTCAGAGGGGACCGAAGCCGGAGAGGGTTTGCGTCAGCTGCCGAAGCCGATAGCGAGCTTGAAGTAAGGGCCGTCGATGGTGCGGTCGGCCTTCTTCTCCTCATCGACGCCGACATCGAGCGCATCGAAATACCGCTCCCAGCGATAGCCGGCGCCGACCTTGATGCGGCCGACGTCGTAGGACAGGCCGAGGGAGAGGTCGGCGAGCGGCACGGTGGCGCTCTTTGATCGCGGCGCTGGCAAGACTTCGATCGTCGGCGGGCCCACGACCGGCAGGACCGCGCCCACGACCAGCGCGTCCTCCGTGAAGCCCGAGAGTTGGAGGACGCCGCTGTGATTTTCCTCGCGCACCTCGCCCGACACGGCGTTCTCGCGGTCACCGAACAGCACGCCGCCGGCCACCGACCAGTCAAGATTGACGCGGCCCGTTTGCTCATCGCCCCACAAGGCGAAGGCGCCGTTCCACGCCAGCACGGGGCCGGAGCCGTCGAACTCGCGATGAGCGGCCAGTATGGCGTGCTGGCGCTTATAGCTGGAATTGGCAGTCAGCCAATTGTCGGGGATGGCCCATGACCCCTGGGCATTGGCGCTCCAGGTGCTGTCGGACTCGAGGGTGACGTGCCTGAGGCTTGCCGACAGGACGGTCGCCAGGCCCGCGCCGAACTCGAGGTCGCGGCCCACACCGAGTTCCTCCACGCTACTCTTCTCGTGCGCCTTGGCTTCCGCATCCGACCAGGTCTCCACCTGGACGTGGCCGAACCGCCTTGAGTCGTAGTCGTAGAACGGATCGTTCGGGTCGCAGCCGACGCGATAGAAGATGGTGCCCGGCGCGTACCGGCAGGCGGCGATGATCGCCGTCTCAGAACCGATGGTGCGAGCGACGTCGTTGTTCGTCTCGCTCACGCGCACCGAGCCGAAGACCGACCAGGGCGAGCCGTTAGGCTGGTAGGTCAGCCGCACCGAGCGGCCGTCGCCCCAGTCGAGGTCGCGGTTCTGAATGTCCTCCAGCGCGATGGCGGGGGGCAGCGTCTCCGCCCAGCCGGCGGTGAGCGGCTCGTAGGGCGCATCGACCCGTTGAACTTGGCCGCCGAGTTCAATGGTCAGCGGGAAGGAACCCGCGTGGTTGGTGCTGCCGCCGGTCCACCACGGGCCGCCGTTGAAGTCCTTCGTGACGCGGATGCCATAGAGGCGCGGCTCGGTCAGGAAGATGTTGGTGGTCAGGCCGCTGTCGTCGGAGTTCAGGAACGCGCCGGTGATGCTGTCGCGGTCGAAGACGTTCTTGACATAGGCCATGACCTTCCAACCGGCGTCTTCGTTGGTGAAGATCGCCGCCAGGTTGACGTTGGTGTAGGCCTTGAGCTTGTCGTAGCCCTCGGTGTTGAAGATCCGCGTCCAGGCTTCCGACTGGTAGTAGAGGTCGGTGTGCAGCGTCGCCAGCCAGTCGTTCGGCAGCGGCAGGGTATAGTCCGCCGTAAGCGTGGCCGTCATGTGCGGAGCGTTCGGCAGTTCCTTGCCGCCCAGGTCCTTATAGAAGCCTTCGCCGTTGTTGGAGAGGGCCGCGAGACATTCCGGATCGACGCCGGGGTAGGTAATCGGGGTGGTTGGAATGCTGTTCAACGGCCAGCAGGGGTAATCCGCAATATCGGTGCTCCACGCGGCGTAGTTTATATTCATCCTGGTCGTAGGCAGATAGTAATCGTAGATTGCGCCGGCCAGGCCCGGATCTTCGCCGATCAGATAGGCCTGTTCGCAGCCTCCGGGGTTTCCGCCGCCGGAGCCGCCGACGTTCACCAGCGAGGGATTGGTCGTTGACGAACCGGACTGGCCGTTCGGGAAGCCCACCATCAACCATGCCGGCAGCACGCAGTTGGAGGGGAAGGTCGGGAAGGGTTTGTGCAGCACCCAGTTCTCATCGCCGGCGGTGCGGTCCATCACGTCGATGGCCTGTTCGCCATCGGCGACCTTGGTCTTTTCATAGCCCAGCTTCAGGCCGAGCCGCAGGTTCTCCACCGGCCGCCAGTCGGCTTCCAGTTCGAGGCCCCAGACATCGCTGTCGAAATTGTCGGTGACCGCCGAGCGGTTGACGATCTGGGACAGCTGGTAGCCTTTGTAGTCGTAGTAGAAGCTCGCCAGGTTGAGCGTCAGAGCCCCGTCCAGCATGGTGTTTTTCATGCCGAGCTCGAAGGCGTCCACATACTCCGGGTCGAAGGTCTTCGGCTGCAGCGCCGAGCCCTCCAGGATGGCGTCGACCAAGGCGCCGCCCGTGGCGCCGAAGAAGGCCTTGCCATAGGGCGGCGGATTCATGCCACCCGCCTTGTAGCCATGACCGTACGAGGCATAGACCAAAGTCTCGTCGGTGAAGGACAGGTCCGGCTTCCAGTCGATCGTCAGCCGGCCGGTGGGCTTTCTCCATTCCTGCTCGACAACCTCCGCCACCGGGTGGCCGGCCGTCAGCGACGCCAGCAGCCAGCTTGGGATACGCGGCGCCTCCTTCTTGTCGACGGTCCAGCGCAGGCCTGCCGTCACCTTCAGGTTGTCGGTGAGGTTATAGTAGGCCTCGCCGAAAACGGCGTAGGAGATGAGCTTGTACGGGTTTCGACTGAGGAAGTAGTTGTGGCCCAGGTCGTTGAGGCTGCTGACTGGGTTGGGGTCGATGTAGGTGCAGAACAGAAGTTGCTGCGCGACCGTATAATCCGGTTCGGCCAAACCGTTGGGGAGGCAGTCGCGATTGTCCGTGACGTTCGGGATATAAGGGTTGGTGGCGGACGCACTGTTGAGACCGTTCACCAAGTAGGCCGATATCATGCTGAGTGAGTTGATGAAGACGTAGTATTTGTCTTCCGTATCGTAGCGCAGGTAGTTGGCGCCCAGGCTGAAGTTGAACGCACCATCGAAGTCGGAAGCAAGCCGCAGCTCCTGGCTGAACTGACTGGACTGTGCGGTGGAGAGGTCCATCGCCACGAGCCGGTCTGAGCAACCGATCTGCGGATCGCAGAAAACCCCATCGGCGCTGAGGATGCCGCGAGAAAGCCAGCCGGCGGCGTTGGTGGTGCGCCAGGCATGGGGGGCTCCGGCGAAGCGGTTATAATCCTGCGTCGAGAAAATGAAGTCCGACCCCCAGGCCGTTTCCGAATTCAGGGTGAGGTTGTCGGTCAGATCCACGCTAACCTGCAGTTCGACCACGTCGGTCTTGGCGCGATAGCTGGGATCCACCACCGCTTCGATGACGCGAAGATCGTTCGATTGCGTGCGGCTGGCGTAGGGATCCGATGGCTGGCCGGTCCCAGTCCCCGTCGACGTGGCGATCGGCAGTTGGACCGAACCCAGAGGCACATAATAGGGAAGCGCGAGGGCATTGGTCTTCTGGAACGAGTCCGGCGAGTAAAGCGAGGCCGGCTTGCAGCCCTGGCTGAAACTGCCCTGCACGCCGGTAAAGTTCTGCCCGACTCCGGATGTATCGCTCAGCGGCTGATAGAAGTCCGGCGTGTCGAAGCCCGCCACGCTACTCACGACGTCGGTGTGGCAAAGCTGTTTGCCAGAGCGGATGCGGTCGTCGTCTTCCTCGAAGTGTTCCCAGATCAGGTTAGCGTCGATGGCGTCGGTCGGGGCGAACCGCAGCGACACGCGGGTCGACCAAAGGTCGCGCCCGTCGATGGAATTGCCGTTGAATTCATTGACCGAGTATCCTTCCCGCTTGGTCCAGGCGCCGGCGATGCGGAGGGCGACCACGTCCTCGACCAGCGGCAGGTTGACCATGCCTTCGAGGCGCGTGGAATTGTAGTTGGCGACATCCCCCGAGAGCTTGGCTTCGTAGGTGAACTTCGGCTTGGCACTGATCAGGTTCACCACGCCCGCCGTCGCGTTGCGGCCGTACAGGGTGCCTTGGGGGCCGCGCAGCACCTCAACGCGTTGCAGGTCGTAGAACTCCTGCTCGAAGAAGCGGTTACGGATGAAGGGCGTGTTGTTGAACGCCACCGCCACCGCTGGGTCGACGGTGGCCGAAATGGCCTGGGTGCCGATGCCGCGCAGCTGGATGGAATAAGACGAGAAGTTCGTCTTGGTGAAGGTCATGTTGGGGACCTGGGTGATCAGGTCCGGGCCACCGGCGACTTGGGAACGTTCGAGCTGTTCCTGGGTGAACGCGCTGATTGCGATCGGCACGTCCTGGATGTCTTCTTCCCGCTTCTGCGCGGTGACGATCAGCGCCTCGACCTCAGCGCCGTCCCCCGCGGCGCTTCCGGACTGGGGGTCGGAGGCGCTCGCGATCAGGAAGACCCCGGAGGCGTTTCGATGGACCTCCAGGCCGGTGCCCGCGAGCAGCGCTCCAATCGCCTGGTCGGCGGTATAGCTGCCGTTCAGCGCCGGGGCTTTGAAGCCCTTGGTGTCGGCGACCGCGAACATGAGCTGCTGGCGCGACTGCTGGGCGAAGGCGCGCAGCGCCGTGTCCAGCCGTTGCGACGGCACATCAAGCTCGAACGTCTGCTCCTGCGCATAGGCCGGAGCGGCCATCAGGCTGAGTGCGCCGGCCATGGCGGTTCCGGCCAGACAAAGCTTGCGGATATTCCTTCGATGAGCGCCCATGTGCCCCTCCCCCTTGGGTCTTGTGTTTGCCGGGCCGCCTGGCTGGGCGGCTCCTGCTGGGATGGACGCAAGCGGCGCCGGATTCCTCCAGGACGCCCCGCGCAAATCGTGCGCGTTCAAACCATGCTATTGATTTGATTGGATAACAACCTCGTCCGGGCCGTACACGACCTGCACCGGATGGAACTCGTCGACCGACTCGAGGAAGGCTTTGACGTCGCCGGCGTTGAACGCGCCGGTGATCGGCAGGGAGCCGGCCCTGGCGTCGGCGACGACGATCTTGCGTTCGGTGTAGCGGTTCACGCGCTCGACGGCCTGGGCGAGGGGCTCGTCCGCGAACAGCAGCTGCCCCTGCTGCCACGCCGTGGCCTGGGCGACGTCGGTCGGCTTGACAAGGTCGGCGGCGGTCGGCTTGACGACCAAGGCCTGGCCAGCGTGCAGCTCGACCGGCTTTCGTGCGGGCGGCTCTTGGCGCAGGAGCCCGGGCGCCCGAGGCAGGACCAGGACCCGTCCCTCGATCAGGGTAACCCTCACCTCCGGCGAGACCATGTCGATGTTGAAGGCGGTGCCGGTGGCGATCACCTCGCGATTGCGGGCGACGACGCTGAACGGCCGGGCGGCGTCGTGCGCGACGTCGAAGCGGGCCTGGCCTTGCTGTAGCTCCAGGCGCCGCTCGTTCTTGGTGTAGCGCACGCTCACCCGGCTCATGGCGTCGAGAGACAGCGTCGAGCCGTCCTTGAGCATGACCACGCGCCGCTCGCCAAGGCCGGTGCGATAGACCTCGCCCTGGTTCATGACCGCAAGGCCGCCGGCGGCGCCGACCACGCCGGCGACGAGGACCGCGGCGATGGCGCGTCGGCTCGGCTGGGCGGGTTTGCCGGTCCAGCGGCCCCGGACCTGGCGCTGGAAGCGGCCGAGCAGATCGCGCCGCACGCCGATCAGCTCGGGCGAGGCGGCGTGGTGGTCGAGGAAGTCGTGGACTTCGCCGACCATGTCGTAGGCCTGGACGTGGCGATCGTCGGCCTGGAGCCAGACTTCGAGCTCGGCCTCGTCGTCGATGGACCATTCGCCCTGGTCCCGGCGCTGGCGCCACAGGGTGGCGGCCTCCAGCATCTCGTCGGTGACGGCGGCTGCGGATGTCGCCCTGTTGCTCATCGCACACCGAACCTTCTGACCAGATGCACCGAGCCGCGCGCGACGTGCTTTTCGACCGTGCTGACGGCCATGCCGTAGGCGGCGGCGATGTCGCGATGCTTCATCTTCTCCAGGCGCGCCAGCAGGAAAATGTCGCGGGTCACCGGCCCCAGCTCGTCAAGCGCCCGCACCACCTCCATCAGAGTCTCCTGACTGAGAAGGACGCGCTCGGGCCCCCGATCCTCCAGCAGCGCGGCCTCGATGGTGCGCGCCTCCATGGTGGCCTCGACGAGATCCTCCAGGCTGGTGTGCTCGGCCGCCCGGTGGCTGGCGGCGCGGCGGGCGCGGTCGCGCAGCAGGTTGGCGGCGATGCGGAAGACGTAGATCTCGGGGTTGTCGACAGGGACGGCCTCGTCGCGCCTCATGAGGCGGAGGAAGACCTCCTGCGTGAGATCCTCGGCATCCTGCGGCTCGCGCACCCGGCGGCGGAAAAAGGCGAGCAAGGGGCCGCGGAAGCGCGCGACCAGCTGCTCGGCTTCGTCCGCCTCGATGTTGACTGGACCGTTCTTGCCCACTGACCCGACCGCCTCACGTGCACGAGCGTGCGCGTAAAAGGCTGGGCCGCGCGCGGGCGATGTCAAGCCGGCCAGAAAAGAGGGGAAAGAGGCGCTCCGCCCTCTCTCCCCGCAACGGCGATCGGCCGGGCCGTGGCTCGCTGCGCTGCGCCCGCACCAAGACTCCGGCCGAACGCCATTGCCCCCACGCTCCAGGCTGTTCGCCACGAGGCAGGGTTGCAGCGCGGCGCTGCGCCCCAAGGGGCTATCAGGAAGGAGAGACAGACATGACCCGCAACACGATCATCGGCGGCGACTGCATGGAGGTGATGCGCGGTTTCGAGCGAGCGTCAGTGGACTTCATCCTGACCGATCCGCCGTATGTCACCCGCTACCGAGGGCGGGACGGCCGCACGGTGGCGAACGACGACAACGCCCGCTGGATACGGCCAGCGTTCAACCAGATGCACCGTGTCCTGAAGCCGGGCGGCCTGTGCGTCAGCTTCTACGGCTGGAACAAGGTTGACCTGTTCGTGGACGCCTGGCGCGCGGCCGGGTTCACCATGGTCGGGCACATCATCTTCCGCAAACGCTACGCCTCACGCTCCCGGTTCCTGCGCTACGAGCACGAGCAAGCCTACCTGTTGGCGAAGGGCGACGCCCCCTATCCGGAGAGGCCCATCCCCGACGTGATCGACTTCCCCTACAGCGGCAACAAGTTGCATCCGACGCAGAAGCCCGTGCAGGCGCTACGGCCGCTGATCGAGTGTTTCACCAAGCCCGGCGAGCTGGTCCTTGACCCGTTCTGCGGCTCTGGATCGACCTTGGAAGCCGCCCGCGATCTTGGCCGAGACTGGCTGGGAATCGAGCTCGACCCCACTCACCAAACCACCGCGATTAACCGCCTTCAAACGAGCCGGAGGGCGGCCGCTTAGCGCCGCCCTGACCCGCCGGGCGCGACCGTAAACTTACGCATCGCGCCCGGCGAATAAGGTGAGCCAATCTGCGGCCGTCGCTGTCTATGGCAGGATAGCCTTGGCGGCGGCGGTGTCTTACGCAGACGGCGGCCGATGGCGATCATCAACGTGCGCGTTCCTGACGAGATGGTGGCCCGATTCGACGGCTGGGCCGCCGAGCGAGGCGGCCGTTCCGCCGCGCTGCGCCGGCTCATCGACCGCGCCTGCCCCGCCGCCCCGCCGACGCCAGCACAGCGCATCGCCCGGCCGATGAAACTCACCGTCCGACTGTCGCCGACCGACAGCTACGGCCTCCACGCTGCTGCTGCCGAGATGGGCCTAACGCGCAGCGCCTGGGCCGCCGCGCTCATCCGCCGGCGGCTGACCCACCGGCCGACCTTCAGCCAGTCCGATGGCTTGGCGCTGGCCGCCATTCAAAGCGACCTGCGCCGCATCGGCGTCAACGCTAACCAGATCGCCCGCGCCCTCAACACGGCCGTTCTGGAAGGCAAGGTGCTCGACCTGGAACTCGCTTACCTCGACGACCTGCGCGCCGAAATCCGTGGCCACATGCATGCCTTGCGCGAGGCCCTCGAGGGCAATCTCGCCTATTGGGGCGCGGAGCCGTGACCGACTTCCAAACCATCCCCGGCTTTGAGGACGTCTGGCGCCCGCCCATCCGGCCGCGACACATCCAACCCGCCGCAATCCTGTCACCACGCGGCGCTCGCCCGGATGTCCGCTCCCGCCTCGCCCGGCTCGTAAGCCGAGCGCCCGAGGTCATGGTCAAGGTCACGGGCCGCACCCACGACGCCAGCCATCTGCGCGACCACCTGGACTACATCTCCCGCAACGGCGAGTTGGAGATGGAGGACCGCGACGGGGCCGTCATCACCGGCCGCGCGGCCGTGAAGGAGCTGGCCCAGGACTGGAGCGCCATCGCTGCAGCCGATCCCCGCCGCCGCGCCAACACGCCCGTCAGCCTCTCGCTGGTGTTGTCGATGCCGGCGCAAGTGGACGCCCTCACCGTTCGCGACGCCGCCCGCGCCTTCGCCCGCGAGGTGTTCGCCGATCGGTTCGACTACGCATTCGCCCTGCATACCGACACGCAACATCCACACGTCCACATCGCAGTCCGTGCACTGGGCGACGACGGCGAGCGGCTGCGGCCGAAGAAGGCCGACCTGGAGTCGTGGCGTCAGGTCTTCGCCCAGGCGCTCAGGGACAGGGGTGTCGAGGCCGAGGCCACGCCCAGGCGAGCGCGCGGCATCACCCGAAAGGCCGAGCGCACGCCGCTGAGGAAGATGCGCGAGCGCCACGAGACTCGCCGGGGCGAGCTGCCGAGGGTTCAGCGCGCCGCCTATCACGATGCTGCTAAGGCGGCGTTCGGCGACCAAGCCGCACGGCCGCCATGGGAAGAGCGGCTAGTAGCGCGCCAGGCTAAGGTGCGCGGCCTCTACCTCGCCCAGGCCAGGCTTCTGGCCCGGTCCGGGCGTCCAGCGGATCGGGCGCTGGGCGCCGAGGTCGAGGCGTTCGTTCGGTCCATGCCGCAGCCCGATACGCGGCGGCTGGCCCTGGCCCGCGAGCTACGGGCCAGCAGGGACGGCCGGACGCACAAGCCTCCGACGCAGGGCCGAGAGCGGGATCGGTGAGCTAGACCGCCGACGTGGCGGCCTCTGCGGGCTGAACGTCCTTCCGCTCTTCCGCATCCATCGGGCGCCGATGATGAGTGTCAGTGACGAAGTCGATGAAGGCCACTGCCGACGCGACCGCTAGACGGGCATGACGCGGCTCAAGGCCCCGGTGACGACCATCCCGGCCGTGGCCAGAGCCATACATGCCGCGCAGCTCGGCGAGATAGTGGGTCAGGCCCGAGAGGTTGCGCAGGATCAGGCGCACCGTCTCGGCGCCGCGCGCTTCGTCGGAGATGCCCTCCGGCACAAGCTTCAGCTCCTTGGCGAGGGCCTTGGTCAGGTCGGGCAATCCGGCTGACGTGGCGACCACCACACCGCGCTTCTGCAAGATCGACTTGCAGCAGCTCTCGACGAGATCCTTGGCCGTCCCGATGGCGAGCGCCGGATCGCGGTCAACGGCGTTTTCCAGCCGCTCGATTTCCTTCTGCATCCAGCCCGCATCCAGGGCGTCCGCCACGGTGCGCGCCCTGGATGCGGCGCGACCACCTGAGAGGCCGAGCGGCCGAGCGACATAGCGCGGACGACCCGCGATCTTCTCTTCCTCGACCAGATGCCAACCTTCCGGCCGGAGCTGGTCGTTGAACTGCTGGACGAGCTGAAGCGCCTCGTTCTTGTCCGGGCGGACCACAGGATGGACCATCTCGCAAAGGAAGCGAAGGAACGTGTCGGACGGACCTGCTAAGAGATCGAACCGGCTGTCGCCGTAAATCCAATCGTCAGACCAATCCGTCGGGTTGTTCACCCGGTGCTGCCAAATGTCGCCCGCCGCATCATTAAAGCGGGTGTCGGTAGACGGCAGGCGTTGCAGGTCGAAGATGCGTTCAAGGAATTCGACGTCTTCGAGCCGGCCGGCCCAGGCGACGTTGTCCAGCCGCAGGCCGTCGATGATGTTGCGCCGGGCAACCTGCGAGATTTGTCCCCTAGCCTCACGCCAATCCGGGCGCGCCGTCACACGGGGGATGATTGAGGCTGAATACCAATTGGTCGTGTGACCAGCCAACGCCGCTTCCAGGCGCTTGTTGATCTGCTGCTCAAGACCCGCTTTACGGTCGCCAAGTTGGCCGTAGGCCGCTGGCTCAACCTCAAGGTAGACGGTCCAGATCGACGTGCTGCCATTCCAATTGTCGACACCGGTTTGCTCGACACGGGCCGTCGCTGTCCGCAGCAGCTCCGCCGCCGCGTTCATCCCTTCAGCCGACAGCATCTCCGCCGTCGTCGCCAGGTAGGGTTCAAGGTCTTCGGCCGGCTCCGCCATCTCTTTTCTCTTTTGGTGCATGGTGAAGATAGGCGTGGCCGTGGCTGATAACTACATGCCCAGCTTGGCTGCGAACTCAAATTGGGGATCGGTACTGTGTGACACGGTTCCGCTGCAAGGCCACCTCGCCCTTGGGTCATCACCGAGGGGGACGAAGCCGAGGCGGCGTAACGCGATCAGCCGGCGGTCGCGGCGAGGCGATCCCCGGTGCCACTCAGTCTCCGAACATCTCGGGCGCGGGCTTGGTTGCGACCAGGCCGAACAGGTCCCGGCTCGCGAAGCCCGGATGGTTCGGGTCGCCGCCGAGCATCACGCCACCGAACAAGCGCAACCACCATGCGCTGATGTAGGGCGACTCGAAGGAACGTAGGGCCGCGTAGCTGAACAGACCGTCGCCGACGTCACCGCGCAGGCGGATGCCGCCCATGTGCATCAGCTCTAGTTGGAACTTCTGCCCAACCGGCCCGAGCACACCGGCTCCGACCCACATCTCCTTTGGCACAGGCTCCCAATGGTAGGCATGGAGTCCCCGGATCATCCAGCGGGCGAACCGGGTGATCCGGTCGGCCTCGATGCCAAGGGCAATGGTCGGCTGGACCACGCCACCCTCTTTAATGTCGATCTCGGTCTGGCTGTCTGCCAGTTCGCGGTGAAGGCGCTGGTTCTTCGCCAGCCGCCGGGGCACGTCGCGTTTCAGCATGGCCGACGATTCAGGGTGGTTGCCGCCGAACGGAAACACGGTCGCCAAATAGTGCTCGTCGGCGGATTTGGCGTTGTTACAGGCCGAGCAGGCCGGGACCTGGGGCAGATTGGCGCGCAGGTGTTCGGGGACGAACTTGCGGGGAATGACGTGGTCGCTCGTGGAGCTGATCCCAGGGTCGCCGCAATAGGCGCAGATCCTACCCTGGTAGCCCTTTCTCATCGGTAGCCCCCGCCATCGTGCATTGCGAAGCGTGCCAGCTTAAGCAGGTCCAAGGTCGAGCCAAGCGGGATGCCCTTCGAGGGGGAGCGGATCATGTTCGCTCCTGACACCATCTCGGTCTCGGTGCTCAAGGACTCGCTCCGACGCCGTTAGAAGCGATGCAACTGTGCAATGGGTGACAGATCGCCCACGGACATGATTAGCGGATTTCCCGCCGCGATGGCGGGGAGATCGCTGGCACCACTCGCCAGGGCCACTTCGACATTTTCTACCGCAAACGCGCCCTTGCGGCCCACGACCATCCGGTACTCGGCCTGCCAAGCCCAGGCCTGCGGCTTGATGAAGGCAACCTTCTCGGGCAGAGCCCAATCACCCCCGGGAGCGACCGCAAGGTCTCGATATTCGACGGGACCCCGATAGACGTTTCGATGATCCAACCTCGCCCGAAGGCGCACACTAGCCTTGGCTCTAGCAACAAGGGCGCTTACATCCTTAATCTCGACGCAGAACGGGCTTTGAAATTTCTCTGCTAGAGCCTCCGAACGTTCAAGGCTAAGGCAGTAGACAAAGATGTCCTGAGCGCGGACGGAGGCCCTGAACTCCCATCCCGGTGGCAGCGCGACGACCTGGCCGTCGGTCTTGGTCAGAGTTAGTCCCGGCTCAGGCTGGTAGCGCAGCTTTCCATCATTGGAGTCCCCTCGAACTTCCGCATCCTCGTAACCTCGAAAATAGGCCAAGGATTGCAGATAGAGCTGGCCCTTTTCAATCAAGGCCCGCGCGAAACACTCGGCCGTGACATACTTGTAGATCGAAACCATCGTCGTCCTTGGGTCCGCCTTTCGTTTACACCAGCATAGTGATGAGGCGCAGGCAGCCGGAGGTCAGAAGACGCTCTCAGAGTCCTCGCCCGAAGGCTCTGGGGTGGTGCGTTCATGCCATCCGTGATGAACCTTCGTGTGGCATGTGACGCACAGGCCTACGAGTTCAAAGAGGAGTTCGTCGCCGAGGTGTTCATAGGTGAGGTGGTGGACCTCCACGGCTGAAGCGTCTCCGCAGCCTTCGCAAAGTCCACCGCACCGCTTCAAGACCTTGACCCGCTTCTGCCGCCAAGCTTCGGAAGCAATATGGGACTCGTAAGCGTCCGCTTGGGCGTCCAGGTTCTG
Organism: Caulobacteraceae bacterium; assembly: GCA_036376035.1. Classification (GTDB taxonomy): domain Bacteria; phylum Pseudomonadota; class Alphaproteobacteria; order Caulobacterales; family Caulobacteraceae; genus Caulobacter. Next base: position 126,022 of record DASVBC010000005.1, on the reverse strand, counting down.
CCCGGTCATGTCGATGTGGCGAATGCGGACCGCATCGATCGCTCGTCGGTCGCGCGCCAGCCACTCCTCTCGGAGTGACAGGTCAGCTTCAGGGTAGGCGTTGCGCTCGGGCACCTTGCGTTGATTTCCCTGGCGCTCTCCGCATGAGAGACATTGTGCTTGGATGACGACGGCGCCGTTTGCGTTTGTCCAACGGCGCAGGTCGGTCCGTGAGTGTGTGCACGCGGGCGAGCGAGCAGCGGCCATGTCCTCGCGGTAGCCGACGTGGTCGGCGATCAGCGCATCTTCCCCGGTCCGAGGGTCTTTGACCTTAAACATGACTTGTGGGCTCACGAATCGACTCAAAGGCGTCGCCATCGAGCGGTGGCGGCTGTCACCTAGGTCTCACGAGTCGGTAGATGTGCCGATTCCGCTAAACCATCGGCCCCGGAACGGGTGCAGCTCGGAAGTGGCGAGCGGTGTCTATGACGTATCGGCCGAAGACGGGGTTCAAAGCGTCGCTTGATTCCGCCCGCCAGGCGGGTGGCCGAGCAGGGGCGTCTCCACGGGTATCGCTCGGATGTCCAACGGCCGGTCGTTAGACCATCCAAGAGAAGGGCAGCGGATGATGCCGTCCGCACCCGGTGCAGCGATACTGTTGCCGCAGAATGATGCTGGCGGCGTTGAAACGGGTCACCTTGAGTCGGACGCCGCAGGCCTCGCAGACGTAGTTGTTCTTCCTGAACAGCTCGGAGAGTTCGGCGACGAAGAAATCTGCCGGCTCGCCGTCCACGCTGAGGAGGTAAGCGCCCTTCGAACGGATCATGAAGTTCGAGAGCACGCCCTTTCCCATCGGTTGCACGCGGTCGAAGAGCTGCATAACCGTGTGCGACATGAACAGCAGGATGTAAGGCAACCAGGCGTAGGTGAGTTGGTAAAGCTCGTCGTCGTCGGGCCGCTTGAAGATGAAATTGAAGTTCTCCGGCGCCGTTTTCAGCTTAGGTCGCTGCACTGTGATCAGATGGACGGCGTGCTGGAAGTACGGCTCGAAGCCAGGCCAATCTTCGTTGAATAGCATGTCGAGCAGACACTCGGCTTCGATCAGGTCTTCAACATGCGTACGGGCGATGGCCTTCGAGAAGAGTTCCTTGCGGTGATTGCCCACCACTTTCTGCGACAACTTCGTTGGATCGCCGCTGGTGAACGCCGCGTAGAACTCGTCCTCGTCACCGAGCATCCAGGCCAAGTAGGTCAGGTTGTCCTTCAGCGGCTTGCGAAGGAGGTTCATGGCGACGATCACCTTCCGACGCTCCATGCAGCGCAGGGCTTCGAACAGGTGATGTAGGCTGTCTGAGACAAGCTCCGTCGTTATCCGGTTCAGGACGACCTTCTTGGCCTTCCCCGCCATGCCTATCCGACGCAGCGCATCGATGGGGTTGGTGTCGTCGGCGAGGCGGCTGAATTCGTCCGCTTTGCGCCTGCTGCGAAACCGGATTTCGACCTTATCAGCCCCGCACTCCCGGCACTCCACGAGGATGCGCGCGCATTCGTCGTGCAGGAAGTAGCAAAGCTCGTGCGCGTAGCGCTGGGCCGGAGGAATCCATTGTAGCCGATTGCGAGGGATTAATCCGATGGGACGCATGGCCCGAATGCTAGCTCAACACGCGCGTGAGCCGGCCGTTAGACCCAACCTCCAGCGGGAAGTTCCAATGGTCGATGAACACAGGGTCTTCCTCCAAAATGAGGCTAGGGTCGCAGTGATCCTCCGGCTGAATCTCCGCGTAAAACATCGAAATCGGCGCCCACACAGGTTTTGGGAAGTCAGGCATTGTTAGCTCGACTTTGACCTCCAACCAGCGGTCCTTATTGGCGTAGCCGCCGAGAAGGCGGGCTTGACTGCCGCTCTCCAGGACAAGCGATGACCCATGCATCACGGTCAGCGCATGAAGGACGACAAAAGCCTTGAGGCTTTGCAGCGCCGCCCGATCATGGGCATCGACGAGCTGGTTCAGGACAAGAACAGCGGCAAAGTCGTCGAAGAGCTGTTCCCCGGTGAACGCCGGCTTCCAGATGAAATGGTTGCCCAGGTATTGAAGGACGCGCGTTTCTGCGGCCGTCAGGAAGTGGCCCTGACCAGCCTTTTCGAGCGCTGCTGCGAGACGCTTCCTGGCCGTCGCGCGACCACATCCGCACCCTTGCTTGAGCTGTTCATCTGTGGCGAGGCGAAGATTGGCTGCAGACGCTCGCTCGATGTCGGCCAGTGACGGCTGTTTCCCCCGGAGGCCGAGGCTCCAGACATCAAAGCTCGTGAAAACATCCCGTGTGGTTTGGGAAAGCAGTCCCTTGTCGCGAGTGTCACGATGAGCAACGAAGTCGCCAACCTCGCGGAATGTATGATGGGTTCTGGAGCGGCTCCGCAGACCAAGATAGAGCCGGTCGAGGTCGACGGTACGCCGCTCCCCACGAAGCAGGCGTCCGACACGCTGGCGGAGGTCTTCATCGAACATTGTGGACCGCTAGCACTGTTCGCCGCCAACCGCTGCGGTGTCTTCGCAATAGGCCGGGAATCTCCTTCGACTCCTAACAAGACCATCACGGCTTTTGGGGGTGAGTGTCGTGCGCCAGGCCCTCCCGGCCAACCCCAGTTCGCTTCAGGCGGCGTGACCGCGAAGGCCAGCGGTCACGGTCGCCGCTGGCGCCCAGCGCGCTCGTGGTCTAGGTCTTCGGGCAATAGCCGCCACGGTGGCGGCGCGTCCCTCCATTGAGCCCGCCGCTGCCCCTCAGGGATACACAAATCCTGCACAGGCGTTTTTAGCTAGTTTTTCGCCGGACGCGGCGGACCGTGCGCTGGGCGCGGAGGTGCAGCGTTCGTGCGCTCAATGCCGCAGCCTGACACGCGCGACCTTGCGCTCGCTCGCCAACTGAAGTCCGGATGTCTGTCCGACTCGAAGGCAGGATTCTATGCGTTAAATCGCCTAATTCCGCCTTATGCGCTGAATCGCATATCTTCCATTTATGCTAGAAATCGCATATTGCCAGTTTATGCGATTTGCCGCATAATGATCCGATGAATCAGATAGCCCGTTCGCCCCGTCAGATCGGCAATCTCATCCAGAAGCATCGCAAGATGCGCGGCATGAGTCAGACCGAATTAGCCGCGCGTGCAGGCCTGCGTCAGGAGCTTGTCTCCAAGATCGAGAACGGCCAGGAAGGCTCGAAAATTTCCTCAATCTGCGACCTGCTGGCGGCGCTCGATCTGGAGATGACAATCGGCCCGCGCACAAAGGGCTCGTCCGTCAACATCGAGGACATTTTCTGATGGGTCGCCGCAAGACCCATGCGCCGCTCAATGTGCTGATTAACAATCGCTTCGTAGGACGGTTGGAGAAGGAAGCCAGCGGAGCCATCCAGTTCCAGTACGATCAAAGCTGGCTCGATTGGGAGCACCATTTCCCCATCTCGCTGTCCCTTCCCCCGAGGGCGGAAGCGTTTCGCGGCGAGAGGGTGGTCGCGGTCTTCGACAACCTGCTGCCCGACAATCCCGCCGTCCGCCGTCTCGTGGCGGAGAAGACCGGCGCGCAGGGAACGGACTCATACAGCCTGCTTGAGCAGATCGGCCGGGACTGCGTGGGCGCGATGCAGTTCCTGCCGGATGGCGTCGAGATCGACGCGCGCCAACCCATCGATGGCGAGCCCGTCAGCGACGAGGAGATCGAAACCATCCTCGCCAACCTGGCGCGCGCGCCGCTCGGCATAGACACCGAGCACGAGTTCCGCATCTCGGTCGCGGGCGCCCAGGAGAAGACCGCCCTTCTCTTTCATGAGGGGCGCTGGATGCGTCCGATCGGCACGACGCCGACGACGCACATCCTCAAGCCGCAGCTCGGCGAGATTCCGACGCCCTGGGGGATGATCGACCTCTCCGACAGCGTCGAGAACGAGCACTACTGTCTCAAGCTCGTGGAAGGTTTCGGACTCGAGGTCGCGCAGACGCAGATCGCGACCTTCGGCGAACGGAAAGTGCTGGTCGTCGAGCGCTTCGACCGTCTATGGCGCAAGGACGGCGGCCTGCTGCGGCTGCCGCAGGAGGATTGCTGTCAGGCGCTGTCCTTCCCCTCCACCCAGAAATATCAGAACCAGGGCGGCCCCCGCATCGTCGACATTCTCAAGCTGCTGCAAGGGAGTGACGAACCGCTAAGGGATCAGGCGGCCTTCTTCAAAAGCCAGATCATCTTCTGGCTGATCGGCGCGACCGACGGCCACGGCAAAAACTACAGCCTCTTCCTGCGTACCGGCGGGCGGTTCGGGCTAACGCCCTTCTACGACGTGCTGAGCGCCCAACCTGCCTTCGACGCCAGACGTATCCCGCACAACAAATACAAGCTGGCGATGTCGGTCGGCGCGAGCCGAAAATACAAAATTCTCGACATACACGGTCGGCATTTCGTCGAGACGGCGAAGGAAGCGGGGCTTGGCCCGACCGTCATTCGCCAAGTGCTGGAGGAGGTCAGGCGAGACGCCATCCCGGCGGCGGAACGCGCGCTCGCCACGATGCCCGCCGACTTCCATCCCGTCGTTCACGAGTCCGTCCTGGCCGCGATGACCAGTCGCCTAAAGCTGTTGGAGACGGCATTTGAGGCGTTAGCCTAGCGCCAAACGCTGGCCTCATCGAGCTGCTGAACCGGCATCCCGAGGAGTTGGAGTTCCTGCGCTCGATTCGGTCTGTGGCTTAGCCGCCCTTACCAGCGTGCGACGGCGGGCTTTGGCGAACGCCCGGCGGTGTTCTCCGGGCGTTCATGCCGAAACCCCGTCTTAAACCCCGTCCTAAACGGGTTTCGGCCCTTCGCGGTAGTGCCGCGATTTTCTCGGCCTTTGATTTTACGAGAGAAAATGGCGCGCCCGGAACGATTCGAACGTCCGACCCTCAGATTCGTAGTCTGATGCTCTATCCAGCTGAGCTACGGGCGCGCATGCCTTTCGGCGAGGGCGCGGAACCTAGTGTCGGGCGCGGGGAAAGGCAAGCCTGCTAAGCGCGGATTTCGCGGTGGCAACGCACGTCGGCGCCGGGCCAGGGCGTGGCTTCGTAAACGGCGCGGGCGATGGCGCGGGAGAGGCAGTCGGCGGCCAGGGCGCCGAGGCGGGTGATGCTCAGCGCGGCGGGCTCGGGCAGGGGCCGGCGCGCGGTGGACAGGGCGAAGACGACGTCGCCGTCGAAAGGGGCGTTGGCGGGGCGGATGGCTCTGGAAAGGCCGGTCTGGGCCATGACGGCGACACGGCGGGCCTGGGCGGGCGTGAGGGCCGCGTCGGTGGCGACGGCGGCGATGGTGGTGTGGGCCCGGGCCGACGGGGCGGCCTTGGCGAGGGTCCACTCGTCCGGGGCGGTGGCGAGGCCCGCCGGTCCGGCGGCGCCGAATTCGCCGTCGATCTCGAACAGGGCGGCCCAGAAGGTCTTGCCATCGCCGCCGACCACCGAACCGAAGCTGTTGACGGCGACGACGGCGCCGATGGTGATGCCGTCCACGACGATGGAGGCCGATCCCGCGCCGCCCTTCAGCTGGCCGGCCATGGCGCCGTAGCCCGCGCCGGCCGTGCCGAGATCGAAGTCCCGGGCGGCGGCCTCGCACGCCGCGACGCCAAGGCGCCGGTAGGGCGGGTCGAGCGCCCAGCCTTTGTCGCCGCCGTTGGCGAGGTCGTAGAGGATGGCGGCGGGGACGACGGGCGATCTCGGCACGCCCGGCAGGTCGACGAGGCCAAAGCCCCTGCCCTGCGCGCCCAGCCAGGCGGCGACGCCGTCGGCGGCGGCCAGGCCATAGGACGAGCCCCCGGAGAGGACCACCGCGTCGACGGCGTCGACGAGGTTCTCCGGCGCCAGGGCGTCGGTTTCGCGCGTGCCGGGGCCGCCGCCGCGCACGTCGACGGCGCAGACGGCGCGGTCGTCGGGGAGCAGCACGGTGACTCCGGTTCGCACCGCCACGTCATGCGCCTGGCCGACCAGCAGGCCGGGGACGTCGGTGATCAGGTTGCGGGGTCCGGGGCGCGCGGTCATGCGCCTTGGGTGGCATGGGCGGGCGATGGTTGTCTATGGTGGCGCCATGCGCATCCTCCTTGCCTTCCTCCTCACCCTTTCCGTTTCCGCCTGTGCGACCACGCCGCCGCCGCCGCAGCGGTCGCAGGCCTTTGTGGCCGCGGCCAATCCGCTGGCGGCCGAGGCGGGAATGAAGGTGCTGCGGGAAGGCGGCTCGGCCGTGGACGCGGCGGTCGCGGTGCAGGCGGTGCTGGGGTTGGTGGAGCCGCAAAGCTCGGGCCTGGGGGGCGGGGCCTTCATGCTCTATCGCGACGCCGCCAGCGGGAAGATCACGGCCTACAACGGGCGCGAGACGGCGCCGGCGGGGGCGAGCGCGGACATGTTCATCGGGCCGGACGGCAAGCCCATGCCCTTCATGACCGCCGTGCTGAGCGGGCGCTCGACCGGCGTGCCGGGGGCCATGGCGATGCTGGGGCTGGCGCAGAAGGAGCATGGCGATCGGGCGTGGAGTTCGCTGTTCGACGAGGCCATCCGCCTTGCCGACGAGGGGTTCGTGGTGAGCCCCCGCCTGGCCGGCATGATCGCTTACGACGTCCCGGCCGGGCACACGGCGGACGCCGAGCGGTACTTCATGAAAGCGCCGGGGCGGCGGTACGGGGCGGGCGATGTGCTGCGCAATCCGGCCTATGCGAGGACCCTGCGGGAGATGGCCGGCGCCGGCGTGGAGGCGCTGTATGAGGGGCCGCTCGCCGACGCCATTGCGGCCAAGACGCACGAGCCGCCGATCCCGGGACCGCTGAGCGCCGCCGACCTGAAGGCCTATCGGGCCAAGGCGAGCGAGCCGCTGTGCCGGCCCTATCGCATCTATGTGGTCTGCGTGCCCCCGCCGCCGTCGAGCGGGGTCGCCTTGCTGCAGGCGCTGATGATGCTGGAGCATACGGACATCGATCAGCGCGGGCCGAACGACCCGGCGGCCTGGGCCGAGTTCGCCGAGGCGCAGCGGCTGATGTACGCCGACCGCGACCGCTATGTGGGCGATCCGGACTTCGTGACCGTGCCGGTGCGGGCGCTGCTCGATCCGGCCTATGTGGCGGCGCGGGCGGAGGGGATCACCGACCGGGCCGCGCCGTCGCCCTCGGCCGGGGTGCTGCCGCTGGCGTTCGCGCCCGACGCGACCAACGAGGCGGCCGGGACCAGCCACTTCGTCATCGTCGACCATGAAGGCAATGTGGTTTCGATGACGACGACGGTGGAGAGCGTGTTCGGCTCGGGCCGGATGGCGGGCGGGTTCTTCCTGAACAACCAGCTGACCGACTTCAGCTTCTCGCCGGCGGAGGCGGACGGGGCCCCGGCGGCCAACGCCGTGGCGCCGGGCAAGCGGCCGCGCTCGTCGATGACCCCGATCATCGTGACCGACCGGCAGGGACGGTTCGTGGCGGCGCTGGGATCGCCCGGCGGGTCCTCGATCCTGGCCTATAACCTGAAGACGCTGATCGGGGTGCTCGACTGGGGGCTGACGATGGACGAGGCCATCGAGCTGCCGAACTTCATGGCCAGGGGCGATGTGTTCATCGGCGAGCCGGACCGGTTCGACGGGCGGGTGCTGAGGGGGCTGGCGGACCGGGGCTATGTGCTGAAGGACAGCGGCGCCGAGGTGTCCGGCATCCAGGGCGTGATCGTGCGGCCGGGCGGCTTCGAAGGCGGCGCGGATTCGCGGCGCGAGGGCGTGGTGTTGACCGAGCCCTAGGCGGCCCGCTGTCGCGTTGCCCGCTTGCCACGCCTGGGCAGCTCGGGCTCCGGCGCGCCGGGGAGACGGAGTTCGAACACAGAGCCTTCGGGGCCGGTCGAGGCGAGCGCCAGGTCGCCGCCGTGGCCGTGGGCGAGTTCGCGGGAAATGGCGAGGCCAAGGCCGGTGCCGCCCCGACGGCCCGAGCCGACGAACGGCTGGAACAGGTTGGCCAGCGCCTTTTCCGGCACGCCGGGGCCATTGTCGGCCAGGCGGATGACGCTGACGCCATCGTGGACCTGGAGGGTGACGAGGACGCGGCCCTGCTCATGGGCGCGGGGGGCGGCCTCGATGGCTTCGCGGGCGTTGCGCAGCAGGTTGGTGAGGATGCGGTGCAGCTGGTCGGGGTCGGCGTTGACGCGCTCGGTGGCGGCGACCTCGGGCTGGAGGCGCACGCCTTGCGCGGACAGGCCGGCGTCCTCGGCGGCGGTTTCGAGGGCGGGGAGGAACCGCACCAGCTCCAGCTGCGGTTCGGGCTCCCTGGTGCGGCCGTAGGCGAGGACATCGGTGGCCAGCGTCACGGCGCGGTCGAGGGCGCGTTCGAGCCTGGGCAGGGCGGAGGCGACGTTGGGATCGCCGGACATGGCCAGCCGCTCGGAGGCGATCTGGGCGCTGGTCAGCATGTTGCGAAGGTCGTGGTTGATCTTGGCCACCGCCTCGCCGAGCTGGGCCAGGCGCGCGCGGGAATTCAGGGCGACGACGAGGTCGGCCTGCATGCGGCCAAGCTCGGCTTCAGCCCGGCCGATTTCGTCGGCGCGGCCGGAGGGCGTTACGCGCGCCTTGGGGTCCTCCGGGTCGGCGCGGAACCGCTCCATGGCGCGCGTGATCCGCTGCATGGGCTTCACGAGGAAGGCGTTGAGCGAGAGGTAGACAAGGCTGCCGGCCAGCACCGCGGCGAAGACCATCACCGCGAACAGGCGGCCAAGGTAGGCCCAGAGTTCGCGGCGCAGCGGTTCGTCAGGGGTGACGACCTCGACGAACTCGCCCGAGCGGAAACGGGGCTCGGCGATGACGCGGACCATGCGGCCCTCGCCGCCGAACAGGGTGTTGAAGGGCGCGGCGAGCCAGGATTCCGGGTTCTGCTCGCGCAGGTCGACGAGGTAGGGCGTGCGCAGGGTGCGGGGCGCGGCGAGGACGAGGCGGCGCATGCCGTCTTCCTGCACGGCCACGGAGACGACGCCGGCGCCGTCGAGCAGCTGTTGCGACAGGCGGCGGGTGACCTTGCCGTCGGGCGAGACCTCGGTGGCGAGGGAGGCGAGTTCGGCGGCGCGGACGCGGTCGAGCAGCCACTGCTCTTCGAAGGCGGCCAGGGTGGGCGGCAAGACCAGCAGGCCGGCCAGCGTCACGAACAGGGCGGTGAGGACCAGCAGGCGCGCGGACAGGCCGCCCGGCCAAAACAGGCGCCGGTCGCCCCGCTCAGTCGGCTGATGCGTAGCCCGGGCGTCGCCCATGGAACTTCGTTACTTCACGCCAGCCGCTTGAGCAATGAAACCAGCCATCGCGTGCGGGCGGAGAACAGGATGGGCGAATAGTACTGGCCGGCCAGGCGCTTGGCGATCTCGCCGCGGGTTGGGTAGGGGGCGATGGTCCCGGCGAGTTTGCTGAGCGGGACCTTGGCGGTCATGGCCAGGACGAAGGGCTGGATGAGGTCGCCGGCGTCCTTGCCGACAATGGCGGCGCCGAGGATGCGGCCGCGCTTGTCGGTGATGAGTTTGCCGAAACCGCGGGTGTCGCCTTCGGCCTGGGCGCGGTCGTTGTCTTCGAAGCGATGGGTGAGGACGGTGATGGCCTCGCCATGGGCGGCGCGCGCTTCGGTCTCGGTGAGGCCGACGACCGCCAACTCGGGGTCGGTGTAGGTGACGCGGGGGATGACCAGCGCCGCCTTGTCGATCGGCGAGGCGAAGAGGGCGCGGCGGACGAACAGGGCCGCGTGGGCGCCCGCCTGATGGGTGAAGCCGCCGCCGGCGACATCGCCGATGGCGAAGACCGCGTGGTTGGTGGTGCGCAGGGAGCGGTCGGTTTTGACGCCGTGCTGGTCATGGGCGACGCCGGCGGCTTCGAGGTTCAGACCTTCGACATTGGGCGCGCGGCCGGTGGCGACGAGGACGGCGGCGCCGGGCTCGATGTCGGCCTTGGCGCCTTCGCGGATGTCGATGCCTTCGGCGCGGAGTTGGTCGAGCACCACGGCGGCGAGGTCGGGGTCTTCCCTGGAAAGGCACCGGTCGGCTTCGAAGACGGTGACCTTCGAGCCGAGCCGGGCGAAGGCCTGGCCGAGTTCCAGGCCGATGGGGCCGCCGCCGACGACCGTCAGGCGTTCGGGCAAGGCTTCGAGGTTGAAGATGGTCTCGTTGGTCAGGCAGCCTTCGAAACCCGGCGGGACCCTGGGGCGCGAGCCGGTGGCGATGACGATCTTGCGGGCGGTGACCTCGGCGCTGTCGCTTTGCAGAGTGCGGCGGCCACAAAAGCTGGCGTGTTCGCGGATGACGGTGACGCCAAGCCCCTCGAACCGCGCCTGGCTGTCGATGGGGGCGATCGTCTCGATGGTGGCCCGGACATGGGCCATGGTCCGGGCGAAGTCCCAGCCCTTGGAGGCGGCGCTGATCAGGGCCTTGGAGGGGACGCAGCCGGTGTTGAGGCAGTCGCCGCCCATCTCGCCCGCCTCGAACAGGACGACGGTCAGGCCCAGCTGCGCGGCGCCCGCGGCGACGGAGAGGCCGGCCGAGCCCGCGCCGATGACGGCGAGATCGACGCGCAGGATCCGCTTCATGGCACCCGCTTGCGCACCAGCCGCACGACGGCCGGCAGCATGGCGAGGATGGCGAGCCCGATCAGCGGCAAGAGAATCCGCGGCTCGGTGATGATGTGCAGGTTGGGCTCGTCGCCCCGCTCGAACACCTCGCCAAGGCCTGAGCCGAGGAAGGCATAGACGAAGGAGCCCGGCGCCATGCCGATCAGCGAGGCGCTGACGAAGGTCGCCAGGCGCACCCGCGCGAGGCCTGCGGCGATGTTGATGAGGAGCAGCGGCGCGATGGGCAGAATGCGCAGGGTGAAGAGATAGGAGAAGGCGTCGCGCCGAAACCCATCCACCAGCTTGGTGAGCCTTGGGCCCGCGCGCTCGGCGACCGTCTCGCCGAAGGCCGTGCGGCAGGCCAGGAAGGCGATGGTGGAACCCAGCGTGGCGCTGGAGGCCGACAGCAGGGCGCCGACGACGGGACCGAACAGGAAGCCGCCGGTGAGGGTCAGGACGAGCGCCAGCGGCAGGGAGAGGGCCACCACGGTCGTATAGAGCAGGGCGAAGATCGAGACGGCGGCCAGCCAGTGGGCGTCCACGAAGGCGACCAGCTCCAGCCGCTGGGCCTTCAGCTCGGAGAGGGTGATGTGTTTGGTGATCCCGCTCGCAAAGGCCACGGCGACCAGAACCACAAGGACGATCAGGAGGCCGTAGCGTTTGGCGAAGTCGCGGGCGGTCATGCGGTGTTCCTCGCCTCGGCGACGGACGCAAAGCCGTCCGCCTTCAGCCGGGCGGCGAGATCGCGCTTGATGCGAGTCACCAGACCGGGGCCTTCGAACACCATAGCCGAATACAGCTGAACCGCGTGGGCTCCGCTGCGGATCTTGGCGTAGGCGTCGGCGCCGCTCGCCACGCCGCCGGCCCCGATCAGGACCAGGTTCTTGTCGTTGGCCTGGCTGAAGGCGCGCAGCATCCGGGTGGAGAGGGTCATCAGCGGGGCGCCGGACAGGCCGCCGCTCTCGCCCGCGTGGCTGGAGCGGAGACGCGGGCGGGAGATGGTGGTGTTGCTGACGATGACCCCGTCGAGGCCGAAGCGGGCGACGGTTTGCACGATGGTGTCGACCTCGCCGTCCTCCAGGTCGGGCGCGACCTTCAGGAAGACGGGGTGGCGGCCGGGCAGCGTGGCGCGGACTTCGGCGAGGCGGCCGAGGAGGTCCTCCAGCGCGGCCCTGGCCTGGAGGGCGCGCAGGCCCGGTGTGTTGGGCGAGGAGATGTTGACGGTGAAATAGTCGGCGAGGCCCCACAGGCGCGTCAGCCCCGTGACGTAGTCACCGATGCGATCGGTGGCGTCCTTGTTGGCCCCGATGTTGGCGCCGACGATGCCTCGGCGCGGGCGGCGGGCGAGGCGGGCGGCGAAGGGCTCCAGCCCCTCGTTGTTGAAGCCCATGCGGTTGATGACGGCGCGGTCCTCGGTCAGCCGGAACAGGCGCGGGCGCGGATTGCCGGGCTGGGGCAGCGGGGTGACCGTGCCGCACTCGACGAAGCCAAAGCCCGCGCGGAGCATGGCGTCGGGCGCCTGGGCGTTCTTGTCGAACCCGGCGGCCAGGCCGATGCAGTTGGGGAGCCGCAGGCCGGCGATTTCGGTGGCGAGGATCGGGTCGTCACCGCTGAAGCTTTTGGGGCCAAGGCCCAGCGCCAGCATGCGGACGGTCAGGATGTGGGCGTCCTCGGGGTCGAGGGTGCGCAGGGCGCCGGCGGCGAGGTCGTGCAGACCGCTCACTCGCCGCCGCTCCCGCCGTGGTCGGCCGCGTAGAAGACGCCGTCGTAGAAGGCGCGGCCGTTCTCATCGACGACGAAGGCGACGGCGGTGGCGGTGGGGAATCGCGAGGCGACCTTGCCCAGCACGGCCGAGCCGGCTCCGCCTTCCTTCAGGAGCCCGACGGCGAGGTCGTGAATGCCGGGGTTATGGCCGATGACCAGGACGGTCGCGCCGCGCACCCCCTCCAGCGCATCGAGGATGACCATGGGCGGGGCGTTGTAGAGCGCCCGCACCGTCTCGCCGCGCGCCTTGGGGAAGACCTCGCGCACGGCCTCCCAGGTCTCTTCGGTGCGGCGGGCCGGCGAGACCAGCACGGCGTTGGGGGTGAGGCCATCGGCGGCCAGCGCCCGGGCGACGATGGCGGCGTCGGCCCGGCCCTCTTCGGTAAGAGCCCGGTCGATGTCGTCGCCGCCGGCGCTTCGCCGTTCGGCCCTCGCGTGGCGCATCAGGATCAGACGGTCCATGCGCTGGTCTTAGCCTTGTCCGCCCCGGCCTTGGAAGGGCGTGGTTGACAGGAGGCGCCGGCGGCGGTCCAACGCGGCCATGAGCGGGGACGGCACAGCCATCCATATCGGCGAGCACGGCGGGACCTTGAAGTTCGGGCCCGACCATCCGCTCGTCCTCGATTCCGGCGCCAGGATCGAGGGGCTGGAGGTCGCCTACAAGACCTATGGGCGGCTGAACGAGGCCAGGTCGAACGCGGTGCTGGTCTGCCATGCCCTGACCGGCGACCAGCATGTGGCCTCCCCTCACCCGGTGACCGGCAAGCCGGGGTGGTGGGAGCGGACGGTGGGCGAGGGCCTGCCGCTCGATCCCGCCAGATACTTCATCATCTGCGCCAACGTGGTCGGCGGGTGCATGGGCACGACCGGGCCGGGTTCGATCAATCCGGCGACGGGCAAGCCCTATGGGCTGGCGTTCCCGGTGATCACCATCGCCGACATGGTGCGGGCCCAGGCCATGCTGGTCGAGGCGCTGGGCATCGAAACGCTGTTTTGCGTCATCGGCGGGTCCATGGGCGGCATGCAGGTGCTGCAATGGGCGGCGGACTATCCGGAGCGGATGTTCAGCGCCGTGGTCATCGCCTCGGCCGCGCGGCACTCGGCCCAGAACATCGCCTTCCACGAGGTCGGGCGCCAGGCGATCATGGCCGACCCGGAGTGGCGCGCGGGCGACTATGCCGTGCATGACGTTCGGCCCGAGAAGGGGCTGGCCGTCGCGCGGATGGCGGCGCACATCACCTACCTGTCGGAAGCGGCCCTGCAGCGGAAGTTCGGGCGCGAACTTCAGCGCGACGGGCTGTCGTGGGGCTTTGACGCCGACTTCCAGGTGGAGAGCTACCTGCGTCACCAGGGGACGAGCTTCGTCGACCGCTTCGACGCCAACTCCTACCTCTACATCACCCGGGCGATGGACTATTTCGACCTCGCCAAGGCCCATGACGGCGTGCTGGCCAACGCCTTCATGAAGGCGCGGGAGGTGCGGTTCTGCGTGCTCTCCTTCACCAGCGACTGGCTCTATCCGACGGCGGAGAACCGCCACGTGGTGCGGGCGCTGCTGGCGGCCGGGGCGCGGGCCAGCTTCGTCGAGATCGAAAGCGACAAGGGCCACGACGCCTTCCTGCTCGACGAGCCGGAAATGGCGCGCAGCCTGCGCGGCTTCCTGGCGGCGGCGGCGGCCGCGAGGGGGCTTTCGTGAGTGCGTCCTTCGACACGCCCCGGACCAAGTCCGGAGCTGCTCAGGATGACGGACTCAGAGTTCGTCATGGTGAGCAGCCCCGAAGGGGCGTGTCGAACCACGCGGGGCGGTCATGAGGGAAGATTTCCGCGAAATCCTGCGGTTGGTGCGGCCCGCATCGCGTGTGCTGGATGTCGGCTGCGGCGAGGGCGAGCTGCTGGAGCTGCTGACCCGCGAGAAACAGGTCGACGGGCGCGGGCTGGAGCTGGACAGCGCCAACGTCTCGGCCTGCCTGGCGCGGGGACTGACGGTGGTGCAGGGCGACGCCGACCGCGACCTCGACCACTTCCCGGCCAAGGCCTTCGACTACGCCATCCTGTCCCAGACGCTCCAGGCCACGCGCAACCCGCGCCATGTGCTGAGCGAGCTGCTGCGCATCGCCGACAAGGCGGTGGTGACCTTCCCGAACTTCGGCCACTGGCGCGTGCGGCTCTCGCTGCTGATCGACGGCCGCATGCCCGAGACCGCCGCCCTGCCCGAGCCGTGGTGGTCGACGCCGAACATCCACCTGTGCACTCTGGCCGACTTCAACGCCCTGACGCAGGATCTGGGCCTGCGCGTCGAAGCCTGCGCGGCGCTGGCCGGCGACAAGCCCGCCCGGCCCATCGACCCCACCCGGCCGCTGGAGAACCTGCGCGCCGAGACGGTTCTCTTCTTTCTGTCGCGCCGCGACCAAGTTCCAGCGGAACCAGTGAGGCCAAGCGGCGATCTATTTGGCGGATGAAGCTCCGTCTGATGACCTACAACGTCCACCGTTGCGTGGGCACGGACCGGGACCTGAACGTCGAGCGGGTGGCCGCCGTCATTGCTGACTGCAAGCCGGACATCGTGGCCTTGCAGGAGCTGGACGTGGGGCGGGCGCGGACGCGGGGCGTCGATCAGGCGCACCGGCTGGCCGAGCTGCTCGGCATGCGCTCGCGGTTTCATCCGGCGATGAACGTCGAGGAGGAGCTGTACGGCGACGCCATCCTCACCGCCCTGCCCGAGCGGGTGGTGCGGGCGGGGGTCCTGCCGACCTATCCGCGCATGCGCTCGCTCGAGCCGCGTGGGGCCATCTGGATCGCCGTGGACCTGGGCGGGGTCGAGTTGCAGGTGATCAACACCCACCTTGGCCTGGTGCCGCAGGAGCAGCAGCGCCAGGCGGCGGCGCTGCTGGGCGAGGAGTGGATGCTGTCGGAGGCCTTCACCGCGCCGGCGGTGGTGCTGGGCGACTTCAACGCCACGGCGTTTTCGCAGACCTACCGGATGTTCAACGCGGTGCTGAGCGATGCACAGGCGGGGCGGCGGGCGCCGCCGACGGCGACCTTCCCCTCGCGCTTTCCCTTCATGCGGATCGACCATGTGTTCACGGCCGGCGACATCGAGGTGACGGGCGTCTTCTCGCCCTACGATGCGCGGGCGCGGGTCGCTTCGGACCACCTGCCGTTGTGCGTCGATATCGAGGTCAGGGGCGCGGCGGCGCGGGCGGCGGCAGGAGACGCTCAATATCCCGCCTGATGTGGCGTCGGCGCACCCAGGGCCGCCAGGCATCGTCAGTGCGAAGCGGATCGCCGAGCGCGCGGGTGGCGATGAAGCGGGGAAGGCCCCTCACCTCCTGACGCGGCATGGGTTTAAGGCGGCGGGTTTCGCCGGTGTCGAGCGCGTCGATGGCCGCGCCGATGGAGCCGCACTCGGCCACGGCGCTGACCACGTCCTCCGGCTCGCGGCCCAGGAAGTGGGCGATCTCGCGATGGCGGAAGGCGCGGATGGCCTGGCGGCTCGCCTCGTCGGTGGCCTCCAGGATCACGTCGAGCTCGGAGTCGAGGCCGGTGGAGCGGTTGTTGAGGTTGGTGGAGCCGACCTTGAGCAGCCAGTCGTCGACGATCAGCACCTTGGCGTGGACGATGATCGGCTGGTCGTGCGGGGTGCGGGCGCAGAAGGCGCGAAAGCGGACGTGCTTGTCGGCCTCGATCAGCCGGTTCACGGCCATGCTGCGCGCCGAGTCCATGGCCATCTGGTCGAAGTAGCTGGGGCTGTTGGAGGGGCCAATGGCGATGATCTCGGGGCCGTCGGCCTCACCCAGCCGGCGGGAGAGGGCTTCGACGATCAGGCGCGAGGTCAGGTACTGGTTTTCGATGTAGATCACCTCGCGCGCGGCGGCGATGGCGGCGAGGTGGAAAGCCAGCGACTCCTCGGCCCCGGCGTCCTTTCGCCAGCAGGGCATGGTGCGGGCGACGCCGAAGGGCTGGAGGCGAAAGTCGGGATCGACGGTCTCGGGCCAGGGCGTGGCGGTGTCGTCTTCCAGCGGCGACGGCGGCTTGGCGGGCGTCTCGCCGGTCGATTTCTTCCAGCGGGTGATGAACAGGTCCTCCAGCGGCTCGACCGCCGGGCCGTCGAGCATCACCGTCACCTCGTGGCGGGCCGGATAGCGCTTGCCCCACGGCAGGCGCCGCTCGGGGACGTGGTCGTCGTGCTCGCAGTTGTCCCAGCGGTCGGCGCCCAGGTCACCGCCACTGACGAAGGCGATGCGGCCGTCGACGATCAGGACCTTCTGGTGGTGGCAGGCGCTGCGCGGAAGGGTGTGGTCGAGGCGGTACTTCACCGGCGAGCCGAGGAAGTAGGCCGCGCCGCGCTGGTTCGGCAGGGCCTGCTCGATGCCCACCAGCCAGGGCATGTCCCAGGCGAGAATCCGCACGTCCAGCGCCGGGTTGAGCGATGAGAGGCGGCGCAGAAGAAGGCCGAGCCGGTCGGCGCTGGCCGGATCGCCGCTCTTCTTGTTGAGGTCGGGGGTCAGACGCGTCAGCGGATCGAAGGCCCAGGCCAGCAGCCAGATCGAGTGTTTGGCCTTGAGCATCGCCTCCTTGGCCGCGGCGAAATAGTCGGCGCCGTCGACCAGCACGGCCAGGCGGTTGGCGCGCTCCACCCGCCAGCAGGTTTCGCCCGGCTTGAGCAGCCGGGGCTCGGCGGCGGGGGCGGTGACGAGCCGTGGCGGCAAGGCGCGCTCCTGGCGTCGTGGCGGGGGTTCGGGCTCTGATATGGGGAGTTCGAGCGACATTCGTCAGCTACAACGCCCAGAGAACTGCCAAGCTCCACACCCCTTCGCCGATGACCCCGGCGAAGGGATCACCCCGCGATGGCGGCGGCGTCCTGTTCGCCGGTGCGGATGCGAATCGCCTTTTCGAGGTCGAGGACGAAGATCTTGCCGTCGCCGATCTTGCCGGTGTTGGCGGTGCGGGTGATGGCCTCGACGACGGCATTGGCGATATCGCCGGGCACGGCGATCTCCAGCTTCACCTTGGGCAGCAGCTTCACCTCGTACTCGGCGCCGCGATAGACCTCGGTCTTGCCCTTCTGGCGGCCGTAGCCGCGCACCTCGGTGACGGTCAGGCCCGAGGCGCCCACCTCGGTCACCGCTTCGAGCACCGCGTCCAGGCGGCTCGGCTTGATGACGGCGATGATCAGCTTCATGGGCGCTCCGGGGCTCCAGGTTATCGCGGGTAAGCTACGGCGCCTTGGCCGTCTTCTCCAAGAGGGGCTCGCGCGCCGGGGCCGGACCGTTCGGGGCGGGCTGCAAAACCCCCGGCGCAAAGACGCGGGCCCTGGCCTTGGCGCCCTTGGGTTTGACCGCGAAGGTCTGCTTGACCGCCTCGATGAGGATGAGGCCGGCGAACCGCGGCCACAGGCGCGCACCGACCTGCTCGAAGCCCTCGGCGAAGCGGGCGCACCAGCCGAGCGGCGGCACGTAGAGGGCGCGGGTCCAGCCGGACGGCTCCAGGTCCGCCTCGCGCAACAAGGCCTCCAGCTGGCGGCGGGTGTAGGGGCGGCCGTGGCCGAAGGGCGTGGCCTCGGCGTTGGACCACAGGCCGTCACGCGCGGCGACCACCAGGATCATCCGGCCGGACGGGGCAAGGACACGGGCCGCCTCGCGCAGGAGCTCGAGCGGGGCGTCGCTCTCCTCCAGGGCGTGGACGCAGAGGATGCGGTCGAACAGGGCGTTGGGCAGCGGCAGGGCATATTCGCCGGCCAGGCAGGCGAGGTTGCCCCGCTCCCCCGGCCACACCTCCACCCCCTGCTGGGCGGGCATGGCGGCGATCACGCGGCGGGCGCGGTCGCGGTAGCCGCCGAGGAAGGGGGTCGCATAGCCGATGCCGAGCGTGTCGAGGCCCCGCACGTCGCCCCAGGCTTCATCGACCTTGCGCCCGACCATCGTCCGCGCCGCGGCGCCGAGGGGCGAAGCGTAAAAGGCGCGGAGATCAAGGACGTCGCGGCGCATTACAGGAGCAGGTTCACGGTTAGGTGCGTCCTTCGACACGCCCGCTGCGCGGGCTGCTCAGGATGACTAAATTCTTTGCTATAACCAAACGCGTCATCCTGAGCAGGCCCGAAGGGCCGTGTCGAAGGACGCAATGAAAGCTCCCCCATGCCCCTGACCGTTCACCAGTTCGCCTGCCTGTCCGACAACTACGGCTTCCTCGTGCGCGACGAGGAGAGCGGGCTGGCGGCCTGCATCGATACGCCGGACGCGGCGGTGATCCTGAAGGAGCTGGACAAGCTCGGCTGGAAGCTGGCGCTGATCCTCAACACCCACTGGCACCCTGACCACGCCGGCGGCAATGCCGAGGTGAAAGCGGCGACGGGGGCGACGGTGGTGGGGCCCGAAGAGGTCGGCCGGATCGCCGCGCCGGACCGGGTGGTGCGCCACGGCGACGTGGTGGAGCTGGGCGCCACACGGTTCGACGTGATCGACACCGGGGGCCATACGCTGGGGCACATCACCTATCACGACGGGAAGGACCACATCGCCTTCGTGGGCGACACGCTGTTCGCGCTCGGCTGCGGGCGGCTCTTCGAGGGCACGGCGGAGCAGATGTGGACCAGCCTGCAGAGGCTCGCCGCCCTGCCCGACGACACGCGGGTCTATTGCGCGCACGAGTACACGGCCTCGAACGCCCGGTTCGCGCTGTCGGTGGACACGGACCCGGCGCTGGCCCGGCGTGCGGAGGCGATCTTCGCCGCCCGCGAGCGTGGCGAATGGACCGTGCCGACCACCATCGGGCTGGAGAAGGCGACCAACCCCTTCCTGCGCGCCCCGGTGCTCGTGCCCGAAGCCGCGCCGCACGAGGCCTTCGGCCAGGTACGCGCGGCCAAGGACGCCTTCAGGGGCTAGCGGGCGCCGCTGGCCGAGTGGGCGATACGCTCGGAGCTGGGACGGCCGGCGATGCCCAGGTCCGGGCGGACGGTGACGATGAGGACGCCTTCGTTGACGCCGACGTCGGGGCGCTTGCCCTGGGCCACGAAGATCTTGTCGATCTTAGCTAACGCGGCCTTGCCGTGACTGGTGTGGGACATGCGCACCAGCGCCTCGGCGGCGACGCTGGCGGCGTCGGCGATGAGGGCGGCGGACTGGGGCGTGGCGTCGGCGCCGACGGAGATCAGCTTTTGCGCCGCGCGGCTGGCCTTGGCGCTGGCCTGGGCGAGGCGGCTGAGCAGGGTGCTGGGGCTCATGGGCGCCAGGCGGATCGGACCGGACTCGCCGGCCACCGCCACGGCCGCGCCCTCGGGCCGCTCGCGGGTGAACAGGGTCAGGCCGCCGAGCTTGGTGGCGCGCAGGACCGGCTGGCCGAGGTCGTTCTTGTAGATGGTGTCGCCGCGCGGGGCCGCCTGCGGTTGCAGGGCCCAGACCTCGTAGCTATCGGCAAAGCGCAGCAGGGGCCGTGAGCCGCTGCGGTCGAGGATGAACTCATCGCCCGTTTCGGCGACGTAGCGCGCGACCATGGGCGTGGGAGCCCGGCGCGAGGCGTTCGGCGAGGAGCCGAACAGGCCGTCGCGCAGGACCGACGAGTCCTGGGCATGGGCAGGCACGGAGCCAAAGCCCAAGCTCGCCGCGCCCAGGACGAGAGCCGCTACGATCGCTGGCCTTGCCACCATCCTCGACGCTATCCGCCCCGACTGGGGCGAATCTTGGACGCCGCAGCTTGGCCGTGCAAGTCCTAGGCGGCCAGGTACTGCCCGCCGTTCGCCGTCAGGGTCGAGCCGGTGATGAAGCCGGCGTTCTCGCTGGCGAGGAAGGACACCGCGTCGGCGATTTCCTCGGCCTTGCCCAGACGCCCGACCGGGATGCCCGCGATGATGCCGGCCAGCACGTTCTCCGGCACCGCCGCCACCATGTCGGTGTCGATGTAGCCGGGGCAGATGCAGTTCACGGTGATGCCCTTGCGCGCGCTCTCCTGCGCCAGCGCCTTGGTGAAGCCGATCATCCCAGCCTTGGCCGCCGAGTAGTTGGTCTGGCCGAGCTGGCCCTTCTGGCCGTTGATCGAGGAGATGTTGATGACGCGCCCAAAGCCGCGGTCGCGCATGCCGTCGATCACCTGCTTGGTGACGTTGAAGCAGCTGTTGAGGTCGACGTTGATGACGTCGTTCCACTGCTCGGCGCTCATCTTGTGGAAGAGGCCGTCCTTGGTGATGCCGGCGTTGTTGACGACGATGTCCACCGGGCCGAGCTCGGCGGTGACCTTCTCGATCGCGGCCTTGCACTCGTCGAACGAGCCGACGTTGCACTTGACCACCATGATGCCGAGCTCCTGGGCGGTCTTGTTGGCGGCCTCATCGTTGCCGGCGTAGGCGGCGGCGACCTTGTAGCCGTCGGCCTTCAGCCTTTCCGAGATGGCTCGGCCAATCCCGCGGGTGCCCCCGGTGACAAACGCAACTCTGGTCATCTGCTTATCCCCAATGTCTCGATTTCTTCATCCGCTCACCCCGGCGAAAGCCGGGTGAGCGGGGTTAGGTGGCTAGTTCAAATTCTCGACGCACATGGCCACGCCCATGCCGCCGCCGACGCACAGGGTGGCGAGACCCTTCTTGGCGCCCGAGCGCTTCATCTCGTGCAGCAGGGTCGTCAGGATGCGCGCGCCGGACGCGCCGATCGGGTGGCCGATGGCGATGGCGCCGCCGTTGACGTTCACCTTGGCCGGATCGAGGCCGAGGTCGCGCAGCACGCACAGCGACTGGGCGGCGAAGGCTTCGTTGGATTCGACGAGGTCGAGGTCGCCGACCGACCAGCCGGCCTTTTCCAGCGCCTTGCGGCTGGCCGGGATCGGGCCGGTGCCCATGATCTCCGGCTCGACGCCGGCGTGGGCCCATGAGGCGATGCGGGCCAGCGGCTTGAGGCCGCGCTTGTCGGCTTCTTCCGAGCTCATCAGCACCAGAGCGGCGGCGCCGTCGTTGAGACCCGAAGCGTTGGCGGCGGTCACCGAGCCTTCCTTGTTGAAGGCGGGGCGAAGGCCGGCCATGGCCTCGTAGGTCGCGCCGTGGCGGATGTACTCGTCGTCCTCGACGACGGTGTCGCCCTTGCGGCCCTTCACGGTGACGGGCGCGATCTCGTCCTTGAACTTGCCGGCCTTCTGGGCGGTCTCGGCGCGGTTTTGCGAGGTGACGGCGAAGCGGTCCTGGTCCTCGCGGGTGATCTGCCAGCGGGCGGCGATGTTCTCGGCCGTCTGGCCCATGTGGTAGCCGTGGAAGGCGTCCCACAGGCCATCCTTGATCATGGTGTCGACGAAGCCGAGGTCGCCCATCTTCTGGCCGTTGCGGATGTTGGCCGCGTGGGGGGACTGGCTCATCGATTCCTGGCCCCCGGCGACGACGATGGTGGCGTCGCCCTGGGCGATCTGCTGGGCCGCCAGCGCCACGGCGCGAAGGCCCGAGCCGCACAGCTGGTTCAGCGACCAGGCGGGGCTTTCGACGGGGACGCCCGCCTTGACCGCCGCCTGGCGGGCCGGGCCCTGGCCGGCGCCGGCCTGCAGCACCTGGCCCATGATGACTTCCTCGACGTCGGCAGGGGCGATGCCCGCGCGCTCGACGGCGGCGTTGATGGCGACGGCGCCCAGTTCGTGGGCGGGCAGGCTCGACAGCGCGCCGTTGAAGGACCCCACGGGGGTGCGCGCGGCGGAGACGATGACGATGTCACTCATGGACTAGGCTCCCGACAATTTATTGCGCGGAAGGGCCGCGTTTCGCGGTTGCGGCGCCTCCGAAGACGAATGTGGCCGCACCCCTTGCACAGTTTCACCCCTCCCGTCACGGGGGCGCCTGCGCGATTTGGCGGTTAGCGCGTGCAGCAAAACACTGGCGTCATGCCTTAGCATCCGCGATAGTGCGGTGCGGAAACGCGGGCGAAGCCGCCCTTCAGGGGAAGAAATGTCCGAAAAACCCGAGACCGGCGAAAAGGCGGGCGACGGGCGCGTCGTCATAAAAAAATACGCCAACCGGCGCCTCTACAACACCGCCTCCTCGTCCTACGTGACGCTCGAGCACCTGGCCGACATGGTCAAGGAAGGGGTCGACTTCGTCGTCTTTGACGCCAAGACGGGCGAGGACATCACCCGCTCGGTGCTGACCCAGATCATCTTCGAGGAAGAGAACCGGGGCGCGGGGACGAACCTCCTGCCCATCCAGTTCCTGCGCCAGCTGATCGGCTTCTACGGCAACAACATGCAGGCCTTCCTGCCAAGCTACCTGGAAATGTCGCTTGAGGCCTTCACCAAGCAGCAGGAGCGGCTGCGCGGCCAGTTCGGCGCGGGGCTGGGCGGCACCGCCTACGAAGAGACCATCCGCCAGAACCTCGCCTTGTTCGACCGCGCGATGAAGATGTTCAGCCCCTTCGCCTTCCCCGGCGCGCAAGGCGGCGAAGCGGCGGCCGCCGCGCCGGAAGCCAAGGCCCCGGCCCAGGACGACACGCTGAACGAACTGCGCAAGCAGATGGAAGCCATGCAGGCCCAGATCGAGAAGCTGGCCTCGAAAGGCTAGGCGGACGGCCGCGCGGCGCGTTCCTGCTCGCGGCCCGCAGCTTCCTTTTCGGCGATGATGCGGTCGAGACGGTCGAGCTTTCGCTTCATCGGCAGGCCGAAGAACAGCGCTGCGGCAAGGCCGATCAGCCCGATGATCATTCCCGCGTCGGCGAAATCAATGTGCATCGTATTCTCCGTCCGGAACATAGTAGAGCGCGACCGCCAGCGCAGCTACCCCGAGCGATAAGGTGAAGAGGTTGGACGCTCCGAACGTTCCCCGCCCGAACAACGGGTCAGCCAGCGCTCCGCCAGCGGCTGCGTAGCCGATCGTCGTCAGCATTTGCACAAACAGCTTGATGCGGTGAGCCGTTGTGCGCCGGGCGCGCCGCTCAAATTCAGCAAAGACCATCGCATCCCTCCCTACGCCCGTAAGAACGCATAGAGAACAACCTGCGCTTTAGGTCAAGACTCCCTCACCTGCCCCGGCAGTCTTGACCGCGACTGGAGCCACATCACGCCGCGGAGGTCGGCGAAGGCGACCTTGAGGCGGCCGAAGTTGGTGTATTTGGACTGACCGGTGGTGCGGTGGCGGTGGTTCACCGGCTCGAAGGCGCACTCGTAGCCTTCGCGGATCATCAGCGCCGGGATGTAGCGGTGGATGTGGTCGAAGTAGGGGAGCCGCAGGAAGGCCTCGCGGCGGAAGGCCTTCAGGCCGCAGCCGGTGTCGTTGGCGGTGTCGTGCAGCAGGCGCTTTCGGATGCGGTTGGCCCAGCGCGAGGCCCAGCGCTTGGCGCCGGAGTCCTGGCGCTTGACCCGCTCGCCGCCGACCAGCGCCAGGGGTTCGGGCGCGTTCTTCAGCCGCTCGGCCAAGCGCGGCGCGTCGGCGGGGTCGTTCTGGCCGTCGCCGTCGAGGGTGACGATGATCGGCGCGCGAGCCGCCAGGATGCCGGTGCGGATGGCGCGGCTCTGGCCGGCGTTGGCGCCGTGGGACAACACGCGCAGCTGCGGAATCTCAGGCTTGAGCGCGGTCAGCTGCTCCAGCGTGTCGTCGCGGCTGGCGTCGTTGACGAAGATCATCTCGTAGGCGCGCCCTGCGAAGGCGACGGCGATCTCGCGGGCGAGCGCCGGCGCGGCTCCGCTCTCGTTGTAGACGGGCACGACCACCGAATAGTCGGGCGGCGCGGAGGGGGCGGGGGCTTTGGCCATGTCCTTCCAATAGCCGAAAAGTCGGCGCAGGGAAGGATCGTGCTAAGGAGGGCCTATGACGGTTGAGTCCCGCCTCGATGCCTGGAGCCGCGGCTGGCGTGGTCCGCTGCTGGCGGCGCTGATCGCCATGATCGCCGGGCTGCCGGGCCTTTTGACGGTGCCGCCGCTGGACCGCGACGAGTCGCGGTTCGCGCAGGCCACCGCCCAGATGCTCGAGACCGGCGACTTCGTGAACATCAGCTTCCAGGACCAGCCGAGGTTCAAGAAACCCATCGGCATTCACTGGCTGCAGGCGATCAGTGTGGCGGCGTTTTCCGAGCCCGCCGAGCGAGAGATCTGGGCCTATCGCATTCCCTCGCTGCTGGGCGCGATGCTGGCGGCGGCGGCGTGCGCCTGGGGCGCCGCGGCGTTCTTTGGGCCACGGCTTGGGCTGTTCGCCGGGGGCTTGCTGGGCGCGACCTTCCTGCTGTCGACCGAGGCCTTCATCGCCAAGACCGACGCGGTGCTGTGTGGGGCGATCACGCTTTCCATGGCGGCGCTGTCGCACATGTATTTCGCGGCCAGGGGCGGACCGCCGACGAGCAAGCGGCCGTGGCTCTTGTTCTGGGGCGGCCTTGCCCTGGCGACGCTGGTGAAGGGGCCGGTCGGGCCGATGGCGGTGGTGCTGACGGTCGCGGCGCTGTGGGCCTGGGACCGCGAGGCCGGCTGGCTGAAGAACATGCGCTGGGGCTGGGGGCTGATCCTGTTCTTCGCCATCGTCGGGCCGTGGGCCATCGCGATTACGGTGGCGACCGACGGCGCCTTCTGGGGGGCGGCGGTGGGCGGGGACCTGGCGCCCAAGCTGGCCGGCGGACACGAGCGGCACGGCGGACCTTTCGGCTACCACCTGGCGATGGTGTCGTTCCTGATCTTCCCCGCCACCCTGCTGCTGCCGGCGGCGTTGTGGCGAGGCTGGCGGGACAGGATCGACCCGGGCGTGCGGTTTGCGCTGTGCTGGCTGATCCCGACCTGGCTGGTCTTCGAGCTGCTGCCGACCAAGCTCGTCCACTACACCCTGCCGACCTACGGCGCGCTGGCCTGGCTGATGGCCGCGGCGATGCGCCAGCCCATCGGCAGGCGGCTCGGCCTCGCGGGGGCGGTGCTGTCGTGCCTGGCCGCGGGCGTGTTCGCCATCGTCAGCATCTATGCCCTCTCCGAGTTCGGCGACGGAGCGGATGTGACCTGGGCGGCGCTGTCCGCGGGGCTGTTCGTGGCGGCGGGGCTGGTCGGGGCCTTCATGATCCTGCGCCGGGCGGCGGCAAGCGCGGTGCTGACCACCGGCGCGCTCGGCATCCTGGCGCACGCGGTGTTCGCGGGGGGCCTGGCGCCCAGCCTGGAGCCGCTGTGGCTGTCGCGGGAGGTCGCGGAAAAGCTGGCCGAAACCAACCTGCACCCGCGCGAGGGCGTGACGCCGGGGCCCGTCGAGGTCGCAGGATATGCCGAGCCGAGCCTTGTGTTTGCGCTCGGCACCAGCACCGGGCTCGGCGGCGCCTCGGACGCGGCCAACGCTATCGCCCAGGGGCGTCCGGCGGTGGTGGAATCGCGGGAGGAGCCGGCCTTCCGCCGGGCCATGGCCGCGCGCCACATGCGCCCCTACCCCGCCGCGCGGGTGAAGGGTCTGGACTACACCAACGGCGACCAGATGACGCTGACCGTGTACCGCGGCGTTCCCCAGCCGCCCGTGACCCCGGACCCCCTGCCATGAGCCGCTTTATCGAGATCGTCGAGGTCGGCGCCCGAGACGGGCTGCAGAACGAGAAGACGCCGCTGTCGGTCGAGGAAAAGCTCGACTTCATCCGCCGCCTCGACGCGTGCGGCGCGCGGCGCCAGGAGGTGGTTTCCTTCGTCAACGAAAGGCGCGTACCCCAGATGGCCGGCGCCGAGGAGATCATGGGCGCGCTATCCGCCGATGGGGGCCAGCACTCGCGCATCGGCATCGTGCTGAACGAGCGCGGCTGGGACCGCTGCGTCGCGGCCGGGTGCGACGAGGCCAATGTGGTGGTCTGCGCCTCGGACGGGTTCGGCATCCGCAACCAGGGCGCCAGCGTCACCGAACAGGTCGGCGCCTTCCACAGGATGGCCCAGCGCCAGAAGAGCGAGGGCGGGCCGCCGATCACCATGACGATCTCGGTGGCCTTCGGCGACCCCTTCGACGGCGAGGTCAGCGAAGGCCAGATCGCCGCGCTGGCGGCGGAGGGTCATGCGGCGGGCGTGGCGGAGATCGCGCTCGGCGACACCATCGGCGTGGCCGACCCCTGGACCGTGCGCTCGCGGATCGAGGCGGTCAGGAAGGCCGCGCCGGACACGCGCCTGCGGATGCACTTCCACGACACCCGCAACACGGGCCTGGCCAACGCCTTCGCCAGCGTCGAAGCGGGAATCGACGTGCTGGACGCCAGCGTCGGGGGGCTGGGCGGCTGTCCGTTCGCGCCCAACGCCACCGGCAACATCGGCACCGAGGACCTAGTCTATATGCTCGAGCGGGCGGGCTTCGAGACCGGCTACGACCTTGAAAAGCTGGTCGAAACCGCCTGGTGGATCAGCGAGAAGATCGGCAAGGCGCCGGCGTCTTCGGTGGCCAGGGCCGGGACGTTTCCCAGGGCCGCAAGCTGAGGCGCAAATATAAAGCTCGCGCCGACGGCGGATTCATGGGATGATGGGTCTATCGATTATCGCTTTCGGTTCGGTTGCTCTCCACGCTTGTTCTTCGGATCGAGCCCGGGCCTGCCAAGACCTTTTTCGACAATTTGATCTCTCGCCCTGATCGGGGCGTGCGAAACTTAACATCTGAAAGACCAAAAACATGACGATCGGCACCGTGAAGTGGTTCAACCCCACCAAGGGCTTTGGCTTCATCCAACCTGACGACGGCGGCACGGACGTGTTCGTGCACATCTCGGCCGTGGAACGCTCCACGCTCGGCTCGCTCCAGGAAGGCCAGAAGGTCAGCTTCGAACTGGAGCGCGACCAGCGCAGCGGCAAGATGTCCGCCGGCCAACTGCAATCGGCCTAAGAGTTCTGATCGGCTGGAGGCGGCGCGTGCCGCTTCCAGCGATCATTTCCAGTCATGACTCTCTCGACCATTGAACGCGCGTACAAACTGGCCCGCTCCGGCGAAGCGCCGGATCTCGCCAGCCTCAAGGAACGCCTGAAAGCCGATGGCTGCCGGGCCGTGGATGCGCTGCTGGCGCCCCGCTCCGTCGGCGACCACCTGCAGGCCATCTGCGCAGCGGCTTCGAGCCGCGTGTCCGCCCCTTCCACTTCGAAAGACTAACATCGCCTATGAGCTATGAAATCGACGGCGCCGGCTTTTCCGCGCGCCTGCAACGCTCGGCCGAGGCCAAGCAGGCCCTGCTGGCCAAGTTCAAGCCGCAACCCACCATCATCGACCCCAACGCCCCGTCCCGCGCGGAGCTGAAGGAACAGGCGTTGCAGGAAGTGCGCGCCGAGCGCGCCGCCGCCAGGGCCGCCAAGAAGCAGGCCGCCGCCGACGCCATCGAAGCCGAGCGCCTGGCCCAGGAACAGCTGGCCGCCGCCGCCCTCGACGCCAAGCGCGGTGAGCGCAAGGAGCGCAAGGCGCTGACCAAGGCCGAGCAAAAGGCCAAGCGCGACGCCCGCTACGCGGCCCGCAAGGCGCGCTAGTTCCAGACCGGGGCCGGTTGACCCGCGCCCCGCCCGGCCGTCCTACTGACCGCCTCGCAACGCGGCGGCGGGAGGCCGATTCTCCATGACCATGCCGGCCTGCCCATGAAGGGCGATCTTGGCCTCATCTATCAGCTGCTGACCTATGCGGGCGTGGCTGTGTTCGCCGCGTCCGGGGCCATCGCCGCGGCGGCGCGCAAGCATGACCTCATCACCTTCGCCTTCTTCGCGGCCATCACAGGCCTGGGCGGCGGGACGCTGCGCGACCTCTTGCTGGGGCAGCCCGTGTTCTGGATCGTCGATCCGACGCACCTGGCCGTCTGTGTGGTGGTCGGGGCGCTGGTGTGGCTGGTCGGCACACGGCCGTTTCCGAAGCGGGCGCTGCTGTGGCTCGACGCCATCGGACTGTCCGCCTTTGCGGTGCTGGGCGCGGCCAAGGCGACGGCGGTGGGCGTGGCCGCGCCGGTCGCCATCGTCATGGGCGTGCTGACCGCCACCGCCGGCGGCATCATCCGCGACATGACGGCCGAGGAGCCCTCGGTGCTGTTGCGGCGGGAAATCTACATCACCGCGGCCCTCGCCAGCGCCGCCGCCTTCGTCACGGTGCAGGCGCTGGGGTACCGGGAGATCGCCGGCGCGGCCGGGTTCGCCATCGGCCTGGCTCTGCGCGCGGCGGCGCTGCGGTTCGGCTGGACCCTGCCGGCCTTCTCCGGCGGCCTTCGGCGGCGCGACTAGCGACGCAACGCCAGCAGCTTGGCTGTGGCGGGGCGCGCTCGCTCGCCTATATCGGAGGGGCCATGGCCAAGACCCGCAAAAGACCGTTCTCCGCGCTGCGCGAATTCCTGGGGCAGGAGGCGGCGGGCGGCTATGTGCTGATGGCGGCCGCCGTGCTGGCGCTGGCGCTGGCCAACTCGCCGTTCGCACCTGGCTATTTCGCGGTGCTGGACAGCTACGTCGGCGGCCATCTCGGTCCGCTGCACCTGCGCGAGAGCGTGCTGCACTGGATCAACGACGGCCTGATGGCGGTCTTCTTCCTGCTGGTCGGGCTGGAGCTGAAGCGCGAGGTGCTGGACGGTCAGCTGCGACGGCCCTCGCGGCTGGTGCTGCCGGCCGCCGCCGCGCTGGCGGGGGTCGCCGCGCCGGCCTTGATCTACAGCCTGCTGACGGTCAGCGATCCGGCGGCGCGATCCGGCTGGGCGATCCCGGCGGCGACGGACATCGCCTTTGCGCTCGGCGTGCTGGCGCTGGCCGGGCCGCGCGTGCCGAGTTCGCTGAAGATGTTCCTGACGACGCTGGCGGTGCTCGACGACCTGGCCGCCATCCTGATCATCGCGGTCTTCTACACCGACCAGCTGCACGTCAGCTGGCTGGCGGGCGCGGCGGCGTGCACGGCGGTGCTGGTCGCGCTCAATCGGGCGAAGGTGCATCACTTGGGCGCCTATGCGCTCGCGGGTCTGGCGCTCTGGTACTGCGTGCTGGAGTCGGGCGTGCATGCGACGCTGGCGGGCGTGGTGCTGGCGCTGACGGTGCCGCTGGTCCGCTCGCCCGGGCGGCCCGACGCCTACGCCGCCTCGCCGCTGCACCGGCTGGAGCATCGGCTGCACAAGCCGGTCGCCTTCTTCATCCTGCCGGTGTTCGGCCTCGCCAACGCCGGACTGGCGCTGGGCGGGCTGTCGTTCGCCGACGTGCTGGCGCCCGTGCCGCTGGGCATCGGGCTTGGCCTCTTCCTCGGCAAGCAGCTGGGCGTCTTCCTCGCGGCCATGCTGGTCATCAAGCTCGGCTGGAGCGACATGCCGAAGTTCGCCTCAAGCGGCCAGCTTTACGGCGTGAGCGCCCTGTGCGGCGTCGGCTTCACCATGAGCCTCTTCGTCGGCAGCCTGTCGTTCGACGACCCGGCGCTGATGAACAGCGTCAAGCTGGGCGTGCTGGTCGGCTCGCTGGCGTCGGCGGCGCTGGGGCTTGCGTGCCTGCGGGTCTTCAAGCCGCGCGGTTAGGTCATTGACCGGAAGATTTTTGTAGCTACATTTATTCGCGGGTCGGGGGGCCGATGCGGATTACGTTTCATGAGGACAAGCGCGCCCGTACGCTCGCCGAACGCGGGCTCGATTTCGCAGATGCCGCGAGGGTGTTTGAGGGTATCGAGTACACAATGCCCGACCATCGCCGCGACTACGGCGAGGCGCGCTACCAAACTGTCGGCTATCTGGGAGAGACGATGGTCATGGTCGTCTGGACGCCACGCGGCGAGAACCGCCACGTCATTTCGATGAGGAAGTGCAATGAGCGGGAAAGAGAAAAATTCCAAGTCCACCTGGATTGATCCGGACGACGCGCCGGAATGGACCGACGACCAGTTCGCCCGCGCCCAGCTCAGCATCGGCGGCCGGGTCATTCGCCCGGCGCGGGGCACGCTGACCGAGCCTGGGCCGCCGCAAATCCTTGAGCCCTACAGGCGAGGCCGGCCGCGGCTGGCCGCGCCCAAGAAACAGGTGACCCTGCGCCTCGATCACGACGTGGTGGAGCGGTTCCGCGCCAGCGGGCCCGGTTGGCAGAGCCGCATCAACGACATCCTGCGCAAGGCGGTGGGCGGCTAAGCCTTGGTGTTGAGGGCCACGGCGGCCTGGATCAGCGCCTTGAAAGCGGCTTCGTCGAGGGCCTCGCCCTGGCGGATGTCGATGGCGCGGCGGGTGTTTCCCTCGAGGCTGGAATTGAAGAGGCCGGCGGGGTCGGGGAGCGCAGCGCCCTTGGCGAAGGTGAGCTTGACGACCTCCTTGTAGGTCTCGCCGGTGCACAGGATGCCGCCCTGCTCCCACACGGGCACGCCGCGCCACTTCCAGGTCTCGATGACGTCCGGCACGGCCGCGTGGATCAGGGCGCGGACGCGGGCGAGGGTTTCGCCCCGCCAGTCGCCGAGTTCGGCGATGCGCTGGTCGATGAGCTCAGAGGGATTCATGCCATCCATCCCGGCAAAGCGGCCGCCTGTTTGATCCAGTCGCTCAGCTGCGCCTCATCCAAGGGCTCGCCGACAGGAAAGTCGATCCAGCGCGCTTCCCTGGCGTTGCCGCCCGCCGGCGGCGGGTTCAGGGACGTGCCCTTGAAAAAGGTCAGCTTCACGTAGCGAGTGAAGACGTGGAAGGAGGCGAACCAGCCCTGCCCCTCCACGCCGTAGAAGGGCGAGTTCCACTTCACCGCCTTCTTCACGCCGGGGACCGTGCGGACGATCAGGGAGTCGAGCTGCTCGCAGATCTGGCGCCGTCCGTCGGGCGTGGCCGCGATGTAGGCCCGGACGGGCGCATCGCCGTCAGCCTTGGCGATCTTCGGGTTGCCGCCGGAAAGGAGACGGGGAGCGGACTTGGCCATGCCGCGATAATGCCCCTTCTCCCGCAAGGGGAGAAGGGTCGGGTCAGCGCAGGTCCGGGGGCGTGGCTTCTTCGGTCAGCATGGCGATGGCCTCCTCGACCGTGACCACCGTCTGGTCCTGGGAGCCGAGGCGGCGGAGGGCGACCTTGCCCTCGGCGGCTTCGCTCCGGCCGACGACGGCGATGACGGGGACCTTCTGGAGCGAGTGCTCGCGGACCTTGTAGCCGACCTTCTCGTTGCGCAGGTCGGTCTCGACGCGCAGGCCCGCGGCCTTGAACTTCGCTTCGACCTCGCAGGCGTAGTCGTCGGCGTCGGAGGTTATGGTCGCCACCACCGCCTGCACGGGCGCGAGCCACAGCGGGAAGGCGCCGGCGTAGTTCTCGATCATGATGCCGATGAAGCGCTCGAACGAGCCGAGGATCGCCCGGTGCAGCATGACGGGGCGCTGCTTGGAGCCGTCCTCCGCCACGTACTCGGCGCCGAGGCGCTCGGGCAGCACATAGTCGAGCTGCAGCGTGCCGCAGGTCCACTCGCGGCCGATGGCGTCCTTGACCACGAAATCGAGCTTGGGCGCGTAGAAGGCGCCGTCGCCCTCGGCGATCTTCGGCTCGACGCCGGCCAGGCGCGCGGCTTCGCCCAGCATGCCTTCGGCCTTGTCCCAGAACTCGTCCGAGCCGGCGCGGATTTCCGGCCGGGTGGCGAGGGCGACGTAGGCCGTCTCCATGCCAAGGTCCGCGTGGACCATCCGCGTCAGTTCGACGAACCGGCGCGTCTCGTCGACGATCTGGTCCTCGCGGCAGAAGATGTGGGCGTCGTCCTGCACGAAGCCGCGCACGCGCATGAGGCCATGCAGGGCGCCCGACGGCTCATAGCGGTGGCAGGCGCCGAACTCGGCCATGCGGATCGGCAGCTCGCGGTAGGAGCGCTGGCCCTGGTCGAAGATCTGCACGTGGCCGGGGCAATTCATCGGCTTGAGGGAGAGCACCTCGCCCTCCACCGTCTCGCAGACGAACATGTTGGGGCGGTACTTCTCCCAGTGGCCGGACTTTTCCCAGAAGGACCGGTCGAGCACCTGGGGCGTCTTGACCTCCACATAGCCGGCCGCGTCGAGGCGGCGGCGGATGTAGGCCTCGATCGTGCGCCACAGCTGCCAGCCCTTGGGGTGCCAGAAGACCATGCCCCGGCCCTCTTCCTGCATGTGGAAGAGGTCGAGCTGGCGGCCGAGCTTGCGGTGGTCGCGCTTTTCCGCCTCCTCGATGCGCTTGAGGTAGGCGTCCAGCTCCTCCTGGCTGCCCCAGGCGGTGCCGTAGATGCGCTGCAGCTGGGCGTTCTTCTGGTCGCCCCGCCAGTAGGCGCCGGCGAGCTTCGTCAGCTTGAACGCCTTGCCGACGTGCCTGGTGGAAGCCAGGTGCGGCCCCCGGCAGAGGTCCTTCCAGTTCCCCTGGCGATAGACCGTGATCGTTTCCGTACCGGGCAGGTCGCGGATGATCTGGGCCTTGTAGGTCTCGCCGATCTCCTCGAAGTGGCGGATGGCCTCGTCGCGGTCCCAGACCTCGCGCGTGATCGGCTCGTCGCGGTCGACGATCTCGCGCATGCGCTGCTCGATCTTGGGCAGGTCGTCGAGGCTGAAGGGCTCGTTGCGGGCGAAGTCGTAATAGAAGCCGTCCTCGACATTCGGGCCGATGGTCACCTGCGTGCCGGGGAAGAGCTCCTGCACCGCCTCGGCCAGCACGTGGGCCGTATCGTGGCGGATGGTGTCGAGGGCGTCGGGGTCGTTTCGGTCGACGAGCTCGATCTTGCCGCCCGAAGGCAGCGGGCGCTCGTAGTCCAGGAGCTTGCCGTCGAGGCGCACCAGCAGCGTGCGCTTGGCGAGGCTCGGCGAGATGGATTGGGCGACATCCTTGCCGCTGACCCCTTCGGGGTACTCGCGTCTGGAGCCGTCGGGGAAAACCAGTTCGATCATAGCGGTTCACACTTTCGCGGTGGCACGGGATCGTAGCCCGAACCGCCCCAGGGATGGCATCGGCACACGCGCCGGGCGGCGAGGTATCCGCCGCGGACCGGACCGTGCGTGATCAGGGCCTGCGCCGCGTACTCCGAGCAGGTCGGCGCATAGCGGCAGTGCTGCCCGATCAGGGGCGACAGCGTGGCCTTGTAGGCTTTGAGCCCAAGGCGGACGCCGCGTTCATAGAGGTTCATGCCAACGCTTGGGTGGGTGAACGAAGCCCGGCGCTTATCGCACGCGGGCGCGCGCGATCAAGCGGCGTCGGCGCCGCTAGTTCGGCTGGCGGCGCGGACAGCCTCGGCCGCGGCCTCGAACGCGAGAAGCGTCGAGGCGTGGCGCTGCGGGTAGTCCTTCACGGGCTCTAGCACGGCCAGGTCCTTGAAACGTCCGCTCGGCGAGGGGCCGCCGGACTTGAGCATCAGCTTCAGGGAATCGCGCGCCGCAACGATTTCGTCAAGGGATGCGCCGATGACGTGCTCTCCCAGGATGGCGGCGGCGGCCTGGCCAAGGGCGCAGGCTTTGACGTCCTGGGCGAAGTCGGCGACGCGCCCGTCCTTGACCTTCACATCGACCACGATGCGGCTGCCGCACAGCTTGGCGACCTTCTCGCACGAGGCGTCAGGCGCATCGAGCCGCCCGGCGCGCGGCATGTTGGCGGCCAGGGTCAGGATGCGGGCTGAGTAAAGATCATCAATCATGGCCGACCCAACTTCCGCTCACCCCGGCGAAAGCCGGGATGCGCGGATTTGAGAAACTATGTGGTGAGCCCCTGGCGCGCTTTCCATGCGGCTTCGGCGCGCGCCTGCAACGCTTCGCCCAGGGCGGTGAAGCCGGCGCGGATGGCGCGGCGGTTGCGTTTGGCGACGCTGGGGCCAAGCCAGCCATCGTAAATCTCGCCGTTGGAGAAGATGCAGCCGGTCTCGGTCAGCGCCTCGATCTCCAGGTAGCGGACGGTCTTCACCCAGCCGTTCAGCGAGCGGGTGGTCCAGTGGATGTGGTCCTCCGGCGCCCAGTCGAGGATGCGCGGGCGGATCGGGCGCGGCGCTTGTCCGGGAAGCGCCAGCTCCAGGTCCAGAATGTTGCCGATCCGCACCTTGCCGGCCGACTTGGTGTAGAGCGGATTCCAGGCGCTCCAGCCATTGATGTCGATCAGGCTCTCCCAGATCACCTCGGCCGGCGCCTGGATGCCGATCCGGTGTTCGAGTTTCACACCCATTAAGCGGGCTCCTTAAGGCGCCACGTGGCTCCAGTGGGGCCGTCCATCACAATCACCCCGAGGGCATCAATTTCATCACGAATGCGGTCAGCGGTGGGCCAGTCCTTGGCTTTTCTGGCCTCGATGCGCTGTTCCAGCAGGGCCTCGACCTTGGCGCGCAGGTCATCGTCGGCGGCGCCGGCGAACCAGACGTCCGGGTCCTTGTCGAGGAAGCCGAGCAGATTGGCGGCGGCGAGGAGCTGGCCTTTGAGGCGCGCCTTTTCGGCCTCGCCGTGCGCGGTTTCCAGCGCCTTGGCCAGTGCGAAGAGCTCGGCTGTGGCGCGGGGGCTGTTGAGGTCATCGGCCAGGGCTTCGGCGAAGGCCGGCGGCGGATCGGCCTGGTCGGCCTTGATGCCCTTCACCCGCTGCAGGGCGCCGTAGAGGCGGTCGAGCGAGGCGCGGGACTGCTCGATCAGGCCTTCCGTCCAGTCCAGCGGCTGGCGGTAGTGGGCGCTGAGCAGCGCCCAGCGCAGGACCTCGCCCGGCACGCGCTGGAGGAGGTCGTGCGGGATGACGACGTTGCCGAGGCTCTTGCTCATCTTCTCGCCGGCCATGTCGAGGAAGCCGTTGTGCATCCAGTAACGGGCGAACTCCCCTCCCCCATGGGCGCAGACGCCCTGGGCCAGCTCGTTCTCGTGGTGCGGGAAGACGAGGTCGATGCCGCCGCCGTGGATGTCGATGGGCAGGCCAAGCTCGCTCTCGATCATGGCCGAGCATTCGATGTGCCAGCCGGGGCGGCCCGGGCCCCAGGGGCTTTCCCACACCGGCTCGCCCGGTTTGGACGGCTTCCAGAGGACGAAGTCAGCGGGATGGCGCTTGTAGGGGGCGACTTCCACGCGAGCGCCCGCGATCATCTCGTCGAGCGGCCGTCCGGACAGGCGGCCGTAGTCGGCGAAGGCCTGGGTGTCGAAGAGGACGTGACCCTCGGCGGCGTAGGCGGCGCCGCGCTGTATGAGGTTGCCCATCTGCTGGACCATCTGCGCGATGTGCTCGGTCGCCCTGGGCTCCAGCGTCGGGCGAAGGGCGCCGAGCGCATCCATGTCCTGGTGGTAGGCCTCGAGGTAGCGCTCGGTGATGACGCCGATGTCGACGCCCTCGTCGATGGCCTTGGCGTTGATCTTGTCGTCCACGTCCGTGACGTTGCGGGCATAGACCACCGCCGCCTCGCCGTAGACCTGGCGCAGCAGGCGGAAGAGCACGTCGAAGACCACCACCGGGCGAGCGTTGCCGATGTGGGCGTAGCCGTAGACCGTGGGCCCGCAGACATACATCGTCACTCGCTGCTCATCGCGGGGAACGAACTCCCGCTTCTCGCGGGTCAGCGTGTCATAGAGGCGAAGGTGCATCGCGTTCCGTTACGGCAGAGGTTGTCGGATCGTAGGGTTGCCCCATATAGCTTTGCGAGACAGGCGAGGCCATTGGCTGCGCGCCTGCTTGTGGAGGGTGGCACGCGTAATTTCCGGGGCGGCTGGCGTCCTGGCGCAACTCAGCCCTGGGACACTTATCCGAAATGGACGCCTTGACCCGCGACCGCACCCTGATCGGCGCCGCCGACGGCATTGAACCCTTCAAGCGCCCGACCCGTGAGGAGGCCATGGAGGCCGTTCGCACCCTGATCGCCTGGGCGGGCGACGATCCGCGCCGCGAAGGCGTGATCGACACGCCCAAGCGCGTGGTCGACGCCTATGGCGAATGGTTCAGCGGCTACAAGGCCGACCCGTCCAAGGAACTCAACCGCACCTTCGAGGACGTGCAGGGCTATGACGACATCGTCATGCTGCGCGACATCGAGGTGGAGAGCCACTGCGAGCACCACATGGCGCCGTTCCTGGGCAAGGCCTACGTCGCCTATATGCCGACGAACCGCGTGGTGGGCATCTCCAAGCTGGCCAAGGTCGTCGAGATCTTCGCCCGCCGCCTGCAGACGCAGGAGACGATGACCCAGCAGATCGCCGACGCCATCACCGACAGCCTCAAGCCCGCCGGCGTGGCGGTGCTGATCGACGCGGCCCACCAGTGCATGACCACGCGCGGCGTCCACCACCGGCATGTGAGCACGATCACCACCCAGTTCACCGGCGTCTTCAAGACCGACAAGGAACTGCAGCGCCGCTTCCTCGACTTCGTGAACCGGGGCTGATCTCCCCCTTCCCCCTCGATGGGGGAAGGGTCGGGGGTCGGGGATGGGGGTGAGCGCAGTGGATCGACGGTTTTCCGCTGTCGGCTCAGAGCCCACTTGCGCCCAACCTTCACCTCAGGAGCCACACCCCCACCCCTGCCCCTCCCCCATCGAGGGGGAGGGGTGTATGGAAGCGCCATGGCCGAGTTTCCGACAGCCTCATCGACGCACGACCTCGAACGCGGGGCCACGCTGGCGCCGCGCTTCAACGCCGACGGCCTAATCGCGGCCGTCGCGCAGCATGCGGAGACGGGCGAGGTGCTGATGCTGGCGTGGACGAATGCGGAGGCGCTGGCGCTGACGCTGGAAACCGGCGAGGCGCACTACTTCAGCCGCTCGCGCAACGCCCTTTGGAAGAAGGGCGAAACGTCCGGACAGGTGCAGCAAGTCATCGAAGTGCGCGTCGATTGCGACCAGGACGCGGTGCTGCTCAAGGTGCTGCCGCAGGGCGACGGCGGAGCGTGCCACGTGGGCTTTCGCTCGTGCTTCTACCGGGTGGTCGAGGACGGCAAGCTGGTCGAGCGCGGGTAGGGCTCGCGCACGAACACCTGGGCGATCTTGTCGCCGTGCAGACGCCGCCAGTCCTTCTGCCGCGCGATGAACTTCGCCATTGGCGTGCCGGTCTCGATGAAGGCCCAGCGGATGCCGTACCTCTTCACTGCGGCGTCAAAGGCCTTCTGGTCGCCGCGCGCGATCTGCATGTAGTCCTTCATGAAGGCGTCGCCGTACATGTCGGCGCGGCCGTCGATGAAGACGGGCGTTCCCTTGAAGATCAGGTAGCCGCCAAGGCCGTAGCTGTTGAGCACCGGCTGTTTGCGCAGGTCGGCCGGCGTCGCCTCGTAGGCCGAGATCGGGGCGTGGTAGCCGTCTTTGCGCACCAGCGGGTCGATGAAGCGCCAGCCGGTGGCGCCGAGCAGGGCGACCGCGGCCACAAGGCCCAGGAACTTCCACTCGCGGCGAAGGTCGGCGCGGTGATCCGGCTCCAGCGCCCGCCCCAGCGGCTGGGCCAGCAGGAGCGGGCCGATGACGCCCAGCACGACCACGTGCCGGATGTGCTGGGTGGCCATATAGAAGAGGCCGAGCAGCACGATCAGCCGCAGCACCGGCATGCGCACGCCCCGGCTCAGCGCGATGAACAGGGTGGCGAAGATGGCGGTCTTCAGCGGGCTGAGCTTGGATAGGTCGGGCGGGCGCCACTCGACGATGTTGGGCAGGCTCTTCATCGTCATCAGCTGGAAGGGGAAGATCAGCCCCTCCAGGCCGTGGGGGGTGATGAGGCAGGCGGCCAGGCACAGGACGCCGAACAGGCCCCAGCGCCAGATGACATCCAGCCACCTCTCGCGCGGCGCGACGATCAGGGCCTCCAGCGCGAAGGGTCCGATGAGGACCAGGCCAAAGACGTAGCTGCCGTGCAGGTTGGCCCAGACGATCATGACGAGCGCCAGCCACAGCGGCGGCGCCTTGCCGCGCTCTCTGGCCAGCATCAGGGCGATCACCCAGCCGGCCATGATCGGCAGGGCCAGAAGGTGCGGGCGGACCAGCAGGCTCGGCGTCAGGGTGGCGAAACCGAGGATCAGGGTGATGGCGCTCGACAGCGGCGGCATGAAGCGGCTGAGCCACCAGCCGGTCAGCATCGCCGCAGCGCCGGCCGCCAGGCCCCCGAGGATGACGATGCCGTTCCAGCCCGCCGCGCGGTAGCTCAGCGCCATGACGATCTCGGCCAGCCACTCGTGCGTCTGCCAGGGCTTGCCGGGCATGGTGTGGGAGAAGGGGTCGGCGTGGATCACCTGGCGCAGGTCCAGCATCCGCTGGCCGGCGGTGATGTGCCAGAAGGTGTCGGCGTCGTAGAGGACCTGCGGCGCGAACAGCACCACGCCGTACATCACCAGCGCCGCGGCCAGGGGCACGGCGAGGGGCGGGATCAGCTGGCTGAGACGGTCCTGGGCCACGACAGCGTGGCTATAGCCGAAGGTCTCACCAAAGGGTTCACGGTTAATGCGTTCGTGACGAGTTTGCTGGTAGAGCGGGCGCCATGGAGCGCGTGATCTACGAGCGCATTCAGGCGCTGGAAGAGACCCACTGGTGGTTCGCCGGTCGGCGGGCGATCCTGGCGCGCGTGCTGGGCGAGCTGCGGCTGCCGGCGAACGCGCGGATCCTGGAGGCGGGCTGCGGCGCGGGGGGTAACCTCAAGCTGCTCAGCCGGTTCGGGTCCGTGCGGGCGATGGAGCCCGATGAGCCCTCGCGAAAGTACGTCTCCGACCACTGGGGCATGCAGGTCGATCACGGGCTGCTGCCCGACGGTGTCCCCTACCCGCCGCAAAGCTTCGATGCGGTCTGCTCGTTCGACGTGATCGAGCACGTCGAGGACGACGCCGGCGCGGTGCGGGCGCTGACCGATCTGCTGGTCCCCGGCGGGGTGCTGGTGGCGACGGTGCCGGCCTATCAGTGGATGTGGAGCCACCACGACGAACAGCACCACCACAAGCGGCGCTACACCCGCGCCCAGATGGTGCGGCTGTTCGAGCAGGCGGGGCTGAAGGTGGAGCGGGCCAGCTATTTCAATTCGGTGCTGTTCCCTCTGGCGGCGGGCGTGCGGCTGGCGAAGAACGCCCTGGGGCTGAAGGGCGCGGACGATGCGATGCCGTCCAAGCCGGTGAACTGGATGCTGGAGCGGTTGTTCGCCTCGGAAGCGGTGTGGCTGAAGCGCGGCTCGCTGCCGTTCGGGCTGTCCATCGTGATCATCGGCCGCAAGGCATGAGCATCCGGCGCGAGTTGCCGTGGTTTGCGGTGATCGGAGCGGCGGCGAGCGCGACCCACTTCGTCGTGGCGCTGGCGGCCGCCAGGTTCCTGAAGCTCGCACCGCTGGAGGCCAACACCCTGGCCTTCTGCACGGCGCTGGGGGTCTCCTACCTCGGCAACGCCATCGTGACGTTCCGCGTGGCGCCCTGGCGGATCGGGGCGTTTGCGAAGTTCGTGGTGCTGTCGCTGGCCGGGTTCGCGCTGAACCAGGCCATCGTCTTTGCGCTGACGGTGAAGGGCGGCTGGCCGTTCTGGGCGAGCCTGCTGGTCGTTATCGCGGTCGTACCGCCGGCGACTTTCGTGCTCGCGAAGCTGTGGGCCCTCGCACCGGGCCCTCAAAGCCAAACGTCCGGTCGATGATGTAGAGCGGCCGGCCCTTCACCTCGGTGTAGGTGCGGCCAAGGTACTCGCCGATGACGCCGAGCGAGAGCAGGTTGATGCCGCCCAGCCCCAGCACCACGACCATCAGCGAGGCGTAGCCGGGCGTGTCGATCCCGTAGATCAGGGTGCGGACGATGAGCACGGCTGCGAAGACGAAGGCGAGGAAGGCGATGGCCGCGCCGAAGTAGCTCCAGATGCGCAGCGGCACGGTCGTGAAGCTGGTGATGCCGTCGACGGCGAAGTTCCACAGTTTCCAGTAGCGCCACTTGGTCTGGCCCGCCGCGCGAACGTCGCGCTGGTAGTCGATGGTGGCGTGGGAAAAGCCGACCCACGAGAACAGGCCCTTCATGAACCGGGCGCGCTCGGGGAACTGGTTGACCACATCGACCACCCGGCGGCTGAGCAGCCGGAAATCGCCGACGTTTTCCAGGATCGGCCGGTCGGCCATCTGGTTGAAGACGCGGTAGAAGGCGCGCGCCGTCGTGCGCTTCAGCCAGGTGTCGGACGAGCGGTCGGCGCGGCGGGCGTTCACGACATCGAACCCCTCGCGCCACTTGGCGACCAGCTGCGGGATCACCTCGGGCGGGTCCTGCAGGTCGACATCGATGGGGATGACCGCCTGGCCGGTGGCGTGGGCCAGGCCCGCGGCCAGCGCGGTGTCCTTCCCGAAGTTGCGCGACAGGGCGACGATGCGGATGCGCGGGTTGGCTTTGCGCGCGGCGATCAGCTCGGCGAGCGTCGCGTCGGTCGAGCCGTCGTCGACGAAGACGATCTCGTAATCGAAGTTGCGGCCAAGGCCCTTCAGCACCGGCACGGCGCGGGCGAGGAACAGGCCGACAGTGCCGGTCTCGTTGTGCACGGGCACGACGAGGCTGAGGACCGGCGGTTTGGGCAGCAACGGCATGGCGCCAGACTTGGCCGTGTTGTGGCTAAGAAAGCCTTACGAAACCTCGCTCAGCGCGCCCACGCCCCGCTCGGCCGGCTCGACGCGGAAGCGTTTGAGGACGGCAGTCTCGTATCCCGGCGCATAGATGGTCGAGACGGCGACGTAGTCGGCGGTCGCGGCGCTGGGGGTGAGGGTCAGCAGCACGAAACCCTTGGCGCCGTGGTCGGTGTATTTGACCTCGGCGTTGCGCGCCTCGAAGGCCTCGTTGATGGGCGCGCCGGTGAGGACGTCGCTGAAACCTGGCGAGGTGATACCCGTCGCGCCGAACTCGGCCCCGACGCGCTCGCCTTTCATGTCGTGCAGCTCGTTGGCCCAGAAGGCGTGGCTGTCGCCGGACAGGACGATGGCGCGCGCGCCGGTCTGCTTCACCATCCCATAGAACCGCTCGCGGGCGACCGGATAGCCGTCCCAGGAGTCGAGGTTGTAGGGCAGGCCCGCGGCGGCGATGGCCTGGGCCTGCATGACCGGTTCCTTGAACTCGTCCGGCAGGCCGCCGACCATGGTGTTGAAGGCCTCCTCGCTCATCTGCGAGCGGACATCGGGCATGGTCACGCGGGCCATGACCACCTGGTTGCCGAGCACCTGCCAGGGGCGGCCGGCGGTGACCGACGCGGCGAGTTCGCCCGCCAGCCAGGCCTCCTGCTTTTCGCCCATCATGGTGCGGGCGGGGTCGAGGTATTTGGCCTTGAAGCCGTCGGGGTCGGGCTTGCCGTCCACCAGCAGATCATTGCCGTAGTCGAGCTGGTGGGTGCGGGCGGTCAGGCGCGTCTCGACCATGATCAGGCTGGCGAGGTCGCCGAAGTGGAAGCTGCGGTTGATCGCCTCGAAGGCCTGGTTGGGCTTCGGATCGCGGATCGGCATCCACTCGTACCAGGCGTGAAGGGCGTTGGCCTTGCGCGCGTCGAAGGCGCCTTCGGTGGCCGGCTGGTGGTTCTCGGCGCCGCCCATCCAGCTGTCGTTGGCCACCTCGTGGTCGTCCCAGACGACGATCCAGGGCGCCTTGGCGTGGGCCGCCTGGAGCTTGGGATCGGATTTCGCCTGCGCATGGCGGGCGCGGTAGTCGGCCAGCGTGAGGATCTCATACGGCGGATCGACGATGCGGCCGAGCTTGGCGCCGATCTCGCCGCCGTACCCGTCCGGGCCGTACTCATAGATGTAGTCGCCAAGGTGGACGACCGCGTCGACGCGCGGCTGGGCGGCGATGGCCTCATAGGCGTTGTAGAAGCCGCCGGGCCAAAGGGCGCAGGAGGCGACGGCGAGGACCACTTCGTCCGTCTTGCCCTTGGGCAGGGTGCGGGCGCGGCCGACCGGCGACTTCGAGCCGCCCACGGAGAAGCGGTAGTAGTAGTCGCGGCCGGGCCTCAGCCCCGTCACATCGACCTTCACGGTCCCATCGCGCGAGGCGTCGGTGAAGGCGACGCCTTTGCGCAGGCCCTTGAGGAAGGCGGGATTCTCGGCGAGCTCCCAGCTGACGCGGGTGCGCTGGCCGTCGGGCGCGGAGACGCGGGTCCAGATGATCACCCGATCGTCGAGGGGATCGCCGCTGGCCACACCGTGGGCGAAGACGGCGTTGACCGGCTGGGCGAGCGCCGGTTTGGCCAGCGTGCCGGCGCCGATCAGGCCGAGCGCCCGGCGTCTGTCGAGCTTGAACATCGAAAAGTCCCCTCACCGCTTGTTGTTGGTTGCATACTCAACCTTCCAACGGGAAAGGGAAGTGCGCAGATGGCTCAGGGCCGGTAAGCTGGGCCATGGCCGAGCCGCAGGACGATTTCGAACCCGACGATCCGGGCGTGCGCATCGTCGAGGTGGCGCCGGAGGAGGCGGGCGAGCGGCTGGACAAGACGCTGGCGGGCAAGCTGCCGGAGCTGTCGCGGGCCAGGGTCCAGGCGCTGCTGGCGGCGGGGCAGGTTAGCCTGTGCGAGCGGCCGGTGACCGACGCTTCGGCCAAGGCCGCGGCGGGCCTGTACGAAATCCTGATCCCCCCGGTGGAGGCCGCCGAGCCGAAGCCCGAGGCCATCCCGCTGGAGGTGCTGTTCGAGGACGAGCACCTGATCGTGGTCGACAAGCCCGCGGGGATGGCCGCCCACCCGGGGCCTGGGACGCCGAGCGGCACGCTGGTCAACGCCCTCCTCCACCACTGCGGCGACAGCCTGTCGGGGATCGGCGGGGTGGCGCGGCCGGGGATCGTGCACCGGCTGGACAAGGACACCTCGGGCGTCATGGTCGCGGCCAAGACCGACGCGGCGCACCAGGGGCTCTCGGCGCTGTTCTCCGCCCACGACATCGAACGGGTCTATGTGGCCCTGACGCGCGGGGCGCCCTCACCCGCCAAGGGAACCATCGAGACGCTGATCGGCCGCTCCAGCCATGACCGCAAGAAGATGGCCGTGCTGAAGAGCGGCGGGCGCGAGGCGGTGACGCACTACGTGGTGGAGAAGACGTTCGGGCCGCAGGAAAAGCCCCTGGCGGCGCGGGTGGCCTGCCGCCTGCAGACCGGGCGCACGCATCAGATCCGGGTGCACCTCGCCAGCAAGGGCGCGCCGTGCCTGGGCGATCCGGTCTATGGCTCCGGCCAGCCTGCGGCGGCGGTCCGCGAGGCCATCGCGGAGGCGGGGCTAGGGCGGCAGGCGCTACATGCGGCCGTGCTAGGCTTTGTCCACCCGATCACGGCCGAGAAGCTGCGGTTCGAGACGCCGCTGCCGGCGGATATGGCCGAGCTGGAGCGGCTCTTAGCGGGGCTCGCGTAGCTCCGGCGCCAGCAACCCGAACAGGCGGTGGTCGCGCCAGTCGCCGTTGATCTTGAGGTACTTCTTCGCAAACCCCTCCTCGGTGAAGCCGCACTTGAGGAGAAGGTTCGCGGACTTCTCGTTTGCCGGCAGGCAGGCGGCTTCGACGCGGTGCAGGCCCAGCTGCTCGAAGGCGAAGCGGCTCACCGCCGTCACGGCCGCCGAGATGTAGCCGCTGCGGGCGTAGGGCTGGCCGCACCAGTAGCCGATGGACGCCATCTGGGCGACGCCGCGGCGGACGTTGGAGAGGGTGATGCCGCCGACCATGGCGCCGTCCTCATCGCGGAAGACGAAGAAGGGAAAGGCCGTGCCGCCGTCGATGTCGCGCTGGTAGCTGGCCAGCCGGCGGCGGAAGGCGGCGCGGGTCAGGTCATCCTCGCCCCAGATCGGCTCCCACGGCTGGAGGAAGGCCTTCGACGCCTCGCGCAGCGCCGACCATTCGGCGTAGTCGCCCCAGCGCGGCGGGCGCAGCGTCACCCCCTCGCCGCTGAGGCGCAGGCCGCTTTCCGGAGCGATGAAGTCGAGCAGGGCCATGGCGCTTTATCCCCCTGCCCCCCCGAGGGGGGACGGGCCGGGGAGGGGGGTGTGGGCAATGAAATGGCGATTGGCGCTGTTTGGCTCCGAGCCGACGGAGCGCCTGCGTCAGCTCGGCGGCCACACCCCCCCTGCCCCTCCCCCTCGAGGGGAGGGGTTCAGAAGAGGGCGCGATCGAAGGCTTCGGGAGCATTCATCGCGGGCCTTGGGCCGAGCACGGCCGTGACGGCCTTGCGCGCTGAAAGCAGCCGCTCGCCAAGGCGGGTGATGTCGGCGGAGGTGACGGCCTCGATCGACGCGGCAAGGCCCGGGAGCGTCAGCGGCGCGCCGAAGAGGAGGGTCTGGCCGGCGGCGGCTTCGGCCCGGGCCAGCGGGCGCTCGGCCGACATGAACAGGTGCGCCTTCAGCTGGGCCTTGCAGCGGGCGAGTTCGGCGTCGGTGACGTGGCCGGCAAGATCGGTGATCTGGTCGGCCGTGATGCGGGCGAGTTCGGCGGCGTCTTTCGCCCGGCAGCCGGCGTAGACGCCGAGCAGGCCGGTGTCGGCGTAGGTCTCGGCGTAGGCGTCGATGGCGTAGGCCAGGCCCCGTTTCTCGCGCGCTTCCTGGAACAGGCGCGAGGACATCCCGCCGCCCAGCGCCTCGGCGAACAGGCGAAGGGCGAAGTAGTCGTCATCACAGGCGCCGGGCGCGGGCAGGAAGGCGACGAGATGCGCCTGCTCCAGCTTGCGGACGGTGGGCGCATGGCCGCCGGTGAAGGCGGCGGGGACAGCACCCGCCGCGCCCGTGCCGCTCTCGGCGCCGAACGCCCGCTCGGCGAGGGCGAGGAGTTCGTCTTCGTCGATGGCGCCCGAGGCGCTGACGACCAGCCGGTCGGGGGCGTAGAGGGCGGCGCGCCAGTCGCCGAGCGTCGCGGGCGTGGCGGCGGCGATGCTGTCGACCGTGCCCAGCACAGGGCGG
Source organism: Caulobacteraceae bacterium (assembly GCA_036376035.1). Lineage (GTDB taxonomy): Bacteria > Pseudomonadota > Alphaproteobacteria > Caulobacterales > Caulobacteraceae > Caulobacter. Next base: position 81,094 of record DASVBC010000005.1, on the reverse strand, counting down.
CCCAGCGGCTGGGCGGCGAAGGCGGCGGCGCGGGCGGACTCGAAGATGAAGTCGTCGGGCGTGTCGTCGGCCTCGGCGATCTCCTGGGCGACGACGTCCTTTTCGCGTTCGAGGTCGGCCTCGTTCAGGGTCGGGCGCAGGACGAGGTCGGCGAGCACCTCCATGGCCAGCGGCAGCGTGCCTTTCAGCGCGCGGACCTCGAAGCTGGTGCGCTCATAGGAGGTGGCGGCGTTGATCTGGCCCCCGGCCGCCTCAATGACCTCGACGATGTCGCGGGCGGAGCGCTCGCCGGCGCCCTTGAAGACCATGTGTTCGAGCAGGTGCGACCAGCCGGACCGCGCCTCGTCCTCGTAGCGCGCGCCACGCCCGGCGACGACCGCCAGCGCGATGGTCTCCAGCCCCGGCATGGGATCGCAGACGACGCGGACACCGTTGGAAAGGGTATGCAGGCGCGCGCTCACGCCCGGGCGAACTCACGGATGTAGGCCTTCACCGCGCCCTGGTCGGCGGGCAGGCGATCGAACCGCTCGGGCAACTCGGCGAGCGCGGCGGAACGCTCGGGGATGGCCGGCGTATGGCCGCAAGCTATGGCGACGGCCTCCGGGAACTTGGCGGGGTGGGCGGTGGAGAGCGCGATCATCGGCGTCCCGGCCCGCCGCGCGGCGCAGACGGCGACGGCGGTGTGCGGGTCGATGATCTCGCCGGTCTCCTCGAACACCGCGCGGATGGTCGCGGCGGTGTCGGCCTCGCTGACCGCGGCGCCGGAGAAGAGCTTGCGCATTTCGGCGTGGGCGGCGGCGGGGATGTCCAGCGCGCCGGACTGGCCGAAGCTGTTGAAGGCGCGGGCGGTCTCAGACCCGTTTCGGCCACAGGCTTCGAAGTAGAGACGCTCGAAGTTGGAGGCGATCTGGATGTCCATGGCCGGCGACTGGGTGAAGGACACCTCACCCCTGGCGTAGCGGCCGTCCTCGAACGCCCGCGCCATGATGTCATTGGCGTTGGTGGCGACCAGGATGTGCTCGATCGGCAGACCCATGCGGTGGGCCACATAGCCGGCGAAGGCGTCCCCGAAGTTGCCCGTCGGCACGGCGAAGGACACGGGCCGCCGCGGCGCGCCGAGCGCGACCCCGGCGGTGAAGTAATAGACGACCTGGGCGGCGATGCGGGCGAAGTTGATGGAGTTGACGCCCGACAGGTCGACCGCGCGACGGAACTGGTCGTCCTGGAAGGCGCCCTTCACGATGGCCTGGCAGTCGTCGAAGGTCCCCTCCACCGCCACGCAGCGGACGTTGTCGTCGGCGGCGCAGGTCATGAACCGGCGCTGCACCTCGCTGATGCGGCCATCGGGGAACAGGACGACGATCCGGGCGTTGGAGCGGCCGCGGAAGGCCTCGACTGCCGCGCCGCCGGTATCGCCCGAGGTGGCGGCCACGATGGTCATGGTGCGGCCCTGCCTGCTCAGCGCGTGATCGTACAGCCGCCCCAGCAGCTGCATCGCCACATCCTTGAAGGCGAGCGTGGGCCCGTGGAACAGCTCGAGCAGGAAGAGGCTGGGCGACAGCTGCTTCAGCGGCGTGACGGCGGCGTGGTCGAAGGTGGCGTAGGCGGCCTCGCACATGGCCAGGAGGTCGGCGGCGTCGATCTCGCCGTCGGCGAACTTGCCGAGCACGGCGGCGGCGACGTGGGCGTACGGGCGCCCGGCGAAGGCGGCGATCTCGGCGGTCGTGAAGGTCGGCCAGGCTTCGGGGACGTAGAGGCCGCCGTCGGGGGCCAGGCCCGCCAGCACGGCGTCCAGGAAGCCGAGCGGAGCGGCCTCGCCCGCCGATCCCGCCCGTGTGGAAATGTAACGCATCAGTCCTTACCCCGCCCCCGGAGCATGGCCGCATAGACGGCGAGGAGGACCCCCGCAAGGCCGAACCAGGTCAGGGCGTATTCGAGGTGGCGGTTGGGAATGTCCACCGGCAGCGGCGCGGGCCTCAGCGCCTGCCACTCGGGATTGGTCGAGGTCTCGGCCATCAGGAACCAGGGCGCGGGGTTGACCGCGCCGAGCGCCCTGGCCATCGGCCCGATCTCGCGGGCGAAGAAGCGGCGGTGGGCGGGGTCGTCCCGGGCGGAAACGAAGGAGCGGTGCTCGGGCGCGCGCAGGACGCCGCGCACGCCGGTGGGGCGCTCATCGCCGGGCTGCTCGGGCGGGCGGGCGGAGATGGTCTCGGCCACAAAGCCCCGATCGACGAGGATGGAGCCGTAGGGCTGGCCCTCCAGCCGGCAGACCGAGATCAGGCGCGAGCCCATCTGGCCATCCATCAGGGCGTAGAGCTCGGCGTAGGGCGCGGTGGCGAGGCCCGGGCAGACGGCGACGACCTTGCGGTAGCTGACGTCCTCGCCCGCGGCGGCCTGCGCCAGCACGCCTTGCAGCGGCACGGCGGGCGCCGTCTGCGCCGCCTGGACCTGGGCGATCAGCTGTTCCTTCCACTTCAGCCGCTGCAGCTGCCACGCGCCAAGGCCAACGAGGATGGCGAAGGCGATGGCGACCGTGAGCGTCAGGCCAAGTGGAAAGCGCTTCACCGTCCTAGGGCGTGCCGAAGATCACGTAGATGAAGGCGAACAGGAACAGCCACACCACGTCGACGAAGTGCCAGTACCAGGCCGCCGCCTCGAAGCCGAAGTGCTTCTGGGGCGTGAAACCGCCGTTCATCAGGCGGATCAGGCACACGATCAGGAAGATGGTCCCGATCAGCACGTGGAAGCCGTGGAAGCCCGTGGCCATGAAGAAGGTCGAGCCGTAGAGGCCGGCGTTGGCCGCCTCGTCCGAATAGAACAGCTTCTCGTGCAGGATGTGGTTGTACTCGTAGGCCTGGATCGAGGTGAACAGGATCCCGAGCAGGACCGTCAGCGCCAGGCCGATCTTGGCGCTCTTGCGGTCGCCCTGTTGCAGCGCATGGTGGGCCCAGGTGACGGTGGTGCCCGACAGCAGCAGCGTCAGGGTGTTGACCAGCGGCAGGTGGAAGGCGGGGACGAGCTCGACGCCCTTGGGCGGCCAGGTGGCCCAGGCGCCGGCGACTTCGCTGATCGGCGAGGCGGCGCGCACTTCCGAGAACAGCGCCATCTCGAAGAACATCCAGAACCAGGCGACGAAGAACATCACCTCCGAGGCGATGAACAGGATCATGCCGTAGCGCAGGCCGATGGAGACGACGGGGGTGTGGTCGCCGGCGTTGGCTTCCTTCACCACGTCCGTCCACCAGCCGATCATCGTGTAGATGATGCCGGCGAAACCGGCGAGCAGGACCCAGGGCGTGCCCTTCTCCAGGCCGAACAGGCCCTTCATCCAGATCACCGCGCCCATGGTCAGGACGACGGCGGCGATCGAGCCGACGAGCGGCCAGGGACTCGGATTGACCAGGTGGTAGTCGTGCTTGACGGCGCCGTGTGCCATGTCCGTGCTCTTCGCCCCTCAGGAACCCCGTGGAATCGGGTGTGCTATAGCCGCCCGGAAGCGCCTTCGCCAAGGGGCGATGAGGCTTGTGCGCGCTGCTTTTCGACCGGGAAGAAGGTGTAGGACAGGGTGATCTCCGTCCCGCGCTTCGTCTCGGGGTCGCTCGCGTACTGCGGATCGACGAAATAGACGACCGGAAAGTCCATCGTCTGGCCCGGCTGGACGGTCTGCTCGGTGAAGCAGAAGCACTCCAGTTTCTGGAAGTAGGGGCCGGCCTGTTCGGGCACGACGTTGTAGCTGGCGCGGCCGGTGATCGGCGTCTTGCCGTTGTTGGTGACGCGGAAGAAAGCCAGCGATGTCTCGCCGATCCGGATCTCCTGGCTCACCTGGTCAGGCTTGAAGTCCCAGGGCATGCCCCGGACGTTGGCGTCGAAGCGGACGGTGACGGTCTGGTCGAGCACTTTCGTCGGCGCGGCCTCGGCCTTGCGCACGGTGCCGTCGAAGCCCGTGACCTGGCAGAAGGCGCGGTAGAGCGGCACGGCGGCGTAAGCGGCGCCGACCATGCCGGCGAAGATCACCGCGCAGATGACCGCGATGCGGGCGTTAGAACGGGCGGGCCGCGACATTGGCGCCTAGCCTCACGATGGTGACGACGAAGATCAGCACGACGAACAGCGCCAGGCCAAGGGCGATGGCGATGTTGCGGCCTCGGCGGGCCCTGGCGAACTCCTCGGACTCTTGGTTGGGATCGCTCATCTCAGCAGCTCCAGCGGCGCGATGGTCATGGCGTGTTCGGCCAAGAGGGCGGCGAACAGCAGGGTCAGATAGAGGATGGAGAAGGCGAAGAGATTGCGCGCGTCCCTGGCGCCGGCCTTGACGTCGTAAAGGCCGTCGTCGTTGCGCTCGCCCCTCGCCTCGCCCGCATGGCTCTTCAGCAGCCGCCAAGCGAGGAGGATGAAGACCAGCCCGCCCAGCCCGGCGACGGTCAGGTAGATCGGCCCGCCAAGGCCGGTGAAGGCCGGCGCGATGCAGACGGGGATCAGGATCAGCGAGTAGATGAAGATCTGTCGGCGGGTGGAGGGCGCCCCCTTGACCACCGGCATCATCGGCACGCCGGCCTTGGCGTAGTCCTCGCTGGTGTAGAGCGACAGGGCCCAGAAGTGCGGCGGGGTCCACAGGAAGATGATCAGCACCAGCAGCCAGGCGTTGGCGGGCGCCGATCCAGCCGCCGCGGCCCAGCCGATGGCCGGCGGCAGGGCGCCGGCGAGGCCGCCGATGACGATGTTCTGCGCCGTCGAGCGCTTGAGCCACATCGTATAGACGACGGCGTAGAAGAGGATGGTGAAGGCCAGCAGCCCCGCCGCCAGCCAGTTCAGCGCCATCCCCATCAACATCACCGAGAACAGCGACAGCACCACGCCAAGCGTGAGGGCGTCCGCGCCCTGCACCCGGCCCGCGGCGACGGGGCGGGCGCGGGTGCGGCGCATCTTGGCGTCGATGTCGGCGTCGAACCACATGTTGAGCGCGCCGGAGGCCCCCGCCCCGACCGCGATGCAGAGCACGGCCACGCCGGCCAGCACCGGGTGCAGCGGCACGCCGGCGCAGACCAGGCCCGTGAAGGCGGTGAAGACCACCAGGCTCATCACCCTGGGCTTGAGCAGCTGGACATAGTCCGACCACAGCGCGGGCCGGGCCGGCGCGGTCGTGGGGGTCGCTGCTGCGGATCGCCTGGTCAAGGTTTCGTACGCTCACTTGGCAGAAGGGGCGCGGTGGGAAGTCCCGCCGCGCCCCCTCGATTGTAGCCTCTCAGGGAGAGGAGGGTCAGTGGTGGTCGGCCTTGACCACCGGCAGCTCGTTGAACTGGTGGAACGGCGGCGGCGAGGACAGCGTCCACTCCAGCGTCGTCGCGCCTTCGCCCCACGGGTTGGCCTCGGCCGGACGGCGGCGGATGGCCGCTTCGAGCAGCATCACCAGGAAGACGATGACGCCCACCAGGGTGATCGCGTAGCCGATCGAGGAGACCTCGTTCCACTTGCTGAAGGCTTCCGGGTAGTCGACGTAGCGCCGGGGCATGCCCTGCAGGCCCAGGAAGTGCTGCGGGAAGAACACCAGGTTCACCCCGATGAACATGATCCAGAAGTGGGCGGCGCCGAGGAACTCGTTGTACTTCACGCCCCACATCTTCTCGAACCAGTAGTAGAAGCCCGCGAAGATCGCGAAGACGGCCCCAAGGCTCAGCACGTAGTGGAAGTGGGCCACGACGTAGTAGGTGTCGTGCAGGCTGTAGTCGATGCCGGCGTTGGCCAGCACCACCCCCGTCACCCCGCCCAGCGTGAACAGGAAGATGAAGCCCATCGCCCACAGCATGGGCGTCTTGAAGTCGATGGAGCCGCCCCACATGGTGGCGATCCAGCTGAAGATCTTCACCCCCGTCGGCACCGCGATGACCATCGTGGCGGCCACGAAGTAGGCGCGCAGGTTGATGGGCATGCCGACCGTGTACATGTGGTGCGCCCACACGATGAAGCCGACGAAGCCGATGGCGACCATGGCGTAGGCCATGGCGAGGTAGCCGAACACCGGCTTCCTGGAGAAGGTCGAGACGATGTGGCTGATCATGCCGAACCCGGGCAGGATCAGGATGTACACCTCGGGGTGACCGAAGAACCAGAACAGGTGCTGGTACATCACCGGATCGCCGCCGTTGGCGGGGTCGAAGAAGTGGGTCCCGAAGTTGCGGTCGGTCAGCAGCATGGTGATGGCGCCGGCCAGCACCGGCAGCGACAGCAGCAGCAGGAACACGGTCACCAGGATCGACCACACGAACAGCGGCATGCGGTGCAGCGTCATGCCCGGCGCGCGCATGTTGAAGATGGTGGTGATGAAGTTGATGGCGCCCAGGATCGAGGAGGCGCCGGCCAGGTGGACCGAGAAGATGGCCAGGTCGAACGAGGGGCCCGTGTGGCCGGTCGTCGACAGCGGCGGATACATGGTCCAGCCGCCGCCAAAGCCGTGGCCCGGCCCGCCGTCCACGAACATCGAGGTGACCAGCAGCGTCCAGGCGGCGACCAGCAGCCAGAACGAAATGTTGTTCATCCGCGGGAAGGCCATGTCCGGCGCGCCGATCATGATCGGCACGAACCAGTTGCCGAAACCGCCGATCATCGCCGGCATGACCATGAAGAAGATCATGATCAGCGCGTGGCCGGTGACCACCACGTTGTAGCCGTGCTTGGAAGCATCGATCAGGCCGGTCTGGGCCAGCCAGCTGCCTTCGCGGAAGATCTGGATGCCGGGCTCATAGAGCTCCCAGCGGATCAGGCCCGACAGGGCGCCGCCCACCAGCCCCGCCATGATGGCGAAGAGGATGTAGAGCGTGCCGATGTCCTTGTGGTTGGTCGAGAACAGCCAGCGGGTGAAGAACCCGGGCTTGTGATCGTGATCGTCGTGGGCGGAAGCGGCGTAAGCCATTGGACTTTAGTTCCCGAGGATCAGAGCGTTGCGGTGGTCTGCGGCTTGGGACCGGCGGTGGCCGGATCGACAGGCGCAACCTGGGTCGGAGCGGGGTTGGCCGAAGCCGGCACGACCGGAGCCTCGGCCGTCGCGGCGGGCGCGGCCGGCGGCGGCGCCTTGGCGGCCACCCAGGCGTCGAACTCCGGCTGGCTGACGACCTTGATCTCGATCGGCATGAAGGCGTGGTCGACGCCGCACAGCTCGGAGCACTGGCCGTAGTAGGTGCCGACGCGCTCGGCCTTGAACCATTGCTCGTTCAGGCGGCCGGGGATGGCGTCCATCTTCAGGCCGAAAGCCGGCAGGGCGAAGGCGTGGATGACGTCCGCGCCGGTGGCCTGCACCCGTACGACCTGGTTGACCGGCACGATCATCGGCTCGGTGGCGGCGAGGCGGAACGGCACGCCCTTGGCCTTGGCCTCTTCCTCCGGCAGGACGGTCGAGGTCACTTCGCCGATCCCCTGGTCGGGGTATTCATAGCCCCAGTACCACTGATACCCGGTCGCCTTCACCGTCATGTAGGGCTTGGGCATGTCGTGGTAGGCGTACAGCAGCTTGAACGAGAAGATGGCGATGACCATCAGGATCAGGACCGGCACGCCCGTCCAGATCACCTCGACCACGGTGTTGTGGCTCCAGCGCGCCGGCTCCGGGTTGGCCCGCTTGTTGTAGCGGACGATCACCCAGATCAGCAGGCCCAGCACGAACAGGCTGATGATCGTGATGATCGGCATCAGGATCGCGTTGTGGAAGAAGATGGCGTCGTGCTTCAGGGGCGAGGCCGCCGGCTGAAGATCGATCGCGCCCGGCGTCGGCTGGCCGAGCAACTCCTCGGCGGCGGCCACACCCGCAAACATCGCCGCAAACGCGCCGGCGGAGATACCCGCCGCCATGCGCTTCAAACCCGACTTAGCCTTCATGCGCCTCATGTCCATTAAAGTCGGCGCTACGCTGTGACCGCCTCGCACGCGAGGCTCCTCGCGGCGCCCACCCTTCCGACTAATGGCCGCGTGCATACGCGCTCGCTCGTGCCTTGCCAAGGGTGAGGGAACCCGCATTGGCCGTTTCGCCGGATGGGCGGGCTGCCTATGTTGTCGTCATGTCCATTCACACCCCCGCCCCCTCGCTTCTGGACGCCGCCGGCGTCGACCCCAAACGCGCGCAGGCGGTGCTGGCCGAGAGCCTGCACGGCGCCGACGACGGCGAACTGTTCCTCGAGCGCAGCGAAGCTGAGTCGTTCGTCTTCGACGACGGACGGCTGAAACAGGCGGCCTATGATTCGGGCGAGGGCTTTGGCCTGCGCGTCGTGGCGGGCGAGACGGCGGGCTACTCCCACGCCAGCGAGATCAGCGAGGCCGCCATCCGGCGTGCGGCCGACTCGGCGCGGCTGGCCAGGCGCGGTTATTCCGGCATCGAGGCCGAGGGGCCGCGCGCCACCAACGCCAAGCTGTACGGCGAAGACGACCCCCTCGCCGCCCCCGCGTTCGGCGACAAGGTCGCCCTGCTGCAGGAGATCGACGCCTTCGCCCGGGCCCGCGACCCGCGCGTGGTGCAGGTCATGGCCTCGCTGGCCGGCGAGCGGCGGATCGTCGAGATCCTGCGCGCCGACGGCCGCCTGATCCGCGACGTGCGCCCGCTGGTGCGGGTCAACGTGCAGGTGACGGTGGAGAAGGACGGCCGGCGCGAGAACGGATCGTCCGGCGCGGGCGGCCGCGCCGGCTTCGAAACCTGGCTGACGCCGGAAAGCTGGCGGGACCAGGTGGACGAGGCGCTGCGCCAGGCGCTGGTCAACCTGGACGCCGTCCCCTGCCCGGCCGGCGAGATGGATGTGGTGCTGGGACCGGGGTGGAACGGCGTGCTGCTGCACGAGGCGGTCGGCCACGGGCTGGAAGGCGACTTCAACAGGAAGGGCATCAGCGCCTTCTCGGGCCGCATCGGCGAGCGGGTCGCCGCGCCGGGGGTGACGGTCTTCGACGACGGCTCGGTCCCCGGGCGGCGCGGCTCGCTGACGGTCGACGACGAAGGCACGCCCACGAGCCGCACCATCCTCATCGAGGACGGCATCCTTGTCGGCTACATGCACGACCGCCAGTCGGCGCGGCTGATGGGCATGCAAGCCACCGGCAACGGGCGGCGCCAGTCCTACGCCCACATGCCGATGCCGCGCATGACCAACACCGGCATGCTGGCCGGCGATCACAAGCGCGAGGAGATGATCGCCTCGATGAAGCGCGGCCTCTACTGCGCCCACTTCGGCGGCGGACAGGTCGATATCACCAACGGCAAGTTCGTCTTCCAGTGCACCGAGGCCTACCTGGTCGAGGACGGCAAGATCACCGCCCCGGTGAAGGGCGCGACCCTGATCGGCGACGGGCCGAGCGCCCTCACCCGCGTCACCATGATCGGCGACGACTTCAGCTTCGACCCCGGCATCGGCGTCTGCGGCAAGGCCGGCCAGGGCGTCCCCGTCGGCGTCGGCCAGCCGTCGCTGAAGATCACCGGCCTGACGGTGGGCGGGACGGCGGTCTGAGTCCGCCGAACCTGTCGTCGAATTAATCTACATGTCAGGCTTGTAACTGTTCTGGGCCGCACGGTGCGGCCACCTTCCGTCCAGTTTTGGAGGGAGGAAGTCCGTGCGTTTCCAGATTGCTTTCGCGGCCTTGGTCGCGGCCGCCCTGCCCCATGTGGCGGCGGCGCAGGAGAGCGGGCCCGAGCCCGCCTCGATCGCCACGAGCGCGGTGGTCGCCTATCCGCCGGCCTTCTTCGCCTCGGCCCAGCCGAACACGGCGATGGACATGATCAACCGCCTGCCCGGCTTCACCTTCGACGGGGGCGACAGCGTGCGCGGCTTCTCGGGCGCGGCGGGCAACGTGCTGATCGACGGCGAGCGGCCGGCGACCAAGAGCGACGACCTCGAAAGCGTGCTGCGCCGCGTCCCCGCCAGCCAGATTGAGCGCATCGAGGTGATCCGCGGCGGCGCGCCGGGCATCGACATGCAGGGCAAGACGGTGCTGGCCAACGTGGTCCGCAAGAAGGGCGACAGCGTCACGGGCCTCGTCGCCGTGGCCAACACCTTCGTCTATGACGGCCGCCAGACCCCGGCCATGCGGCTGGAGGGCACGCGGCGCGGCAAAGGCCGCACGCTGGAAGGCTCGTTCATTATCGCCGGCTTCTACGATGACGGCGCGGGCGATGGCCCCCGCACGGTCTATGACGGCGACGGCGACCCGCTCGGCCGCTGGAGGCTCTACACCGAGGGCGACGGGACGCAGGCGGTGGGAACGGCCGCCTATGAGATGCCGCTGCTGGGCGGCAAGGCGCGGATCAACGGCCGGGCCTTCTATGAGCGCTTCTGGTCCGACGAGGCCGCCCACGGGATCGGCATCACCGACGGCCTGACCGAGCGCGACGACCAAAAGCGCCTGGACGGAGAGCTTGGCCTGTCCTGGGGCCGCGAGCTTGGCCCGCGCACGACCTTCGACCTGATCGCCATCCAGCAGATCAACACCACCGACCTGTTCGTGAAGCTGCAGGCGCAGGAGATCCCCAACTACCAGGATGCGCTGAACCACCTGTTCCTGCTCGATCGGACCACGGGCGAAAGCGTCGCCAAGGCCACGCTGAAGTTCAAGAAGTCGGCGAACCTTTCCCTGGAGAGCGGCGTCGAGGGCGCGTTCAACGGGCTCGACGGCGAGACCAGCTTCACCGAGATCGGCGACACGCCCGACCCCTCGCCCGTGCGGGTGGAAGAGCTGCGCGGCGAGGTCTTCACCCAGGGCACCTGGACCGCCACGCCGCGCCTGACGGTGGAGGGGGGTTTTCGCATGGAGGCCTCGCGCATCTCGGCCGACGAAGACGGCGTCACCAAGGAGAAGACGCTCTATTTCCCCAAGCCCCGCGCGGTCGTCACCTGGTCGCCCAACACGGCCAACCAGATCCGCCTGCGCGTGGAGCGGGAAGTCGGGCAGCTGAACTTCGACGACTTCGTCGCGGCCGTGGCCGAGGGCGGCGGGGTGTCTTCGGGCAACACCGACATCGAGCCGGAGCAAGCCTGGGTCGCCGAAGCGGCCTATGAGCGCCGGTTCTGGGGCAACGGGTCGGTCGTGCTGACGGTGCGCCACTTCGAGATCACCGACGTCATCGACCGCGCCCCGGACATCACCGGCACGCGCGACGGCCCGGCCAATATCGGCGACGGCACGCGCGACGAGCTTGGGCTGGAGCTGACGCTGCCGGTGGACAAGCTCGGCCTCAAGGGCGGGGTCCTGCGCGGCGAGAGCACCTGGCGGCGCTCGGAGGTGATCGACCCCACCACCGGCGAAGAGCGCCAGATCACGGCCGAACACCCGGTCGATTGGGAAGCCCACTACACCCAGGGCCTGCCGCGCTGGAAGGCGACCTGGGGCGTCGACGTGTACGGCGCCTTCCGCGAGCCCTACTACCGGTTCAACGAGGTGATGACGGTGAAGCTGCGCACCTTCGTGGTGCCCTACATCGAGTTCAAGCCGCGCCCCGACATCGCCATTCGGTTCGACGCTCAGAACGCCACCTCGCGCGACAACCTGCGTTACCGCGACGTCTATGACGGGCCGCGCGATGTCAGCCCGCTGCTGTTCCACGAGGAGCAGGTGCGGGACAACAAGACCAACCTCTATGTGCGGATCCGCAAGACCTTGGGTTGATGGCAAGTCGCCGGGTCTGAACGGAAGAAGGGCCCCGGATCGCTCCGGGGCCCTTCGACTTTGTGCGGTTGGCGGCGGCTAGACCGGGCGTTCGGTCAGGGGGCCGGCCTGGCGGTCGGCGTCCAGGGCCAGTTCGGACTCGGGACCGCCCTCCTCGTTCACCCCGTGCGCCCAGTGCTTGATGAAGGGCGAGAGGATGAAGAACAGGACGCCGGAGGCCACCCCGACCCAGCCGATGATCTTGAACACCTCGATCGAGGAGGCGAGCGCCGCGGCCGGATCGAGCACCTGGCCGCCGACGGTCTCGGTTCCGGCCAGCGCGGCGATCCAGCCGCCGATATACTGCGCCCATGAGCTGGACAGGAACCACACCGCCATCAGGAAGGAGACGATCATCGGCGGCGAGAGCTTGGTGATCTCCGACAGGCCAACGGGCGAGAGGCAGAGCTCGCCGGTCGTGTGCAGCAGGTAGGTGAAGGCCAGCACCAGCAGCGGCAGGCGGAAGGCGCTGTCATGCATGCCGCCGGCCCAGACGATGACCAGGAAGCCAAGCCCGACCTGCAACAGGCCAAGACCGAACTTCAGCACCGGGTTCGGATCGCGTCCCCGGCGGCCAAGCCAGGCCCAGACCGCCGCGAAGATCGGCGCGAAGATCAGGATGAAGCCGGCGTTGAACGACTGCGTCTGGGCGGCGGTGAAGCCCATGTCGATCCACAGCATGTTGCTGGGCCCGGTCAGCGCCATCTCACGCGTGCCGAAGAACAGCGGTCGCCCGAGGAAGTCGACGATGTAGGGCTTGTCGATCAGCGCCAGGTTGGTGTTTCGGTCGGCAAACAGGTTCAGCGAGGTGCCGGCCTGTTCGAAGAGGGTGAAGAACACCACCGCGCCGACGATCAGAACCATGGCGAGGCCCAGGCGCTCGCGCTCGATCTTGCTCGACTTGGTGACCATGTACCAGGCGACATAGGCGAGCACGATGACCGAACCGATGCCGAGGCTGACACCGACGATGCCGTTGCGCTGGACCACGAAGTAGACGAGCGCCACGCCCAGCAAACCGCCAAGGTAGATCAGGTGTTCGCGGTTCAGCGGGCCGACGACCGGGGCGGCGAGGCGCGCGGGATCCGGCGGCTCGCCCTTGCCCTGCAGCAACGGCTTGCCGATCACGAAGGCGAGGTAGCCCACCAGCATGCCGACGCCGGCAAGGCCAAAGCCGGCCCACCAGCCGACCGCCTGGCCGAGATAGCCGCACAGCACGGCGGCCCAGAAGGCCCCCAGGTTCACGCCGTAGTAGTAGAGGGTGAAGCCTGGATCCCGGCGCGGATCGCCCTTGTTGTAGAGCTGTCCGACGATCGAGGAGATGTTCGGCTTGAGGAAGCCGACGCCCATGATGATCAGCGACAGGGCCAGGTAGAAGATGCCGACGTACTTGGCGTCACGCTGCTCGGCGAGCTGGTAGGAGCCCTTGGGCAGCACGGACGGCAGCGGCGCGGCGGCGGGAAGATCCTTGATCTGCAGCCCGCCGGTGTCGGCCGAGGAGAACTCGTAGTTCTGGCCGCCGATGGCGAGCGTCGCCTTCTGGGTGTCGCCGCGGCCCTGCATGACCACTTCGTACTGGGCGTTGTTGAAGGTCAGGACCTGGGTCGCCGGGCGGCCTTCGATGGCCATGGTGAAGTGGCCGGCCACCAGCAGCAGGGCACCGAACGCCACCGCCTTGCGCATGCCGATGTAGCGGTCGGCCAGCAGTCCGCCGATCAGCGGCAGCAGGTACACCAGCGTCGTGTAGGAGCCGTACTGGGTGTTGGAGAAGGCGTCGTCGAAGAGGAAGTGCTGCGTCAGATAAAAGATCAGCAGCCCCCTCATGCCGTAGTAGGAGAAGCGCTCCCACATCTCGGCGAAAAAGAGGATGAAAAGGCCGCGCGGGTGGTCGCGCAGCAGCTGGATGAGAACCGGTATGCCCGTCAGCAGAGTGATGACGATGCCGGCGATGACGACGATGCTGTTCATGAAGGCCCTTAAACGCTGCCATTCCCCACGAAGAAGCGGTCGATTTCCCCCGGCTTCCTCTCGTTTGAGGGGGAGAACATCACGGTCCGGGCGGTTTCACAAGCAACGGCTTGCCTCGAAGTCGCCAGCGGAGCCGCCCGGCGGCCTCATGCGTTCTGCTGCCAACAGGAGAAGCGCCATGAACAGCCAAGGACAGCCGTCCCGATTCCACATCACCGGCCACCCCGAGCGGGTGCGGGTGCTCTTCCAGGGCCACGAGCTGGCCGACAGCGACGATGTGCTGTGCGTCAGCGAGAACGGCGCCGAGCCGGTCTTCTACTTCCCGTGCGAGGACGTGCAGGTCTCGTCCCTGCGCCGCAACGACCACACCACCCGCTGCCCGTGGAAGGGCGTGGCGAGCTACTACACCATCATGCGCGACGGCCATGTGATCGAGGACATCGCCTGGACCTACGAGCACGCCAGCGAGGAAGCCGAGGCCATCGCAGGCCGCATCGCCTTCGACCCGCGCCACGTCGACTTCCAGGTGGAGAGCGCCCCCGAAGAGCGGGTGGTGCGCCACGTCCCGGCCCACGATCCGCCCTATGCCGAGGACCTCGACCCCGCGGACCGGCGGGAGATTCCGCCTGAGCAAGGGATTAGGGGATAGGGACTAGGGGCTAGAGGCCTCAGGAGCATTTCTAGCCCCTAGCCCCTAGTCCCTGGTCCCTCAGTAGGCCGCTTCCTCGAACACCTTGGAGACGTCGCCCTGCCAGGGGCCGCGGTAGCGTTCGAGCAGACGCTCGGCCGGGGTGACGCCGCTGTCGGCGATGATTTCCAGTTCGCCGAGGTAGTTGGTCTCGTCCAGGAAGCCGCCGTCGAGGCGGGCGCGGTTCCTCAGGCCCTCCCTGGCGATGGCGACGAGGTCGACGGCGACGTCGCGCACCGAGCGGCCGGCGACCTCGGCCTTCAGGCCAAGGCGGGTCACGTCCTCGCGCAGCTTGATGCGGTCCTCGCGGGTCCAGCCCTTGCAGAGGTCCCAGGCGGCGGCGAGCGCGGCTGAGTCGTAGAGCACGCCCGTCCACAGCGCCGGCAGGGCGCAGATGCGGCTCCAGGGGCCGGAGTCGGCGCCGCGCATCTCCAGGTACTGCTTGAGCCGCACCTCCGGGAAGATGGTGGTGGTGTGGTCGGCCCAGTCCTTCATGGTCGCGCGCTCGCCGGGCAGCGCGTCCAGCTTGCCGTCCATGAAGGCGCGGAAGGACTGGCCGGAGAGGTCGACGTAGCGGCCGCCGCGCTTGGCGAAATACATCGGCACGTCGATGGCGTAGCGGGCGTAGCGCTCGAACCCGAAGCCGTCCTCGAACACGAAATCGAGCAGGCCCGTGCGGTCGGGGTCGGTGTCGGTCCAGATGTGGGCGCGGTAGGAGAGGTAGCCGTTGGGCTTGCCCTCGGTGAACGGCGAATTGGCGAACAGGGCCGTGGCGAGCGGCTGGAGCGCCAGGCTCGCGCGGAACTTGGCGACCATGTCGGCCTCGTCCGCGAAGTCGAGGTTGGCCTGCACGGTGCAGGTGCGCAGCATCATGTCGAGGCCGAGATTGCCGACCTTGGGCATGTAGGCGCGCATGATGTCGTAGCGGCCCTTGGGCATGATCGGGACCTCGTCCCGCCGCCACAGGGGGCTGAAGCCGAGGCCGAGGAACCCCAGACCCAGTTCGTCCGCGACCGATTTGACCTCTTCGAGGTGCTTGCCGGTCTCCTGGCAGATCTCGTGCATGGTCTCGAGCGGGGCGCCCGAGAGCTCGAACTGGCCGCCGGGTTCGAGGGAGACGTTGGCGCCGCCGGGCTTTTCCAGCGCGATCAGGACCGGGCCGCCCGCGCCGTCCTCGAACACGCCCTGCCAGCCGAAACGCATGAGGCCTTCGAGCATCGCCTTGATGCCGTTGGGCTCATAGGGGACGGGCTGGTTGGAGCCGAGGCGAAAGCCGAACTTCTCGTGCTCGGCGCCGACGCGCCAGGCGCCCTTGGGCTTGCAGCCCTCCGCGAGCCAGGCGGTCATGTCCTCAAGGGTCAGCGGGCGGTCATCGACCTTTGTGTCCGCCATTGTCGCCTCCCCAGGCCGCGTTTCAATTGTCTACTCTGTCGCCAAGTAAGGGCCGCCGCGGCGAACCTCAAGAGCGCCAGTCGCCCAGCCGCGCCTGCCACAGCGTCATCGCCGAAATGGCCGCCGTGTCGGCGCGCAGGATGCGGGGGCCAAGCGACACCGGCGTGACGAAGGGGAGCGAGCGCAGCCGCTCACGCTCCTCCGGCGAAAAGCCGCCTTCCGGGCCGATGAGGATGGCCCAGGGGCCTTCGCCCTGGAGGGTTCGGCCATCGCCCGCCTCGTCACAGAACATCAGCCGGCGCGAGGCGTCCCAGCCGTCCAGCAGCTTGTCGAGCTTTTGCGCCTCCACGATCTCCGGCACGTCGAGGCGGCCGGTCTGCTCGGCGGCCTCGGCGGCGATGGCGCGCAGCCTGGGCAGGCGGGCGTGGTCGGCGTTGGTGTGGCGGGTCACCACCAGCCGCACGCGCCGGGCGCCGAGTTCGGCGGCCTTTTCCACAATCGTTTCGAGCCGCGCGCGCTTCACCACCGCCACGATCAGGTCGAGGTCGGGGCCGGTGGTCTGCGGGCGGGTCTGCTCGATCAGTTCGAGACGGCAGCCGCGTTTGGAAACCTCGGCGATGGCGGCCCGCCACTCGCCGTCGGCGCCGTTGAAGACCAGCAGGTCGTCGCCCACCGCCCGCCGCATCACCTGCGTCAGATACCGCGCCTGCTCGGGCAGCGGGACAACCCCGCCGCCGGCCTTCAGTTCGCTGGGCACGAAGAGACGGATCATCCCCGGTCCATAACCGAGGATCGCCTATTGCCGGTAGTAGGGGTCCGTCAAATAGGCCGCCGTGCGGTAGTAGCGGCGTAGCGCCCGCCGTAGCGACTCGCCGTCGCTGAAGCGGCAATCGGTAAAGTCGTCGCCGCTGAGCGAGGCGCCTTCGCTGGCCGCGATCGAGGCCACGTTGCCGTCGCTGCAGTCGGGATGCACCTCGTAGATGGCGCCGCCTTCGTTGACGAGCAGGCCATAGAGCCAGCCGCCGCTGTCCTCCTTGGCATAGAAATAGACGTAGTTGGAGCTGCTCTCGAGATCGGCCGCGCGGTTCAGCCACATCCGGCTGGAGGAGGTCGTCGAGCCGTTCTTGTCGACATAGTACATGTCGTAGGAGCCGTCGGACCGCGCCGACAGGTACTTGCGGTCGATGCTGCTGGCGTAGGCCCCGTCGCTGAGCGGCGTCACGCCGGCGCTGGTGTCGAGCAGCATGTAGCTGGAGGTGTAGCAGGCCGAAAGCACGATCGCCGTGGCGGCCAACGCCAGGCTGGCGAGAAAACGAACCATGGGAGCCCCCTTCCCAATGTCGAGGAACCGACAATACGCCCATCGCGCCCTGCCGTGAAGCTTCGCACCGAGCCAGCGAACCGCTAGGAACAGCGCCATGACCGCGCCCCTGCCCGACGCCTTGCCGACGAACTGGGTGGACCGCCATGCGCCGCCGTGGCTGCAGCCGTGGCTGAAGCTGGGGCGGTTCGACCGGCCGACGGGGATCTGGCTGTTGATGCTGCCCGGCTGGCAGGGGATAGCGCTGGCGTTCGCCGAGCGGCGCGAGCCGCCCTCCCCGCTCCTGCTGCTGCTATTTTTCGTGGGCGCGGCGCTGATGCGGGCGGCGGGGTGCGCCTACAACGACATCGTCGACCGCGACATCGACGCCAAGGTCGCGCGCACCGCCGGGCGGCCGATCCCGGCGGAACAGATCAGCGTGAGACAGGCCTGGGTGTTCATCGCCCTGTGTTGCGCGGCGAGCCTGGCGATCCTGTTGAGCTTTCCGCCGCTGGCCATTGGCCTGGGCGTCGCCTCGCTCGCGCTGGTGGCGGCCTATCCGTTCATGAAGCGGATCACCTGGTGGCCGCAGGCCTGGCTTGGCCTGACCTTCAACTGGGGCGCGCTGCTGGGCTATGCGGCGGCGACAGGGGAGATCGGCCTGCCCGCCATCCTGCTCTACGCCAGCGGCGTGTTCTGGACGCTCGGCTACGACACCATCTACGCCGTGCAGGACCTGGAGGACGACGCGCTGGCGGGCGTGAAGTCGTCGGCGCGCAGGCTGGGGGCGAGCGCGCCCAGGGCGGTGCTGGTCTTCTACGTCATCGCCTTCGTGCTGGCGCTGGGCGCCGCGTTCGCGGGCAAGCTCGGGCCCCTGTTTTTCCCGCCGGTGGCGCTGTTTGGACTGATGCTGTCGCGGCAGGCCCAGCGGCTGGACGTCACCGACCCGAAGGGCGCCCTGGCCCTCTTCAAGTCCAACACCTGGGCAGGCCTGCTGTTGTTCTGCGCGCTGGCGGCGGGGCTGTGGATGCCGCCGCTGCAAACCTGACGCCGGCGTCATTTCGTGGCATAATCAACTCATGGCCATCGCTGCTCGCGTCAAACCCGCCACCTACTTCGCCCCCGCCGACTGGGAGGCGTTGTCGCGCCGCTCGTCGTGGAAGGGGCTGGCGCTGATCGCCCACGCGTGGGCGGTGATCATCCTGGCGGGCGCGATGTTCGTGATCTGGCCGAACCCGCTGACCTACATCGCCGCGGTGATCATCATCGGCGGGCGCCAGCTGGGCCTGGCCATCCTGATGCACGACGCGGCCCACGGCTGCACCCACCCCAACCAGAAGATCAACGACTGGGCCGGACACTGGCTGGCCGGGGCGCCGACCAACGCCGACGTCTGGCGCTACCGCGACTATCACCTGCAGCACCACAAGTACGGCCAGCAGGAGGAGGACCCCGACCTCGTCCTCTCGGCGCCCTTCCCGATCACGCGCTCGTCCATGCGCCGCAAGATCATCCGCGATCTGACCGGCCAGACCTTCTACAAGCAGCGCATCGCCCCCACGATCGCGGCCTTCCGTGAAGGGGCCAGGAACGGCGTGCCCTTCAGGAAGACCTTCGCGGGCGTCATCGATTTCTGGAAGCCGATGCTGATCACCAACGCGGTGATGCTGGCTGTGCTGATTCCGTTCGGCCTGTGGTGGGCGTGGCTGGCGCTATGGATCGTGCCGATGGCGACCTGGTATCCGATGATCACGCGGCTGCGGAACATCGCCGAACACGCCCTGATCGCCAAGAACGAGCCCGACCCCCTGCGCCACGCCCGCACCACCCACGCCAACTGGCTAGAGCGCGCGGTGCTCGCGCCCTACTGGGTCAACTACCACTGCGAACACCACATGTTCATGCACCTGCCCTGCTGGAGCCTGCCGAAGGCTCACCGCCTGCTGAAGGCCCAGGGCGCCGCCGCAGGCATGCGCATCGAGCCCGGCGGCTACGTGAAGGTGCTGAAGATGGCGTCCTCAAAAGGACTGGCGGCGGCCGCCTTCTAGGCCTGCATTCCTTGCATTAGGAAAACAGTCGCGCACAGATTGTCGGCGCGCTATTAGCCTTGGCTGGGGGTCGGCTAATGCGACATGCGATACTAACTCTTCTCTTGGGAGTTGCAGCAATCTGCGCGGCTCCTGGCCGTAGCGTCTCTGGCCAGCCGGATCAGCAATTGATTTCCGAGCGCAGCTATCGCATCGGCGAGCGTCAGACTGCCGCTGTCGGGGATGCGGTGGTGAAGGTCCAACAGTTCGTCACCAAGATCAAGCCGGTGAAGGAAGTGCGGGCCAACGAGGATTTCAGGTTACGCGGCGGCGGCTACGACCTGCGCTTCACCAAGGATCAGTTGCTGGACGTGACCGACACCCGTGACCTGGACGGACACGTATACTTTTTGGTCCCGGTCGAGACCTCTCAGTTGGGGATGGCCGGTATCCTTACATTGCAGGTCGCCGAGGACGGCAGAATCCATAAGAAGGCTTTTGATGGTGGCTTCCTGTTCTCTTATCGTCCGGACCCACCAAGTGGCCGGTTGACGCCTGTGCGAGAATCCGAAGTCGCCCAAGACAAGCCGTTCTCGAACTATGAAATAATATTCACTGGCTATGACGGAAACGCCGTCCATCTGGTGTATCGAGAGTATTCACCTGAGAATCTGGCGCGTACGGCTTTTTTTCAAGAACTCACGTATCCCGCCGGCGCCAAGACCATCCGCTTTCGAAACCTCGTCCTCGACGTCGAAACGGTCGACGCCGAGGCGATCGCCTATAAGGTGGTGGCGGATTAACTGCCCGTTGGCGGCGCGGCGGTCGGGGCAGCTTGGCTGGCGGCCGGCGTAGTGACGGGCTCGGCATCGGAGGCAGGCGCAGGCGCAGGCGCAGGCGCATTGGTGGCTTTGCGGACGAACAGGGCCTCATCCACTTTTTCGAATGCGCGCTGGTACACCGCAGCATCGATGATCGGCTTGTCCTGCCGGCTACCCTGACCGTATTGCATCGAAATCGTCTTGGTGGAGACGAAGTTTAGGCGCACCTTTGTCATGCCACTCGGCATTGACTGGATGTAGGCCGTAGCGCGCGTGTTGCCGGCGCTCTGCGCCGATGCCACGGCTTCCCAGAAACTCGTCTTGTTGACGGTCGCGCTTTCAGCCGTGATGAACCCGGTATTCAGGTCGGCGCTGTTGATCGTGTAGCCCAAGTCCTGAAAGACATCGACAACACTGCTGAAAACGTCCTCTTTCTGAGCGTCGAATTCCTTCTGCTGAATCGCCTGCAATTGCATAGGCGTCAGCTCGGGCGCCTTGGCGGCGAGGGCGGGCGTAGAAAATAGAACCGCAAGCGCAGTAACTGCAATTAGCTTGTTCATTAAATTAACCCCCTAACTAAAAGTCACTGGTGCGACTGTGGAAGTCCGACACCACCTTATCTTTGTTGAATTTGATGATCAGCGTGATGGTGCGCTGCGTTTGTTGGAAACCCTCGGCGTATTGCCCGCCGCCGAAGAATACGATGGTCCAGTAATTGGAGCCGGCAGAGGACTGGGTGACGGTGGCATGCCTCTGGTAGGACCACACCTCGTTCCGCTGACCGTCCATCGTGACGATGTTTGGAGCCCCGAAGGCTTCGAGTACCTGCGCCTGCGTGGTCTCTCCCACGATCAGGTTCATGGAGACGTTGCCGGAGGTCAAAGCGCTGTTACGTTGATCCACTGGCGCTGGCGGCGTGGCGCAGCCGGCAAGCGTGGCAAGTGTCAGACCAAGAAGTATGATTTTTTTCATTGAGCCCCACCCTCGGTTGTGGCGGCACATTATCGCGGGCTCAAAAGCCGCGCCAGAGCCAAAGTGACGCTCGTTATGATCACCGACCGCCGCGCCTTCATCCTCGACAACACCCGCCTGCAGGCGCCGCCGCATGCGCCGGAGCTGGTGCTGCATCTGGCGGACGAGATCACGCCGATCTGGCGGATGACGGAGGAGGCGCTGGAGGAGATGGGGCTGCCGCCGCCGTTCTGGGCGTTTGCCTGGGCCGGCGGGCAGGCGTTGGCGCGGTACGTGCTGGATCACCCCGAGACGGTGCGCGGCAAGCGGGTCATCGACTTCGCCTCGGGCTCGGGGATCGTCGCCATCGCGGCGATGAAGGCGGGAGCGGCGCGCGTGCTGGCCGCCGACATCGACAGCTTCTGCGGGCCCGCCATCGCCCTGAACGCGGCGGCGAACGGGGTGGAGGTCGCTTTCACCGACGCCAACCTGCTTGACGCGCCGCCGCCCGACGCCGACGTCATTCTGGCGGGCGACATCTGTTACGAGAAGCCGCTGGCCGAGCAGGTGATGGCCTGGCTGACCGCCGCACGCGCGGCGGGCGCGGCGGTGCTGATCGGCGATCCGGGGCGGACCTACTTCCCGCGCGAGGGGCTGATCAAGCTGGCCCAATACCAGGTCCCGACCACGCGCGAGCTGGAGGATATGGAGGTCAAGAAGACGGCGGTGTGGACTCTGCCCTGAGGGGCGCTAACACTGGCCGCGGGGGTGATCGTCCGTGACCGTAGCTGCGTCCAACAAGTCCTGCGGCGACTGCGCCATGTGCTGCAAGGCCTTCGAGATCGAAGCCATCGCCAAGGCCCGGCACACCATGTGCGGCCACTTCAAGAAGGGCGTCGGCTGCGGTGTCTATGAGATCCGCCCGCAGGCCTGCCGCCAGTTCGTCTGCCTGTGGCTGGCCGACGAGAAGATGGACGCGGCCTGGCGGCCGGATCGCGCCAAGTTCATCCTGTGGGGCGACAAGCAGCTGATGGTCGATGTCGACCCCGCCTACCCCGACGCCTGGAAGCGTGAGCCCTACTACTCGAAGATCAAGCTGGCCGCCGACCCGCGCAAATCGCCGGTCGCGCAGGTGGTGGTGCGCAACGGCCGCGAGGTCGTCATCGTCTTCCCCGAAGCCGACATCAGCCTGGGCCCGGAGCAGGACCGCCCCATCGAAAGCGGCTATCGCCCCGGCCCGCGCGGCCGCGAGCCCTTCGCCCACTATGTGACGGCGAACAATTAGGGCTAGGCTGCGGCTCCCCCCTCTCGGAGCACGCCCCATGCGCCGCCGCACCTTTCTCGCCGCCCTGCCCGCTTCGGCCTTCGCCACGACGGCGCTGGGGCAGGTGGTCAACCCGAACCTCCACCGGCCGGACGTTCACGCCGGCGACCGGATCGACGGGGCGAGCTTTGCCGTCCATTCGGCGGCGTGGGGGACGCATGGGGCGGCGGCGACGGCGCATCCGCTGGCGACGCAGATCGCCATCGACATGCTGCGCGCCGGCGGCTCGGCGGTGGATGCGGCGATCGCGGCCAACGCGGCGCTGGGCTTCCTGGAGCCGGTCAGCTGCGGCGTCGGCGGCGACTGTTTTGTGATGCTGTGGGATCCCCGGCAGGGCAAGGTCGTGGGGCTGAACGGCTCGGGCCGCTCGCCGCGCGGCCTGTCGCTGGAGACGGTTCGCGCGCGGGCCAAGAACGGCCACATCCCCGCCTATGGCGCCGTGCCGGTCAGCGTGCCGGGGGCGGTGGACGCCTGGTGGAGCCTGCACCAGCGCTACGGCAAGCTGGACTGGAAGAGCCTGTTCGCGCCGGCCATCGCCCACGCGCAGGACGGCGTGCCGGTGGCGCAGACCATCGCCTATTACCTGAACGCCAGCTTCAAGCGGTTCAACACGCCGGGCCTCGGCATCGAGGAGGTGGAGAACTTCAACCGCGTCTGGGCGGCCGAGGGGCGCACGCCGCGCGAGGGGGAGGTGTTCCGCAACCCGGCGCTGGCCGAAACCTATCGCCAGATCGCGCTGGGCGGGGGGCGAGCCTTCTACGAGGGCGAGATCGCCGACCGCATCGACGCCTACTTCCGGCGTATCGGCGGCTTCATGACCAAGGCCGATCTGGCCGCCCACCACAGCGAATGGACCGAGCCGCTACGCACGGACTATCGCGGCGTGACGGTGCATGGGCTTGGGCCCAACAGCCAGGGCCTGTCGACGCTGCAACTGCTCAACATCGCCGAGCAGTTCGACCTCAAGTCCATGGGCTTCCAGTCGGTGCAGTCGATCCACCATCAGGTGGAGGCCAAGCGGCTCGCGTTCGAGGACCGCGCCCGCTACTTCGCCGATCCCCAGTTCAGCGATGTCCCCATCGCGTGGCTGCTGTCGAAGGACTATGCGCGCGAGCGGGCCAGGCTCGTGCGGCCCGACCGCATCATCACGCCGGTCTATCCGGGCCAGGCGCCGAGCCAGGGCGACACGACCTACTTCTGCACCTCGGACCAGGACGGGATGATGGTGTCGATCATCCAGTCCAACTATCGCGGCATGGGGTCTGGCCTGTCGCCGGACGGCCTTGGCTTCATGTTCCAGGACCGGGGCGAGCTGTTCAATCTCCAGGACGGCCATCCCAACATCTATGCGCCCGGCAAGCGGCCCTTCCAGACGATCATCCCGGGGTTTGCGACGCGGAACGGGGCGCCGTGGATGGCCTTCGGCGTCATGGGCGGGGACATGCAGCCGCAGGGCCAGGCGCAGATCATCATCAACATGGTCGACTACGGCCTCGACCTGCAGGCCGCCGGCGACAGCCCGCGCTGGCACCACGAGGGCTCGTCCGAACCGACGGGCGAGCCGCAGCAGGGCGTCGGTCTGCTCCGTGTCGAGAGCGGCATTCCCGAGGCGACAAAGAAGGGGCTGGCGGCGCTGGGCTGGAAGCTGGGCGACAGCGACGGCGGCTTTGGCGGCTACCAGGCCATCGAGCGCTGGCCGGGGCGCTACGCCGCGGCGACGGAGATGCGCAAGGACGGCGTTGCGCTGGCATACTGACGACTCATGACACCCGCGGACTTCAAACAGATCGCCCTCAGCTTCCCCGGCGTGGAAGAGGGCAAGAGCTACGGCAAGCCGGCCTTCCTGGTGAACGGCAAGTTCCTGACGCGCATCCGCCCGACCGACGGCGCGGCGGTGTTCACCGGCGTCCACTTCGACGAGCGCGAAATGCTGATCGAGTGCGAGCCGCAGACATTCTTCGTGGTCGCCCACTACAAGGACTACCCGGCCGTGCTGGCGCGGCTGAAGACCCTCCACCCCGGCTCCTGCCGCAACTTCATCGAGCGGCGCTGGCGTGAGGTCGCGCCTAAGAAGCTGGTGAAGGCCTATGACGCCGAGCGGGCTCCGGCTGATGCGTAGGTCATTCCCTAGACCCGCTCACCCCGGCGAAAGCCGGGGGCCAGGTCTTTCCAGCGGAGTGCTGACTGGACAGGACTGGGTCCCGACTTTCGTCGGGATGAGCGGATTATTGGGGCCAAGCTCGGCCCAATTGGGCTAATCAGCCGCTCATGGCCTACCGCTCCCTCCGGGACTTTCTGGCGATGCTCGAGCGCGAGGGCGAACTCGTGCGGGTGAGCGAGCCTGTCTCCACGGTGCTGGAGATGACCGAGATCGGCACGCGGCTGATCGCGAGCGGCGGCCCGGCGGTGCTGTTCGAAAGGCCGGTGATGCCGGACGGCTCGATCAGCGAGGTCCCGTGCCTGACCAACCTGTTCGGGACCGTGAAGCGGGTGGCGATGGGCGTCACGCTCGGGGGCGAGAGCCGCACCACCGCCGGTGAGCTGCGCGAGGTCGGCGAGCTGCTGGCCTTCCTGAAGAACCCCGAACCGCCGCGCGGCCTGAAGGACGCCTGGGACATGCTGCCGATCGCGCGGCAGGTGATGGCCATGCGCCCGGCGACGGTGAAGAAGGCGCCGGTGCAGGAAGTGGTGCTGAAGGGCGCCGACATCGACCTGACCAGGTTGCCGGTGCAGACCTGCTGGCCGGGCGAGCCCGCGCCGCTGATCACCTGGCCGCTGGTGGTGACCAGGGGGCCGTCCAGCGACCGCGAGGACGACTTCAACCTCGGCATCTACCGCATGCAGGTGCTCGGCAAGGACCGGGCGATCATGCGCTGGCTGGCCCACCGGGGCGGCGCCCAACACTACGCCCGCCACAAGCGCGCCGGAAAGCGCGAGCCCCTGCCTGCCTGCGCGGTGATCGGGGCCGATCCGGGGACCATCCTGGCCGCCGTGACGCCGGTGCCGGACACCCTGTCCGAGTATCAGTTCGCGGGGCTGCTGCGCGGCGCCAAGGCCGAACTCGTCCCCGCCAAGACGGTGCCGCTGATGGTGCCCGCCCAGGCCGAGATCGTCATCGAAGGCCACGTCCTCCTCGACGAGTTCGAGGACGAGGGGCCCTACGGCGACCACACCGGCTACTACAACAGCGTCGAGAAGTTTCCGGTCTTCCAGGTCAGCGCCATCACCATGCGCAAGGACCCGATCTACCTCACCACCTACACCGGCCGCCCGCCGGACGAGCCGAGCGTGCTGGGCGAGGCGTTGAACGAGGTCTTCATCCCGCTGCTGCGCCAGCAGTTCCCGGAGATCACCGACTTCTGGCTGCCGCCCGAGGGCTGCAGCTACCGCATCGCCGTGGTGTCGATGAAGAAGGCCTACCCCGGCCACGCCAAGCGCGTGATGATGGGCGTCTGGTCGTTCCTTCGCCAGTTCATGTACACCAAGTGGGTCATCGTCGTGGACGACACGGTCAACGCCCGCGACTGGAAGGACGTCATGTGGGCCATTTCCACCAAGATGGACCCGGCCCGCGACATCACGATCATCGAGCAGACCCCCATCGACTACCTCGACTTCGCCTCGCCCGAGAGCGGCCTTGGCTCCAAGATCGGCCTCGACGCCACCGACAAATGGCCGCCGGAGACCAAGCGCGAATGGGGCAAGGAAATCGCCATGGACGAGGACGTCGTGCGCACGGTCACCGAGCGCTGGGCGTCGCTCGGCCTGCCGGGCGAGGGCAGGCCGATCTGGAAGTGAAGCCGTGCGTCCTTCGACACGGCCGCCGCGCGGCCTGCTCAGGATGACGAACTTCTGAATACGTCATGGTGAGCAGCACCCGCGGGGTGCGTGTCGAACCACGCAACTTGCCCCCGGCGCCAAACCAAGCGCTAATCTCCGCCGCTTGTATTGGGGGAGGACGCCATGGACGCCATAGGCTCCGCGCACGCCGCAGCGCTCTGGGTCGGCCTGCACATCATCCTTTTGCTGGTGCTGTCGGTGCTGGTCGTGCGCCTGCGCCAGAAGCACAAGATCGCACTGGGCGATGAAGGCATTCCCGAGCTCGCCCGCGCCATCCGCGCCTTCGGCAACGCCACCGAGTATGTGCCCGCCGGGCTGGTCGCCATCACCGTGCTGGCCATGGTCGACGACAGCGGCCTGTCGGTCCACATCGTCGGCGTGCTGCTGTTCGTCGGGCGCCTGCTGCACGCCTTCGCCCTCTCCAACAGCGGCGGGACCTCCATGGCCCGGGCCATCGGCATCGTGCTGACGTGGGTGGCTTACGTCTTCGCCGCCGTCGCCCTGCTGTTCAACGCCATCGCCTGAGCTTGTCCCCGGCCCCACGGTCCGTACATAAGGGCCGATGGACGAGAACCTGTTGCAGGACGTGGTCGGCGCGGCGCTGAAGGCCGGGGCCGACGGCGCCGAAGCTGTCTTTGCCGAGCGGCGTTCCCTTTCCGTCACCGTGCGCCTCGGCGACCTCGAAGAAGTCGAACGCGAGGAGAGCCGCGACCTGGGCCTGCGGGTGTTCGTCGGCCGGCGGCAGGCGACGGTTTCCGGCTCCGACATCTCGCCCGAGGCGCGGGGCAAGCTGGTCGAGCGGGCGGTGGCGATGGCGCGGCTGGCGCCCGAGGACCCCTACGCCGGGTTCGCGCCGGACGAGCGGCTGGCGCGGGGAGCGTTGAGTGATCTCGAACTCTTCGATGACACCGAGCCGACCGCCGAGACGCTGGAAGAGCGGGCGCGGGCGACGGAAGACGCCTGCCGCGCGGTCGAGGGCGTGACCAACACCGACGGCGGCTCGGCCGCCTGGTCGTCGGGCGCCTGGCGGCTGGTGACGAGCGAGGGGTTCTCGGGCCTCCACAGGGGTTCGGCCTTTTCGCTGTCGGTGTCGGCCATCGCGGGGGAGGGATCGGCCATGGAGCGCGGGGGCGAGGGCCGCTCGACGCGCTGGCAGACGGACCTCCCCTCCCCTGAAAAGATCGGCGCCGAGGCCGGGCGCCAGGCCGTGCGACGGCTGAACGCGCGCAAGATCGGCTCGACCACCGCGCCGGTGATCTTCGAAAACCGCATCGCCGCCTCGCTGCTGGGGCCTCTGATCGGGGCGATCTCGGGACCTGCGGTGGCGCGGGGGACCTCTTTCCTGAAGGACCGGCTGGGCCAGCCGGTGTTCGCCAAGGGCATCGACATCGTCGACGACCCGCACAAGCCGCGCGGGCTGGGCTCCTCGCCGTTCGACGACGAGGGCGTCGCCAACGCGCGGCGGGCGCTGATCGACGACGGGGTGCTGACGACCTGGCTGCTGAATAGCGCCAGCGCCCGGCAGCTGGGGATGGAGACGACCGGCCACGCCTCGCGCGGGCTGGCGGGGCCGCCGGGGGTTTCGACCTCCAACCTGACCCTGATGCCCGGCGACCTCGATCAGGCCGGGCTGATGCGGGAAGCCGGCAAGGGCCTGCTGATCACCTCCATGTTTGGACCCTCGCTGAACGGCAACACCGGCGACTGGTCGGTGGGCTGCTCGGGCTTCTGGTTCGAGGACGGCGAGATCGCATGGCCGGTGACCGAGATCACGGTGGCGGGCAACCTCAAGGACATCTACGCGCGGCTGGTCCCCGGCTCGGACCTCGAGATCCGCGGCTCGACCAACGCGCCGTCGCTGCTGATCGACGCCCTTTCGGTCGCCGGCAAATGAGCGACCTGGACCTGATCCGCGAGGCGGCGCGGGAGGCGGGGCGGCTGGCGCTGGAGATGCGCGAGGCGGGCCTGACCATCACCCAGAAGGACAACAACACGCCGGTCACCGACGCCGACCTGCGGGTCGACGAGCTGCTGAAGACGCGTCTCAGCGCCGCGCGGCCGGACTACGGCTGGCTGTCCGAGGAAACGGCCGACGACATCTCCCGGCTGAAGCAGAAGCGCCTGTTCGTGGTCGATCCCATCGACGGCACGGCGGCCTTCATGAAGGGCCGGCCCTGGTGGGCGGTTTCCATCGCGGTGGTGGAGGACGGGCGCCCCATCGCGGGCGTCGTGCACGCCCCCTCGCTGAAGGAGACCTATGCGGCGACGAGGGGCGGCGGCGCGACGATGAACGGAGAGGCGATCACCGCCAGCGACGTCGCCGAGATCGAGGACTGCGCCATGCTGGGCGACGCGCAGATGTTCCTGCACCCCGCCTGGCCGGTGAAGTGGCCGAGCATGCGGGTCGAGACGCGCAACTCCATCGCCTATCGCATGTGCCTGGTGGCCTCCGGCGCCTTCGACGCGGCCGTGGCGCTGTCGGGCAAGAACGAGTGGGACCTGGCGGCGGCGGACCTGATCTGCAACGAGGCGGGCGCGCTCGCCACCGATCACCTTGGCCGCGCGTTCATCTACAATGACCCCAACCCCAGAGCCCCCAGCCTGATCTGCGCGGCCCCCGCCCTGCACCCCCTGCTCATCGAGCGGGTCAACCACATCGATCTGCCCTGAGAGGACCCATGGCCTACGACCGTCAGCTGCTCCACATCGTCATCGGCGGCGAGCTGAGGGAGGTCGGCGGGACCGAGTTCCGCGACCTCTCGAAGGTGGAGATGGTCGGCGCCTACCCCAACTTCGACGAGGCCAGGAAGGCCTGGAAGGCCCGGGCCCAGGCGACGGTGGACAACGCCCTGATGCGCTACTTCATCATCCACGCCCACCGCCTGCTCGATCCCTCGACCGAGGGCGAGTGACCTACTCGCGCCTGGCCAGCTTCTCGGTCAGCAGCGTGCCCCACCAGTTGGCGCGGAAGTCGGCCTTCATGGCGACGGGGTCGTAGGCGTCGCTTTCGACCCATTGGGTGAAGGAAAGGCCCTTCGCCTCGCCCTCCTCCAGATAGCGCTCGAAGACGTAGTCGAGGACGCCGGTCTTGCCGTGCTTCACGTGCAGGGTGCGCAGACCCAGTTCGCTCATGGCGTCGCGGATCGGCTCGCCGAGGTGAAAGTGGCGGTAGAAGACGCTCATGATGCCGGCCCGGTCGGCGCCGGACTTGCAGTGCATCAGGGCTGGGTATTCGATGGACTGAAAAAGGTCCCGCGCCCCCAGCACCCGCTCGCGGATGGGGACCTCGCGGCTGGTGATGATGAAGTCCACCATCTTCAGGCCGTAGCGATCGCAGGCGTCCTTCTCGAGCGCGTAGAAGCTGCCGTCGAAGCCGCCGCGCAGGTTGATGACGGTCTTGATGCCGCGCCTGGCCCACCATTTCAGCTGGAAGGGCCAGGGTTGGTTGGTGCGGACGAGATCGGGCCCGATCCAGTGGGCGTTCTGGAAACCGACACGCAGGAAGGCGTGGTCGCCCCAGATATAGTCCCAATAGGCCTTGAAGCGCCCGCCGGGGGTCGAGAGGTCGTAGCGGGAGGTTTGCTTTTCCATTCTCCCTCCCCTTTATGGGGAGGGAAGCCGGGGCGCCAGCCTCGGCGGGTGGGGGAGTGGCATGACAATGCCCCACCCGTCTGGCTTCGCCAGCCACCCTCCCCATGAAGGGGAGGGAAGCTTGACACCCACCGCCAACCAGCCGACCCCTCCCACATGACCGCCGACGCCGCGCCGCAGCCTTCGAACCGCGCCCTCGCCGGGCGGGTGGCGCGCCAGTACCTCGCGCCGCGCTGGAAAGGCGTGACCGTCTCGCTGATCGCGGCGGTGATCGTCGCCTTCCTGAGCGCCAAGCTGATCCAGATCCTGGAGCCGGCGATCAACGACCTGCTGGTCAACCACAAGCCCGGCGCCATGCAGACCATCCCGCTGCTGATCGTGGCCATGGCGGTGGGGCGCGGCGTCGCGCAGATCGTGCAATCCTACATCGTCAACCGCATCGGCAACGGCATCGTCGGCCAGGTGCAGGCGCAGCTGTTCTCCAAGCTGGTGCGGGCGGACCTCGCGCGCCTCAGGACCGAGCACTCGGGAGCGTACGTTTCGTCGGTGCTTTATGATGCCGGGCTGATCCGCGAGGCGGCGACGACGGGGATCGTCAACTACACCCAGCACTTCCTGATCGTGCTCGGCGCCATCACGGTGATGGTCTCCAACGACTGGGCCCTGTCGCTGGCCGTGGTGGTCGTGGCCCCGCTGGTCGGCTGGACGATGCGGCGGTTCTCCAAGCGCACGACCAAGGCCGCCAAAGGCGCGATGGTCGAGACCTCGGCCCTGTCCACGGCGATCATGGAGAGCCTGGACGGCATCAAGATCGTCAAGATCGAGAACCGCGAGGGCCACGAGGAGGCCCGGGTGGGCGCGGTCATCGACCGCCGCCAGCGGCATCTGGTGAAGGGCGCCAACGCCCGCGCGACGGCCGCGCCGATCACCGAGATGCTTATGACCATGGTGATCGCCGGCGTGCTGCTCTACGCCGGCTGGCGCTCGCTGAGCGGGGAGATGAACGTCGGCGCGTTCGTGGCCTTCCTGGGCGCGCTGGGCATGGCCTCGCAGTCGATGCGGCAGCTGTCCAACCTGCAGACGGTGATGGCCGAGGGGCTGATCGCGGCGCGGCGGCTGTTCGGGGCGCTGGATGTCGAGGCCGAGGTGCGCGATGCGCCGGGCGCCCCGCCTCTGGCGGTGGGCGAAGGCGCCATCCGCTTCGAGGACGTCTCCTTTGCCTATGGCGATGAGACCCGCGCGCTGGAGCATGTGAACCTGGAGGCGCGGCGGGGTGAGACGGTGGCGCTGGTCGGGCCGTCCGGCGGCGGCAAGAGCACCATTCTGAACCTGATCCCGCGCTTCTATGACGTGACCAGCGGGCGGTTGACCATCGACGGCGTGGACGTGCGCGAGGTGACGCTGGCGTCCCTGCGCGACCGCATCGCGCTGGTGACGCAGGAGCCCTTCCTCTTCGACGACACCATCCGCGCCAACATCGCCTATGCCCAGCCGGAAGCTTCTCAAGCCGCGGTCGAAGAGGCCGCGCGGCAGGCGGCGGCGCATGAGTTCATCACCGAACTGCCCCGGGGCTACGACACCCTGGTCGGTGAGGCGGGCGCGCGGCTGTCGGGCGGCCAGCGCCAGCGGATCGCCATCGCGCGGGCCTTCCTGAAGGACGCGCCGATCCTGCTGCTGGACGAGGCGACCAGCGCGCTCGATACCGAAAGCGAAACCCAGGTGCAGGCGGCGCTGGAGCGGCTGATGGCCGGGCGCACGACCATCCTGATCGCCCACCGCCTGTCCACCGTGCGCCACGCCGACCGCATCTACGTCATCGACCGGGGCAAGGTGGTGGAGACCGGCTCGCACGCCTCGCTGGTGAGGAAGCGCGGGCTCTATGCGCGCCTCGCCCGCGCGCAGGACCTCGATCATGTGCCCGAAGAGGCGGCGGGTTGAAGACGATCCTGCGCTCGGAGCCGGTGATCGCGGCCATCGGGGCGCTGGCGTCCGGCTATCTGAAGTTCGCCTACCGCACGACACGCTGGACGCAGATCGACAAGGACAAGGCCGCCCTGCTGTTCGACGGCCAGCCGGTGATCCTCGCCTTCTGGCACTGCCTGGTGCCGATGGCGCCGGTGGTGTGGCCTGAGGCTTACAAGCCCAAGCTGCGGGTGCTGGTGTCCCAGTCGGCCGACGGCGAAATGATCACCCGCACGGTCGCGGGCCTCGGCATCAAGGCCATCCGGGGGTCCTCCCAGAAGAAGAACGATCCGGCCAAGACCAAGGGCGGCATGGCGGCCTTTCGCGAGATGGCGAGGTGGATGAAGAACGGCGGCTCCATCGCCATCACCCCCGACGGACCGCGCGGCCCGGCGCGGGAGATGGCCGACGGAGCGCTGATGCTGGCGCGGCTGACCAGGGCGCCGGTGATCATGGTCGGCCTCGCCTCTCGGCCGTGCATCCGCGCGAAGACCTGGGACCGGACGGTGTTTCCCCGGCCCTTCTCCAGGGGCGTGATCGTCTGGGACGGACCCTTCCATGCCGAGGAGGAGCCGGACAACGCGCGGCTGGGCAAGCTGTGGAGCGAGCGGCTGACCGCCGTGCTGGAACGCGCGGAATCCGCCGCGGACGGGTTATGATCTAGGCCCATGGCGCACGACCACCATCATCACGGGCACGGCCACGGGCATCACCACGCGCCCGCCGACCCCGGCCGCGCCTTTGCCGTCGCCGCGGCGCTGAACGTCGCCTTCGTGGCGTTTGAGGCGATGGCCGGGATCGTGACCGGCTCGCTGGCGCTGCTGGCGGACGCGGGGCACAACCTGTCCGACGTGCTGGGGCTGATGCTGGCCTGGGTCGCGGCGGTGATGGCCAGGCGCGCGCCGACCGCGCGGCGCACCTACGGCATGCGCAAGGGCACCATCCTGGCCTCGGTCGCCAACGCCGGCATCCTCTTGCTGGCGGTCGGGGCCATCGCCTGGGAAGCCATCCAGCGCTTCGGCGAGCCGCAGCCGGTGGCGACCGAGCCGGTGATGGTGGTGGCGGCGGTCGGCGTGGTGCTGAACACCGTCACGGCCCTGATGTTCGCCCGCTCGCGCAAGGAGGACCTGAACGCGCGCGGCGCCTTCCTGCACCTGGCGGCCGATGCGGCGATTTCGGCGGGCGTGGTGGTCTCGGCCTTCGCCCTGCAGAAGACCGGCGCCCTGTGGATCGACCCGCTGGTCAGCCTGGTCATCGTGGCGGTGATCGTGGCCTCGACCTGGGAGCTGCTGCGCGAGTCGCTGGACCTCGCCATGGACGCCGCCCCGCGTGGCATCGACCCGGAGGCGGTGCGGACCTGGCTGGAGGCCCGACCGGGCGTGAGCGAGGTGCACGACCTGCACATCTGGGCGATGAGCACCACCGAGACGGCCATGACCGCCCACCTGATCCGCCCCGAAGGCGGCGCGCAGGACGGCTTCCTGCACGACACCTGCCATGAACTGTCGGAGCGGTTCGGCATCGGCCACGCCACTCTTCAGGTGGAAACCGGCGGCGCCTGCCGCCTCGCGCCCTCGGACGTGGTGTGAGCCTCGGCCTTGGCCTTTACCGGGCGGCGACCGCCCTGCTGGAGCCGCTGGCGGGAAACGTCCTGCGCGGCCGGGCGCGGCGCGGCAAGGAGGACGCCGCGCGGCTGGGTGAACGCTTGGGGCATGCCAGCGTGGCGCGTCCGGCCGGGCGGCTGGTGTGGCTGCACGCCGCCAGTGTCGGTGAGAGCCTTTCAATCCTGCCGCTGATTGCGCGGCTGCGGGCCGAGCGCCCCGAGGTGGCGGTGCTGGTCACCTCCGGAACGGTGACTTCGGCGCAGTTGCTGGCGCGGCGTTTGCCGGCGGGCGCGGTCCACCAGTTCGCGCCGGTCGATGGCCCACGCGCGGCGCGGCGGTTTCTCGACCACTGGCGGCCGGACCTGGCGATCTTCGTCGAGAGCGAACTTTGGCCGAACCTGCTGCGGCAGGCGAAGGCGCGTGGGTGCAAGCTGGCATTGCTGTCGGCGCGGATCACGCGGGAGAGCGCCAAGGGCTGGCGCCGGGCGCCGGGGGCGGCGCGGGCGCTGCTCGGCGCCTTCGACCTGATCATGGCGCAGGACAGCGCCAGCAAGGCGCGGCTGACGGCGCTGGGCGCGCGCACGGCCGGCGTCGCCAACCTCAAGCTCGCCGGCGAGCCGCTGAGCGCGGACGCCAAGGCCGTGGCGGCGCTGAAGAAGGCCATCGGCGCGCGCCGGGTCATCCTGGCGGCCAGCACCCACCCCGGCGAAGAGGAGATGATCGCAGCCTGCGCGCCACAGGATGCGCTGTTGATCGTCGCGCCACGCCACCCGGAGCGGGGTGAAAGCGTTGTGGCGGCGCTGCAGATGATGAACCTTGCCACCGCCCGCCGATCGACCGGTGAGCCGCTGACCGCGGACACCCGCGCCTATGTCGCCGACACCCTCGGCGAGATGGGGCTGCTGTACGGCGTCGCGGATGTAGCCGTGATGGGCGGGTCGTTCGCGCCCGGCATCGGCGGCCACAATCCCCTCGAGCCCGCGCGGCAAGGCGTGCCGGTGGTCACGGGGCCGCACGTGTTCAACTTCGCCGAGGTCTATGAGGCGATGGTCGAGGCGGGGGCGGCGGTGGTCGCGGACGATCCGCAGGCGCTGTTCGACGCCCTCGCCGACCTGCCGCGCCTGAAGGCCATGGGCGAGACGGCGCGGCGGTTCGCGGGCGGCGGCGCGCGGGCGCTGGACGACACCTGGACGGCGCTGGAGCCGCTGTTGCCATGAAGCTTTCGACGCCCAGATGGTGGTACCGCAAGAAGCCGGGGATGATCGCCAGCCGCGCGCTGCTGACGCCGCTGTCATGGGTGTGGCGCGGAGCGACGGCCTGGAAGATCGCGCGGGCCAAACCCATCGACGTCGGCGTGCCGGTGATCTGCGTCGGCAACCTGACCGTCGGCGGTACGGGCAAGACGCCGGTCACCCGCGAAATCCTGGTCAAGCTGGCCGGCATGTCCATCGACGCCCACGCCCTGTCGCGCGGCTACGGCGGTCGCCTGACCGGGCCGATCCGCGTCGACCGCGCGACCCACACCGCCGAGGACGTGGGCGACGAGCCGCTGATGCTGGCCAAGACCTTCACCGTCTGGGTCTCCCGCGACCGGCTGACCGGCGCGCAGGCCATCGCCGCGCATGGCGCCCGCGCCATCGTCATGGATGACGGCCACCAGAACCCGGCGGTCCACAAGACCCTGTCGCTGGTGGTGGTGGACGGCGAGACGCGCGATGGCGAGTGGCCGTTCGGCGACGGCGCGGTGTTCCCGGCCGGGCCTCTGCGCGAGCCCCTGAAGGCGGGTCTGGCGCGAGCCGACGCGGTGGTCCTGCTGCTGCCCGCCGACCTCGACGAGCCGGACCCGGCCCTGCTGGCGGCGTTCGGCTCGACGCCGGTGCTGGTGGCGCGGCTGGAGCCGTCGATCAAGCCGCCGCCGGGTCCGCAACTCGGCTTCGCCGGCATCGGCAAGCCGTGGAAGGTCGAGCGGGCGCTGAAGGCCGCCGGCTGTGAGCTGGTCGACTTCGTCCCCTTCCCGGACCACGGCGCCTATGACGCCGGGACCTTGAGGGCGCTGGAGCGGCAGGCGCAGGCCCATGGCGCGGGGCTGGTCACCACGGAAAAGGACTGGGTTCGGCTGCCCAGGTCCTGGCAGTCCAAGGTCAAGCCCTGGCCCGTCCGCGCCCGCTTCCAGGACGAGCGGGCGCTGCAACGGCTGCTGTCGGCGGCGATGAAGCGCTAGGCCATCTCGCCGGCCAGCACGGCCTCGGCGAAGGCGCAGTGCATGGCGATGCCGCGGGCCATCACCGCCTCCTCGATCACCATGCGGTTGGAGTGCAGGGCGCAGCAGTAGCGGAAGTCCGCCGCCTCGACCGGCGCGCCGCCGATGAAGGCCATGGCGCCGGGGACCTTGTTGAGCACGTAGGAGAAGTCCTCCGCCCCCATCATCGGGTTGGGCATGGTGATCCAGGCGCCCTCGCCATAGAGGGTCTTGGCCGTGCGCTCGGCCAGATCCACCGCGCGGCCGTCGCAGACCGTGACGGGAAAGCCCCGCTCGATCTCCGCGCTCGCCGTGCAGCCGTGGGCGGCGGCGATGCCGTTGGCCAGCTGGACGATGCCCTCGTGCGCCTTGGTGCGGCTGTGCTCCGACAGCGTCCGCAGGGTGCCGCGCATGGTGGCGGTCTCCGGGATGATGTTGGTGGTCGTCCCCGCGTCGATGTGGGCGATGGTGATCACCGCCGGGTCAAACACCGAGATGCGGCGGGTGATGAAGGCCTGCAACGCGGTGACGATCTCGCAGGCGACGGGGATCGGATCCACCGCGTCGTGCGGCATGGAGGCGTGGCCGCCCGCGCCGGTGATCTTGATGGTGATGGTGTCGGACGAGGCCAGCAGCGGGCCGGTGCGGCTGGCGAACACGCCGGTCGGCATGTTGGGGCTGATGTGCAGGGCGAAGGCCGCGTCCGGCAGCGGATCGATCAGGCCGTCGTCGAGCATGTAGCGCGCGCCGTGCCAGCCCTCCTCGCCCGGCTGGAACATGAACATCACCGTGCCGGCGAGGCGGTCGCGCTTGGCGCACAGGGCCTTGGCGGCGCCGGCCAGCATGGCGACGTGGGTGTCATGGCCGCAGGCGTGCATGGCCCCCTTGGTGCGGGAGGCGAACGCCAGGCCCGTGTCCTCGACCAGCGGCAGGGCGTCCATATCGCCGCGCAGCAGGACCGTGCGCCCATTGGCCGAACCGCGCAGGATGGCCAGCACGCCGGTGGTCGACGGCCCCTGCCGGATTTCCAGCGGCAGGCCCTCCAGCGCCTTGAGCACCTTCTCCGTCGTCCTGGGCAGGTGCAGGCCCAGCTCCGGCTCTTCGTGGATGGCGCGGCGAAGGGCGATGGCGTCGGGCAGCAGGGCCTCGCCCGCCTGGGTCCAGGCGTCGCGGTCGATGGAAAGGGCGTTCATGAGCAACTCCGAAATCGTCGGCGCACCGTCGCGCTTTTCTCGGCGCGGGTCTAGGACGGGCGGATGAGCGTGACATACCAGGACATCGAAAAAGCCGCCGAGCGGCTGGCCGGCGCGGCCGTGGTGACCCCGATCATCGAGAGCCCGGCGCTGAACGCGCGGCTGGGCGCACGGGTGGTGATCAAGCCCGAGACGCTGCAGCTGGGCGGGGCCTTCAAGCTGCGCGGCGCCTACAACCGCATCAGCCAGCTGACCGAGGACGAAAAAACGCGCGGGGTGGTCGCCTTCTCCTCCGGCAACCACGCGCAGGGGGTGGCGCTGGCGGCGCGGATGGTGGGGACCTCGGCGCTGATCGTCATGCCGAGCGATGCGCCGAAGCTGAAGATCGAGGCGACCATCGGCTATGGCGCCGAGGTGCTGCTCTACGACCGCTACACCGAAGACCGCGAGGCCGTCGCCCGCAAGATCGCCGCCGAACGGGGCAGCGTGGTCGTGCCCTCCTATGACGACGTCCGTGTCATCGCCGGGCAGGGCACGGTCGGCCTGGAGCTGGCGCGACAGGCCGGCAAGCTCGACGTGGTGCTGGCCCCGGTCGGGGGCGGCGGGCTGATCGCGGGGACGTCGATAGCGTTCGGACATCAGTTTCCGGACGCCGAGTTCTGGGGCGTGGAGCCGGCGGCGTTCGACGACACGAAGCGGTCCTTCGCCAGCGGGCGGCGGGAGAGCGTCGATCCGGCGGCGCGGTCGCTGTGCGATGCGCTGCAGGCGCCCTCCCCCGGCAAAATCACCTTCGAGATCAACAAGCGAAACCTGGCCGGTGTGCTGACGGTGAGCGACGCCGAGGTGGCCGAGGCGATGCGGTATGCGTTCGGCACGCTGAAACTGGTGGTCGAGCCGGGCGGGTGCGTGGCGCTGGCGGCGCTGCTGGCGGGAAAACTTGACCTTGCCGGAAGGTCAGCCGGTATCGTGCTGTCGGGCGGCAACGTGGACCCTGACCTGTATGCCCATGTCCTGGCCGGAGAGATCTGATGTTCGAGGACTTCACGCCGCCCCAGACCCCGCTGCTGGTCATCGACCGCGCCAGGCTGGAGCGCAACCTCACCACCATGCAGAAGCTGTGCGACGCCGCCGGCGTGCGGCTGCGCGCGCACGGCAAGACGCACAAGTGCTCGCGGCTTGGGCGCATGCAGGTGGCGCGCGGGGCTGTGGGCCTGTGCGCCCAGACGGTGGGCGAGGCCGAGGCGTTCGTGGCCGGCTCCATCGCCGATGTGCTGGTCACCGCGCCCATCGCGCCCTGGGGCGCGCCCCGGCTGGCGGCGCTGGCGAAGGGCGGGGCGAAGATCGGCGTCGTGGCCGACACCGAGGAGCAGATCGCGCGGCTGGGGAACGCGGCGCGGGCGGCGGGGGTGGTGCTGGACCTCGTGGTCGACCTCGACCTCGGCACCCACCGGACGGGCGCCTACGCCTCTCAGGCGGTGACGCTGGCGCGGGCGGCGGCGGACACCGGCGGACTGAACTTCGCCGGGGTGCAGGCCTACCTCGGGCATCTCCAGCACGTCACCGAAGCGGGTGCGCGCAAGGACGCCGACGAGGAAGGCATCCGCGAACTGGCGCAGACGGTCGAAGCGCTGCGGGCCGCCAACCTCGCCCCGGGCGTCGTCACCGGCGGCGGGACCGGAACGCACGCGTTCGACCTGGCCTCGGGCGTGTTCAACGAGCTGCAGGCGGGCTCGTACGCGGTGATGGACGTCGAGTACGGCGCCTGCGCGGCGCCTGGCGGGGCGGAATGGCCGTTCGAGCCGGCGATGTTCATCGCGACCAGCGTCGTCTCCGCCCACCACAAGACGCACGTGACCTGCGACGCCGGCTTCAAGGCCGTGGCGGTGGACGGGCCGCCGGCCAAGGTCGTGGCGGGCGCGGCGGAGGGCTCGCTGTGGCGGCCGATGGGCGATGAACACGGCGCCATCGTCCACCCCTTTTTCGTGCCGGCCATGCGGGCGGGCGGCTCGGACCCGATCACTTCGGCCAAGGCCATCGCGCTGGCCGACGCCAACGAGGACTTTCCGTGGGCGGAAGACGCGCCCAACGTCGGCGACATCGTCTGGCTGCAACCCGGCCACTGCGACCCGACCATCAACCTCTATGACGCCCTGCACGTGGTCGGCGAGGACGGCCGGGTGGAGCGCTGGGCCGTGGATGCGCGGCGGGTCAGCGCGTAAGCGGGCTTGGCTGGCGCAATCTGAGCCGGTAACGATTGCAACAACCCCCACTGTTCGTGAGCGTCTCCCCCATGAAAAAGCTTCTGCTTGCCGCCCTTTTCGCGCCGCTGGCCGCCTGCGCCACCCTCCCCGCGCCCGCTGATGTTTCGGTCGATCCCGCGCGCCTGTCGCGGCACGTGCAGATGCTGGCCTCCGACGAATTCGAGGGCCGCGGCCCGGCCACGGCCGGCGAGCAGAAAACGCTCGCCTACCTGATCCAGCAGTTCCAGGCCGTGGGCGCCGAGCCCGGCGGCGACCTGGTGGGCGGCCAGCGGACCTGGACCCAGGACGTGCCGCTCGGGCGCTTCGAGATCGAGGGCCTGCCCGTCACCACGGTGACCGTCGGCGGCCAGACGCTGAACCTGCGCCAGGGCGACGACATCGCCATCCGGGCCGCCCAGACCAACGTCGACGCCGTCGCGCTGAAGGACGCCCCGCTGGTCTTCCTTGGCTACGGCGTGCGCGCGCCGGAGCGGAACTGGGACGACTACAAGGGCCAGGACCTGCGCGGGAAAGTCGGCATCGTGCTGATCAACGACCCCGACTTCGAGACCGGCCAGGGCGACTTCGGCGGCAAGGCGATGACCTGGTATGGCCGCTGGCCCTACAAGTACGAGGAGGCGGCCAAGCAGGGGCTGGCGGGCCTGATCATCGTGCACGAGACCGCGCCGGCCTCCTACGGCTGGGCGACGGTGAAGAACTCCAACACCAACACCCAGTTCGACATTGTCCGGCAGGACCC
Source organism: Caulobacteraceae bacterium (assembly GCA_036376035.1). Lineage (GTDB taxonomy): Bacteria > Pseudomonadota > Alphaproteobacteria > Caulobacterales > Caulobacteraceae > Caulobacter. The sequence continues at coordinate 41,527 of DASVBC010000005.1, read as the reverse complement.
CCGGGCCTTCCACACCGACATGGAAGCCTGGATCCAGCATGACGTGGCCGCCGACATCCTGCGCCGCGCCGGCTACGACTACGAGACGCTCAAGAAGGCCGCCCAGAGCCGCGACTTCCAGCCCGTGCCGCTGAACGCTGCCTTCTCGACCGCCTTCAAGACCGACCACAGCGTGATCGTCTCCAAGAACGTGGTCGCCAGGCTGACGGGCGCCAGCCGGCCGGACGAGTACGTCATCCACACCGCCCACTGGGACCACATCGGCGTGGGGCTGCCCGATGCGAAGGGCGACACCATCTATAACGGCGCCGTGGACAACGGCACGGGCACGGCCGCCCTGCTGGAGCTGGCGCGGGTCTATGCCGCCGAGCCGCGCACGGACCGCACCGTCGTCTTCCTGGCCGTGACCGCCGAGGAGAAGGGCCTGCTGGGCTCCGAATACTACGCCGCCAACCCCCTCTATCCGCTGGAAAAGACGGTGGCCGTGCTGAACACCGACGCGCTGGCGCCGGTGGGTCCGGCGCGGGACTTCGGCATCTCCGGCCAGACCGAGCTGACGCTGAAGGACGACCTGATCCGGTTTGGCGCCTTGCATGACCGGACCTTCTCGCCCGATCCGCGGCCGGAAGCGGGCTCCTTCTACCGCTCGGACCACTTCTCCTTCGCCAAGCGCGGCGTGCCGGCCATCTCGTTCGGCGGCGGGCGCGACCTCGTCAACGGCGGCACGGCGGCCGGCAAGGCCTGGGCCGACCGCTACACCTCGACCATGTACCACCAGCCCGCCGACGAATGGTCGCCGGACTGGGACTTCTCCGGCATGGTCGCCGACGTGAACCTGCTGCACGAACTGGGCCGCGACCTCGCCAACTCGACCCGCTGGCCGCAGTGGGGCGAAGGCTCGGAGTTCAAGGCTGTCCGCGACGCCAGCGCGGCGATGCGGCGGTAGGCATGGCCGACCGGGGAACCATCCGCGCCGGGATCGGAGGCTGGACCTTCGAGCCCTGGCGCGGGGTGTTCTACCCAGATGGGCTGAAGCAGGCCGAGGAACTGGCGTATGCGAGCCGGCATGTGACGGCGATCGAGATCAACTCGACCTACTACTCGACGCAAAAGCCCGAGAGCTTCGCCAAGTGGGCGGCGGCCGCGCCCGACGGGTTCAGGTTCGCGGTGAAGGCCTCGCGGTTCTGCACCAACCGGCGTGAACTGGCCGGTGTCGGCGAGGGGATCGAGAAGTTCATCGGCCAGGGGCTGACCGAGCTTGGCGACAAGCTGGGGCCGATCCTCTGGCAGCTGATGGCGACCAAGAAGTTCGACGCCGCCGACATCGAGGGCTTCTTCAAGCTGCTGCCGGCCGAGCGGGACGGGGTCGCCTTGAAGCACGTCATCGAGCCCCGGCATGAGAGCTTCATGACGCCCGAGTTCGTGGCGCTGTGCCGACGGTACGGGGTGGGGATCGTGCTGGCCGAGCACGGCGCCTACCCGATGATCGCCGACGTGACCTCGGACATCGTCTATGCGCGGCTGCAGGTCGGGAGCGACGAGTGCGACACCTGCTATCCGCCCGAGCAGCTCGACCGCTGGGCCGAGCGGTTCAAGGTGTTCGCGGAGGGCGGTATGCCCGCCGACCTCCCGGTGATCAGCGGCGCGGCGCCCAAGAAGCCGCGCGACGTCTACGTCTTCTTCATCCACGAGGGGAAGGTGCGCGCGCCCCACGGTGCGATGGCGTTGCTGGAGCGCCTCTAAATGCCGCTCACCCCGGCGAAAGCCGGGGCCCAGGGCTGTCCAGGCAGCACTCCGCTGGAAAGTACTGGGTCCCGGCTTTCGCCGGGATGAGCGGTGGGTGGTTGACCGCCGCTGCGTAAGGCTCGTCCACTTGCTCGTCAAAGGGAGCAAGCGCCATGACGTTTTCAGCGGACGATCTGATGTTTCGGCCGGGGTTGATGGAGGGCCAGCGGATCCTCGTCACCGGCGGGGGAACGGGGCTGGGCAAGGTGATGGCCGAGGCCTGCCTGATGCTGGGGGCGGAGGTCTATATCTGCGGGCGGCGCGGGGGCGTGCTGGACGCCACGGCCAGGGAGTTGATGGACGCGCACGGGGGCAAGGTCGTCGGCATCGCCTGCGACATCCGCGTGCCGGAGGCCATCACCGAGATGATCGACCAGATCTGGGCTGACGGCAGGGCGCTGACCGGGCTGATCAACAACGCGGCGGGCAACTTCATCAGCCGCACCGAAGACCTGTCGCCGCGGGCGTTCGACGCCATCGCCAACATCGTCTTTCGCGGCTCGTTCTTCGTGACGCTGGAGTGCGGCAAGCGGTGGATAGCCGAAAAGAAATCCGCCTCGGTGATCTCGATCCTGACGACCTGGGTGTGGAACGGCGGGCCGTTCACGACGCCGTCGGCGATGTCGAAGGCAGGGCTGAACGCCATGACCCAGTCGCTGGCGGTGGAGTGGGGCGGCAAGGGCATCCGCTTCAACGCCATCGCGCCAGGCCCCTTCCCCACCGAGGGCATGAGCGCGCGGCTGAACCCCGGCAGCCAGGAGAGCGCCTACGCCGACATGAGCTCCAATCCGATGAACCGGGTGGGCGAGATGCGCGAGCTGGCCAACCTGGCCGTCTATCTGCTGCATCCGCTGAGCGGCTACGTGAACGGCCAGACCATCGCCATCGACGGCGCGGCCTTCCAGGCGACCGGCGGCAACTTCAGCGCCCTGCGCGCCTGGGACGACGAGCGCTGGGACCAGGTGAAGCATCTGATCCGGTCAGCGAACGAGAAGGATCGCGCCCAGCGCACCGTCTGATACAGTTGTTTGAAATTGAGAGGAAACGCCATGGGCTCCCCCCTACCCAAGGCCTGCATCATCGGCGCCGGCTGCTCCGGCTTCACCACCGCCAAGCGGCTGAAGGACGCGGGCGTTCCCTACGACTGCTTCGAGATGAGCGACGAGATCGGGGGGAACTGGTACTACAAGAACCCCAACGGCATGAGCGCCTGCTACGAGAGCCTGCACATCGACACCTCGAAGTGGCGGCTGGCGTTCGAGGATTTTCCCGTGCCGGCGGACTGGCCGGACTTTCCGCACCACGCCCAGCTCTTCCAGTACTTCAAGGACTACGTCGATCACTTCGGCCTGCGCGAGACCATCACCTTCAACACCGCGGTGACGAAGGCCGAGCGGACCGCCGACGGCCTGTGGAAGGTGACGCTGTCGACCGGCGAGAGCCGTCTCTACGACGTGCTGTTCGTCTGCAACGGCCACCACTGGAGCCCGCGCGTGCCCGAGTATCCCGGCACGTTCGACGGGCCCGCCTTCCACGCCCACGAGTACCGCGACCCGTTCGACCCGGTGGACATGCGGGGCAAGAACATCGTCGTCGTTGGCATGGGCAACTCGGCGATGGATATCGCCTCGGAGCTCTCGCAGCGGCCGATCGCCAAAAACCTGTGGGTGTCGGCGCGGCGGGGCGTGTGGGTGCTGCCCAAGTACATGAACGGCAAGCCGGCGGATAAGGCGATGATGCCGCCCTGGCTGCCGCGCAAGATCGGCCTCGCCATCGCGCGTTCGGTGATCAAGAGATCGCTTGGGCGGATGGAGGACTACGGCCTGCCCAAGCCCGACCATGAGCCGCTGGAGGCGCACCCGTCGGTGTCGGGCGAGTTCCTGACGCGGGCGGGCTGCGGCGACGTGAAGTTCAAGCCGGCGATCAAGGCGCTCGAGGGAAAGAAGGTGCGCTTCGCCGACGACAGCGTCGAGCAGGTCGACGCCATCGTCTTCGCCACCGGCTACGAGATGAAGTTCCCCTTCTTCGACGACCCGGGGCTGGTCGCCGACGCCGACCACCGGCTGCCGCTGTTCAAGCGGATGATGAAGCCGGGCGTGCCCAACCTCTTCTACATGGGGTTCGCCCAGCCGCTGCCGACGCTGGTCAACTTCGCCGAGCAGCAGGCCAAGCTGGCGGCGGCCTATCTGACCGGCAAGTATCTGCCGCCCCCGCCGGCCGAGATGGAGAAGGTGATCGCCAAAGACGAGGCGACGCACCTGGGCCAGTATTACGACTCCAAGCGCCACACCATTCAGGTGGACTTCAACCTCTACTGCCGCGACCTGACCAAGGAGATCGCCGCGGGCGAGAAGCGGGCGAAGGCGGCGGGCGGCAGACTGCCGGTGGAGGCGCGGGCCGAGCGGCCTGTGGCGATGGCGGCGGAATAGCCACGCCAGTTGACGCCACGCCGGAAAGCCGCTCGAAAGGCAGCATGTCCCAGGTTGCTTATCTTCCCACCGGCAAGCGCGAGCGCACCAAGGTCGCCAATCGCCAAGCGATCCTCGACGCCGCGCGCGAGGTGTTCGGGGAGCTGGGCTATGAGGCGGCCACGGTGCGCGACATCATCCGCCGCACGGGTTTGGCGAGCGGGACCTTCTACAACTACTACCGCTCCAAGGAAGAAGTGTTCGAGGCGCTGGCCGACGACGGCGCGCGGCGCTTTCGGCCGATCCTGCGCGAGCAGTTCGAGAAGACGCAGGACTTCGCCGCCTATCTGCGCGGCGCCATCCGGGCCTACTTCGAGTTCATCGCCAACGAGCACGAGAGCTGGCAGGCGCGCCGGCCCGTCCACGAGCGCCAGCCGCACATGCAGGTCGAGACCCCCGAGATGCACCGCGTCTTCGAGGAGGTCCGCGACAGCTTCATCGCCGCCATGCAGCGGGGCGATGCGCCGAGCGTGGACGCCGACTACCTGGCCGCCGCAGCCATCGCCGTGGCGCGCGAGGTCGGCCAGCAGATGCTGGACCGGCGCCCCATCGATATCGACACCGCGGCCGATTTCGCCGTGAACCTCATCCTGGGCGGGATCAACGCCCTGCCCCGCCTGACACCCTGACCGGAGCCGATATGGCCGACGCCTTTCCCAGATTCGCCGTCAAGGCGGTGATGTCCCTGCCGACGCCGGTGCTTCGGCTGCTGTCGGGAGGCGGCGTGGTTTACCAGGGCGGCCGCACGCTCGACCCGCACTTCCAGTTCCTGACCGCCGCGGCGCGTCACCTGCCCGCGATCTATACGCTGAGCGCCCCCGAGGGCCGTGCCGCGAGCGCCCGGGGCCTGCAAGGGGTGGCGGGAAAACGCGAAAAGGGGGTGAAGGTCGAGGACTTCACCATCGAGGGGCCGGGCGGGGCGCTGCCGCTGCGCGCCTACCACCCGGCCGACCAGGACCCCAAGGCGCCGGTGATGGTGTTCGCCCACTTCGGCGGTGGGGTGATCGGGGACCTGGAGACGTGCGACGCCTTCTGCTCGATCATCGCCCGCGTGGCGCGGTGCGCGGTGGTGTCGGTCGACTATCGCCTGGCGCCCGAGCACAAGTGGCCGGCGGGGCTGGAGGACGTGCTCTGCGCCTATCGCTGGACGCGGGACAACACCGCCCGTTTCGGGGCGCCGGAGGGCCATGTGGCCATCGGCGGCGATTCCATGGGCGGCAACTTCTCGGCCATCCTGGCGCAGGAGATGAAGCGCAAGGGCGAGCCGCAGCCGGCGTTGCAGCTCCTGATCTATCCGGCGGTGGACGTGTCGAGCGAGACGCAGTCGATGCTGACCTATGCCGACGCCTATCCGCTGTCGCGGCCGATCATGGACTGGTTCATGGGCCACTACATGGGCCCCGACGCCGACCCGACCGACGTGCGCCTCTCGCCGATCAAGGAGGCCGACCTGACGGGGCTGGCCCCCGCCATCGTCGTCACCGCCGGGTTCGACCCGCTGGTCGACCAGGGCGAATGCTACGCCAAGCGGCTGAAGGACGCCGGCGTGCCGGTGATCTACCGCTGCTACGACGGACTGGCGCACGGGTTCACCGCCTTCACCGGCGCGGCCCCGGCGGCCGACGTGGCCTGCCGGGAGATCGCCGGATTCGTGCGGCAGGCGTACGACGGGATGTTGCACTGACATCCCCGCCCCTCGTCATCCTCGGCCTTGTGCCGAGGACCCAGAAACGCCGACATTTCAGGTGGGTGACGTGGCGTCGTCCCGGCTAATCTCTTTCGCCTCGATTCTGGGTCCTAGGCACAAGGCCTAGGATGACGGGGTGGGAGTGGTGATGCGAGCGCTCGTCGTTGAAAGTTTGGCTCCGGACTACGCCGGTTGCGCCGTGCGCGATGTGCCGACGCCTTCGCCCGGCGCGGGCGAGGTGTTGGTGCGCGTGAAGGCCGCCAGCGTGAACTTCCCCGACCTGTTGATGACGCGCGGCGAGTATCAGTTCAAACCGCCTCTGCCCTTCACCCCAGGCCTCGACCTGGCCGGTGAGATCGCCGCGCTGGGCGAAGGCGTCGGCGGCTGGAAGGTAGGCGATGCGGTCGTCGGCGGGGCGCGGCTGGGCGGGTTCGCCGAGTACGCGGTCCTGTCGGCGGAGGCCCTGAAGAAGAAGCCCGAGCGGCTGTCGTTCGCGCAAGGCGCGGCCTATGGCGCGGCCTACCTCACGGCTTACGTCGCTCTGGTCCGGCGCGCGCGGGTGCAGCCGGGCGAGTGGGTGCTGGTCCACGGCGCGGCCGGCGGCGTCGGGCTGGCGGCGGTGGACCTCGCCAAGGTGCTGGGCGCGAAGGTGATCGCCGCCTCGGCCTCCGACGACAAGCTGGCGGTGGTCGCCGGCGAGTACGACGTCGATGCGACGGTCAACGTCACCGGCGGTTTCCGCGAGCGCGTGAAGGCGATCACCGGCGGTCGCGGCGCGGACGTTATCTACGACCCGGTCGGCGGCGAGGTTTTCGACGAGAGCGTCCGCTGCATCGCCTTCGACGGGCGCCTGCTGGTGATCGGCTTCACCTCCGGCCGCATCCCGACGGTTTCGGTCAACATGCCGCTCATCAAGGGCTTTTCCGTCATGGGCGTGCGCGCCGGCGAATACGGCCGCCAGTTCCCCGAGCGCGGCCGCGAGAACGCGCAGGCCGTCTGGACGCTGGCCGACGAAGGCAAGATCAGGCCAAGGGTCCACGCCGAACTCCCCCTCGACCGCTGGCGCGAGGCGTTCGACCTGCTGGCGGAGCGGAAGGTGATCGGGAAGGCGGTGATCGTCCCCTGACGTTGACAGGGCGGCGACCTTCCCTTATCCACCCGCGCTCTATCGCGAGGGGTCTCTTCTCGCGCGTAAACGCATTTCCGGAGCGGTCCCGTGTCCACCAAGCGCACCTATCAACCGTCGCGCCTCGTTCGTAAGCGCCGTCACGGCTGGCGGCTGCGTATGTCCACGAAGAACGGCCAGAAGATCATCGCCCGCCGTCGGGCCAAGGGCCGCACCAAGCTGACGGCCTGACAGCCAGCGAGGCCTCGGCCTGACCGACGCCACCCCCAAAATCGAGAAACTGCGCAAGCGGCGGGACTTCCTCGCCGCCGCCAAGGCGCGCGCCCTGTCCAAGGGCGCGGTCTTCGTGCAGATGCGCCCGCGAGGCGATGGCGATGCGACCATCCGCGTCGGCTTTACGGCGACCAGGAAGATCGGCGGGGCGGTGGTGCGCAACCGGGCCAAACGGCGGCTGCGCGAGGCGGCGCGGCTGCTGGTTCCGCAGCTTGGCCAGGCCGGATGCGACTATGTGCTCATCGCCAGGGGCGGCACGACGGCGCGGCCGTGGCCGCGTTTGCTTGACGATGTGAAAAGCGCGCTGATAAGCCTCGCCGCGCAAACCGGCGCTGCCGGTGAGGCGCACGCGCCAGATCCCTCCCGCACCGGTTAGCCCGCTCCATGCAACAAGACACCAGCCGCAATACGATCCTGTTCATCGTCTTTGCGCTCGTCATCCTCGTCGCCTACCAGTTCTTCGTCCTGGAGCCGGCGGCCAAGCGTCGTCAGGCCGACCTGAAGTCGCAAAGCGCCGTGGCCGGCCAGAGCCAGCCGAGCGCCCCCGACGTCCCCGCCGCGAGCGCCGCGCCGCAGCCGCTGACGAGGGACCAGGCCAAGGGCGCCACCCCGCGCATCGCCGTCGATACGCCCGCGCTCGCCGGCTCGCTGACGCTGAAGGGCGCGCGGATCGACGACCTCTACCTGAAGAATTTCCGCGAGACCGAGGACAAGGACTCCCCGCCGGTCGAGCTGTTCCGGCCCGAGGGCGCCAAGCAGGCCTGGTTCGCCGAGTTCGGCTGGACCGGCGACAACCTGCCCGGCCTGCCGACCTCCAACACGATCTGGCAGGTGAAGGAGGGCGGGCCGCTGTCGCCGGGCCATCCGATCGTGCTGACCCACTCGACGCCGCAGGGTCTGGTCTTCACGCGCAAGGTGTCGGTCGACGACCATTACCTGTTCACCATCGAGGACACGGTGGCCAACACCGGCGCCCAGGCGGTGACGCTGGCGCCCTACGCCTCGGTCCAGCGACAGGGCCTGCCCGAGGCCCACGGCGGCAGCCAGATCGTCCACGAGGGCGCCATCGGCGTCTTTGACGGGAATCTGTCGCTGAAGAAGTACAAGGCCTGGAAGAAGGACAAGACCGTCAGCGAGGCCTCCACCGGAGGGTGGCTCGGCATCACCGACAAGTACTGGCTGGCGGCCGTGATCCCGCAGCAGAGCGAGAAGATCACCGGCGCCTTCCGGGTGACCACCGACCGGGGCGTCGACATCTACGACTCCAGCTACGTCGGCCAGCCGCGCGCCATTCCGCCCGGCCGTCAGGTCACCGAGACCACGCGCCTGTTCGCCGGCGCCAAGGTCGTGCCGCTGCTCAAGCGCTATCAGGACGATGAGAACATCCCGCGCCTGGACGACGCGGTGGACTGGGGGCGGCTGTTCTTCTTCACCCGACCGTTCTTCTGGGTGCTGGAGCAGCTCTATCACCTGGTCGGCAACTTCGGCCTGGCGATCCTTGGCCTGACCGTCCTGGTGAAGATCGTGTTCTTCCCGCTGGCCAACAAAAGCTACGAGTCGATCACCAAGATGAAGAAGGTCCAGCCCCGGATGGAGGAGCTGAAGGCCAAGTACAAGGACGACCCGCCAAAGCTGCAGCAGGAGATGATGCAGCTGTACCAGCGCGAGAAGATCAACCCGCTGTCGGGCTGCCTGCCGATCCTGATCCAGATCCCGGTGTTCTTCTCGCTCTACAAGGTGCTGAGCGTGACCATCGAGATGCGCCATGCGCCCTTCTTCGGCTGGATCCACGACCTGTCCTCGCGCGATCCGACGACCATCTGGAACCTGTTCGGCGCCATCCCGTGGGACCCGGCCACAGCGCCCATGATCGGGGGCCTGCTAAACGGCTCGCTGCACATCGGGGTGTGGCCGCTGATCATGGGCTTCACCATGTGGCTGCAGCAGGCGATGAACCCGCCCGCGCCCGACCCCATGCAGCAGAAGATCTTCCAGTTCTTCCCGATCGTCTTCACCTTCATGCTGGCGCCGTTCGCGGCGGGCCTGGTGATCTACTGGTCGTGGAACAACCTGCTTTCGATCCTGCAGCAGTATGTGATCATGCGCCGGTTCGGCGTCGATAATCCGATCGACAAGGTGCTCGGCCGCTTCCGGTCCAAGCCCGCGTGAGCGAGCCGCTCTTCAGCGACGACGAGATCGAGGCCGCGCGGGTGCTGTTCGCCCGGCCGGCGCTGTTCATGATGGGCGCGGTGGCCATCGACGGCCTGCCGCCCGCCGACCTGCCGGAGGTGGCGTTCGCGGGGCGCTCCAACGTCGGCAAGTCGAGCCTGATCAATGCGCTGGTCGGCCAAAAGCACCTGGCGCGGGCATCGAATGAGCCGGGGCGCACGCGCGAGGTGAACTTCTTCGTGCTGGATGAGCGGCTGCGGCTGGTCGACCTGCCGGGCTACGGCTGGGCCAAGGCCTCCAGAACCGAGGTGAAGAAGTTCCAGAACCTGGGCCGCGACTACCTGCGCGGACGGCCCAACCTCAAGCGCGTCTATCTGCTGATCGACGCCCGCCATGGGCTCAAGGAAGTCGACAAGGAGGCGCTGGATGCGCTGGACCAGTCGGCGGTGTCCTACCAGATCGTCCTGACCAAGGCCGACAAGCTCAAGGCGCCCGAGGTCGAGGCGGTCACCGACCGCACGCTGAAGGCCATCGCCAAGCGCCCCGCCGCCTTCCCGCGCGTGCTGGCCACCTCCTCCGAGAAGGGCGCGGGGATCCCGACGCTGCGGGCGGAGATCGCGGCGGCGTGCGGGGTTTCGATCTAAATTTCCGCGTCATCCTCGGGCTTGTCCCGAGGACCCAGAGACGAGGCGCAAGGTGGTTAGCCGCTGTCTTGGCCAACGCACCTGACGAGCTTGCAACGCCTCAATTCTGGGTCCTCGGCACAAGGCCGAGGATGACGGAGGGGGTAGGCCGAGGATGACGGAGGGGGTAGGCCCCGGATGACGAAGTGGTTGTTGCGGCGGCGAGGGTCCGCTATCTGACGCGCCGCCGTAACGGGGAGCAGAGCCCTTGACGCAAAAGACCCAGGAGCGGGGATGGGCGACGGCCCGCACCCTCGCCGAGGCCCTGCCCTTCATCCAGATCTATGACCGCGAGACGGTGGTCATCAAATACGGCGGCCACGCCATGGGCGAGGAAGAGGTCGCGCGCCTGTTCGCCGCCGACGCGGTGCTGCTCAAGCTGCTCGGCGTGCACCCGGTCGTCGTCCACGGCGGCGGGCCGCAGATCAGCGCCATGCTCGACAAGGCCGGCGTGAAGTCGACCTTCATCGACGGTCTGCGGGTGACCGACGAGGCGACCATGCAGGTGGCCGAGATGGTCCTCTCCGGCGCCATCAACAAGGAAATCGCCAACTGGATCACCCTGGCGGGCCGCGAGGCGGACGTGCGGGGCGTGGGGCTGTCGGGCAAGGACGCGCGGCTGATCACCGTGGAGAAGGCGACGCGCACCAAGCGCGACCCCGGCTCCAACATCGAGAAGGTCATCGACCTCGGCTTCGTGGGCGAGCCGACCCACATCGACCCGCAGATCCTGCAGGCCCTGATCCACGCCGAGCACGACTATGTGCCCGTGGTGGCGCCCATCGGGGTGTCCGAGAGCGGCGAGACCTACAACATCAACGCCGACACGGTCGCCGGCGCCCTGGCCGGGGCGCTGAAGGCCAAGCGCATGCTGCTGCTGACCGACGTGGCCGGCGTGCTGGACAAGGACGGCGAGCTGATCCGCCAGCTGACGGTGGCGGAGGCGAGGAAGGCTATCGAGGACGGCGTCGCGACCGGCGGCATGATCCCCAAGCTCGAAACCGCCATCGCGGCCGTCGAGGCGGGAGTCGATGCGGTGGTCATCCTCGACGGCCGCCGCCCGCACGCCATGCTGGTCGAGCTGTTCAGCGAGCACGGGGCGGGGACCTTGATCCGGGCATGAGGGCAAGAACACCTCTCCCTCCCCTTCATGGGGAGGGAAGACGAGGCTTGCCTCGTCGGGTGGGGGAGTTCGGCCACAGCCCCACCCGTCTCGCTTCGCGAGCCACCCTCCCCATGAAGGGGAGGGAGAGGTGTTGGTGACCGCCGACCTGACGCACGTCGAGACCTGGCTGTTCGACCTCGACAACACCCTCTACCCGGCCGAGTGTGAGTTCATGACGCTGGTCGAGGGGCGGATGACGCAGTTCGTCGCCCGCGAGACAGGCCTGCCGGCGCCGGACGCCCTGGCCCTGCAAAAGAAGTACCTGTTCGAGCACGGCACCACCCTGGCCGGGCTGATGGCCCACCACGGCGTCGATCCCGAGCGCTTCCTGGAGGAGGTGCACGACGTGGCGCTGGACCGCATTTCGCTGGACGCCGAGCTGGCGAGCGCGCTGGCGCGGTTGCCGGGACGGCGGCTGGTCTTCACCAACGGATCGGCCCGCCACGCCGAGCGGGTGCTGGGCCACATGGGGCTGGCCGAGCTGTTCGAGGACGTCTTCCACATCGCCGCGGCCGACTATGTGCCCAAGCCCTCGCCGGAGACGTTCGAGAAGCTGGCGGCGCGGCATGCGGTGGTGGCGGGGGAGACGGCGTTTTTCGAGGACTCCGAGCGCAATTTGAAACCGGCGGCGGAGCTTGGCATGACAACCGTGCTCGTGGGCGCTAATGCCGGCGCCAGCACGGCGGCGTTCGTGCACCACAGGACCCACGACCTGGCGGGCTTTCTGACCGCCGCCCGCCTTCGGAGCTGATGATGACTACCGACCTGCAACGCGAAATCGAAGCGGCCTGGGAAGCACGGGACGGGGTTTCGACCGCGACCACCGGCAAGGTGCGCGAGGCGGTGGAAGAGACGCTCGCCCTGCTCGACGCCGGCAAGGTGCGGGTGGCCGAGAAGGTCGACGGCGCGTGGGTGGTGAACCAGTGGGTCAAGCAGGCGGTGCTGCTGTCCTTTCGCCTGACGCCCAACAGCGTGATGACGAGCGGCGGGGGCGTCGGCCCCTGGTGGGACAAGGTGCCCGGCAAGTTCGAGGGCTGGGACGCGGCGAAGTTCGAGGCCGCGGGCTTTCGCGCCGTGCCGGGCTCGATCGTGCGGCGCGGCGCCTTCATCGGGCGAAACGTCATCCTGATGCCGAGCTTCGTGAACATCGGCGCCTATGTCGACGAGGGCTCGATGGTGGACGGCTGGGCGACGGTCGGCTCCTGCGCCCAGATCGGCAAGAACGTCCACATCAGCGGCGGCGCGGGGATCGGCGGGGTGCTGGAGCCGTTGCAGGCCAACCCGACCATCATCGAGGACGACTGCTTCATCGGCGCGCGCGCCGAGGTCGCCGAGGGCGTCATCGTCGGCCAGGGGTCGGTGTTGTCGATGGGGGTGTTCCTGACCTCCACCACCACCATCATCGACCGCAAGACCGGCGAGCGGTTCCGGGGCCATGTGCCGCCCTACTCGGTGGTGGTGTCAGGCTCCATGCCGAGCGCGCACGAAGGCGGGCCGAACCTCTACTGCGCGGTGATCGTCAAGACGGTGGACGCCCAGACGCGGTCGAAGACCTCGATCAACGAGCTGTTGCGGGACTAACCCCCTTCTCCGCTCACCCCGGCGAAGGCCGGGGCCCAGATCTCAAGGCGCAGAGACTGACTGGATCAGCTCAGCGTCCTTAGAACCCACGTCTGAGCTATTCCATCTGGACCCCGGCCTTCGCCGGGGCGGTCGGGGTTGGTGGGACTAGTAGGGCGTGCCGTCCTTGTGGGCGAAGCCGGCGGGGGTGAAGATCATGTCGATGTCGGAGTATTCGCCGCAGTCGTTGGCGTCGTCGCGGCCGCCGACTTCCAGCACCAGGGCGTCGCGGTCGGAGCGGTTGATCAGGTGGTGGCCGTCCTTGACCCCGGCCTTGAAGCCGGCGCTGTCGCCGGCGCGCAGGACCTCCTCGCCGGCGTCGGTGACCAGCACGACCTCGCCCTGGAGCACATGGACGAACTCGTCCTCGTGGGTGTGCCAGTGGCGCTGGCTCGACCAGGCGCCGGCCGGCAGGCGCAGGAGGTTGACGCCGAACTGGGTCAGCCCGGCGACATCTCCCAGGCGCCAGCGCTCGCGCGTCAGGCAAGGCTGGTCGTGGGGCGCCGGATAGCGGGCGCCGGTCAGGTATTCGGCCTGGGCGAGATCGATCTTCTTCATAGCTGCAGTGTAGCTCAGATGCGCGGGTCGCGATAAGGAGCGGCGATGAGCTTTCCCGTCGATCCCGTGGCGCTGAGCCAGGCCCTGATCCGCCGCCCTTCGGTGACGCCCGCCGACGAGGGGGCGATGGACGTGCTCCAGCGCGAGCTGGAGGCGCTGGGCTTTGCCTGCCGGCGGATGAAGTTCGGCGAGATCGAAAACCTCTACGCCCGGCGCGGGACGGCGCGGCCGAACCTGTGTTTCGCCGGCCATACGGACGTCGTGCCGGTCGGCGACGAGAGCGCCTGGCAGGCCGGACCGTTCGAGGCGCAGGTGCGCGAGGGCGTGCTGTACGGTCGCGGCGCGGTGGACATGAAGAGCGCCATCGCCGCCTTTGTGGCCGCGGTGTCGGCGGTGGAGGTCGCCGGCTCGATCAGCTTCCTGATCACCGGCGATGAGGAAGGCATGGCGCAGGACGGCACCAGGAGGGTTGTCGAAGCGCTGGCCGCCGAGGGCGAGGTGATCGACCACTGCATCGTCGGCGAGCCGACCTCCTCGGCGCGGCTGGGCGACATGGTCAAGGTCGGGCGGCGCGGCAGCGTCAACGTCTGGATCGACGTGGAAGGCCAGCAGGGGCACGTCGCCTATCCGCACAAGGCCGCCAATCCGATCCCGGTGCTGGTGCGCCTTTTGGACCGGTTGCAGTCGCGGGTGCTGGACGAGGGGTATGAGGGCTTCCAGCCGTCGAACCTGGAGGTCACCACCATCGACGTCGGCAACACCGCGACCAACGTGATCCCCGCCGTGGCGAGGGCGCGGCTGAACATCCGCTTCAACCCGGCCCACAAGGGCGCCGAGCTGGTGGAGTGGATGGAGGGCGAGTGCCGGGCCGCGAACGAGGGGTTTTCCGGGCGCGTGGTGCTGAAGCCGCTGATCAGCGGCGAGGCCTTCCTGACGCGCGAGGGACCGTTCACGGAGGTGGTGGCGGCCGGCGTTCGCGAGGCGCTGGGCGTGGAGCCGGAGCTGTCGACCAGCGGCGGCACCTCGGACGCCCGGTTCATCCGCTCGCTCTGCCCGGTGGTGGAGTTCGGCCTGGTGGGCGCGACGATGCACGCGGTCAACGAACGCACCCCGGTGGCGGAGATCGAGGCGCTGGCGCGGGCCTACCAGCGCATCATCGAGCGGTATTTCGAGCGGTTTGCGGGCTAGATCTTCCCCCTATGGGGGAAGTCCCGGCGAAGCCGGGGTAGGGGGAATTCCTGAGCTGCCCCCTCACCCGCTTCGCGGGAGCTCCCCCATAGGGGGAGCATCTTGGCTCAGTACCTCACCCCCACGAAGTAGAGGCCATCGGGCGGGGCGACGGGGCCGCAGGCTTTGCGGTCGCGGGCCTCCAGGGCGGCGATGAGGTCGGCCTTTGTCCAGCGGCCGGCGCCGACCTCGGCCAGGGTGCCGGTCATGGAGCGGACCTGGCGGTGGAGGAAGGAGCGGGCGGCGAAGTCGAGCAGGACGTATTCGCCCTCGCGGCGGACCGAGGCGCTGTCGAGGGTCTTTTCCGGCGACTTCGACTGGCAGCCCACGTCACGGAAGGTCGTGAAGTCGTGGTGGCCGACGAGGGCCTGGGCGGCCTCGTGCATGGCCGCCACGTCGAGCGGCTTTTTCACATGCCAGACGCGGCCCTGGTCGAGGGCGGGCGGGCTCTTGCGGTTCAGGATGCGGTAGAGGTAGCGGCGCTCCCTGGCCGAAAACCGCGCGTGCCAGTCGCCGCCGGGGACGTCGACCTCGAGGACGGAGATCGGCTCGGGGACGAGGTGGGCGTTGAGGGCGTCGCGGACGACGGCGGGTTTCCAGTCCTTCTCCAGATCGACGTGAAGGACGGCGCCGGTGGCGTGGACGCCGGTGTCGGTGCGGCCGGCGGCCTGGAGGCGCACGGCCTCGCCGCAGAAGGCCTTCACCGCCCGCTCGATGCTGTCCTGCACGGTCGGCTGGTCGCCCTGGGCCTGATAGCCCCGATAAGGGCCGCCGTCGTACTCGACGAGGAGCCGGTAGCGCGGCATCAGCTGAGCTTGGTCCCGGCCGCGACGGGGAAACCGCGCACGAAGTCGGCGGTGTCCTGCGGGCCCCTGCCCTCGCGCTGGGCGCGCAGGATGCGGACCGAGCCCTCGCCGCAGCCGATGAGGAGCTGTTCGTCGAGCGCCTCGCCCGGGGCGCCGTCGAGCTCGCCGGCCTGCGACAGCAGCGCCTTCACCCGCACCCCGCCCACCTCGAACCAGGCGCCGGGGACGGGTGAGAGGCCGCGGATATGGCGATCGATGTCGTGGGCCGGGCGGGTCCAGTCGATGCGCGCCTCGGCGGGGGTGATCTTTTTGGCGTAGGTGACGCCCTGGAGCGGCTGTGGCGTCTCGGTCGCCACGCCGTGGGCGACTTCGTCCATCGCCTCGACCAGCAGACCGGCGCCGATCTCGGCGAGGCGGTCGTGCAGCGTGCCGGCGGTGTCCAGCGCATCGATGTGGGTCGAGGCGGAGAGGACGACGGGACCCTCGTCCAGGCCCTCGCTCATGCGCATGACATTGACCCCGGTGAGGTGGTCGCCGGCCATGATGGCGCGCTGGATCGGGGCGGCGCCGCGCCACCTCGGGAGCAGAGAGGCGTGGAGGTTGAAGCAGCCGAACTTCGGCGCCTCCAGCACCTCGCGCACCAGGATCTGACCGAAGGCGACGACGACGGCGGCGTCGAGGGCGAGCGCGCGGAAGGCCTCGATCTCCTCAGGCGTCTTCATGGAGGCGGGGGTGCGCACGGGAATGGCGCGCGCCTCGGCGAAGGCGTGGACGGGCGAGGGTTGCAGCTGCTGGCCCCGGCCGCGCGGCCTGGGCGGCTGGGAATAGACGCAGGCGATCTCGTGGCCGGCCTGGATCAGGGCCGCCAGCGAAGGGACCGCGAAGTCGGGCGTGCCGAGAAACGCTAGACGCATGAGCGCGGTTTAGCTGCCGAACGCGGCGCGGGAAAGCGCCGCCCAATGCGGAGACCGCCGATGAAGACCCTGCCCGCCGCCCTCGCCGTCGCCCTTCTGGCGCTGGGCGCTTGCGACGAGATCAAGAAGGACCCGGACGTCAAGGAAGCCGGCGACGCCCTCAAGGCCGCGGCCAAGGACGGCGGCGCGGGCATCCGGAAGGTGACGAACGAGGTGCGCGACGCTCACGAGGAGCGGTCCGACAAACCCGCGGGATGAGCGGTTTGTGGGTCAGGCAGCTTTCGCGGCCTTCTTGACCGCCTTGACCGCCCGTTCGCGCTTGAGGCGCGAGAGGTGGTCGATGAAGAGGACGCCTTCGAGGTGGTCCATCTCGTGCTGGATGCAGACGGCGTAGAGGCCCTCGGCCTCCTCCTCGACCTGTTCGCCGTCGTAGTTCAGGTAGCGCAGCTTCACCCGGGCCGGGCGCTCGACCTCGTCGAAGACTTCGGGGACGGAGAGGCAGCCTTCCTCATAGGGGAGGGTCTCTTCGGAGGCCCAGAGGATCTCCGGGTTCACGAAGTAGCGCGGCTCCTTCACGCCTTCTTCGCGGCTGAGGTCCATGACGATCACGCGGCGCGGCACGCCGACCTGGATGGCGGCCAGGCCAATGCCGGGCGCGTCGTACATGGTCTCCAGCATGTCATCCATCAGCGCGCGCAGCTCATCGTCCACCTGTTCGACGGGCAGCGACTTCTGCTTCAGCACGGGCGTCGCGTCGGCGACGGTCAGGATGGGGCGGATAGCCATGGCTGCGAGGTAGGGTCAGGCGTGGCGGGGGTCAAGGACCGGCCTACTCCGCCGGCTCCACGGGGGCCAGCTTGGCCAGGGGGCGAAGGCCGGTTTCGACGGCCTCCAGCTGGGGCAGTTCCTTGCCTTCGTGATCGACCTTGAGGTCCTCGAACTTCTTGGCCTGGCTCATCACCTGGGTCTCGAGCGAGCCGACGAACTGGTTGTACTTGCCGACGGCCGCTTCCAGCGCCTTGCCCATCTGGCTGACGTAGCCGCCCATGACCGAAAGGCGCTTGTAGAGGTCGCGCCCAAGCGCCACGACCTTGTCGGCGTTGGCCGACTGCTCCTCCACCCGCCAGCCATAGGCGACGGCCTTGCAGAGGGCGAAGAGGGTCGTCGGCGTCACCAGCAGCACGCGCTTGTTCATGGCGTCGCTCATCAGGTCCGGCGCGCGGTCCAGCGCCGCGGCGAGGAAGCCGTCGCCCGGGACGAACATGGCCACGAAGTCGGGCGAGCGCTCGCCGGCGAACTGGTCCCAGTAGGACTTGGCCGACAGTCCGGTCATGTGGGTGCGCACGCTGGCGGCGTGGCGGGCGAAGGCGGCGTCGCGGCTGGTGTCGTCGGCGCACTCCTGCGCCTCAAGGAAGGCGTTCAGCGAGCACTTGGCGTCGATGACGAAGACCGCGCCGCCGGGCATGCGCACCTTCACGTCGGGGCGGCGGCGGCCCTCTTCGGTTTCCATGGAGAACTGCTCGGAAAAGTCGAAGTGGTTGGTCAGGCCCGCGGCCTCCAGCACGTTGCGCAGGGTCTGTTCGCCCCAGCGGCCCTGGACGCCGGCGCCCCGGCGCAGGGCGGCGGAGAGCTTGCGGGCCTCGGCCTGGGTGGCTTCGGAGGCCTGCATCAGGGCGGTGATCTGCTGCTTGAGGCCGCCGGTTTCCTCGGCTCTCGTCTTCTCGATGGCCTGCACCTGCTGCTCGAACTTGGCGAGGGTGTCGGCGACGGGTTTCAGCTGGGCTTCGAGGCGGGCTTGGGCCAGCTGCTCGCGGTTCTTGAAGCTCTCGTCGGCGCGCTTGACCAGCTCCTCGGCCACGGCGCCGGCGCTCTCGCGGGCCTGGGCGCGCAGGTATTCGGACATGGTCTCGCGGGCGTCCTCCTGCAGGCGCAGCTTCTCGGCCAGCACCCGCGCATTGCCGCGCTCGCGCAGCCACAGGACGAGGGCGCCGACGAAAGCCAGACCCAGAACAACGGCGATGGACTCCAGCATGGCGGGCCCCGAAAAGTTCATGCTACGTTCTCAATCTAACCGGAGTCGGAGAGAAAGACCATGGAGCAGCGTGTCTCACTGATCACCCTGGGCGTGTCCGACCTGGAGCGCTCGCGGCGGTTCTATGTGGAGGGGCTGGGCTGGACGCCGGCGATGAGCGTGGAGGGCGAGGTGGTCTTCTTCAACGTGGGGCCAGGGCTGGTGGTCGGGCTGTTCACCGGGCTCGCGGAGGACGCCGGGGTGGAGCGGCCGGCCGGCGGGTTGATGTCGGTGGCGCTGAACGTGCGGGAGAAGGGCGAGGTCGACGCCGTGCTGGCCGAGGCGCAGCGCGCGGGGGCCAAGGTGACGAAGCCGGCGCGGGATACCGACTGGGGCGGGCGCAGCGGCTACTTCGCCGATCCGGACGGGCATCTGTGGGAGATCGGCTGGAATCCGTTCTGGCCGATCGAGGCGGACGGGCGGGTGCGCATTCCTACGCCGGACGCCTAGCGCGCAGGGCCTGGGCGATGGTGCCGTCGTCGAGCCAGTCGAGTTCGCCGCCGACGGGGACGCCTCTGGCCAGCATGGTGACGGACGCGCCGGTGGGGGCGATGCGCTCGGCGAGGTAATGGGCGGTGGTCTGGCCATCGACGGTAGCCGGCAGGGCGAGGATGACCTCGCGGACTTCACCGTTCCCGGCTCGGCCGGTGAGTTCGTTGATGCGCAGGGACGACGGACCTACGCCGTCCAGCGCCGAAAGCAGGCCGCCGAGGACGTGGTAGCGGCCCCGGAAAGCGCCGCCGCGCTCCATGGCCCACAGGGCGCCGACTTCTTCCACCACAAGCAGTTGGGAGGCGTCGCGGCTCTGGTCCGCGCAGATGGCGCAGGGGTCAGTGGTGTCGAGGCTGCCGCAGACCGAGCAGGTCTTCACCCGGTCGCGGGCCTCGGCCAGGGCTTCGGTCAACGGACCCAGCAGCTGGTCACGCCGCTTTAGCAGCGCCAGCGCCGCGCGACGCGCCGAACGCGGCCCAAGCCCCGGGAGCTTGGACAACAGCCCGATCAGCCGTTCGATCTCGGGTCCAGCTGAAGATGCCATGCGCTGCCTTGTTCCCGCTCATCCCCGCGAAGGCGGGGACCCAAGTGTTTTATCGAAGGGCTCGGCGGCCGTCAGAAAAAGCCTGGGTTCCCGCCTTCGCGGGAATGAGCGGAGTTAAAATTTCAATCCCGGGATGTTCATCCCCGCCATCGGGCCGGCGGCTTCGGCCATCAGGGACTGCTGCTGGGCCTCGATCTGGCGGCGGGCGTCGGCGTGGGCGGCCACGATGAGGTCGGCAAGGGTTTCGGCGTCGTCCATGGCGTCGGGGTCGATCTCGACGCGCGAGAGGTTGTTGGTCCCGGTCATGGTGACCTTGACCGCGCCGCCGCCGGCCGAGCCGACGACCGTGAGGGCGGCGATCTTCTCCTGCGCCTCGGCGAGCTTGGCCTGCATCGCCTGCGCCTGCTTCATCAGCGCGCCCAGGTCCTTCATCGAACGCTCCCATAAAAACGCGTCATCCCGGACAGCCGACAGGCTGATCCGGGACCCAGACGGCCGAGCGGCCGCCCCTGGGTCCCGGCTCTCCGCTGCGCTTCGGCCGGGATGACGGGGTTAGGCGTCATCATCTTCTGGTTCAATAGGAGGCGCGGCCTCCGGCGCGGCCAGCTGGCGGACCTCGACGATCTGGGCGCCGGGAAAGGCGCTCATGATCGACTGCACGAAGGGGTCGGCCTCGATCTGGGCTCTGGCTTCCTTTTCCTCGCGCTTCTGGCGCTCCCAGGCGCTTTCGGCCCCGCCGCCGCCTTCGGCCGCGACGAGCCAGGGCTGGCCGGTCCATTCCTTCAGACGCGCGACCAGGCGCCCCGCGAGATTGGCGGGCGCGCCGGGGGCGGCCTCGTAGGTAACGGCGCCGGGGCGGAAGCTGATCGGACGCACGAAGCGCTCGACGTCGAGCTTGAGGCCGATGTCGCGGCGGGCGTCGATCAGCGCCACGACATCTTCGAACGAAGCGAGCGTCGGCGCCTGTTCGGGCTGCGGGCGGGGGGCGGCCATGCTGCGGGCCGCGGCGGTCACGCCGCCGCCTCCTCCGCCGCCGCCGCCCGACGGTGCGGGCGAACCGCCGCCGCCGACCGGATCGCCGCCCTGGAGCATCTTCAGCGCCTCTTCGGGCCCGGGCAGCTCGGCGGCGTAGCAGAGGCGGATGATGGCCATTTCCGAGGCGGCGGCCGGGTCGGGCGCGCGGCGGACCTCGTCATGCGCCTTGAGCAGCATCTGCCACAGGCGCGAAAGGGTCCCGGCCGAAACGTTGGCGCCGACGCCCGCCAGGCGCGAGGCCTGGTCCTTGGGCAGGGTCAGGGCCTCGGGGCCGATGGCCTTGGAGATCGAGGCGCCGTGGCAGTGCTCGAGCATGTCGAGCATCACCTGGGCCGGATCGGCGCCGAAGCCCCACAGAGAGCGGAAGCTCTCCAGCGCTGGTCCCGTCTGGCCGCTGACCACCTGTTCGAAGAGGCCGATGGTGGCGGCGCGGTCGGCCAGGCCCAGCATGTCGCGGACGATCTCGGCGCCGACGACCTGGCCGCGCTCGGCCTGGACGATGGCCTGGTCCAGCAGCGAGAGGGCGTCGCGGACGGACCCTTCGGCGGCGCGGGCGATCAGGGCGAGGCCGTCGGTTTCGACCTTGGCGTCCTCGCGGGCGCAGATGCCTTCGAGGTGCTTGAGGAGGATGTCGGGTTCGACCCGGCGCAGGTCGAAGCGCTGGCAGCGCGAGAGGATGGTCACCGGGACCTTGCGGATCTCGGTGGTGGCGAAGATGAACTTGGCGTGGGGCGGCGGCTCCTCCAGCGTCTTCAGCAGCGCGTTGAACGCCGCCGTCGACAGCATGTGGACCTCGTCGATGATATAGACCTTGTAGCGCGCCTCGACCGGGGCGTAGCGCACGCCGTCCAGCAGCTCGCGCATCTCGTCGACCTTGGTGCGCGAGGCGGCGTCGAGTTCGAGGACGTCCATGTGACGGCCCTCGATGATGGCGCGGTCGTGCCGGCCCTCTTCCGCCAGGTCGACGGTGGGCTGGTGAACCGTGTCGGTTTCGTAGTTCAGGGCGCGGGCCAGCAGGCGCGCGGTGGTCGTCTTGCCGACGCCGCGCACGCCGGTGAGCATGAAGGCGTGGGCGATGCGGCCGCTGGAGAAGGCGTTGCGCAGGGTGCGCACCATCGCCTCCTGCCCGATCAGGTCCTCGAAGGTGCGCGGGCGGTACTTGCGGGCCAGCACCGTATAGGCGGCCGACGGCTCGGCGGCGGGCGCGGGCTCTGCACCGAAGATATCGACGGTGTTCGGATCGGGCTCCTGGGCGTCGTCTTCGAGGGTGATGTCGGTGTCGGTCATGGGACCTGGGCTGTGCGTCCTTCGACACGGCGCTCCGCGCCTGCTCAGGATGACGGATTCTGTACGGCCCCACCCTACGTCATCCTGAGCAGCGCTCGCTAGAGCGCGTGTCGAAGGACGCGGGGATGAGCGGAACATAATGCTGTGGGTAAGGTGGAGACCGGACAACGACCCGGAGCGTAACTCGTTGTGGCTGCTGCCTTCCGGCCCTGACCAGGTTGGCGAGGCGTCCGCCCGTCGCCGATCTCCGGGGCCTATATCGCGTCCGTCGCGGCCAAGCGCAAGGCCGGGTTCAGCGCTCCTCGCGGGGCGCAAAGCTGCGCTGGGTCGAATCGGCCAGCGCCCGCCAGCGGCCGGACAGCTCGATGTAGGCCTCACGCAGGGTGGGGTTGTTCACGCGAGCGGCGAGCGCCTTGGTGTGCTCGGCCATTTCGCGATAGCGGCGCGCCCGCTCGTCGGGAGGCAGGGTGTCGAAGGCAGGTGTCATATGTCAGGTACTCGACATAGGAGGGTTCACCGAAAAACCCGCTCGCGCCGGTGAGGTTCCCCTCGGGGCTTGCCCGCGGCCGGCCGCTGGGCCACGAGGAGCGCATGACGCTTTCCTTCTACAGTCACATCTTCGCGGGAAATCCGCTGGACCGGGCGAGCGACCGGCGGCTGGACGAGGCCTGGCTGGCGGAGAAGCTGGAGGATGCCTCCTCGCTGGCCGTGGCGCTGTGGAACGGCCAGCCGCTGGTGGAGGACGCCGGCAAGGGCCCGCGGATCGCCTACCTGCCCGCGGCCATGGCGCGGGAGCTGGCCGGAGGGCCCGAGCGGCTGCTGTTCATGGGTCTCTGGAAGGAGACGGCGGTGTTCGCCATCGACCTCGAGGGCGGGCTGAACCCGGCCGAGGGTCCGCTGCAGGGCGTGGGCGAATTCACCGACCTGCGCGGCGTGGCCCTGCAGCTGCCGGCGACGGACGCGGGCATTCTGGCCACCGCCAAGGCGATGTTCGAGTGGCGGCGAAAGCACCGCCACTGCGCCGCCTGCGGCGAGATCAGCCTGGTGGCCGACGGCGGCTGGAAGCGGGTCTGCCCGGCCTGCAACGCCGAGCACTTCCCGCGCACCGACCCGGTGGTGATCATGCTGCCGGTGAAGGGCGAGCGCTGCCTGATGGGCCGCCAGGCGGCCTGGCCAAAAGGCATGTTTTCAGCGCTGGCGGGGTTCGTGGAGCCCGGCGAGAGCCTGGAGGAGGCCTGTGCGCGCGAGCTGATGGAGGAGGCGGCGCTGCGGACGCTGTCGGTGCGCTACCACTCGACCCAGCCCTGGCCCTGGCCGTCGTCGCTGATGGTCGGGCTGATCGCGGAGGTCGAGAACGAGGACGCCAGCCCCGACCAGACGGAGCTGGAGGAAGTCCGCTGGTTCACCCGCGAGGAAGCGCGTCAGCTGCTCGCGGGTGAACTGAAGGGATTGTGGGCGCCGCCGCCTCTGGCGATCGCCCACCACCTCGTGAAGGCGTGGGCCGAAGAAACCTGATCTCCCTTCCCCCTCGATGGGGGAAGGGTTTTCTAGGGCTAAAGGACCGCCATCAGTTCGATCACCGCCCAGATGATCAGCGCGATCGTGGACAGCGAGAAGACCGTGAAGCGCAGCATGACGCGGTTGATGGTGCACTGGATCAGGCTGTGGATCACCCGCAGGACCACGTAGGTCCAGGCCAGGCCGACGGCCATGGTCGTCCCCTCATGCCCGACCGCCAACGCATAGAAGGCCAACGCATAGAAGATCGTCGGCTGTTCCATCAGGTGGTTGTAGTTGTCGGCGACGTTGCGAACGCTCTCCGGCAGCACGTTGAGCGAGCCCGGATGGCGCGCGTCGTCCGGCTGGATGCCCGCCTTCTGCATGGCCGGGATACGCTTTGCGTACATCCAGACCCAGACGATCAGGGACCAGACCACCAGCGTCAGAACGGCGCCGGGAACAGTGTAGAGATTACCCATGAGCTTTTGCCTCCCCAGGCTTTGTTAAAGCTGGGGTGAGCTTGGCCTGAACTGCCAAGCTTGCATAGCGCTGGTTAGACCCGGTCCCTGAAGGGGTCGGCGGGGTAGACGCCGAGGATTTCGAACTTGTCGGAGAAGAACTTCAGCTCGTCGAAGGCGAGCGCGAGGTTGCGGTCCTCGGGCCGGCCGTCGGCCTCGGCGTAGAAGAAGGTAGCGGTGAAGGCGCCGCCTTCCATGTAGCTCTCCAGCTTGGTGACGTTCACCCCGTTCGTCGCGAACCCGCCCATGGCCTTGTAGAGCGCGGCCGGGAGGTTGCGGACGCGGAAGACGAAGCTGGTGATGCAGCGCTTGGTGAAGTCGGGCCGCGGCGGCTCCTTCTCGGCCGTCATAACCAGAAAGCGCGTGGTGTTGTGCCGCTCGTCCTCGATGTCGCGCAGGAGGATATCGAGGCCATAGATCTCCGCCGCCAGCGCCGGGGCAATGGCCGCGCGGGTGGGGTCCGGGTGCTGGGCCAGCATCCGGGCGGCCCCGGCCGTGTCGCCGACAGCCTCGGTGGTGACGCCGAGCTTCTTCAGCGACTTGCGGCACTGATGCAGGGCGATGGCCATGGAGGAGACGGTCTTCACCGCCTCCAGCTTCACGCCCTTGTTCGCCATCAGCTGAAAGCGGATCGGCTTGAAGCGCTCGCCGATGATGTGCAGCCCGGAGCTGGGCAACAGGTGGTGCACGTCGGCGACGCGCCCGGCGATGGAGTTCTCCACCGGGATCATGCCGAGTTCGCACTCGCCCGACTTCATCGCCTCGAACGCCTCCTCGAAGGTGGCGTACGGCCGCGCCTCATGGCCCGGGAAATGCTCGCGGCAGGCCTCGTGGGAGTTGGCGCCGGGCTCGCCCTGGAAGGCGATCTTGGGAAGGCTCATGGGTTGGCGCTCGCGTAGGCTCTGGCCGCTTCGAGGTCAGACGGGTTGTCCACCGAGATGGGGGCGGCCTCGGCGATGGCGGCCCAGTAGCTAAGGCCAAGCTCCAGCCCGCGCAACTGCTCCAGCTTCTCGCGCTGTTCCAGCGGCGAGGGCGGGGCGGCGTTGAACGCCTCCAGCGCCGCGCGGCGATAGCCGTAGATGCCGATGTGCCGCCAGATGGGCGCATCGCCATAGAGAGTGGAGCGGGTGAAGTAGAGCGCCCTGCCCGCCTGGGCGCCGTCCTTCAGCGCCAGCACCGCCTTGACCACGTCCGGGTTGGCGCGGTCGGCGGGCGAGGCCTCCGGCGCGACCACCGTGGCGATGTCGCAGGAGGGCTCGTTGGCCAGAAGGGCCGCGCAGGCGATCAGCACCCGCTCCTCGACGAAAGGCATGTCGCCCTGCAGGTTGATGACGACGTCATGGTCGCCGCCCATCTCGTTCAGCGCCGCCAGGATGCGGTCGGAGCCGGAGGGCAGGCTCGGGTCGGTGAGGATGGCGCGGCCGCCGGCGGCCTCCACGGCCTCCACGATCTCGCGGTCACCGGCGGCGACGGCGACGGGGCCGACGCCCGCCCGCTCGGCCTGTTGCAGCACCCGGACGATCATGGGCGCGCCGCCGATGTCGGCCAGCGGCTTGTTCGGCAACCGCGTGGCCGCCATTCTCGCGGGGATCAGGATGACCGGTTTCATGGTTTGAGCCGACTTCTCGGGCTGCCCCCGTTGCGCGTGCGGCGGTAGCGTGTAAGAGAGCCGAGCGCAACAACGGGGGCGGGGATTCCCGCTGCAACAGGCTCGCCTGGCGGGCCGCTAGAGGGCCTTCAAGAGTGAGCGACCTCACGTTCAACAAGATCGCCGGCGCGGTTCTCGCGACGGGTCTGGCCGTGTTCCTTCTGCGGGAAGTGTCGGCTGTCGTGTTCGAGCAGGAACCGCCGGAAAAGCCGGGCTACGCCATCGCGGTGGCCGAGGGCGGCGGCGAAGGCGGCCCCGCCGCCGAAGCCCCGATCGACTGGGGCACGGTGCTGCCGGTCGCCGATATCGAGGCGGGCAAGGCCGTTGCGGCCAAGTGCGCCTCCTGCCACAGCTTCGACCCGTCGGGCGCCAACGGCACGGGCCCTGGCCTGTACGGCGTGGTCGGGCGCAAGCCGGGGACGCACCCGGGCTTCAACTACTCGACCGCCATGGTCGAGCACGGCGCCAAGGTCGGCAAGTGGGACTATGAGGACCTGGGCGAGTTCCTGAAGGCGCCGCAAAAGCACATCCCCGGCACCAAGATGACCTTCGTGGGCCTGAAGAAGCCGGAAGACCGCATCGCCATCATCGCCTACCTGCACAGCCTCGGCTCCTCGCTGCCCTTCCCCGCGCCGAACCCGGCCGTGGCGGCGCCGGCGGAAGACGCGGCGGCGGCGGGCGCGGAAGGGGCCGAGAGCCAAGCCCCTGCTTCGGGCGCGGCCCAGGCTCCGACCGAAACCCAGCCCCAGACCCCCGCCAAGGCGTCCGAGCCGACGGGCTAAGGGCCTTCACAACAATCCACGTCATCCTGGGCCCTGTGCCCAGGATCCAGATACATAGGCGATCCAAGACAAGTTTCGACGGCGCAGCTTCGTTCTGCGCCGTCTGCGTTTCTGGGTCCTCGGGACAAGCCCGAGGATGACGGAGTTTGTTGCGGGGGCGGGTTTACCCCACCAACCTTCCCCGGCCTTCCCAGTAGGGCTTGCGCAGTTCGCGGCGCAGGACCTTGCCGGAGGGGTTTCTCGGCAGGACATCGACGAAGTCCACGGACTTGGGGACCTTGTAGCCGGCGATCTTGCCGCGGCAGTGGGCGATGATCGCGTCCGGGTCGGGTTTGGCGCCGGGCTGGAGGACGACGATGGCCTTCACCGCCTCGCCCCAGCGCTCGTCCGGCACGCCGATGACGGCGGCGTCGGCCACGCCGGGGGCGCCGAACAGGGCGTTCTCCACCTCGGCCGGATAGACGTTCTCGCCGCCCGAGACGATCATGTCCTTCACCCGGTCGTGGATGTAGAGGTAGCCCTCCTCGTCGAAGTAGCCGGCGTCTCCAGACCTGAACCAGCCGTCGGAATCGATGGCCTCGGCGGTGGCTTCGGCTCTGGCCCAATAGCCTTTCATGACGCCCGGCCCCCGAATCTGGACCTCGCCGACCTCGTGCGGGCCGCCGACATCGCCGTCGGGGGTGACGACGCGGATTTCGAAGCCCGGCCAGGGGATGCCGCAGGAGCGGAGCTTGTTTCGGCCTTCCTCATGGTCCTCCGGCGGCAGGAAGGTCGCCGCGCCGATGGTTTCGGTCAGGCCATAGAGCTGGGTGAAGTCGGCGCCGAACCGCGCCTTGGCCTTGACCAGGGTGTCCTCGGCGATGGGCGAGGCGCCGTAGAAGACGCGCTCCAGCCGGCTGAAATCGACCTGCTCGATGCCGGGCGTGTTCAGCAGCATGTTGATGATGGTCGGCGCCAGGAAGGCGTAGGCGACCTGCTGCTCCTCGATCAGGCGCAGCATCAGGACCGGTTCGACGTCCTTCATGATGACGATCCGCACGCCCTGGAGCAGGGCGAGAAGGCCGGTGTTCACGCCGGCCACGTGGAAGAGCGGCATGCAGACGAGGTTGGTCTTGCCGGCCTCGTACTTCGCCCAGCCAGCCTCCAGCGCCATGGTGAACAGGGCCATGTAGTTGGCCTGCGTCAGCTGCACGCCCTTGGGCAGGCCGGTGGTGCCGGAGGTGTAGAGCTGGATGACGTCGTCGTCGGGCTTAGCCGGGAGGTTCGGGTCGGTCGCGGGGTGCGCCGCGATCCAGTCGCGGAACGACGGCCAGCGGGGGTGGCCCTCTTCGAACTGGACGAGGCCCTTAACCTCCGGGCAGTCGGCGAGGATGATGTCGACCACGTCGGCGAAGTCGGCGCCGCAGACCAGCATCTTCGCGCCCGCATCCTTGACGATGAAGGCCACCTCGGGCGGGGCGAGGCGGAAGTTGACGGGCGCGAGCGTCACCCGCGCCTTGGCCGCGCCCAGCCACAGGGCGAAGAAGTCGTCGTTGTTCTTCGACAGCACCGCCACCCTGTCGCCGGGCTGTAGCCCGTGGGCCAGCAGGGCGTTGGCGCAGCGGTTCGACATCTCCTCGAGCTGGCCGAAGGTGGTCGTGCGGCCTTCGAAGAAGATCGCCGGCGCGTCCGGGTGCTCGCGCGCCTGCACGCGGGCGACGTCGGCGACGGAGCGGACTTTTGAGAGGTCGGTCATGGGCCCACTAAAGCCCTTCCCCCTGGATGGGGGAAGGGTTGGGATGGGGGTGGGATAGTTTCAGGATAAGGCGCGGAGGCAGCAGCCGCGGAAGCGGCGCCACCCCCATCCCCGGCCCTTCCCCCATCCAGGGAGAAGGGAGCTGTTCTTACTCCGCCGCCTGCTTGGGCGAGTAGCCGAGGACGGCCTTGGTCTCGAGGAACTCGGCGAAGGCGTGGTCGCCCCACTCGCGGCCGTTGCCGCTCATCTTGTAGCCGCCGAAGGGGGCCATCATGTCGGGCTGGGCGCCGTTGAGGTTCACCTGGCCGGCGCGCAGGCGGCTGGCCACCTCGCGCACCTTGGCCGGATCGGTCCCCGAGACGTAGGCCGCCAGGCCGTACTCGGTGTCGTTGCCGACCTGCACGGCCTCATCGACCGTGTCATAGCCGAGGATCGCCACGACCGGGCCGAAGATTTCCTCCTTGGCGATGGTCATGTCGTTCTTGACGTTGGCGAAGACCGTCGGCTTGACGAAGTAGCCCTTGTCCAGGCCCTCCGGCCGGCCGGGGCCGCCGGTGACGAGGGTGGCGCCCTCCTCGATCCCCTTCTTGATCAGGCCCTGGATCTTGTTCCACTGGGTCTCGGAGACCACCGGGCCCATCAGGCTGTTGCCGTTGGGATCGCCGACCGTGTGCTGCTCGGCAGTTTCCCTGGCGATGGCGATGACCTCGTCCATGCGCTTTTGCGGGACGAGCATGCGGGTCGGGGCGTTGCACGACTGGCCCGAGTTCATCATCACCGAGCGCACGCCGCCGGCCACGGCCGATTTGAAGTCGGCGTCCTCGAGGATGATGTTGGGGCTCTTGCCGCCCAGCTCCTGGTGGACGCGCTTGACGGTCGGGGCGGCGTTGCGGGCCACCTCGATGCCGGCTCTCGTCGAGCCGGTGAAGGAGACCATGTCCACGTCCGGGTGCGAGCTGATCGCCGCCCCGACGGTCGGGCCATCACCGTTGACCATGTTGTAGACGCCGGCCGGAACGCCCGCCGCGTGCATGATCTCGGTCCAGATGTAGCCGCTGAAGGGCGCGATTTCCGAGGGCTTGAGCACCATGGTGCAGCCGGTCGCCAGGGCGGGCGCGACCTTGGTGGCGATCTGGTTCACCGGCCAGTTCCACGGCGTGATGAAGCCGCAGACGCCGATGGGCTCCTTGACCAGTCGGGTGGTGCCGCGGTCTTCCTCGAACTTGTAGTTCTTCAGCACCTCGACGGCGGTCTGCATGTGGCCGATGCCCATGGCCGCCTGGGCGCGCTGGGACAGCCACGACGGGGCGCCCATCTCCTCGGTGATGGCCTTGGCCATGTCCTCGTAGCGCTTCTGGTACTCGGCGATGATGCGCTCCATCACGTCGATCCGCTCTTCGCGGCTGGTGACGGACCAGGTCTCGAAGGCCTTCCTGGCGGCCTTGACGGCGGCGTCCACGTCGGCGGCGCTGCCCAGAGAGATGTGGCCGCAGACCTCTTCGGTGGCGGGGTTGATGACGTCGAGCTGCTTGGGGGTGACCGGATCGACCCACTGACCGTCGATATAGAACTTCAGATATTCGCGCATAGCCTGATCCTTCGCGTTTCCCGCATCGGCCGCCGGGGGGCGCGGCCCTCGTTTTTCAAACAATCATTTTAATCACCGGCGGGGCGGTGGGGGAAGCGGGAACCTTGCGGAGCGTGCGAGGCCCGGCTAAAGCCGCCGTGACTTTTGATTTGAGGAACCGGTCCATGGTCGCGCTCGGCGTCATCGCCCTCTTCGTCATCGCCTTCGCCGCGCTGAACCTCTACGAGTTCGGCCGCATCGACTGATGCCCGGACGTGGCGCCGCTCTCGTCACGGGAGGTGCGCGCCGCATCGGCCGCGCGCTGGCCATCGAAGCGGCCAAGGCCGGCTTTGACGTCGCCGTCCACCACCGCGAGTCCGCCGAAGACGCCGAGGCGACGGCCGAGAGCTGCCGCGCGCACGGCGTGAAGGCGGCGGTGTTTGCCGCCGACCTTGCCGACAACCCGGCGGCGCTGATCGACGAGGTCCGCGCGGCGCTGGGTCCGGTGACTCTGCTGGTCAACAACGCCTCGGTGTTCCTCGACGACCGGCTGGAGACCTTCACGGCTGAGACCTGGAACGCCCACATCGATGCCAACCTGCATGCGCCGCTGGCTTTGACGCAGGCGTTCGCGGCGCGGGGCGGCGAGGGACTGGTGGTCAACATCATCGACCAGCGGGTCTGGCGGCCGAACCCGCAGTTCTTCTCATACAACGTCTCCAAGGCGGGCCTGTGGTGGGCGACGCGGACGATGGCGCAGGCGCTGGCGCCGCGCATCCGCGTCAACGCCATCGGGCCGGGCCCGACGCTGCCCTCCATCCACCAGCGGCCGGAGGACTTCGAGGCGGAGGCGAGGAACGTGCCGCTCCAGCGCCGCGCGACGCCGGAGGAGATCGCGGCGGCGCTGCGCTACCTCATCGACGCACCATCCGTTACAGGCCAGATGATCGCCGTCGACGGCGGTCAGCACCTTGGCTGGAAGACCCCGGACATCAGCGAATGAGCGCCCCCCTCCCCGACAACCCGCCGCGTTCAGCCGCCCGCGTGGTCTCCACGAAGGTGTTCGTGCGCGGCATCGCGCTGGAGGCGGAGGTCGGGGTCTATGCCCACGAGCGGGGACGGCTGCAGCCGCTGATCGTCGATGTGGAGCTGGATGTCGCCGCCGCCGGGTTCGAGCGGCTGGGCGACACGGTGAACTACGAAACCATCGCCGCCGCCGCCCGCGAGCTGGCGGCCAGCGGCCATATCGAGCTGGTCGAGGTGTTCGCCGAGCGGCTGGCCGAGCGCTGCTTCGACGACCCGCGGGTGACGCGGGCGCGGGTGCGGGTCGAAAAGCCCCAGGCGCTGGCCCCGGAAGCCGCCGCCGCGGGCGTCGAGATCACCGCCGTGCGCGGGTGACACAAGCTTAATTTGCAACGCGGCGCGGGCCCCACCACCTTTATGGTCGAGCCTTGAGGAGCCCGCGATGTCAGAGCCCGCCGCCGCCCCGACCCCGCCGCCCACCGCGTCCACCCAGGACGAGCGGGTTTTGCCGGCAATCGTCTATGCGCTGTACCTGATCGGCCTGACCCACGGGCTGACCATCGTGATCGGCGTCATCATGGCCTACGTCTGCCGCGACAGCGCCTCGGAGAAACAGAAGAGCCACTACGACTTCCTGATCAGCACCTTCTGGAAGTCCGTGCCGCTGCTGCTCATCACCTTCGCGGCCTTCACCATTGGCCTGGTGCTCTCCATCGTGCTGATCGGCATCCCGATCGTGATGGCGAGCGCGTTTGCCTTCGGCGCGATCTGGCTGTGGTTCCTGATCCGCTGCGTCGTGGGCGCGGTGTACCTGGCGCAAGACCAGGCCCATCCGCGCCCTGAGACCTGGCTGGCCTAGGCGGGCTGAAGCTCGCGCCGCACCAGGCGCGCGTAGTCATCCATCAGCGACAGGCTGATGTTGCCCGGCCGGAAGGTGTGCGGGCCGATCTCGGCGACGGGGGTGACCTCGGCGGCGGTGCCGACGATGAAGACCTCCGAGAAGCTCGGCAGTTCCTCGCCCGGGATGTGGCGCTCCACCACCTCGAAGCCGCGCTCTCGCGCCAGCCGGATGACCGTGCGGCGGGTGATGCCGTCCAGGAAGCAGTCGGGCGTCGGGGTGTGGATCACCCCGTCCTTGACCAGAAAGATGTTGGCCCCGGTGCTCTCGGCCACATAGCCGCGCCAGTCGAGCATCAGGGCGTCGGTGTAGCCCTCCCGCTCGGCGGCGTGCTTGGACAGGGTGCAGATCATATAGAGACCCGCCGCCTTCGAGGCCGTCGGCGCGGTTTCCGGCGAGGGGCGCTTGTATTTGGCGAAGGTCAGGCGGATGCCCTTGGCCTTTTCCTCGGGCTTGAAGTAGCTGGGCCACTCCCACGCCGCGATGGCCACATGCACCTTCGTCTGTTGAGCCGAAACGCCCATCTGCTCGGGCCCGCGCCAGGCGATCGGGCGGACGTAGCAGTCCGTCAGGCCGTTCCTTGCACAGGTTTCCTTGCAGGCGGCGTCGATCTCGGCCACCGTGTAGGGAATCTGGAAGTCGAGAATCTCGGCCGACCGGAACAGACGCTCGGTATGCTGGGTCAGCTCGAAAATCTCACCGCCGTACATCCGCTCGCCTTCGAAGACAGCCGAGGCGTAGTGAAGGGCGTGCGTCAGTACGTGCACCTTCGCCTCGCGCCAGGGCACGAACTGGCCGTCCAGGCAGATCCAACCGTCGCGATCGTCGAAAGGCACGAGAGACATAAGGCGCAAGCCTCCTCTGCTATGGGAGCGGGCTTTAGACGCCCGGAGGCGTTTTTCGTCAACGGGGCGGCGCGATGAGAAGTGACCGTCACCTGCTGGTCGTGGACGACGACAACCGCATCCGCGAACTGATCGGCGAATACCTGACGAGGTCGGGGTTCCGCGTGACGGCGGCCGCGGACGCGGCGGCGGCCCATAGGCTGATGCAGACCTTCGACTTCGACCTGATCGTGCTGGACGTGATGATGCCGGGCGAGGACGGGTTTTCCTTCACCAAACGCCTGCGGGCGCGGGCGGGCGACCAGACGCCGGTGCTGATCCTGACCGCGCGGGGGCACTCGGAGGACCGGATCGAGGGGCTGTCGCTGGGGGCCGACGACTACCTCGCCAAGCCGTTCGAGCCGCAGGAGCTGCTGCTGCGCATCGAGGCGATCCTGCGCCGGGCGGGGCCCAAGGAAGAGCCGCAAAAGTCGCTGTCGCTGGGCGCCTGCGCCTTCGACATCGAGCGCGGTGAGCTGACGCGGGACGGCGAGCTGATTCGCCTGACCGAGGCCGAGGTCGATCTGCTGCGGCGCCTGGCGAAGGCGGCCAACGCGCCGGTCGACCGGATGGAGCTGGCCCACGGAACCGCCGACGCCACCGGCCGGGCGGTGGACGTGCAGGTCACCCGCCTGCGCCGCAAGATCGAGGCCGACCCGAAGAACCCGCGCTATCTCCAGACGGTGCGCGGGATCGGCTATCGCCTGGCGCCGGACTGATGCGCCGCCTTCGCCTGCCCACCATCAAGCGCTGGCTGCCGACGAGCCTGTTCGGGCGCTCCCTGCTGATCATCGTCTTGCCGGTCGCGATCATGCAGGTGGTCGTCACCTGGATCTTCTTCAACGCCCACTGGGACACGGTGAACAGCCGCCTGTCGGAGGGGCTGGCCGGCGACATCGCCTGGGCGGTCGAGAGCTATCAGGACGACCCCACGCCCCAGACCATCGACACCCTGGCCAAGCGCGCCGAGGACTCGCTGTCGCTGTCCATCGCCCTGCAGGAGGGGCGCACGCTGCCGGTGAACCGGCGCACGGCGCTGTTTGCGCTGGACCGCTCGCTGGACCGGGCGCTGAGCGAGCGGCTGGACCAGCCGTTCTGGTTCGACACCACCCGCTATCCCGCCTACGTCGACATCCGCGTGCAGGTGAAGGAGGGCGTCCTTCGCATCATCGCCCCGCGCGACCGGGCGTTCGCGACGCAAGGGCACATCTTCGTCTTCTGGATGGCGCTGGCGACGTTGCTGCTGACGGCGGTGGCGATCCTTTTCATCCGCAACCAGGTCCGCGCCATCGAGCGGCTGGCCAGCGCCGCCGAGGCGTTCGGCAAGGGCGTCGACCAGCCGACCTTCAAGCCGCACGGCGCGCGCGAGGTGCGCCAGGCGGCGCAGGCGTTCCTGGCCATGCGCGCGCGCATCCAGCGCTACATCGACCAGCGCACGGCGCTGCTGGCGTCGGTCAGCCATGATCTGCGGACCCCGCTGACCCGGCTGAAGCTGGAACTGGCGCTGGCGCCCGCCACCAAGCGCACGGAGGCGATGAAGACCGACGTCGCCGAGATGGAGCACATGATCGACGAATACCTCGCCTTCGCCCGCGGCGAGGGCGGCGAGGCCGTCGAGACCGTCACCCTGCGCCGCCTGATCGAGGAGGTCAGCGAGGGCGCGGCTCGGGCCGGCGCCAAGGTCCGCATCGAGGCCGAGCCGGACGTCGAGGTGCATGTGCGGCCGATCGCGCTGAAGCGGGCCTTGTCGAACCTCATCATGAACGCCGCCGTCCATGGCGAGCACGTGCGGGTGCTGGTCCAGCCGACGCCGACCGGCGGGGTGGAAATCATGGTCGACGACGACGGGCCCGGCATCCCGCCCGACCGCTACGAGGACGCCTTCAAGCCGTTCAACCGGCTCGATGAGTCGCGAAACCAGAACGAGAAGGGCGTGGGGCTGGGCCTGGCCATCGCGCGGGACGTGGCGCGGGGGCATGGCGGAGAGTTGACCCTGGCCCCCTCCCCGCTCGGCGGCCTTCGCGCCACGGTGAGGCTGCCCGGATGAGCGCCGTGCCCGTGGTCGAAACCGAGCGCCTTCGCCTGCGCCGCCACCGGCTGGCCGACTTCGAGCCGATGCTGGCGATGTGGGCGGACCCGGAGGTCACCCGCTTCATCGGCGGGCGGCCCTCCACGCGCGAGGAGACCTGGAGCCGGCTGCTGCGCTACATCGGCCACTGGGAGGCGCTGGGGTTCGGCTACTGGGCGGTCGAGGACAAGGCCAGCGGGGCCTTCATCGGCGACATCGGGTTTGCCGATTTCAAGCGTGAGATGCAGCCAAGCTTCGAGGGTATGCCGGAACTGGGCTGGGCGCTGGCGCCGGCCGCGCACGGCAAGGGCTACGCCACCGAGGCCGTGCGGGCGGCGGCCGACTGGGGCGATGCGCATTTCGGCGGCGCGCGCATGGTCTGCATGATCAGCCCCGAGAACGCGCCCTCGATCCGGGTGGCGGAGAAGAACGGCTTTCGCCAGTTCGCCGAGACCCTGTTCAAGGGCTCGCCCAGCCTGTTGTTCGAGCGTGGCTAGAAGCCCGCGCCGATCCGCTTGAGCTGCTCGCGCATCTGTTTCAGGCGCTTGTCGATCTCGGCCATGGTGCGGTTCAGCGCGCCTTCGTCGTCGCGCCAGACCTGAAGGACGCGCGTCCACACCGCCGTCATGGCGGCCAGGCGCGGCGGGGTGGCGTCGACCCCGGCGGCCTCGAGGATGGCGCGGGCGGTGACCGGCAGGCGCCTGGCGATGACCAGCGGGCTTTCGGCGCGGCTGATGGCGACGAGGCCGCTGCGGTGCGGCTCCATGGCCTCGATCCGCGCCATGGTCGCCTCGAACAGGCGGTCGTGGACGTCGGCTTCCTCGTTGTCGGCGGTGGCGAGGGCGGCGCGATCGAAGCGATGCGACAGGTGGGCCATCACCCCGGCCTTGCCGTGCGCCTTCTCGTAGAGTTCGGCGAAGGGGATTCCGGCCTTGAGCGCGATCTCGCGGAGGGAGACGTCCCGCCAGGGGTGGGTGATGGCCAGCTCCAGCGCGGCCGTGGCGGCGCGGTCGAGGATGTCGTCTTCGGCGTCCATGCACCGAACCTAATCATCCGCTCACCCCGGCGAAAGCCGGGGCCCAGGACTTTCCAGCGAAGTGCTGACTGGACAGGACTGGGTCCCGACTTTCGTCGGGATGAGCGGAGTTTAAGAGCCGAGTTCTTCCGAGCGGCGGGCAGCCGCCGCGACCGCCCGGGCCATGAGGTCGGGCAGTTCGGCCAGGATCACCTCCAGCGCCGCCTGCGTCGTGCCGCCGGGCGAGGTGACCTGTTTGCGCAGGTCCGAAGGCTCGGCGCCGCTTTGGGCCAGCAGGGCCGCCGCGCCGGTGACGGTCGAGCGGGCGAGTTGGCGCGAGGCGGCCTCGTCCAGGCCCGCCTCCACCCCGGCCGCCTCCAGGGCTTCGACAAAGGCGTAGAGGTAGGCGGGGCCGGAGCCGGAGACGGCCGTCGCCGCATGCATCAGCCCCTCGTTAGGGAGATCCACCACCGTCGCCACCGGCTCCAGCAGGGCGCGGGCCCGGGCGCGGGCCACGGGGTCGTCGGCGTAGAGGCTGGCCGTGCCCTGGCCGATGGCCACGGCTGTCGTCGGCATCACCCGCGCCACCTTGCGGGCGAACGCCTGGGCGATGTCGGCGGCGCGCACACCGGCGGCGACGGAGACGATCACCGCGTCAGGGGCAAGGTGGGCGGCGACGCCGGCCGTCTCGCGCCAGATCTGTGGCTTCACGGCGAGAACCACCGTTTTCGCGGCGGCGAGGTCCTGGTCGGCTGGATTGATGCGTACGCCCGGCGGCAGCGGTCCGGGCCGCGGATCGCGGACCATGATGTCGGAGGCCGCAAAGGCGCCGGCCTTGAGCCAGCCCTCGATCAGCGCCCCGCCCATCCGGCCCGCGCCCAGCAATAGAATGGGTGTCACAGGCTCCCCCAATTCCGCTCATTCCCGCGAAAGCGGAAACCTAGGCTTTTTATGAAAGCCGCCGGGCCCGCAACGAAAAACACCTGGGTCCCCGCTTTCGCGGGGATGAGCGGGTGAAGGTCAGGCCCGCCCGACCGTCTCGAACATGCAGGCGGCCAGCGCCTCTTGCGGCGACTTGCCGCCGCGCACCAGGAAGTCGAAGGCGGGGTAGAAGCGGTCGGCGGCCTCGACCCCGGCGTCGATCATGGACGCGGCCTGGGCGAGCGTCGGCCGCTCGCCGCCCGGCAGGGCCATGGCGTTGCGGAAGATGACCTCCCCGTCCTCGGCCCAGACCTCGAAGTGGCCCAGCCAGACGCGCTGGTTGATCAGGCTGACCAGCTCATAGACGGCCGAGCGAACCTCCTTGCCCGCCGTCAGGTCCATGGACAGGCACAGCTGCAGGCACTCGGCGTCGGGGCGCCAGGCGAACCACAGCTCGTAGTCCGTCCAGTCGCCGGCCAGCGCGAACGCCAGGTCGCCGTCCTCGGTGCGGTCGAAGGTCAGCTGCTCGGCGTTCAGCACATGCTCGACCACTTCCAAAGGGTCGAGCGCCAGCAGGGTTTCGTCTTCGTCGGGGCGGGTGTCCATGGGTCTTAAACTCCCCCTCGAAGGCGCCTCGGGCGCGGAGTGCGTCCGAGATGAATCGCCTCCCGACAAGGGAGCCTAGTCTGCTTCGCGGGCGCCGTCACAAGCGCCTTTTTACGGAAAATTGTGGATGATCTAAGCGCCGGGCGCGGCTTCGTCCGAGGGCGGCTGGCCGGCGGCCTTGAGGGCGGCGACCTCGGCGCGCAGGGCGGCGATCTCGGCCTTCAACGCTTCGAAGTCCTCGCGGCGGACGAGGTCGAACTCGGCGGCGACCTTGTCGGCCTGAGCCCGGAAGGCGGACTTGGCCTCCTCGCTGGCGGCCTGGGCCAGGCCCATGGCGGCCGTCGTCAGCTTGGCCATCTCGTCGAGGAAGGGGTTTTGCGTCTGCATGGCCGCACCTTTCACTTTGCGCTCTGCAATATGGGAAAGCGCTGGTGAAAGCGAAGGGGTTTCCCGCTAAACCATGCTTTGCCGCGCAGCGTCATAAGGAAGCCCCGTGCCGTTTCCCGATTTCGACCCCGTCCTTCTCCAGATCGGTCCGTTTGCGATCCGCTGGTACGCCCTTGCCTATGTGGCCGGCATCCTCTTGGGCTGGTGGTACGCCGGGCGCCAGATCAAGACGCCGCGCCTGTGGGGGCCGACCCAGCCGCCGATCAACGCCCAGCAGCTGGATGACCTGGTCCTGTGGATCACGCTGGGCGTCATCATCGGCGGTCGGCTGGGCTACATCCTCTTCTATGCGCCCCGGCTGATCACCACCAATCCGCTCGAGATCCTGATGGTCTGGCACGGGGGCATGAGCTTCCACGGCGGGCTGATCGGGGTGACCCTGGCGCTGATCGGGTTCGCCCTGCGCCAGAAGGCGGACCTGCTGCGGTTGGCCGACCTGACCGCGCCGTCGGCGCCCATCGGTCTGTTCTTCGGGCGCATCGCCAACTTCATCAACGGCGAGCTCTGGGGCCGGCCGACCGATGCGCCCTGGGCGATCATCTTCCCGGGCGGCGGCCCGGTCGCGCGCCACCCAAGCCAGCTCTATGAGGCCGCGCTGGAAGGGATTGTGCTGTTCGTCATCCTGCGGCTGGCCACTCACCGGGGGCTGTGGCTGCAGCGGCGCGGGGCGGTGACCGGGCTATTCCTGCTGGCCTACGCCGTCTTCCGCATGAGCCTGGAGAACGTGCGCGAGCCGGACAGCTTCATGCCGCACTTTCCGCTCGGCCTGACGATGGGGATGTTGCTGTCGGCGCCGATGGCGCTGGCGGGACTGTTCCTGATCTGGCGCGGCCTTCGCCAGCCGCCGCTCGCCTCGGCCGATGAGCCTGCTTGAGCGTCTGAGGGCGGAGATCGCCCACACCGGGCCGCTCACCGTCGCCGAATACATGCACCGCTGCCTGCACGATCCGCACGGCGGTTACTACGCCACGCATCCCGCGCTGGGGGAGGGCGGCGATTTCATCACCGCCCCGCTGGTCAGCCAGATGTTCGGCGAACTCATCGGCCTGTGGGCCGCCGAGGTGTGGATGCGCCTGGGCTCGCCGCCGACGGTGCGGCTGGTGGAGGTGGGACCGGGCGACGGCACGCTGATGAGCGACATGCTGCGCGCGGCGAAGGTGGCGCCGGGGTTCCTGGACGCCGCCGAGGTGTGGCTGGTGGAGACGTCGGCGCCGCTAAAGGCGAAGCAGCTTGAGCGGCTGGGTGAAGGGCATTGGGCGGCCGATCTGTCGGAGATTCCGGCCGGCGCCCCGGTGATCCTCATCGCCAACGAACTCCTCGACTGCCTGCCCGCGCGCCAGTTCATGCGCACCGACAGCGGCTGGGCCGAGCGGCGGGTGGGGCTCTCGGACGAAAGCCTGGCCTTCGGCTATACGCCCGTGCCGCCGCCCGCCGCCGACCTGCCGGAGGGGACGGCGGGGCAGGTGCTGGAGGTCTCGCCCGCCCAGGCCGCGTTCGGCCAGCTGGTCGGCGAGCGCATTTGCGTCGACGGCGGCGCGGCTCTGCTGATCGACTATGGCCGCGGCGAGCCTGGCTTCGGCGACACCTTGCAGGCGCTCAAGGGCCACCGGAAGGTCGATCCTCTCGCCTGCCCCGGCGAAGCGGACCTGACCGTGCACGCGGACTTCCCGACCGTGCTGGCGGCCGCGCGCAAGGCGGGCGCGAGGACGGCGATCCTCACCCAGGGCGCGTTCCTGAGGCGCCTTGGCGTCGAACAGCGCGCCGCCGCGCTCGCCGCCGCCCGGCCCGATCAGGCGGAAACGCTGGGCCGCCAGCTTGATCGACTCGTCTCGCCCGACCAGATGGGAGAGCTGTTCAAGGCCGCGTGCGTCTTTGCCGACGGCCCCGTCCCGCCCGGTTTCGAGGAGGCGAAGTGAGCGATCTGCCGACCATCCAGTCGCCGCTGCTGAGCAAGGTGGCGGGCCTGCGCCACGCCTTCTTCACGCGGCGGGGCGGCGTTTCGACCGGGGTTTATGACAGCCTCAACGTCGGCCGGGGCTCGCGCGACGAGCCGGCCGACGTGGCCGAGAACCGCCGCCGCGCCGCCGACTGGTTCGGGCTGATGCCGGACGCGCTGAACACCTGCTACCAAATCCACTCGGCCCAGGCGGTGTTCGCCGAGGCGCCGTGGGGACCCTATCGCCCGCAGGCCGACGCCATCGTCACCAACTGGCCCTCGCTGGCGGTCGGAGCGCTGGCCGCCGACTGCGCGCCGGTGCTGTTCGTCGACCCGGACGCCCACCTGGTCGCCGCCGCCCACGCCGGCTGGCAGGGGGCGCTTGGCGGCGTGGTCGAGGCGACGCTGGAGCTGATGAAGCGCCACGGGGGCGACCCCTCGCGCATCGTCGCGGCGGTGGGGCCTTGCATCGGCCCGAACTCCTACGAAGTAGGCCCCGAGTTCTTCGAGCGCTTCACCACCCAGCAGCCGGGCGCCGAGCGTTTCTTCCGCCCCGCCGAGGCCGACGGGAAGCACATGTTCGACCTCCCCGCCTTCGTCCTCGACCGGCTGGAACGCGGCGGGGTCGCCGAGGCCGAATGGGTCGGCCGCGACACCTGCGCCGAGGAAGACCTCTTCTTCTCCAACCGCCGCGCCAACCACCGCGGCGAAAGCGACTACGGCCGCCTCCTCTCGGCGATCATGATCGAATAGTTGCGCCGCGCGGCTCCCCTGCCTAGAAGCCCTCGCAGGCGTTCAAGTCATGCGAGTCGTCCGTAAATGAAGCTGCTGGCCGGCAACTCCAACCGCTCGCTCGCGCAGGCGATCGCCGAATATCTCGACGTTCCGCTGACCAAGGCGCAGGTGAAGCGCTTCGCCGACAACGAGGTCTTCGTCACCATCGACGAGAACGTGCGCGGCGAGGACGTCTTCGTCATCCAGTCGACCAGCTACCCGGCCAACGACAACCTGATGGAGCTGCTGATCTGCATCGATGCGCTGAAGCGCGCGTCGGGGCGGCGGATCACGGCGGTGGTGCCCTACTTCGGCTATGCGCGGCAGGACCGGAAGACCGGCGGCCGCACGCCGATCTCGGCCAAGCTGGTGGCCAACCTGATCACCCGGGCCGGCGCCGACCGGGTGCTGACCATGGACCTGCACGCCGGCCAGATTCAGGGCTTCTTCGACATCCCGACCGACAACCTCTTGCCCGCGCGGCGAATGGCCGAGGACATCAAGAGCCACTATCGCAAGACCGACGACCTGATGATCGTCTCGCCGGACGTCGGCGGGGTGGTGCGGGCGCGGGCGCTGGCCAGCCGGCTGGGCGCCGACCTCGCCATCGTCGACAAGCGCCGCCCGGCGCCGGGCCAGAGCGAGGTCATGAACATCATCGGCGATGTCTCCGGCCGCCGCTGCATCCTCTATGACGACATCGTCGATTCGGCCGGCACCCTGTGCAACGCCGCCAAGGCGCTCATGGAGTCCGGGGCCACCGAGGTCAGCGCCTATGTCACCCACGGGGTCCTGTCCGGCGGCGCTGTCGAGCGGGTCGGGGCCTCGGTGCTGAGGGAACTGGTGGTCACGGACTCCATCGAAGTGACGGCGAGCGACAAGGTTCGCATCGTCTCCTGCGCGCCGCTGATCGGCGAGGCCATACGCCGCATCGCCAACGAAGAATCCGTCTCCAAACTGTTCGACTGACCGGCGAGGCGCCGTTCGCGCGGCTCCGCTTGTCAAAACACGGTTAACGCGGGGCTGTCACATTGTGGTCAGCGTCGCCGAAAATGCTTGGCGTCATCCAATGTCCCGGAGGACAACTCCGCCCATGCTTCGTTTTTCCCCCAGATTCGCGGCGTTTGGCTTTGCGCTGGCCGTGCTGGCCGGCTGCGCCCAGGAAGCCCCGCCTCCCCCGCCGCCCCCGCCACCGCCGCCGCTGCCCACCGTCACCCTGGCGCCCAGCGTCATCGAGGAAGCGGGCGCCTATCGCAGCTACATGGCCAAGGCCACCGCGATCAGCCCCGTCTTCA
>DASVBC010000049.1:0-15787 GCA_036376035.1 Caulobacteraceae bacterium | reverse complement strand
TCCGGGATGACGGGTTTAGTTAAGCCGGGTCGGCTTCGAGCCGCTTGTCGAGGTAGCCGCCGACGCGCTTTTCGACCTCCGGCAGGTGCTCGGCCCAGAAGTGGGTGGCGCCGTCCACCAGGTCATAGTCGATGACGATGCCCTTCTGGGTGCGCAGCTTGGAGACGACTTTCTCGACCTCGACGGGCGGGACGACGGTGTCGGCCGTGCCGTGCAGGATCAGGCCCGACGCCGGGCAGGGCGCCAGGAAGCTGAAATCGTACATGTTGGTCGGCGGCGAGACGCTAATGAAGCCGTCGGTCTCCGGCCGGCGCATCAGAAGCTGCATGCCGACCCACGCGCCGAAGCTGTAGCCGGCCACCCAGGTCTGCGAGGCGGCCGGGTTGCTCGTCTGCAGCCAGTCCAGCGCCGTGGCGGCGTCGGCCAGTTCGCCGATGCCCTGGTCGAACTCGCCCTGGCTGCGGCCCACGCCCCGGAAGTTGAAGCGCAGGGTCGCGAAGCCCCGTTTCATGAAGAGGTGATACAGCTGGACCGCGACGGGGTTGTTCATGTGCCCGCCGGCCTTCGGGTGCGGGTGGAGGATCAGCGCGATGGGCGCGTTGTCCCGCTTGCCCGGAGAATACCGTCCCTCGATCCGCCCGGCCGCGCCGGTCAGAACCACCTCAGGCATGTCGTCTCCATCAATTCCCTGCGCGGGCCGAATACTTGACCGCTGCGCTTGGTTTTCCTACACCCCGCGCCTACCTGAAAAGGCAGCCGCCGCACGGGCGTCCGGCGAGGCGGCGGCTTGTAACACAGGCTTGCCGGAAAGCGCGCGATTTTAAGTGAAGGAGGCGCATCGATGCACCTCAGCACCAAAGGCCGATACGCCGTCATGGCCATGACCGACCTCGCGGGACGCGATGGGGCGGGCGCCGTGACGCTGGCCGAGATCGCCGCGCGGCAGGAGATTTCGCTGTCCTACCTGGAGCAGCTGTTCGCGCGGCTGCGGCGCAAGGGCCTGGTCAAGAGCACGCGCGGCCCCGGCGGCGGCTATCGGCTGGCCAAGGCGGCGGCGGAGACGAGGATCGTCGACATCGTGCGGGCCGTGGACGAGCCGCTGCACGCCACCCGCTGCGGCGGCCATGCCTCGGTCGGCTGCATGTCGAAGGGCGAGCGGTGCCTGACCCACGACCTGTGGGCCGAGATGGGCCGGCAGGTGCAGGATTACCTGGCGAGCGTGTCGCTGGCCGACGTGGTGGCCGGGCGGCTGCGGCCCAACGCGGCGGTGGCGGCGTGAGCGCGGTCTACCTCGACTACAACGCCACCGCGCCGGTGCGGCCGGAAGCGGCCGAGGCCGTGGCGTGCGCGCTGGCCATCGGCGGCAATCCGTCGTCGGTGCACGCGGCCGGCCGCACGGCGCGGGCGGCGGTGGAGAAGGCGCGGCGGCAGGTGGCGGGGCTGGTCGGCGTCGTGCCGGGCTCGGTCACCTTCACCAGCGGCGGAACCGAGGCCAATGCGCTGGCGGTGCAAAGCGCCGTGGCGGCTGGTTGCAGGCGCCTGGTCGTCGGGGCGGCGGAGCATCCCAGCCTGATCGAGGGCGCCGGCGCGACGGGCGTGTGGGTCGAACTGTGGCCGGTGGACCGCGACGGTTGGGCCGACCTCGACTGGCTGAAGGCGCGGCTGGCGGACTGGAAGGCGGAGGACGGACGCCCGTTCGTGGCTCTGTCGCTGGCGAACAACGAGACGGGCGTGATCCAGCCGATCGTGAAGATCGCCGAGATGGTGCGGGCGGCGGACGGCTGGCTGCACGTCGATGCGGTTCAGGCGGCGGGCAAGATCGAGATCGATTTCACCGCGCTGGGCGCTGACACCATGAGCCTGTCGGCCCACAAGCTCGGCGGACCGCAGGGCGTCGGCGCGCTGGTCGCCGGGACGCGGGCGAGCGTGGCTCGGCGCCAGCACGGCGGCGGGCAGGAGAGCGGCCGCCGCGCCGGCACCGAGAACGTGCCGGGCATCGCGGGCTTTGGCGCCGCGGCCGAAGCCGCTGATCCGGTGGCGATGGCCCGGCAGGCGGTCTGGCGCGATGACCTTGCCGCTCGCGTGAAGGCGGCGGGCGCGACGGTGTTCGGCGAGGGCGCCGAGCGGCTGCCCCAGACGCTGTGTTTCGCCGCGCCGGGGTTCGGCTCGGAGCTGCAGGTGATGAACATGGACCTGGCCGGGGTGATGGTCAGCGCCGGCTCGGCCTGCTCCTCGGGCAAGGTCAAGGCGAGCCGGGTGGTCGAGGCGATGGGTTTTGCCGAGCTGGCGCCCTTCGCGCTGCGGGTCTCGGGCGGCTGGGCGAGCACCCAGGACGACTGGCGGCGGTGTGGCGAGGCATGGCTCGCCGCCTACGAGAAGGTCGCCGCGCGCCGGCGGGAGGTCGCCTGATGGCCGTCGCCAAGCAGACCATCGATCGGGTCAAGGAGCTGGAGCGCTACGAGCACGGCTTCATCACCGACATTGAGCAGGAATACGCCCCCAAGGGCCTGAACGAGGACATCGTCCGCTTCATCTCGGCCAAGAAGGGCGAGCCGGAGTGGATGCTGGAATGGCGGCTGGAGGCGTATCGCCGCTGGCTCGTGCTGGAGGAGCCGACCTGGGCGAAGGTCAGCTTCCCGCGCATCGACTACCAGGACGCCTTCTACTACGCCGCGCCGGTCGAGAAGGTCGGGCCCAAGAGCCTGGACGAGGTCGATCCGGACATCCTGGAGACCTACAAGAAGCTGGGCATCCCCCTGCGTGAGCAGGAGGTGCTGGCGGGCGTCGAGGGCGCGCCGAAGTATGCGGTCGATGCGGTGTTCGACAGCGTTTCGGTGGTGACGACCTTCAAGAAGGAGCTGGCGGCGGCCGGCGTCATCTTCTGCTCGATGAGCGAGGCGATCCGCGAGCATCCCGAGCTGGTGCGCCAGTACCTGGGCTCGGTGGTGCCGGTCAGCGACAACTATTACGCCTGCCTCAACAGCGCGGTCTTCTCGGACGGCTCGTTCGTGTACGTGCCGCCGGGCGTGCGCTGCCCGATGGAGCTGTCGACCTATTTCCGCATCAACGCCAAGGGCTCGGGCCAGTTCGAGCGGACGCTGATCATCGCCGACAAGGGCGCCTACGTCTCGTATCTGGAGGGCTGTACGGCCCCGATGCGCGACGAGAACCAGCTGCACGCGGCGGTCGTCGAACTGGTCGTGCTGGACGACGCCGAGATCAAGTATTCCACCGTCCAGAACTGGTACCCGGGCGATCCGGAGACCGGGAAGGGCGGCATCTACAATTTCGTCACCAAGCGGGCCGACTGCCGCGGCGACCGCTCGAAGGTGAGCTGGACGCAGGTCGAGACCGGCTCGGCCATCACCTGGAAGTATCCGTCCTGCGTGCTGCGCGGGGACGAGAGCGTTGGCGAGTTCTACTCCATCGCCATCACCAACGGCCGCCAGCAGGC
The DNA here is from genome assembly GCA_036376035.1 of Caulobacteraceae bacterium. Taxonomy (GTDB): domain Bacteria; phylum Pseudomonadota; class Alphaproteobacteria; order Caulobacterales; family Caulobacteraceae; genus Caulobacter. The sequence goes on along the minus strand of DASVBC010000049.1, from coordinate 12,333 downwards.
CGACACCGGCACCAAGATGATCCACCTGGGCAAGGGGTCGCGCTCGCGGATCATCTCCAAGGGCATCAGCGCCGGGAAGTCGTCGAACACCTATCGCGGGTTGGTGTCGGCGCACCCGAAGGCCACCGGCGCGCGCAACTTCACCCAGTGCGACTCCCTCCTCATCGGCAAGCACTGCGCGGCCCACACGGTGCCCTACATCGAAGCCCGCAACGGCTCGGCGCGGTTCGAGCACGAGGCGACGACGACGCGCCTTTCCGAAGACCAGCTGTTCTATGCGCAGCAGCGCGGGCTCTCGCAGGAGGAGGCGGTTCAGCTGCTGGTGAACGGGTTTGTGAAGGACGTGCTGCAGGAACTGCCCATGGAGTTCGCTGTCGAGGCGCAGAAGCTGGTGGCGATCTCGCTGGAAGGGAGCGTCGGATGATGTCTTTAGTCCAGCGCTATAAGGCCTTGGTTCTACCGGCCGTCATCGGTTTGGCGTTCTGGGGTTGGTTCTTCGGGTACCGCTATTACCTCGACCACGAACAGCGCGCTGACGTGAAAGCAGCCGCCGCTCAGCTCCATAAATCAGCTCCAAGCTCTGCTGTTGTCTGTGATGACGGATGTTCCGATTACGACGATGGCTACCGTTGGGCAGAAGATCACATGGTTAGCCAGGAGGAGGATTGCTTCGAGGGAAGTGACGCCTTCATCGAAGGCTGCAAGGCATGGGTAGAGACCTTAAGCTGATGCTGCGCGCCATCGACCATGTGCAGATCGCGATCCCGGCGGGCGGGGAAGATACCGCGCGGGCGTTCTACCGCGACCTGCTCGGCCTGACCGAGGTCCCCAAGACCGGCGTCCAGGCGGGTCGCGGCGGCTGCTGGTTCGAAACCGGCGACATCAAGGTCCACCTCGGTGTCGAGGAGCCGTTCCGCGCCAACCGCAAGGCTCACGTGGCGTTCCTGGTGGACGACGTCAGCGGCCTTGGCCAGCGCGCCTCGACGGCAGGCTTCGAAACGAAAATAGACGCCGATCTCGAAGGTTACGAGCGCATCTTCATCTACGATCCCTTCGGCAACCGGCTGGAGTTCCTAGCTCCCTTCCCCCTGGATGGGGGAAGGGTCGGGGATGGGGGTGGAAGACTCTCAGGCAAATCCCCGGACGGAGTGACGGCGGAAGCGGCGCCACCCCCATCCCAACCCTTCCCCCGTCCAGGGGGAAGGGCTCGTCATGCCTCCGGCGCCGTGCCGCGAGCACGGCGGTTGCGCGCCGATATGACTGTGGCCGAGCGCGTCCTCTGGAAGGAGTTGCGGCGGCTGAAGATGAATTTCCGGCGGCAGGCTCCGATCGGGCGGTTCGTCGTCGACTTTGTTCACCACGACAGCCGGCTGGTCGTCGAAATCGATGGCTACTACCACGATGATCCCGAACGTCAGGCGCGCGATCTGCAACGCACCGCCTGGCTGCAGTCGCAAGGCTATCGGGTGATCCGCTTTGCTGAGAATGCGGTGCGGGACAGCCTGTTCGAAGTTGTTGAGCGCATCGCGGCGGAAGCCGTCCCACCCCCATCCCCGACCCTTCCCCCCTCCAGGGGGAAGGGAGAGAAGAGGTACCTCGTCCGGTGAGCATGCTTTCGATTCAGAACCTCCACGCCACGGTTGGCGGCACGGAAATCCTCAAGGGGCTGACGCTCGACGTGCCCGCGGGGGAGGTGCACGCGATCATGGGGCCGAACGGGGCGGGGAAGTCGACGCTGTCCTACGTGCTGACCGGGCGCGAGGGGTATGAGGTTACGGAGGGATCGGCGACGCTGGACGGCGAGGACCTGCTGGCGCTGGAGCCCAACGAGCGGGCGGCCAGGGGCGTGTTCCTCAGCTTCCAGTATCCGCTGGAGATCCCCGGCGTGCCGGCGCTGACCTTTGTGCGGACGGCCTTGAACGCCCAGCGCAAGGCGCGCGGCGAGGCGGAAGTGACGGCGCCGGAGCTCCTGAAGCTCGCCCGTGAGAAGGCCGGCGCGCTGAAGATCGACTTCGACATGCTCAAGCGCTCGCTCAACGTCGGCTTCTCCGGCGGTGAGAAGAAACGCATGGAAATCTTTCAAATGGCGATACTTTCTCCGCGCTTCGCCATCCTCGACGAGACCGACAGCGGGCTGGACATCGACGCCCTGCGCATCGTCGCCGACGGGGTGAACGCCATGCGCGGACCGGACCGGGCGATGCTGGTCATCACCCACTACCAGCGGCTGCTGGACCACATCCGCCCCGACCGCGTGCACGTACTGGCGGGCGGCCGGATCGTGGCGTCCGGCGGCCCGGAGCTGGCGCTCGAGCTGGAGCGCGAAGGCTACGACAAATACGCGAGGGCCGCTTGAGCCTCGCCACCGCCATACTGACGGGCGATGTCGCCGAGCTGCCGTCGCGCCGCGACGAGGACTGGCGCTGGACGGATCTGCGCGGGCTGATCCGGGCGCTGCCGGACGCCTCGCCGGTGTATGAGGGCGCGCTGGCGGCGGGGCCGTTCGAGGCGGCCGAGACGGTGCTGGTGATCAACGGCCATGGGCCTGATCGCCTGCGCACGCGGGACGATGGCGTCGTGGCGGTGCGGTTCGTCTCGCACGCGACTGAGACCGCCCACCACGCGCGTCTGGCCGTGGAAGTCGGGCCCGGCCGCTCGCTGACGCTGCTGGAAAGCTACGAAGGGCAGGGGAGCGGCTATCTCGCCTCCGCCGAACTCGACATCCGGCTGGGCGAGGGCGCGCGGCTGGAGCGGATCGTTCTCGCCGCCGACCACGAAGACGCGGTCAGCGTCAGCCGGGCGCAGGTAGCGCTCTCGGCCGGTTCGGTGTTCGAACAGACGGTGCTGGCGACCGGCGCCAAGCGTCAGCGGATCGAAACGCAGGTGGTCCACCCAGGCCACGGCGCCTCTGTGCGGATGGACGGCGCCTACCTGATCGCCGGCAAGCGGCATGGCGATATCACCACCATCGTCGAGCACGACGGCGTCGACGGCGTGACCTCCCAGCTCATCAAGGGCGTCGTGCGCGATCAGGGGCGCGGCGTCTTCCAGGGCCGCATCGTGGTGGCCGAAGGCGCTGACCGCACCGACGCGCGCATGGGCCATCACGCGCTGATCCTGTCAGAGCGGGCGGGGGTGGACGCCAAGCCCGAGCTGCTGATCTTTGCCGACGACGTGCAGTGCGCGCACGGCAACACGATCGGGGCGCTCGACGAGGACGCGATCTTCTATGCGCGGCAGCGGGGTGTTCCCGAGGATCAGGCGCGGGCGATGCTGACCGAAGCCTTCATCGGCGAGGTCATCGACCGGATCGGGCACGAGGGCGCGCGTGAAGCGGCCCGGGCGTGGGCGCGGGAGCGGCTGCGATGATCGTTTCTGGAACCCTCCTCCCTCGAGGGGAGGAGGGCAGGGTGGAGGGTGTGGCCGCTGCGTTCGGGCGATGGGCCCTGTCGGGCGCCGCGCCAATTAGCGCCTGCTCGTCAGCCCCCTGCGCTCACCCCCATCCCCGGCCCTTCCCCCCTCGAGGGGGAAGGGAGTGTGCGGTATGACCTTCGACCTTCAGGCCGTCCGCGCCGAGTTTCCGATCCTGCAACGGCAGGTGAACGGAAAGCCGCTGGTCTATCTGGACAACGCCGCCTCGGCGCAAAAGCCGCGCGCGGTGATCGAGGCGATGACGCGGGCGATGGAGCATTCCTACGCCAACGTCCATCGCGGCCTGCACACGCTGGCGAACGAGACGACCGAGGCCTACGAGGCCACGCGCGAAGCGGTGCGCGGGTTCCTGAACGCCGCGTCCGTCAACGAGATCGTCTTCACCAAGGGCGGGACCGAGGCGATCAACCTGGTCGCCTCGTCGTTCGGGCTGGGTCTGCGCGAGGGCGACGAAATCGTGCTCACCCAGATGGAGCACCACTCCAACATCGTCCCCTGGCACCTGCTGCGCGAGCGCAAGGGCGTGGTGCTGCGGTTCGCGCGGGTGCTCGACGACGGCTCGCTGGACATGGACCACCTGCGCGGCCTGATCGGGGCGCGGACGAAGCTTGTCTCCGTCACCCACGTTTCGAACGTGCTCGGCACGATCAACCCGGTGCAGGCGATCACCGAGATGGCCCACGCCGCCGGCGCCAAGGTGCTGATCGACGGCTGCCAGGGCGCCGTCCACGCTCGCGTCGACGTTCGGGAGATCGGCTGCGACTTCTACGTCTTCACCGGCCACAAGCTGTATGGCCCCACGGGCGTGGGAGTCCTCTACGGCCGCTACGAGGCGCTGCAGCTGCTCCCGCCCTATCAGGGCGGCGGCGAGATGATCGGCGCCGTCTCCGAGGAGCGCATCACCTACGCCGACCCGCCGCATCGCTTCGAGGCCGGCACCCCGCCGATCCTGGAGGTCATCGGACTGGGCGCGGCCATCGAATGGCTCAGCCAGTTCGACCGCGACGAGATCCTCGCCCATGAGCATGCGCTGTATCGGCGCGTTCTCGACGGGCTGAACGGGGCCAACTGGCTGCGGGTGATCGGGGCGGCGCCGGACAAGGCGGCCATCCTGTCGTTCACCGTCGAAGGCGCCCACGCCCACGACATCGCCCAGATCCTCGACCGCTATGGCGTGGCCGTGCGCGCCGGGACCCACTGCGCCGAGCCTCTGATGGCGCGCTTCGGCCTCACGTCGAGCGCGCGCGCTTCTTTCGCCCTATATAACACCCAGGCCGAGGCCGACGCCTTTGTCGCGGCGTTGACCAAAGCCCAGTCATTTTTCGCTTAAAGAGCCCCATGACCGACGCCGCCGACCAGACGACCGCGCTCTCCCAGGAAGAGCTGAACCGGATCACCGACCAGCTGATCGAGAAGCTGAAGTCCGTGTACGACCCGGAAATCCCGGTCGACATCTATGAGCTGGGTCTCATCTACAAGGTCGACGTGTCGGACGACAAAGACATCGCCATCGACATGACCCTGACCGCGCCGGGCTGCCCGGTGGCCGGCGAGATGCCCGGCTGGGTCGAGGATGCGGTGCGCGAGGTGCCGGGCGTGCGGAACGTCAAGGTCGACCTGGTGTTCGATCCGCCGTGGGACCCCTCGCGCATGAGCGACGAGGCCAAGCTGCAACTGAATATGTTCTGATGGAAACAACTGTCCGCGCCCGCCGTCCCCGCCCCAAGGTCGTGACCCTCACCGACCGCGCCGCCGCGCGCGTGAAGGAGATCATGGCCAAGGCCGACAACAGCTATATGGGCCTGCGCGTCGGCGTGAAGAACGGCGGCTGCGCGGGGCAGGAGTACGTCCTGGAGTACGCCGAGGCCGCCAATCCGCTGGACGAGGTGGTCGAGGACAAGGGCGTCACCATCCTGATCGACCCCAAGGCCGTGCTGTTCCTGATCGGCACCGAGATCGACTACGAGACCACGCGCCTGGCGGCCAAGTTCGTGTTCAGGAACCCCAACGAAACCGACGCCTGCGGGTGTGGGGAAAGCGTGACGATCATTCCGGTGGCCCTCGACCAAGCGTAATTAATTTCGTCATCCTCGGGCTTGTCCCGAGGACCCAGAAACGCTGAGGGATCGAGAGTGACCGCTGCATTCGCCGCGAATACTTGCCAACCGCCTCGATTCTGGGTCCCAGGCACAAGGCCTGGGATGACGATGTGGGTAGGGCGATGACGCGCTCGATCCTCGTCTATTCCATGGGCGAAGTGATCGGCGATGGGCTGATCAAGCTGCCGTTCGTGGCGGGACTGCGGGCGGCGTTTCCGGACGCGAGGATCAGCTGGTGCGCGGCCAAGGGCTCGACCGTCTATGCCGGGCCGCTCAAGGGCGTGGTGGCGGGGCTGATCGACGAGGTGGTGACTGAAGGACCCACCGGCGCGGGTGCGCTGGACGTGCTGCCGTGGGTGAAGCCGTTCGGCGGGCGGACCTTCGACCTCGTCATCGACACGCAGGAGAACGTGCGGCGCAGCCTTGTCGCGCGGCGGGCGGCAAGGCGCTTCGTGACGGCGGCGGGGCGTGGGGACCTGCCCGAGGCGATCGTGGACCGGCTCGGCGCCCTGCTGGGCGAGGCGGCGCCCGGCGCGGCGCTGACGCCGCTGACCCTGACCAATGAGCGCGCGTTGCAGGCGGCCGAGGTGCTGCTGCCGGCCGGGCCGACCTACGTCGGCTTTGCGCCGGGCGCCGGCGGGCAGGAGAAGCGCTGGCCGCTGCAGCGGTACATCGACCTCGCCCGCATGCAGGAGGAGAGGGGGAGGGTCCCTGTCTTCTTCTTCGGGCCGGGCGAGGACGCCGATGCGGCCGCGACCGCCACGGCGCTGCCCGATGCGCTGTTCCCGGAGGAGGACCGCGTCGATGACTACGTCGACATCAAGGGGCCGCTGCTCGTCATCGCCCTGGCCGGGCGGCTGGCGGCGGGAGTCGCCAACGACGCCGGGCCCGGGCACATGCTGGCCGCCGGCGGCGCGCCGCTGCTGTCGCTGCAAAAGGACCGGCGCAAGGCGGTGAAGTTTCGTCCCGCCGCCAGCCGCCTGGAAATGGTCATCGCCGAGGATTTCGGACCGTCGATGGACGCCCTGCCGCTGGACGCCGCCGCCGAAGCGCTGGAGAAATTGCTCGCATGAGCATCATGGCCCCGATCTCCGCCGGCGAGCTGGTCGACAAGATCACCATCCTGCGGGTGAAGGCCGCCCGCATCGGCGATCCCGCCAAGGAGGCCAACGTCCGCAAGGAGCTGGCGCTGCTGGAGGCGATTGCGGCGGAGCATCTGCCCGCGTCGGCGGAGATCGACCGCCTGACCGCCGAGCTGGCCGAGGTCAACGGCGCGCTGTGGGATATCGAGGACGGCAAGCGCGACTGCGAACGGCGCCGGGACTTCGGGCCCCGGTTCGTCGAGCTCGCCCGCAAGGTCTACATCGAGAACGACCGTAGAGCCGCCATCAAGCGCGCCATCAACGAGGCGGCGGGGTCGGAGATCGTGGAAGAGAAGAGTTACGGGGCGTATTGAGCCTTGCACATCAGGTGCGTTGGCCATGGCGGCGCCCAATCACCCAATGCCTCGATTATGGGTCCTAGGCACAAGGCCTAGGATGACGATCGATTATTGACCGCGGAACGCCGCCTGGCGCTTTTGCAGGAAGGCGGTGACGCCTTCGATGAAGTCTTCGGTCTTGCCGGCCACGCGCTGGCCCATGCGTTCGGCCTGGAGCTGGGCCTGCCAGTCGTTGTCGAGACTGTCCCACATCAGGCGGCGGATCATGCCCAGCGCCTTGGGGCCGTTGGCGAGTTCGGTGGCCAATGCGGCAGCCGTCGCCATCAGCTGATCGTCGGGGACGCAGCGGTTGATCAGGCCCCACTCCAGCGCCGTCCTGGCCGGCAGCTTTTCGCCCAGCAGCGTCATTTCCATCGCCCGCGCCCGGCCGATCATGCGCGGCAAGAGGTAGGTGGAGCCGCCGTCGGGCACGAGGCCGATGCGGCGGAAGGCCTGCAGGAAGTAGGCGCTTTCGCCCGCCACGATGAGGTCGCCCATCAGCGCGATGGAGCAGCCGACCCCGGCCGCCGCGCCGTTCACCGCCGTCACGATGGGCAGCGGGAAGTCGCGCATCAGGGTGATCAGCGGGTTGTAGGTGGTCTCCAGCGCGCGCCCGGCGTCGGGCTTGCCGTCGACGTCCAGTTCACGCCCCGCCGCGCCGCCGCCCGAGAGGTTCGCGCCCGAGCAGAAGCCGCGGCCCTCGCCGGTGACGATCACCGCGCGGGCCTTCACCACGCCCGCCGCCAGGGCCCGGAAGGCGTGGGCCATCTCGTCGGCGAGATCGAGCCCCGCCGCGTTCAGCGTCGCCGGGTCGTTGAGGGTCAGCGTCGCGACGCCGCCTTCGGTGGTCAGCGCGATCTTCTTGTAGTCCACGTCAGTGCTCCCGAACTTTGGCGCCAAGGGTTAGTCGCGCGACGCAACGGAATGAAAGCGAAATCTGGCTGACGCGGCGGCAGCCTTGCCGGTTCGCGTAACCGGGGTCATTGTGAACGCTGATAAGATCAGAGCTCACGTGCTCTGCGGGAGGACAAGAATGAACGCTCCGGCCAAGCTCGCCGCCGACGACCACCGCTCCGTCATGATGGACATCCTGGAGCGCCAGAAGGCCGCTCACATCCGCGACGGCATCCCATCCGTGGAAAAGCGCATCGAGTGGATCGACCGCTGCATCAAGCTCCTGATCGACTACCAGGACCGCATCGCCGACGCGCTGAACGAGGACTTCGGCTCGCGCTCCAAGGACGCGACGATGCTGACCGACATCGCCGGCTCCATCGGCCCGCTGAAGCACGCCAAGGCCCACGTGAAGAAGTGGATGAAGGCCGAGAAGCGCCGCCCGACCCCGGCGATCCTGTCGCTGTTTGGCGCCAGCGCCGTGGTTCACTATCAGCCCAAGGGCACGGTCGGGGTGATCAGCCCCTGGAACTTCCCGGTCAACCTGACCTTCGCGCCGTTGGCGGGGATACTGGCCGCCGGCAACCGGGCGATGATCAAGCCGTCCGAGTTCACCCCGGCGACCTCCGAGCTGATGAAGGAGATGTTCGCATCCGCCTTCAGCGACGAGGAAATCGCCGTGATCACCGGCGGGCCGGAAGTCGGCCAGGCGTTCTCGGGGCTGCCGTTCGACCACCTGATCTTCACCGGCGCGACCTCCATCGCCCGCCACGTGATGAAGGCGGCGGCGGAAAACCTGGTGCCGCTGACGCTGGAACTGGGCGGCAAGAGCCCGGTCGTCATCTCGCGCTCGGCGGACATGAAGACCACGGCCGCGCGGATCATGAACGGCAAGACGCTGAACGCCGGCCAGATTTGCCTGGCGCCCGACTACGTCTTCGTGCCGGAGGAAAAGCAGGGCGAGTTCGTCAAGGAGGCCACCGCCTCGGTCGAGCGCATGTTCCCGACCCTGAAGGACAACCCTGACTACACCAGCGTCGTCGCCCAGCGGCACTATGACCGCATCATGGGCTACATCGAGGACGCCCGGGCCAAGGGCGCCGAGGTCGTCGAGATCAATCCCGCCGGCGAGAACCTGACCCAGCAGCCGCATCGCAAGATCGCGCCCACGCTGATCCTCAACCCCACCGACGACATGAAGGTGATGCAGGAGGAGATCTTCGGGCCGGTCATGCCCGTGAAAACCTACAATCAGGTGGACGAGGCGGTCGGCTACATCAACAGCCACGACCGGCCGCTCGGCCTCTACTACTTCGGCGCCGACGATGGCGAGCGCGACAAGGTGCTGAACAACACCACCTCGGGCGGCGTCTCGGTCAACGACGTGATCATGCACGTGGCCCAGGAAGAACTGCCCTTCGGCGGCGTCGGCCCGTCGGGCATGGGCAGCTACCACGGCCACGACGGCTTCAAGGAATTCAGCCACCGCAAGGCGGTGTACACGCAGCTGAAAAAGGACATCCCCCAGCTCGCCCAGATGCGCCCGCCGTTCGGCAAGGGGTTCCGGTCGTACGTGAAGTCGCAGATTAAAGCGTAGCTTTTTCCCTCCCCTTTATGGGGAGGGTGGCTCGCGAAGCGAGACGGGTGGGGCTGTTGCGGACTCCCCCACCTGACGGCTGCGCCGTCTTCCCTCCCCATGAAGGGGAGGGAGAGCTAAGCGCCGACCTTCTTCTTCCCGCGGGCCGGCTTTTTGGCCGGGCCCTTGGCCGCGCGCGCCGCGATTAGCGCCACCGCTTCTTCCATCGTCACGTCCTGGGGGTCCTTGCCCTTGGGGATGTTGGCGTTGGTTTTGCCGTGCTTGATGTAGGGGCCGAAGCGGCCGGAGAGGACCTGGACGGGGGCGCCGTCTTCAGGATGGGCGCCGAGGTCCTTCAGGGACGAGGCGGCGGCGCGGCCCTTGAAGCCGGCCTTCTTCTCGGCGATGGCGGCGACGGCGCGGTTGAGGCCGACTTCGAAGACCTCCTCCGGCGAGGAGAGGTTGGCGTAGGTCTTGTCGTGCTGGACGTAGGGGCCGTAGCGGCCGATGCCGGCGAGGATCATCTTGCCGTCTTCGGGGTGGGGGCCGACCTCGCGCGGCAGGTTGAGCAGGCGCAGGGCCTTGTCGATGTCCATGGCGGCGGGCGGCCAGGTCTTGGGCAGGCTGGCTCTACGGGGCTTTTCGGCGCCGACGGCTTCCACGTAGGGGCCGAAACGGCCGTTCTTCAGCCAGACGACCTCGCCGGTTTTCGGATCGACGCCGAGTTCGCGGTCGGCGGTCTCGCCGTTCGTCTCGTCGTCGTTCTGGGCGATCGGGCGGGTGAAGCGGCACTCGGGGTAGTTCGAGCAGCCGATGAAGGCGCCGAACTTGCCGGTCTTCAGCGACAGCCGGCCCGTGCCGCAGGTGGGACAACCACGGGGGTCCGAGCCGTCCTCGCGCGGCGGGAAGATCAGCGGGCCCAGCGCCTCGTTGAGGGCGTCGAGGATGTGCGTCGTGCGCAGCTCGCCGATCTCGCCGACCTGGGCGTTGAAGTCCTTCCAGAAGTCACGCAGCAGCGCCTTCCAGTCCAGCTTGCCGTCGCTGACCTCGTCGAGCTTTTCCTCCAGCGCGGCGGTGAAGTCGTACTCGACGTAGCGGCGGAAGAACTGCTCGAGGAAGGCGGTGACCAGGCGACCCTTGTCCTCGGGAATGAAGCGGTTCTTGTCCATGCGGACATAGGCGCGGTCGCGCAGGACGGTCAGGATCGAGGCGTAGGTCGAGGGCCGGCCGATGCCGAGCTCCTCCAGCTTCTTGACGAGGCTGGCTTCCGAATAGCGCGGCGGCGGTTCGGTGAAGTGCTGGTCGGCTCTCGCGGCCAGCACGCGGGCCTCGGCGCCTTCGTTGATGGCGGGCAGGCGCGCGGAGTCCTCGTCGTCCGCCGCGTCGTCGCGGCCTTCCTCATAGACGGCGAGGTAGCCGGGGAACTGGACGACCTGGCCGGTGGCGCGAAGGCCCGTGCGGCCGTCGGCGCTGTCCATCTCCACCGTCGTCTTCTCGATCCGCGCCGCTTCCATCTGCGAGGCGATCATCCGCTTCCAGATCAGCTCGTAGAGGCGGCCGAGATCACCCTCCAGGCGCAGCTTGCCGGGGTTGCGGTTCAGGGAGGTCGGGCGGATGGCCTCGTGCGCTTCCTGGGCGTTCTTGGCCTTGGTCTTGTAGTGGCGGGCGCTTTCCGGGACGTACTCGCGGCCATAGATGCCGGCGATGACGGCGCGCGCCTCCTCCAGCGCCTCGGGCGCCGCCTGGACGCCGTCGGTCCGCATGTAGGTGATCAGGCCGGTCGTCTCGCCGCCGATATCGATGCCCTCATAGAGCTTCTGCGCCGCCTGCATGGTGCGCTGGGCCGAGAAGCCGAGCTTGCGGGCCGCTTCCTGCTGCAGGGTCGAGGTGGTGAAGGGGGGAGGGGGCGTGCGCCTGGTCGGCTTGCGCTCGACCGAGGCCACCTTGAAAGCCGCGCTCTCGACCGCGGCCCTGGCGGCGGCGGCGAGGTCGCCGTTCCCCAGGTCGAACTTGGTGAGCTTCTTGCCCTCGTGCTTGACCAGCCGGCCGATGAACGGGTCCGAACCGGCCGAAACGTCGGCCTCGACGGTCCAGTACTCCTGCGCCTTGAACTGCTCGATCTCGACCTCGCGGTCGACGACCAGGCGCAGGGCGACCGACTGCACCCGGCCCGCGGACTTGGCGCCCGGCAGCTTGCGCCACAGCACCGGCGAGAGGGTGAAGCCGACGAGGTAGTCGAGCGCGCGGCGGGCGAGGTAGGCCTCGACCAGCTCCATGTCGAGCTGGCGCGGGTGGGCCATCGCCTCCTGCACGGCGTTCTTGGTGATGGCGTTGAAGGTGACGCGCTCGACCTTGGCGTCCTTGACCGCCTTCTTGCGGGTCAGAACCTCCAGCACGTGCCAGCTGATGGCCTCGCCCTCGCGGTCGGGGTCGGTGGCCAGGATCAGCTTGTCGGCGCCCTTCAGGGCCTCGGCGATCTCGGACAGGCGCTTGGCGGACTTGGCGTCCACCTCCCAGCTCATGGCGAAGTCGTTGTCGGGCTCGACCGAGCCGTCCTTCGAGGGCAGGTCGCGCACGTGCCCGTAGCTGGCCAGGACCTTGAAGCCCGAACCCAGGTACTTGTTGATGGTCTTGGCCTTGGCCGGGCTCTCGACGACGACGACGTTCATGCAGACTTTCGAGCGGACTGGCGCCTCGCGCCGGAAAGGGCGGGAAAGTGGGGGCGAGGGTAGCGCTCTGTCAACGCGCGCCGTTTACAACCGATAGTGAGCCATTTACTTACACGCGTATAAACCTGTAAACGAGAGCTTCCCCCGATGCCTGCCAGCGCCGCCGCCAATGACCCCCCCGAC
>DASVBC010000041.1:0-21380 GCA_036376035.1 Caulobacteraceae bacterium | reverse complement strand
GGCCTTGTGCCAAAGCCTGTCCTCGGGTCGGCCTCCGGCCGAGCCCGGGGAACCCATAATCGAGGCGCCGCGGGATTATCTGCGGAGGCTGGCGTTTCTGGGTCCTCGGGACGAGCCCGAGGATGACGAGAGGGGTGGGGGAGGCCTCCCGCCAAACTAATCCGCCCCACTCCGGCCAGGGCCATACTCCGCCCATGCCCGCCGCCGCCGCCCCGCTGAACCCGAAGGTTATCCCCCTCTCGCGCGCCCACGCTCGCGCCCGCGCTACACCCGCCCCCGCGCGCCCGCGCTACACCCGCCCCCGCGCGCCCCTCCGCCCGCACGCGCCCCCGCGCCCCTCGGCGCGCGCGCACGCACGCGAGCGGCCCCTCCACCCGTTGCGCGGGCGGAACGCGGTCTTGCGTGGATGCGAGGGCGTCAGGCGGTGCGGGCGGTCTCGGCGGGCGGCGGCGCAACCGCGGCGGCCCCCCGGCGGCGTTCCAGGAAGCGCGCCAGCTCCGGGGCGAAGTCGGCGGGGGCGATGTATTCCTCGCGGTACCAGGGCTGGGTCTTCTGGTCGAAGACCTCCTCCAGCCACTCGACCACCTGGCGCACGCGGGCCGACTTGGCGATCTCGCGGCGCTTGGCCATCCACAGGGTGACCGGGCCCATGACCAGGCCCTCCAGCATGACCAGCGTCGGGTCGATGGCCAGGATGGCGGTGGGCAGCCCGCCGATGCCGGCGCCCTCGCGGATGGCGTTGAAGGAGACGGCGCTGGAGTTGGTGCGCAGGCGCTGGCGGCTCATGGCCTGGTAGGCGGCGCCCTTCTCGTCGCGCTGGTGCACCTGGCCGGCGTGGTGGACGTAGGGATGGTTCAGCGCCTCCTGCAGCGTCCTGGGCATCCCGTAGAGGTCGATGTAGCCCCGCGCCACGAAGGGGGCGTAGTGGAAGTGGGCCAGGGGCTGGGCGATCACCTCGTCCTGCTCGGGCTTGCTGAAGGTCAGGGCCACGTCGACCTCGCCCTCCAGCGGCCGGTCGGGCCACAGGCCGCAGTCGACGGCCAGCTCGATGTCGGGGTGGGCGCGCATGAAGTCGGGCAGCCAGGGCGTCAGAAACACCCCGCCGATGCCGTCCGGGCATGACAGCTTGACCAGCCCCTGGGCGGAGCGGTCATGGCCGGCCAGCTCCATCTCCAGGGCCGCGGCGGCCCGCTCCATGGTCAGCACGCGGTCGTAGGCGGTCTCGCCGGCGGGAGTCAGGCTCACGCCCTGGGGCGAACGCACCACCAGCTTGGCGCCCAGCCGCGCTTCCAGGTTGTCCAGCGCGCGGGTGAGGGTGGAGGCGCTGACGCCAAGCGCCCGGGCGGCGGCGCCGAAGCTGCCAGCCTCGGCCACGGCCCAGAACAGCCGCAGCTCCGAAAAGTCCGCCTTGCGCCGTACGACCTCGGGCATCGCCACCCCTGCAAAACCGCAAGAGCCCCTTGCAACCTTTCCGGCTCCTCGGGCCCCCAGCGCACGCTCTACGAAACCCGGCGCTTAGGCAAGCGAGGGCTTTGGCCATGAGACGATCTGTTACAGGTGAAGCTTCGGCGGCGATGGCCCGTGCGGTCGCGCCCACGGGCCTGTTCGAGGCCCGCGACGACGAGCTCGGCGCGGTGCGCGAACTGGCCGCGCGCCTCATTTCGCCCCACGTCGCATCGGAGGAGAGCCTGCGCGCCATCCACCAGCGCACCGGCCACGGCGTCTACGTCACCCGCGCGGAGGGGCAGGTCACCGGCTTCCTCGCCTTCGTCTTCGTCAATGGTTCGGGCTTCGGCGCCATCTGCACCGACGCCTTCGACCCGCTCCAGCCTCAGCTGGAATATGTGGTCGAGCGCGGGGTCGAGCCCGCGGCCGTCTATTGCTGGGGCATCGCCGCCGACCGCCCCCGCGCCGCCGCCGCCCTGGTGCAGGGTTCCTGGGCCGCCCGGGGCGCGCTGCCGGCGACGCCCTACTTCGTTCGCGCCGCCACCGACAACGGCCGGCGGCTGCTCACCCGCAACATGGCATTCGAGCCGTACCCCGGCACCCGCACGGGCCTGCTCTGGTGGCCGGTGTTCGAAGCCGGACGGAGGGCGGCATGACCGTCCATCCCCGCCGCATCACCGCCGCGCCGGGCGCCAACACCGGTCACCTGACCGTCAGCGTCGCGCGCACGCTCAACGACCTTATGCACGTCATGGCCGTGCGCACGCTCGTCTACATGGGCGAGCAGGCCTGCCCGTATGACGAGGAATACGACGGCAACGACTTCGCGGGCGCCACCCACCTGATCCTGCGCTGCGACGGGGAGCCGGTGGGCGTGGTGCGCCTGCGCTGGTTCGCCGACTTCGCCAAGCTGGAGCGGCTGGCCATCCGCCAGGAGTATCGCGGCGGCGCGGGCCTGCTCATGCTCGCCCGCGAGGCCTTCGACCTGGCCGAGCGCAAGGGCTACCGCCGCCTGATGGGCCATGCGGCGCCGCGCGTGATCGCCTTCTGGCGGCGCTACTTCAAGGGCCGCGTGCGCGAGGACCGCCCGGCCTTCTCCTTCTCCGACCACGAATACGCGGAGATGGAGTTCGACCTCACCCCGCCCGCCAACGCCATCAGCATCGACAGCGACCCGCTGATGCTGATCCGGCCGGAGGGGGAGTGGGACCGCCCGGGCGTCCTCGACCATTCCTCTCCGCGCAAGGCCGCCTGAATGTCCGAAATCTGGAGCGTACCCGCCGGCGCACCGGCCCCGGCGGCCCGCCAGCGCCTGCTCGTGTGCCTGGACCTGCAGCAGGCCGGCCTGGCCGGGCGCGACAGCGCCGACCGCTGCATCGTCAACTGCCGCCGCGTGCTGGGCCACGCCCGCGAGCAGGGCTGGCGCATCGTCCATGTCCACACCAAGCGCGCCTGCCCGGCCGAGGCTCGGCCGATCGAGGGGCTGGAGCCGCTGACGGTGGAGCCGGTGGTCTATCGCTCCGGCGTCTCGGCCTTCTCCAGCCGCGCCTTCCGCCAGATGGTGGCGGGGCCGGCGTGCGAACTGGTCATCATCGGCTATTCGATGTCGTCCTCGTGCCTGGCGACGGCGCTCGTCGCCTACGATGAGGATCTGCCCGTGACCATGGTGGAGGACGCGGTCTCGGCCGCGCCCATGGACCCGGCCACCCGCGCGGCCATGGACCTCGTCACCCGCCACATCGCCGGACCGTTCGTGAAGCTGACCTCGACCCAGGCGCTGGTCGGCCGCGCCCCGCTCTTGCGGGTCGTCCCGGCCTGAAACAAGATAACATCGCTGGGCGAGAAGTTGTGAATTAACCAGATCAACTAACAGTCGTTAAACCCAAATCGGGTCATCTGCCACGGTGCTGTTTGAGTTGGTGGGACGCCATGGGACTGCGGGCTGCTTTCCTTGTCGCGGTTTTGGCCGGAGCGCTGTGGAGCGCGCCTGCGGCCGCTGGAGCCATGACGTTCGAGCGCCTGGAGGCGGGACCCGCCTGCCGCGCCGGCTGCATCCTCGCCACCGGTGAGATCGAGAAGGGCTCTGCCGAGGCCTTCACCCAGTTCGCGCGCGCCAACCACATCCGCCGCGGCGCCCGCGTCATCTTCGACTCGCCGGGCGGTGTGCTGCTGGAGGGCCTCAGGCTCGGCCGCGCGATCCGCGACGCGGGCCTTGTCACTTCCGTGGGCCGCTTCGAGGACGGCGAGTTCATCGCCGGGGGCCAGTGCGTCTCCGCCTGCGCCTACGCCTTTCTGGGCGGCGTCCAGCGCCGGGTGCTCGGCGACGGGCGGCTCGGTGTCCACCAGTTCGCCGCCGCCATCGACAGCCAGGGCCTGACCGCCTCCGACGCCCAGACGCTGATGGGGCTGATCGCGATCTACCTGGACCGCATGGTGGGCAAGACCAGCGTGCTGACGCTGGCGGCGGCGACACCGCCCGCCGACACCCGTTGGCTATCGGCCCATGAGCTGCGCCGCTACGCCCTCGTCACCGACTAGCTGCGCAGCGGAACGATCAGGCTGGAATCGAAGTGCAGGGTGAAGTCGTCCACGAACGGCATGGCGACGGTGTAGGCATAGGTCCAGCTCAGCCGCGCGATCTGGCCGCTCGTGCCGACGGTCTCCTGCGCCATGGTGAGGTCCACGTCCGCGGGGTCGGCGGCTTGCAGCCGATCGTCCACCGCCGTCTGGATGGCGCTGACAGAGGTCGTGGGATCGGCGATCAGCAGGCGCGTGGAGCGCTCCACCGCGTGACGCACCTCGGCCCCGCAATAAAGGGCCCAGCCGACGTTCAGCGCGCCGAAGATGAAGGTCAGCAGGACCGGCAGGATCAGGGCCGCCTCCAGCGCCGCCGCCCCGCTGTCCCACCCGCGTTTGAACAGTCTCATCGCGTGCGCACCGTCTGGCTGGCCGAGATCGGCGTTATCGTCCCCATGATGTTCTCGTAGCTTTGCGAGGCGGTGATGGTGGTCAGCCGCTGGGGATAGTCGCCGTCGGCGCAGTTGGTCGAGCAGTCCGTGACGGTCGTTCCGCAATAGCAGGCCTGGGCCACCGCCACGTGGCCGCTGTCCGGCTTGTTCTGCCAGGCGGCGTCGACCACGTCCTCGATCTCGGCGGTGTCCTCGCTCACGGTGAGGGCGTACTGGGCGCCGCTGCTGACCGCCTGGCGCATGGTGTTGTAGGCCAGAACCATCCCGCCGGTGACGATCGTGCCGCCGAGCAGCATGGCCAGAACCGGCACGATCAACCCGAACTCGATCGCCGCCGCCCCGTCCTGATTGCGGAAGAACCCTCGCTTCATCGCCTAGCCCACCAGATAGGGTCGTCCGCCGACCTGGATCTTGCCCATGCCGTAGGCGGTGCAGTCGACGCTGACGCTGGTGTTGCCAGACCACTGGATGGTGTTGGCCACCACCTGGGTGCAGCCGTTGAAGCCGCTGAAGTTGCCGTTGTACTGCACGTCGTCATTCGGGAAGTAGATGGTGCCGGTCATCTTCGAGGCGGCGTCGCCGTTGAAGGTGTTGGTCTCGGGGGTGCCGGTGCGGTCGCCCATGAACAGCATGCCCGCATAGGTCCCGGTCGTCGGCGCCTGGATGTTGATCGTCGGCGTGCCGTTCATCGAAATCGTGCCGCCGTTCAGGAAGACGAAGGTGCAGCCGCCGGTGCAGGTCATGCCCGCCCCGTTACCGCCGTTCACCGTCACGTCGGTGCCGTTGAAGATGTAGGTGCCCGCCGCGAAGGTGTGGTTGCGACCGTTCATACTGATGCCGCTGGCGCAATAGGTGCCCGGCGTGTGCTGGGCGTTGTTCTCCCAGTTCTTGCAGGTCCCAGGCGTAGGCAGCGGCACGTCCTTGTAGGGGTCGGCGACCGGAATCTGCCCCGTCAGGGCCGAGTCGCATTCGGTCAGGTGGGTGCCGGAGTTCAGCGTCGCGCCGCCGGCCGAGGAGATGCACGGAACCGTCACGCTCGCCGACCCCTGCGTGTTCACCGCCGACGGCGAAAGCGAGTTCGAGCTCAGGATGCAGCCGCTGACGTTCACGCCCGCGTTGCCGGCCACGCTGAGCGCGTTGCTGGCGCTCTTGCTCATCGCCAGCATGCAGGCGGTCGAGCTGGGCTCGTATTTGGCCGTCGCCTTGACGATCACGTGGATCGGCGTGTCGTTGAAGATGGCCGTGAAGGCGCGGGGGATGTCGCGCGTCAGGGTCACATCCACCGTCCGCTGGTCGCTGGGATAGGTGGCCGAGGGATTGGCCATGGCGATGGTGTCGGTGGTGCTGGTGTAGCTGTTGGCCTGCGCGGCGGCTGTCGCGCTCGACAGCATCTCGCTGGTGTTGCCCTGGTAGTGCTCGAGCGCGGCGGCGTAGGCGGCGGCGTCGGCCGCCTGCTGCAGGTGCAGCTGCTCGTAGTACCAGTAGCCCGTCTCGACCCCAAGCCCCGCGCCGCCGATCAGGATCGGCATGCTCAGGGCCGTGATCACGGCGACGTTGCCCTTGTTGTTCATGAACTTCATGGCTGCCCCGGCAGTCTTTCAGCTGTTCATCCCTCAGGATCAGTCATCGCGGTTTAGATTTCGTATCCGAGCGGCGCCGCACTTGCTCTCGAACGGCTGTTCGAACATCGTGGCCCTCGAAGGAGCGCCCCAATGGTCCGGTCGAACGTGCTGTCCGTCGAGCCGCTGACGCCCGCCATCGGGGCTGTCCTGAGGGGCGTGAACCTGGCCGAGCCGGCCTCCGACGACCTGATCGGCGACATCCGCCAGGCCCTGCTCAAGCATCAGGTCATCTTCTTCGAGGGCCAGGACCTGACGCCCACCCAGCAGCGCGACTTCGCCGCCCGCTTCGGCGAACTGCACGTCCACCCGCTCTACGACACCGACGAGGGCCACCCCGAGATCATGGTCATCGACAACCACACGGGTAACCCGACCGACAACAACTTCTGGCACACCGACGTCACCTTCATCGAGACGCCTCCCATGGGCGCGGTGCTGCACGCCAGGCAGCTGCCGCCCGTCGGCGGCGACACCATGTGGGCCTCGATGACGGCGGCCTATCGCGCGCTGTCGAAGCCCATGCAGCGGTTCCTGGAGGGGCTGGAGGCGGTCCACGACTTCGCCTACGCCTTCACGCCGCAGGGGCTGGCGGGGTCCCAGGCGGGCGAGGAGCGCTACCGAAAGGCCGTGGCCGACAACCCGCCGGTGCTGCACCCGGTCATCCGCACCCACCCGGAGACGGGGGAGCCCGGCATCTTCGTCAACTCGGTCTTCACCCGCCGGATCAAGGGCCTGCGCCGCGAGGAGAGCCGCGCGCTGATGGATTTCCTGAACCGCCACATCCAGCAGCCCGAGTTCGTCGTCCGCTGGCGCTGGACGCCGGGCGCCGTCGCCTTCTGGGACAACCGCTGCACCCAGCACCGCGCCGTCGACGACTTCCTGCCCCACCGCCGGGTGATGCGCCGCGCCACGGTGCTGGGCGACCGGCCGGTGTTTTCCTCCTAGGGTGAGGGGATAAGCCTGACCCTCTCCCCATTCCGATTTCCCCGGCGAAGGCCGGGGCCCAGATCGTAGGGCTCGGACTTGCGGCAAATCACCCGATACTGCGGCTGCATCTGGATCCCGGCCTTCGCCGGGACGACCGGGGTGGGTTGGATGCCGAGCCTTTGACTATAGCGTCACTGCAAGCCGTCGAAGTGGACTACCCGAGAGGCAAGGCCCTCGGTCCCTTCAGCCTGTCCGTCGCCCCCGGAGAGATTGTCGCCCTTGTCGGCCCCTCCGGCTGCGGCAAGTCCACGGCGCTGCGCCTCCTCGCCGGCCTCGAACAACCGACGCGCGGCGCGGTCCACCGCCTGGCGGGGAGGGGAGAGACCTCCGTCGTCTTCCAGGCCGCCACCCTCGCCCCCTGGCTCAGCGCCGCCGCCAACGTCGCCCTACCGCTCGAACTCGCCGGCGCCTCGGGGCAGGAGGCGAGGGCGCTCGCGGCCCAGGCGCTCAAGAAGGTCGGCCTCTCCAGCGCGGCCAACGCCCGCCCGGCCCAGCTTTCCGGCGGCATGGCGATGCGAGTGTCGCTGGCCCGGGCGCTGGTCACCCGCCCAAAACTCCTCCTGCTCGACGAGCCCTTCGCCGCCCTCGACGAGATCACCCGCCGCCAGCTCGCCGACGATGTCCTGACACTGTGCGCGGAATTGAAGCCCGCCACCGTCTTCGTCACCCATAACGTCGAGGAGGCGGTCTATATGGCCCACCGGGTGATCGTGATGACCCACGGCCCCGGCCGCGCTTTCGCCCAGACCCGCATCAACGCCGCCATGCCGCGCCTGCCGAGGTTCCGCACCACCGGCCCCTTCCGTCAGGCCGCCGAGGCTGTCTCCAACCAGCTGGCGGAGGCGATGGCATGAGGCGCCTGATCGCCGTCCTGGCGCCGCTGGCGCTGATCGCCGTGCTGCTCGGCGCTTGGGAGCTGGCGTGCCGGCAGCTCGCCATCCCGGCCTACTTCCTGCCGGCGCCTTCGGCCATCGGTCAGAGCCTGATCGCCGACGCCCCGCTGCTCCTCGCCTCCGCCGGCCGGACCCTCGCCATGGCGCTGCTGGCGCTCGCGCTCGCCAGCGCCTTCGCCTGCACGCTGGCCCTTCTCACCGCCGTCAGCCGCACGCTGGAGGATGCGATCCGGCCGCTGGCGGTGGCCCTGCAGGTGACGCCGGTGGTCGCCATCGCGCCGCTGGTGGTGATCTGGGCGGGCCTCGACCACGCCGACCGGGCGGTGGTGGCCCTGGCGGCGGTGGTCGCCTTCTTCCCGATCTTCTCCGGCGCGCTGACGGGCCTGAAAGCCGCCGACCCGGACCTTGAGCGCCTGTTCGACCTCTATGGCGCGAGCCGCACCCAGAAACTCACGCGGCTGCGCCTGCCCTCGGCCGTGCCGTACCTGCTGGAAGGCCACAAGGTCGCCGCGGGCCTCGCCGTGATCGGCGCCGTCGTGGCGGAATTCGTGGCGGGCTCTGGCGGCGCGCAGGGCCTCGCCTGGCGCATTCTCGAAGCCGGCAACCGCCTGCAGACCGCCAGGATGTTCGCGGCGCTGGCGGTGCTGGCGCTGATGGCCGCGGCCCTCCACGCGCTGCTGCAACTGGCCGAGCAGGCCGCGCTGAGGTGGTGGCGGGGCCGCTAGTCAGGCTCGCGCAGCAGGTCGGTCCAGGCGCCGAACAGAAAGGCGCTCGACCAGCCGATCATGACAAAGCCGTTGATGCCCTCGAAGGCGCCGAGCAGCCGCCATTCATGCGGCAGGTGGGCCTGGCTCGTGCCGATCGTCGAATAGGCGCTGGCCGAGAAGTACACCGCCGTCTCGAAGCTGAAGGCGTGCAGCATCCAGTAGAGCGTCGCGTACTCGAAGATCTGGAACGAGTGCAGCGCCAGCAGGCCGACCGCCAGCGCCATCAGCACCACGCTATGGCGCATCGGCTGCTCTTCGCCCCGCAGGCGCCGCGCCACCGGCAGCAGCAGCCAAAGCCCCATCATTTGCGTGGCCGCTGTCAGCAGCATGATGGCGGCGACCAGCCCGATCTGGAGCGCCATCATGTGCATGGCTCTAGGCCCTTTCCTTGGTCCGCTGGAACTCCACCTTGGGGTAGCGCTCCGCGACGTAGCCGATATCCCAGGCCGATTTGGCCAGATAGACGGGCTGGCCGTCTATATCTTCCGCCATGGCCGTGCGGTGCTTGTCGCCGAAATCCTCGATGTCGGCCCTGTCGCCGCCCAGCCAGCGGGCCTCGGCGTAGGGGCTGGGCTCGAAGATCACCTCCAGCTGGTATTCGTTCTTCAGCCGGTCGGCCATCACCTCGAACTGCAGTTGGCCCACCGCGCCGACGATGAAATCCGAGCCGATGGTGGGGCGAAACAGCTGGGTCACGCCCTCTTCCGCCAGCCCCTCCAGCGCACGCTTCAGATGCTTGGCCTTGAGAGGGTCCTTCACCCGCACCCGCTGCAGGATTTCCGGGGCGAAGTTGGGAAGGCCCGCAAAGCGCCAGGCGCCGCTCTCCGACAGGCTGTCGCCGACCCGCAGGACGCCGTGGTTGGGAATGCCGATGACATCGCCCGCGAACGCCTCCTCGGCCAGCTCGCGGTCGGAGGCGAAGAACATGATGGGCGCATTCACGCTCATCTGCTTGCCCGTCCCCCCTCCTGTGGAAGAATGGGCCTTCAGCTTCATCCCCCGCGTGAACCGGCCCGAGGCAAGCCGCAGGAAGGCGATGCGGTCGCGGTGGTTAGGGTCCATGTTGGCCTGGACCTTGAAGACAAAGCCGGTCACCTCGTCGGCGCCGGGCTCGACCCGCGCCGGCTCGCCGTTCCTCGTGGCGGCCACGGCCTTGGGCGGCGGGGCGAAGTCGCCGATGCCTTTCAGCAGCTCATCGATGCCGAAGTGGCGCAGGGCCGAACCGAAGAACACCGGCGTCATGTGACCTTCGAGGAAGGACTGGTGGTCGAAAGTCTTGGACGCTTCCCGCACCAGCTCGGCGCCTTCCTCGACCTCCGCCTGCTCGGCCTCGTCGAGGAACTGGGCGACGGCGTTGGACTTCAGCGACACCGCCTCGGGGTGACCCTGCTCCTTGTCCTTGGAGAAGGGGATGAAGCGCTCGCCGGCCAGGTCCAGCATGCCCTTGAACCGCCCCCCCGAGCCCGCCGGCCAGAACAGCGGCGCGGGGTCCAGCGCCAGCTTGCTCGCGATCTCGTCCAGCAGGGCGAAGGGGTCCTGCGCCTCGCGGTCCATCTTGTTGATGAAGGTGATGATCGGAATGTCGCGCAGGCGGCAGACCTCGAACAGCTTGAGCGTCTGCGGCTCGATCCCCTTGGCCGCGTCCAGCACCATGATCGCGGCGTCGGCGGCGGTCAGCGTGCGGTAGGTGTCTTCCGAGAAGTCCTCGTGCCCGGGCGTGTCGAGCAGGTTGAACATCAATCCGGCGTGGTCGAACGTCATCACCGAGGCGCTGACCGAGATCCCGCGCTCCCGCTCAATCTTCATCCAGTCCGACCGCGTGCGCCGGTTCTCCCCCCGCGCCCGCACGGCCCCCGCCGCCCGGATCGCCCCGCCCGAAAGCAGCAGGTTCTCCGTCAGCGTCGTCTTGCCCGCGTCCGGATGGGAGATAATGGCGAACGTCCGCCGGCGTGCGGCCTCACTGGCCGTTTGGGTGCTCATGATGGCCCGTTAGCGGTTAGGCCAAGCGGCCGCAACCCGTTCCGCTATTTGAGTTTGGCCGCGAATCTGAAATAACGTGATTGCTTATTTTAGTGGACCGAAATAGCCGATGCCGCCGTCAGGCCGATTCCACCGCAGCGTTGTCGCGGGCGAAGCCATTCAGGCGTTCGTCCCTGAGCCATTGCCGCCAGCCGGCATCGAACTGTCGTCCCATTATGCGCAGTTGGACAAGGCCAACCAGGCTTTGGGACGCCTGGAAGGCCTTTCGCTGCTTCTGCCGAACGCTTCGCTGTTCCTCTACCTCTATGTTCAGAAAGAAGCGCTGCTTTCTTCCCAGATCGAAGGCACACAGTCCTCGCTGGCCGACCTGATCATGTTCGAGAACGCGCAGCCTTCCGGCGCACCCATCGACGATGTGGAGGAGGTTTCCAACTACGTGGCGGCCGTAAACCACGGTCTTCGGCGGATCGAGGAGGGTTTTCCGCTCTCTCTGCGGCTCCTGCGCGAAATCCATGCCATCCTCCTGCGCGGCGGCCGGGGCGCAAATGCTCAGCCGGGCGAGTTCAGGCGGTCTCAAAACTGGATCGGCGGGACGCGCCCCGGCAACGCTATCTATGTGCCTCCGCCCACACAGGAGTTGGCCTCGACGCTGGACGCGTTTGAGAGGTTCCTGCACGACGACACCCATTCGCTGCCGCGCTTGGTGAAGATCGCCCTTGCTCACGTCCAGTTCGAGACGATCCACCCCTTCCTCGACGGGAATGGGCGGTTGGGCCGTTTGCTGATCACCCTGATGCTTTGTTCCGACGGCGCCCTGAGCAGGCCGCTTCTCTATCTATCGCTCTTCTTCAAGACGCATCGGGCGACCTACTACGACTTGCTGCAGGCCGTGCGGTTGAACGGAGCTTGGAACGAGTGGATCGGCTTCTTCCTGGAAGGCGTGCACGAGGTCGCCAACCAGGCGGCCGACGCCGCCCGGCGGATCCTGGGGCTGTTCGCGGAAGACCGCGCACGTCTTCAGTCGCTGGGGCGGCGGGCTTCCGCGGCGATGCGCGTCCATGACCATTTTCAGCGCCGGCCCATTTCCCACATCAGGGCTGCTGTCGATGAAACAGGGCTCTCGTTCGTGACGGTCGCGGGGGCCATCGATGAAATGGTCCGCCTTGAGATTCTGCGCGAAATCACTGGAAAGGCCAGGGCGCGCGTCTTCGTCTACTCGGCCTACATGGCAACTCTTTCCGAAGGCGCCGATCCTCTTCCGATCTAGCGCTACTCCACCGCTTCGGTCAGGAAGTGCCGGCCCTGGGTGTCGTCGATTTCGACGACCCAGAGGTCGGGGTCGATGCGGCGGGCGCGTTCGATGTAGGCGTCGAGGTCGCCTTCCGCGCCCAGGCTCGGCTGCATCCAGACGCGCTCGCCATCGCCCCTCGTGGCTTCGGAGTAGAGGCGCACGGTTCCGGCGCGGCGGTCCAGCACCTTGACCAGCACCGCACCGGCCCGTGGGTCGCCCTTGCGGATCACCATGGCGAAGGCGCCGGCCAGTTCGGCCCGGCGGATCAGGGCGCCGACCCAGATGTCGGTGGACAGCAGCATGGGTCAGCGGGGCGGCGCGAAGGCGACCACGTTCTCGCCGAAGGTCTCGGGGGCGGGGCGGGGCGCCTCGGGCAGGGCGGCCTTGAGGACCGGCAGGCGCACCGAGACGGTGGCGCCTTCGCCCAGTTCGCTCTCGATGGCCATCTCGCCGCCGTGCAGTTCGGCGAAGGCGCGCACCAGCGACAGGCCAAGTCCCGTGCCCTGCGTCCTGCGGCCCGCGTCGGCTTGCTCGTAGGGCCGCCCGATCCGCTCGAGGTCAGCCTTGGAGATGCCCACGCCGTTGTCGGCCACCACCAGCTCGAACGTCCCGTCATAGCCGTGGGCGGTCACCGTCACCGAGCCGCCCTTGGGCGTGAACTTCAGGGCGTTGGAGACGAGGTTCAGCACGATCTGCTTGAGCGCCCGGCGGTCGGCGTCGATGGGCAGGGGCTGGGGCGGCAGCACGCCGCGCAGCTGGATGCCCGCGCCGTCGGCCTGCACCCGCAACAGGCGCAGCGCCGCATTGACCGCCTCGCGGCCGTCGAACAGCTCGCGCGACAGCTCGTACTTGTCGGCCTCGATCTTGGACATGTCGAGGACGTCGTTGATGAGGTCGAGAAGGTGCGCGCCGCTCTCGTGAATCAGGGCGCCGTACTCGGCGTACTTGTCGGGCAGGGGGCCGAACATGCGGGCCTTCATGATGTCGGCAAAACCCATGATGGCGTTGAGCGGCGTGCGCAGCTCGTGGCTCATGTTGGCCAGGAACCGCGCCTTGCCGGCCGCCAGCTGCTCGGCGTCGGCCCGGGCCTGATCCAGCCAGGCGGCGCGGTCGCGCTCGTCGGTGGCGTCGCGCAGCACGGCGACATAGCGGCCCTCCGGCAGCTGTCCGAAGGTCGCGCAGATCCAGCGGTCCGTGGCGCCTGAGGGGGCGAAACCGGCCTCGGCCACGCCCTCGACCTGCGCCTGCCGCACGGCGTCGGCGAGGGCGGGCATGTCGGCCTGGGTGGCGAGCGCGGCGATGCTGCGGCCGGCGTCGGCGTCGATGCCTTCGGGCGCCTTGCCGTGGACCGCTTCGATCTGACCGTCGGGCGAGAGCGTCAACACCAGCGACGGCAGGTGATCCAGCGCCTCGCGCAGGCGGGCGATCTGGGTCTCGCGGCGCCCTTGGCGGGCCAGCCCCCTCCGCTGGTGAACGATCAGCGCCGAGCCGAGCCACACCCCGACCAGCGCCATCGATCCCGCGGACAGGCCAAAGCCCACGATGCCTGTGGGCGGAGGCGGCGCGAGACCGAAGAGCTCCGCCAGCGCCACACCGCAGGCCAGCAGGAAGGTCAGCGCCGCGCCCTCGGCCATGCGGCGCGGGCCGCCGAGCGTGGCGGCCGCGGCGATGGGCGCCAGGCACCAGGCGGCCAGCGGTCCGCTGACCCCGCCGCCGAGGATGCACAGGCTCGCCGCCGCTGCCGCGACCAGCAGCATGGCGGCCGTGCGCGGCGCCTCGTCCGCGCGGGCCTTCTTCGCCGACCGTGTGCTGTTGGCAGCCAAGGACGTCCCTCTCCGGAATCGGGAGAGTACCCGCTCACGGAACGCCGCTCTACGGGCGGGCCGAACAAACCTGTGGGCGGAAAGACTTTCGTAAGCGGCGGCGCGGCATTCTCGAACATTCGTTCGCAGCAGGGGCCGCCCGCGGTCATGTCCAGTCCCGCCCGACCATCCGGCGCGCCGCTTAGCCGCCCCGAGGCGCAGCTCGATGAGCAGAAGCGCTCGTTCCTGCGCATGGTCAGCCATGAGCTGCGCACGCCGCTGAACGCGGTGATCGGTTTCTCGGAGATCGTCTCCTCGGAGATCTACGGCCCGCTCGGCCACCCGCAGTACAAGGAGTACGCCGAGCTGATCCGCCAGAGCGGCTACAAGCTGCTCAAGCTGGTCAACCAGGTGGTCGACATCGCCAAGCTCGAGGGCCACGCCATGGACCTCGACCTGGAGCCCGAGCCGCTGGCCGGGGCCATCGACGATGCGCTGGGTGTGCTGCGCCAGGAGATCGCCGATCGCAAGGTGAGCGTGGTGGTGGAGGGCGAGGGCGCCCTGCCGGCCGTGCTGGCCGACGGACGGGGCCTTCGGACCATGCTCGTCAACCTGCTCCAGAACGCCATCTGCTATTCGCCCGAGGGCGGGACGGTGACCATTCGCGCCGCCCGGGCGGGCGCCAACGTGCGGGTCGAGATCGAGGACCACGGCGAGGGCGTCGAGCCCGACGACATTCCCCGCCTGATGCGGCCGTTCGAGCAGGGCGGCAACGCCCTGACCCGCTCGGCGCAGGGCGCGGGCCTTGGCCTGCCGATCGTGGCCCTGCTGTGCGAGGCCATGGACGGCGCCCTCGATCTGCGCTCGGCCCCCGGACAGGGCATGACCGCCACCATCCGCCTGCCCGCCGCCTAAGCCCTTCCCCCAGCTTGTCTGGGGGAAGTGGGCCGACGCCGAAGGCGAGGCTCGATGGGGGAGTCCTCCGCGTGTTGAGCTTGGGAATTGGCAGGAAGGCCGCTTCCCCCATCGACCTTCGCCGCTACGCGTCTCAGGCCACTTCCCCCACACAAGGTGGGGGAAGGCCCCGGTTGCGCCGCCCGGCCGTGCGGCCTAGGTGAGCGGCATGGCCTCTCCCATCGACCAGGAACTGGACGCCCTCGCCGAGGACTTCGAGCTGCTCGGCGATTTCGAGGAGCAGATCCAGTACATGATCGACCTTGGCCGCACCCTCGACCCGTTGAGCGAGGCCGAGCACAACGAGGCCAACAAGGTGCGCGGCTGCGCCAGTCAGGTGTGGCTGGTGACCGAGCCGCAAGAGGGCGGGACGGTACGCTTTCGCGGCGACAGCGACGCCCATCTGGTGAAGGGCCTGATCGCGGTGCTGCTGCGGCTGTTCTCCGGGCGGACCCCGGCGGATATCCTCGCTTTTGACGTGCGGGGCGGGATCGAGCGGCTGGGGCTGGGGTCCATGTTGACGCCGCAGCGCTCGAACGGACTGGCGTCGATGGTCCAGCGCATACGCGGCGATGCCGAGGCTCTGACCCGCTAGCTCCCTCCCCCATCGAGGGGGAGGGGTTCACGCCATCCGGTAGTGCTGCGCCAGCCGCTGCAGCGCCAGCTTCAGGACGGTCTTGCCGGAGCGGCGGGGGATGCCCAGCGTGCGTTCGGCGGCGTCCAGGGCCGTGCCGCGCAGGCAGACGTGTTCGAGGATGTCGCGAAGGCCTGGACCCACATCGGATAGCGCCCGGGCTATCCGCGCCTTGGCGTCGACGCCGCGCTCGGCCGGATCGACGCCGGCGGCCCGGCCGCCTTTGGTGCGAGGGCCGGCGTCCCAGGCCATGGTCAGGCGCCCGACGATGCCGGCGCGTTGAAATTCCTCACGAAGCCGCTCGCCGGCCGCCGCTTCGGTCGGCGTCAGCCAGGGCTCGCCGTCGGGGCCGCGACGGCTGGCGAGCCAGGCGATGGGGGACTCTCCGAGGTTTGCCCGGCGCATAACCACCCGTCCGTCCCCTTCGACGACGGCCCGTTCGCCCTCGCGCACGCCCGGGCGCGCGGGGGCGGGCGGGGAGGGGCGCGGGGGCGCGGGCGCGAGGGCGTAGCCGCCCGCGGGCAGCGGGCGCAGGCCGGGCGCGCGCACGAGCGCGTGGAAGGCCGCCTCGTCGATCCGCAGCAGCGGCTTGCGGCGGCGGTCGGGCGAAGCGCGGACAAGGTAGGTCTTATCCCCCTCGTCCAGCCAGCAGCCGGGGCGGGCGAGGAGGGCGGCGGCCCGGGCGGCCAGGCGTTCGGCGATCTCGTCCATCAGGCGGCCATCGCCCACGGCTGCGGCGCCTCGCGCAGGCAGGCTTCCATGGCGCTGATCTGGGCGTCGAAGGCGGCGTCGTCGCGCAGGTCCTCGATGCGGTGGACGGCGTGGCTGGCGGTGGTGCGGTCGCGGCCGAACGCGGTGGCCACTCGCGCCATCGGCCAGGCATAGCCGACGTGGGCCAGGTACATGGCCATCTGCCGGGCCCTGGCGGCCTGGGCCCTCGCCCGGGTCGGTCCGGCGATCTCCCGCATCGGCACGCCGGTGGTCATCGAGACCAGGCTGGTGATGAAGGCGGCCGCGGCTCGGTCACGTCGGGGATCGGGCGCCGCGGCCCACAAATCCTCGTACTCTGGTGCGCTCATCTGTCGTCTCCCCCGACATGAGCCGTTGCGCCAAAAGAGTGCGCTACGGCAATGGCGCTACCATAACGTGCATGCCGGGATGCGAGGATAAGTTTCCTACTTTGCCCACAACTTTAGGAAGCAGCGCCGCCTGTCAGGCCGCGCGAATGCCCGAGGACATCTCGACGGCCATCCCCACCACGGCGTCGTAGCCAAGGATCATGTCCACCCGCTCGCCGTCGCTGGCCAGCGGCAGGCGCATCCACAACATGGAGACGTGCGGCTGGCCCTTCCAGGCCAGGCTGTGGCAGCCGACGCCGGGGCGGCGCAGGCGGACAATCCTGTCGAGCTCGGCGCGCCAGTAGTCGGCGGCCTCGCGGCTATAGACCTCGCGCAATCCCCGGCCGGTGATCTCGCGGCCGTACACCGGATAGAGCCCGGTGCCGGCCAGCCGCAGGCGGTAGTTGAGCGGCTCGCGCTCCACATCGATCAGGCTGATGGTCGGCAACAGCTTGCGGAAGGCGGCCGGATGGATGTCGGCGCGGCCCGGCAACTTCCCGTCACGGCGCAGCGACGACCAGTAGGAGAAGATCTCCTCATGGGCCCTGGCGGCGGCGGCGGGAGTGGCCAGTTGCGTCTTCATCTCCGGATTCGCTGGCAAGATGTTGGAATCACGACGATTCACTATCGCTTAACCATAGAATCGGGGGAAGCGGAAAAACGGGGCGAGTCGAAGATTCTCGATTCGAGTCAATCCGCCGCCCAAGAACCGCGTTCGATCCTGACCGTTTAGCGGGCCTGTCCAGAGGAGGAGAGGCCCATGCGGGCGATCGTTCTGTTCGCGGCGCATTCGCTCGCCGCCTGCGCCGCCACGCCATCGGAGGCGCCCATCTCGCCCGGCCCCGCGCAGGTGATGGTCATCCCGCCGACGCGCGCCGTGCCCCTGCCGCCGCGCGATCCGCCGGCCATCGTCCAGTCGCGGCTGGAGGCGATGCCGACCGCCGAGGTGGCGCGCTGGGCGCTGCCCGAGCATGCCGAGCGGGTCGTCCGCGTCGAGCTGATGCGGGTGTGGCTGCCGATCGTCCGCTACGGCGGCTTCTTCGAGCGTCCGCGGGCGACCGATGCGCCCGGGGTGTGCCAGGTGTCCGTGCACGGGGTGAGCTTTCGGCCCTACCGCGAGAACGAGCTGACCTACCAGCAGCACCTCGATCCGCCGCTGGAGCCGTTCCAGGTCACCGACGCCTACCGCTACAAGGTGGTCAGCTCGACCCTTGGCGGACCCCCGGCGCAGGCCGCGTGCGAGGGCGCCGCGCCCTACAACGACTGGATCGAGGGCCCCTCGGCGCACGACCTCTTCCGGGCCATGAACACCATCGAGCGGGCAGGCGCCTATCCCCGCGACTACGTCATCACCTGCCAGGACGAGCGTCTGAAGGCCGACCAGCAGACGTTCGAGACCTACGCCTGCGACGGACGCGCGCTGCTGGCGCGGCTGACGCCCGGCCTTCTCGAGCGGGTCCAGGGCGTGAAGTGCGAGGCGGCGTTTGTCTCGGGCGCCAATCCCTGCTGGCAGGTCACGTTCGATGATCCGAAGGCGCCGGGGACGCACAGCCAGTACGAGGTGACGGCCGGCGCGCGACGGGTCGCGATCCGGCACGTGCTTCTGCCGCCGATGTGAAGCCCCCCGTCATCCCGGACGGCCGTCAGGCCGATCCGGGACCCAGAGTCACAGCCTCGGCCCCTGGGTCCCGGCTCTACGCTGCGCTCCGGCCGGGATGACGGGGGATCAGGCTCCGTAAACGACCGAAATGGTCTCGGCCACGCAGGCCGGCCGGGCTTCGCCCTCGATCTCGATGGTGCACTCGTTCTTCAGCTGCAGGCCGCCGGACTTGGGCTCGGCGGAAAGAAGCTTCTGGCGCAGGCGGATGCGTTTGCCGACGCGCACCATGTTGGTGAAGCGCACCTTGTCGGAGCCATAGTTGATGCCGCGCGTGACGCCCTTCACCCGCATCAGCCCGCTCGACAGGAAGGGGATCAGCGACAGGGTCAGGTAGCCGTGGGCGATGGGGCCGCCGATCTCGCGGGTGGCGCGCTCGACATCGACGTGGATCCACTGGTGGTCGCCGGTCGCCTCGGCGAACTGGTTGACCCGCTCCTGGGTGATCTCCAGCCAGTCGCTGACGCCGGTTTCCTGGCCCACCATGCCGGGCAGGTCGGCGAAGTTCACTTCCTTCATCGTGCGTGTCTCCTCAGACGATCGTGGCGCCGGTCTTGCCCCAGTAGGCGTCGCGGATCAGGCGCTTGTACAGCTTGCCCGTGGGGTGGCGGGGCAGCTCTTCCATGAAATCGATGTGGCGCGGGGCCTTCACGTGGCTGAGGTGCTTGCGGGTGAAGGCGGCGAGCTCGGCGGCCAGTTCCTCGCCGGCGTCGGTCCAGTCGAGGGGCTGGATGACGGCGACGACCCGCTCGCCCATCTCCTCGTCCGGGGCGCCGATCACGGCGGCGTCGGCGACCTTGGGGTGGGTGACCAGCAGGTTCTCGATCTCCTGGGGATAGATGTTCACCCCGCCGGAAATGATCATGAAGCTCTTGCGGTCGGTGAGGTAGAGGAAGCCCTCCTCGTCGACCCAGCCGACGTCGCCCAGCGTCGTCCAGCCGTGCCTGTTGTAGCTCTCGGCCGTCTTGGCCGGGTCGTTGTGGTAGTTGATGGGCGGGCCGTTCTCGAAGAAGACGGCGCCCTCCTTGCGCGGGGGCAGGGGCTCGCCCTCCTCGTCGCAGATGCGCAGCTCGCCCAGCACCGCCTTGCCGACGCTGCCCTTGTGGGTGAGCCAGTCGGCCGAGTTGATGTAGCAGAACCCGTTGCCCTCGGTGCCGGCGTAGTACTCGTGCAGCACCGGCCCCCACCAGGCGATCATCTCCTCCTTCACGGGGATGGGGCAGGGCGCGGCGGCGTGGACGGCCGACTTCATCGAGGAGACGTCGTACTTCGCGCGGACCTCTTGCGGCAGCTTCAGCATCCGCACGAAGTGGGTCGGCACGAACTGGCCGGTGTCGACCTTGTACTTTTCGATCAGCGCCAGGCACGTCTCGGGGTCGAACTTCTCCATCACGATGACCGTGCCGCCGAGCTTGTGCACCGTCATGCACCAGCGCAGCGGGGCGGCGTGGTAGAGCGGCGCGGGTGAGATGTAGATGCTCTCGCCCGTGAAGCCGAACAGCCCCATGGCCATCATCTGCAGGCTGTGGGGCGCGTCGATCGGCAGGCCCGTCAGCGCCGGCTTCACGCCCTTGGGCCGCCCGGTCGTGCCGGAGGAGTAGAGCATGTCCGAGCCCGCCGCCTCGTCGGCGATGGGGGTGGTGGGCATGGGATCGCGCGCGGCCTCGAAGCTCTCGTAGGGGCCGCGCCGGCCGCCGACCATGAACAGCTTCACGCCGGGGATCAGGGCCGGGACCTGGTCGGCGATATCGCCCATGGCGGCGGAGGTGATGAAGACCCGCGCGCCGCAATCGCCGACGATGTACTCGACCTCCGTGGCCGTCAGCTTGGACGAGATGCAGGTGTAGTAGAGCCCCGAGCGCTGGGCGGCCCAGGCGATCTCGAAATAGCGGGGGTTGTTCTCCATGAAGATGGCGATGACGTCGCCGGTCTTCAGGCCGAGCTTGCGGAACAGGTGCGCGCCCTGGTTGGACCGCTCGTCCAGCTGGCGGTAGGTCACCGTCTCGCCGGTCCCGGCCATGATGTAGGCGGGCTTGTCGGGCTGGCTTTGAGCGTGGACGAAGGGGTGCATCGGGGGCCTGAACTGAACTGTCGTTGGCCCTATGACCGCGCCTTGACTTACCGTCAGTCAAGCAGGCGAGATCGCCTTCGAACAGATGTTTGAGAAGGAGCGCCCGATGGCCAGCCGCAAGTTCGAGACCCTGCTGTATTCCGTGGAAGACGGCGTGGCGACCATCACCCTCAATCGGCCCGACCGGATGAACGCCTTCACGGCGACCATGATGCTGGACCTGATCGCGGCGTTCGACGAGACCGACGCCGACGACAATGTGAAGGCGGTGATCGTCACCGGATCGGGCGATCGCGCCTTCTGCGCCGGGGCGGACCTGGGCAGCGGCGGCTCGACCTTCGACTACGCCAAACGCGGCGAGGCGGCGCGGGAGGAGGCGAAGGTGAACGACGTCTACCGCGACGGCGGCGGGCGGGTGACGCTGCGCATCTACGATAGCTTGAAGCCGGTGATCGCGGCGGTGAACGGCGCGGCCGTGGGCATCGGCGTGACCATGCAGTTGCCGATGGACATCCGGCTGGCTTCGACCAGCGCTAGGTTCGGCTTCGTGTTCGCGCGGCGGGGGATCACGCCGGAGGCCGCCTCCTCCTGGTTCCTGCCGCGCGTGGTCGGCATGCAGACGGCGCTGGAGTGGTGCTACACCGGCCGCGTCTTTCCCGCGCAGGAAGCGCTGGACCGGGGGCTGATCCGCTCGCTGCATGCGCCGGAAGACCTGATGCCGGCGGCCCGGGCGCTGGCCCGCGAGATCGCCGACAATGTGGCGCCGGTGTCCGTCGCTCTGACCCGCCAGATGCTCTGGCGCGGCGCCGGCTTCGACCACCCCATGGAAGCCCACAAGGCCGACAGCCGCGCCATCATGGCCAGAGGCGCCTCCGCCGACGCCCGCGAGGGGGTGACCTCGTTCCTCGAAAAGCGCGCGCCCAGCTATCCGAACAAGGTGAGCGCCGACCTTCCCGACATCTGGCCGGAGTGGAAGACGCGGGAGTTTCGGTGAGCGCTTGACTCCAAATGAGAATCTTCACCGCCACGCATTTTCCGGCTTCCCCGTGATTCATGGTTAAGCGATAGTGAATCGTCGTGATTCCAAAGCCTTGCCAGAGATTCCGGAGATGATGGCGCAATTGGCTCCTTCAGGCGCGGCGGCCCGGGCGCACCAGGAGGTGTTCGCCTACTGGTCGTCTTTGCGCCG
>DASVBC010000039.1:0-62441 GCA_036376035.1 Caulobacteraceae bacterium | reverse complement strand
TGTCTACAGCCAGCAGTTGCGCCCGGCCTTCTTCAGCCAGGGATGCCAGCCCGGCTCACTCTACGACGACGCCGCCTTCGGCACCCCCTACGGTTTGGCCCTGCCATTCGTGTTTTCGATGCTCGCGCTCGGCGGCGACTGTAGCAGCACCTATTACAATCCCTATGCCAGTTACTGCGGCGGCCAGTTCGCGCTTGGCCAGGCAAATAGTAATGGGCACTATCAAACGCTTGTGGGTCTTGACGACCCATATGGCGGCAAGATGCAGTCACGGGACCTGCGGACAATCGCATCCTTCCGAGACCCGGTTTACCGGGCCAAGGCCGACCTGATCGAGCTTAATATCGATGTGGATCTCACCGACAGCCTGACTTTCTACTCGCAAACGGCCTACAACGAAGACAAGGTCTACTCATTCCAGGATTTCAACCGGTTCAACACCGAGCCCATTTTTACCGACACAAGCCAGCTATCGAACGACGCCATCTGCGTGGATGATGACGGCGATTTCAATACAGCGAATATCTGTCACGGAAATGGAGTTCCGAGCTATTGGGCCGACCTCGCGCCGGGAGGCATCTTCTGTGACCCCCAACTGGGCTGCTCCAACACCCTCGCCGGCTTCGACATCTCGCAGGCCAAGGGGCGGCAGTTCACCCAGGAGCTCAGGCTGCAGTCGGACTTCGAAGGCCCGTTCAACTTCAGCGCCGGCGCCAATTATACGCGCTTCCAGACGCTGATCGACTACTACGTCTTCTATAACATGATCACCGCTTTCGCCCAGATGACACCGTTCAACGGCGGTGAGCGGAATCCTGGTCCGGACATCAACAAGTGCTGGGCCGGTATCGTCGACGGCTTCATCGCGCCCGTGCCGATGGACGACCCGACCGCCATGTGCCCGTACATCGATCCCAACCCCATCGAAAGCATCAACGGGGAAGGTCACAATTATTTCCGCAGCAAGAACCCGTACAAACTCAAGTCCTGGGCGGCTTTTGGCGAGGGCTACTTGCAGATCAGGGACGACCTGAAGATCACGGCGGGCGTCCGGTACACCGATGACCGCAAGACCTTCATTCCGGTTCCCAGCCAAGTTCTGCTGGCTCCGGGGGTCATCGCAGGGGGGACCGTCAACCGCGGCTACCCCGAGAAGCCGGCCATCAAGCAGCACTGGGGCGAGTGGTCCGGGCGCCTCGGCGTCGATTGGAAGCCCGACCTGTCGTTTACCGACGACACGATGCTGTATGCCTTCTATTCCCGCGGCTACAAGGGCGGCGGCGCCAACCCGCCTTCTCCCGGGTTTGCGACCGAGGACGAGACCCTCGCATTTCTTGAAGCTGCAGGAATGAGTCCGTTCTTCCTGGAGTTCTATAAGGGGGCGGAGATATTCCCCATACTCGAACTGACGGCGGTCGAATATGGGCCGACGTTCAGGCCGGAGTTTGTAAACGCATTCGAGGTCGGGGCCAAGAACACGCTCATGGCCGGTGCGCTCACAGTGAACACCAACGCATTCTTCTACGACTATACCGATTACCAGGTTTCTCAAATCCGCGACCGCACGGCCGTCAATGAGAACTTCGACGCAAAAATCTGGGGTCTTGAGTTTCAGACGACCTTTGCGCCTAGCCGCGATTTCCAGGTGATCGCGAACCTCGGTTATCTCGATACGGAGATCGCCGACGGTATGAAGTCGATCGACATTATGAACAGAACGCAGGACGACCCGAACTACGTCCTCGTGAAACCGTGGGCGCAACTGCCCTCCAACTGCGTGCTGCCGCTTCACGTTGCCGAGTATTGGGTGGCGAACTCAACTGGAGTGGCTGGAACACCCGGCTTCTGCGGCGGCTTTCGCGGCCTTCTCAAACTATTCGGGGCCACCTATCCGCCCGTCGATCCCAGCCCGCCCGGGGGCGGCGGCCCCGCCTTCTACGACTATCGCAACTATCCCGAACTCAACGGCGGAGCTGGCATCAAGGATGAGCTCGGCGGCAACGAACTGCCGAACTCGCCGCACTGGACCGCCAACGTCGGCGCCCAGTACGGGATGGACTTCCTGGAGGACTGGCGGGTGACGGTGCGCGGGGACGCGTACTGGCAGTCGCAGTCATGGGCGCGCGTTTACAACGCCGTGAACGACAAGCTGCACGGCTGGTACAACGTCAACCTCAGCGTCTGGTTTGAGAAACCCGATCAGGACCTCAAGATCGAACTCTACGCCAAGAACCTGCTCGACAAGACGCCGATCACCGACGCCTTCCTGAACTCGGATGACACGGCGTTGACGACGAACGTCTTCGTGCTCGACCCGCGCCTGATCGGTTTGAGCATCAAGAAAGGCTTCTAACCCGGTCGATCCCCTTCGAACCCGGAAGACTGAAAGCGGCGGGCGCACACCCGCCGCTTTTTTTCTGCCCCCACGGCTGTACCATCGGCGATCTCGCGCCTCTGTACGGGTGAGGCGCGAGCTTTGCGCCCAGTGTCGGGGATCTCCTGGATGGAGCGGGCAGCTAATCCGGCGACCTTGCCTTCGCGCCCTCGGGCGGAGGAGCTGGGCGCGTGGATGGAGGCTTATGGCCCCGGCCTTCGCCACTTCTTTCGCCGTCGTGTCGGCCCGGCCGAGGCCGAGGACATGGTGCAGGAC
Organism: Caulobacteraceae bacterium; assembly: GCA_036376035.1. Classification (GTDB taxonomy): domain Bacteria; phylum Pseudomonadota; class Alphaproteobacteria; order Caulobacterales; family Caulobacteraceae; genus Caulobacter. Next base: position 59,791 of record DASVBC010000039.1, on the reverse strand, counting down.
GTCTTCCTGGCCATGAGCGCGCGCCAGGGCGAGCCGGTCGAGAATGTCGAGGGCTACCTCTTTCGCATCGCCGCCAACCTGATCGCCCGGCGGCAGGGCCGGGAGGCGGGGAGGGCGGCGGTGGAGGCCATGCTGGAGGCGCCCGAGGGCTTCTCGCCCGAGCGCATCGTCATGAGCCGCCAGGAGGCGAGCCAGGTCCTCGCCGCCATCCGCACCCTGCCGCCCCGCACGCGCGAGGCCTTCATCTTCCACCGCTTCGAGGAGATGACCTATCCCGAGATCGCGCGGCGCCTCGGCATCTCGGTCAGCGCGGTGAAGCAGCTGGTCGCCCGCGCCATCCGCCAGGTGTCCGAGGGGAGGCGGCCATGAGGGACGCCGCCGACTGGTTCGCCCTCAAGCGCTCGGGCGCCATGACCGCCGCCGAGCTGGTCGAGTTCCAGGCCTGGCTCGAGGCCTCGGAGGACAACCGCGCCGCCTTCGCCGAGGCCGAGGAGTCCTGGGCCATGGCCGGCCTGCTGCGCGAGGATCCTGAGCTGATGTTGCTGCGGGCGCAGGCGAGGCGCAGCTATCCCGCCTTCCGCCGCCCCCTGATGGCGCTCGGCGGCGGCGTCGCGGCCGCGCTGATCGCCGCCGCCGTCGTCACCGTGCCGCCCAAGGCGCCGGGCCACGCGGTGATCGCCAGCCTCAACCAGGAGCAGACCTTCAAGACCGGCATCGGCCAGCGCACCACCGTGACCCTGGCCGACGGTTCGGTCGTCACGCTCGACACCGACACGGTCCTGCGCACCGACGATCGCGGCCGTGAGCGGCGCATGTATCTCGACAAGGGCCGCGCCTTCTTCCGCGTCGCCAAGGACCCGACGCGTCCGTTCGTCGTCACCGCCGCCGGCCGCACGGTCACCGCGCTCGGCACCGCCTTTGACGTGCGGGTGGACGGCGGGTTCGAGGTGACGCTGGTCGAGGGCAAGGTCCGCGTCGAACAGCCCGGCGCCATCCTGCGCCCCCGCCAGTCCGCTGACCTCAAGGCCGGCTACCGCATCGAGGCGGTCAGCGAGCGCCAATGGGCCGTGGAGCCCGCCAACCCCGCCCGCGACGTGGGGTGGGTGCAGGGCCGCCTGACCTTCGTCGACCAGCCGTTGGCGGAGGTCGCGGCCGAGATGAACCGCTATTCCGAAAAGAAGATCGTGCTGGAGGACGAAGCCGTCGGCCGCCAGACGGTCGTGGCCGTGCTGAAACCCGGCGACCTCGACGCCTTCATCAAGATGGTCCGGGGCTACGACCTCGCCCAGGTCACCGAGACTGAAACCACCGTCGAACTGACGCCGAAAGTGAACGAGTAAAGAAAAATGTGGGGAGGCGACCTGTACCGTTCGCGCCCTCCCGCCTCTTGGTTTTCAGGGGAGCCTCAATGGCGCCTGAAGAAACACGGGGGGAATACATGACGTTTACGCATCGACTGCTGTGCGCCGCCAGCGCCACGGCCATTATCATGAGCGCTAGCGCGGCCAGCGCCGAGGTCCGCCAATACGATATTCCCTCCCAGGCGCTCGGCGACGCGCTCGCCCGTTTCGGCGCCCAGAGCGACGTGTCCGTCGTCACCACCAGCGAAATCACCCGCACCAAGACTTCCCAGGCCTTCAGCGGCGAGGCTGAGCCCGAGGTGGCGCTCGCCCAACTCCTCGCCGGCACCGGCCTGACCTGGAAACGCGATGGCGAGACCTTCCTCATCGTAAGGGCCAACGGCCCCCAGTCGGGAAGCGCCGCGGGGGGCGGCGCTGAAGTCGAGGCGCTCATCGTCACGGCGCAAAAGCGTGAAGAAGACATCCAGGACGTGCCGATCGCCATCTCGGCATTTACTCAGGAAGCGCTCGACGCCCAGAAGATCGAGGGCGGCTTCGACCTGCTGAAAGCCATCCCGAACGTCACCTTCTCGAAGAACAACTTCACCAGCTACAATTTCAGCATCCGCGGCATCGGCACCAAGGCGATTTCCGCCACTACGGACCCCGGTGTCGCCGTCGCTTTCAACTCGACCGGCCTGATCCGCAACCGCCTGTTCGAACAGGAATATTTCGATATCGAGCGGGTGGAGGTGCTGCGCGGCCCGCAGGGCACGCTCTATGGCCGCAACGCCACCGCCGGCGTCATCAACGTCATTTCCGCCAAGCCCGACATGGACGAATTCAAGGGCTGGGTGAAGGGCGAGGTCGGCAACTACGACACCAAACGCTTGTCGGCGATGGTCAACGTGCCGCTCATCGAGGACAAGCTGGCGGTGCGCATCTCCGGCGCCGCGACCGACCGCCAGGGCTACGATTTCAATTCCGTCACCAACCACGCGGTCAACGGCCGTAACCTGTGGTCGGCGCGCTTGACCCTGGCCTTCAAACCCACCGACCGCTTTCGCAGCAACCTGATCTGGGAGCGGTTCGAGGAGGACGACGACCGCTCGCGCACGGGCAAGCAGCTTTGCCACCACCACGATGGCTATACCCAGCTGGGCAGCGAGGCGATCAGCGGCTTCTGGGCGTCGGTTTACACCAGCCAGGGCTGCGTCCCCGGCTCGTTGTACGATGAGGGCGCATTCGGCACGCCCAATGGCCTGGCCATTCCGTTCGTCGCCTACGCGGCCATTCCCGGCCTGGTCGGCGGGACCATCGGCTACACCGAGGAGAACTGGTGGGAAGGCGATGTCGTCACGGCGCTGCAACCGGTCGACCCCTATGGCGGCGTGGACCAGTCCCACGACATGCGGGTCATCGCCTCATTCCGCGATCCGGTTTACCGCGCCAACACCGACGTGCTGGAACTCAACTGGGACCTGGATCTGACCGACACGCTGACGCTGACCGGCCAGACCGCCTACGTTAAGGACCAGATTTATTCGTTCCAGGACTTCAACCGTTTCAACACGGTGCCGGTGTTTCCGGACACATCGAATCTGTGGGACGGTGGGGTGTTCGGCACCAACGGGCCCTCGCCGCTCCGCGAACTGTTGCGAGGCGGCGTCTATTGTGACCCGCAGCTCGGCTGCTCCGACACCATGGCCGGCTTCGACATCTCCCAGTCGCGGAGCACGCAGTTTTCGCAGGAGCTCAGGATCGCGTCGGACTTCGACGGGCCTGTCAACTTCTCCGCGGGGCTGAACTATACGCGATACAAGACGCTCGAAGATTACTACATATTCTTCAATATCGTGACGCTTGTGACGCAGCTGCCGGGCGGCCTCTATCCAACCCAACCGTTCAACGCCACGGCCGACTATACCAAGTGCGGCAACGGCGGCGCAAATTACACACCACTGTCGACCCCCGTCGACATGGACAGCGACTACGGCCGCGAAAACTGCATCTACATCGATCCCAATCCGATCGAGAGCATCAATGGCGAGGGTCACAACTATTACCGCAGCCAAAACCCCTACAAGGTGAGGTCCGCCGCGGCCTTTGGTGAGCTTTACTGGCAGGTGCGGGAAGATCTGCGAGTGACCGCGGGGCTGCGCTACACCGACGACCACAAGACCTTTACACCCATCCCCTCGCAGGTCCTCCTCGGCACCAACAACTTGCTGGGCGGCAAGGTGAACCGCGGCTACTACGCCGATCCCGACATCAAGCAGAAGTGGGGTGAATTCACGGGTCGTCTGGGCATCGACTGGAAGCCGGTCGTTCCCTTCACCGACCAGACGATGGTCTATGCATTCTATTCCCGCGGCTACAAGGGCGGCGGGGCCAACCCGCCGGGCATCGGCTTCAGCGGCGAGGAGTTCTGCCTCTTCGACGTTTACTGCATTCCGCCGATCGAGGACTACGGTACTTACGGGTCGCCCGGAGACCCGGGCAATCGCCCGATCGTGCAGACCCTGCCTTACCCCAAGGTCTTCGAACCGGAGTTCGTCAACGCCTTCGAGCTCGGCACGAAGAACACGCTGCTGGGCGGAGCTGCTCAGATCAACGTGGCCACCTACTTCTACGATTACAGCAACTACCAGGTCTCGCAGATCAAGGACCGGACCGCTGTCAACGAAAACTTCGACGCCAAGGCCTGGGGGATCGAGATCGAGTCTCTGTTCCATCCGACGGAAGATCTGCACATCAACTTCGCGCTCGGCTATGCCGATACCGAAATCGCGGACGGCGAGCAGTCGATCGACATTATGGACCGCACGGCCGGCAACCCTGACTACATGATCGCCAAGCCGTTCATCCTGCAGCCGTCGAACTGCATCGCGCCGATCGCGGTGGCGGAAAAGGGCATCGAGTATGGCCGTTCCGTCGGCCAGCCGAATCCCGAAGCTTTCCTGGGTTCCCTGTGCCCGAACAACTTCCTCAGTGAGTTGCTCATTCCGCTCTTCTTCGGTGACATCTGGAGCGCCGCAGGTGTCGATCGCGTGCAATACTTGAAGGACACCAACGGCGGCGCCGGGTTCTACAAGGAGCTCGGCGGCAACGAACTGCCCAACGCGCCGCACTGGACGGTCAGCCTTGGCGCCCAATACGCTTGGCATTTCCAGCCGGGATGGACCGCCACCCTGCGCGGCGATGGCTATTGGCAGGCGCAGTCCTGGGCCCGGGTCTACAACCTCGACCCCTACGACAAGCTGCACGGCTGGTACAACGCCAACCTCAGCCTGTGGGTCGAGAACGACGAGGGGCTCAAGATCGAGCTGTACGCCAAGAACCTGCTCGACAAGACGCCGATCACCGACGCGTTCCTGAACTCGGACGACACGGCGCTGACCACCAACGTCTTCGTCCTCGACCCCCGCCTGATCGGCCTGTCGATCCGCAAGGAGTTCTGACCGGCTTCCCCTTCGAAACCGGTGAACTGAGGCGGCGAGCTCGACCCTCGCCGCCTCTTCTTGCGTCCAGGCGCCCGCTTGACACCCCCTTCACCCACCCCCGACCCTATGCGCGTACACACGTGTGTGGGGGTTAGCCCGGTGAGCGCCGAACCTTCGGCCAGGATCGAGACCGACCAGGCCCTGCTGGACCGCTGGTCCCGCCGGTATCGCACAGCCCTGCTCAGCTTCTTCCAGCGGCGCATGCCGGCCGGCGCCGACCGCGAGGATCTGGTGCAGGAGGTGTTCCTGCGCCTGGCCCGCCGCGATGACCTGGCGGGGGTGGAGAACATCGACGGCTACCTCTTCCAGGCCGCCGCCAACGTGCTCACCGACTGGCGCCGCAAACAGCTCACCCACCGCGCCGGCGCCCACGACCCGCTGTCCGACACGCTCGAGGACGTGGGTTTCACCGCCGAGCGCGTCTTACTGGGCAAGGAGGCGGTGCGATCGATGATCTCGGCGCTTGGCGCTCTGCCTGAAAGGACCCGCGCGGTGTTCGTGCTCTACCACTTCCATGGCATGACCCACGCCGAGATCGCCCGGCGCCTGGGCATCGCCGTGCGCACGGTGGAGGACCATGTCGCCCGCGCCAACGCCCACCTGCTGAAGGCCATGGGAGGGCGCCCATGAGCGCCGCCGCCGAAACCCCGCGCACGCCCGACGAGGCCGCCGCCTGGTGGGATTCCCGCCTGCGCTCACCCCTGTGCACCGACGCCGACCGCGAAGCCTTCGCCGCCTGGCGCGCCGACCCCGCCAACGCCGGCGCCTTCGAGCGCCTGCAATCGGGCCTTGACGCCCTGCATGAGGCCTTCCTCTCCAGCGCCGAGCTGCGCGCCATGAGCGACCGCGCCCTGGAGCTCAAACCCGCGCCCAGATACGCCCGCCTGGCCGCCGGCATCGTCGCCGCGCTCGGCCTCGGCGCCGCCGGCTACTGGTTCGCCGCCGTGCCCGCGCCGGCGCCGGCCGCAAGCCCCGGCCTGCAGGTCGCCAGCGGCCAGGGCAGTTCCTTCCAGACCGGGGTAGGGGAGCGCTCCACCGTCGTCCTCGCCGACGGCTCGAAGGTCACCCTGAACACTCGCAGCCGGGTGGAGGTGAACTACGCCGCCGATCGCCGCAACATCACGCTGGTCTCCGGCCAGGCGCTGTTCGAGGTGGCCAGGAACAAGGCCCGCCCCTTCGTCGTCACCGCCGGCCCGCGCGTGGTCACCGCGCTGGGCACCGCCTTCGACATCCGCCTCGACGGTCACCAGGTCCAGGTCACCATGGTCGAGGGCAAGGTGAAGGTCGAACCCACCCGCCCGACCATGCTGCAAAAGATCGCCCCGCCCGACCAGCAACTCGTCGCCGGCCAGCAGCTGATCGCCGACGTCGGCGACCTCGGCTCGACGGTGCACAAGGCCGACGCCGCCACCGCCACCAGCTGGCGCGAAGGCAAGGTCGTCTTCGCCGACACCCCGCTGCCGCAGGCGGTGGCCGAAATGAACCGCTACCTGCCCGAGCCCATCCTGATCGGCGACCCGGCCCTCTCGCGCCTGACGGTCAACGGCATGTTCCTGACCGGCCAGCCGATGAGCTTCGTCGGGGCCGTCACCGCCTACTATCCGGTGGAGGCGCGCTCCAACGCCAACGGCGCCACCGTCCTTGTGCCGCGCGGATAACAATTTTTCACTCCGCCCCGTGGGTCGCCGCGCGCGCCCCGTCTTTCCCTTTCGACGGCCCTGCAAGCGGCCGAGACGGGGGAGACGATCATGACCAAGTTCAAGACACTGGCGCTGACCACCTGCGCCGCCATCGCGCTGGCCACCGGCGCGGCCGCGCAGGAGCGCGCCGGTTTCGACATTGCCGGCGGCGACCTGAAAACCGCGCTGCAGACCTTCGCGCGCCAGACCAGCCAGGAAGTCCTCTTCTCCAGCGACCTTGTCGCCGGCCGCAGCACCAAAGGAGTCTCCGCCGAGACCGACCCCCAGAGCGCCCTTGTCGCCCTCCTCGAAGGCACGGGCCTGACCTACAGCAAGACCGCCACCGGCACCCTCCTGATCGTAAGGGCCGACGGCCCCCAGTCCGGCAGCGCCGCGGGGGGCGGCGCTGAAGTCGAAGCGCTGATCGTCACCGCGCAAAAGCGCGAAGAAGACATCCAGGACGTCCCGATCGCGATCTCGGCGTTCACGCAGGAAGCGCTGGAGCGCTCGCAAGTCGCCGGCGGTCCGGATCTGATCACTCAGGTCCCGAACATGAGCTTCACGAAGACGAATTTCAGTTCGTATTCGATCCAGCTGCGCGGCATCGGCACCCAGGCGATTTCGGCGACGGTCGACCCGGCCGTGGCGGTCGCCTTCAACAACACGCCGTTCATCCGCAACCGCTTTTTCGAACAGGAGTTCTACGATCTCCAACGCGTCGAGGTTCTGCGCGGTCCGCAAGGCACCCTCTACGGCCGCAACGCCACCGCCGGCGTGGTCAATCTCATCAGCCAGAAGGCGCGCCTCGACACCTACGAAGCCAAGCTGTCGGGTGATATCGCCAACTACAACTCCACCCGCGTCGAGGGGATGATCAACATCCCCCTCGCCAACGACGTCGCGGCCCTGCGCATCGCCGGCGCCTGGACCAAGCGCGAGGGCTATTCGACCAACGAGCTCACCGGCAACCCCATCGACGGCCGCGACCTGTGGTCCACGCGGGTGTCGCTGCGGTTCGCGCCGACCGATCGCCTCGACGCCAACCTGATCTGGGAACACTTCGAGGAAGATGACGACCGCCTGCGCTCAGGCAAGCAGCTGTGCAAGACCGACATCGTCACGGAAGTTGCAGGATTTCCGACACCTAATTTCTATAGTCCGCTTGCAGAGTATGGGCTTCCACAAGTCTTTTCCGGCGTACAGGCAAGCTTCAGCCAAGGCTGTCAGCCCGCATCGCTATATTCTCCAGACTCGTTCCAGAAAACTAATTCCTTAGCACTGCCCTATTTTGCGCCACTGGGTGCCGTATCATTGCCGATCGCGCACCGGGCGGATAACCCGAATCTTCCGATTGATCCCTACGCGAGCAACACCCAATCGCGTGACCTTCGAGTTATCGAAGCGGCTGTCGATCCCTCCTATCGCGCCAAGACAGACGTCGTTGAACTTCAATTCAGCTACGATCTGACCGACAATCTCACGCTCGCCTCGGAAACCTCCTGGGGCTCCGACTTCATATTCTCCACGCAGGACTACAATCGATTTGCCGGAAGCCCGCACGCGTGGGCTACCACGGGGAACTTGCAAAATATCTACTACGTTAACAAAGGCGTTCTGGATGAAAACGGCGTATTCTGTGACCCGCAAATTGGGTGCTCAGACCGTCTGGTCGCCATGGACCTTTCCACGGCGAGGTCCACGCAATTCAGCGAGGAGTTGCGGCTGTCATCTGATTTTGATGGCCGGTTCAACTTCAGTCTTGGTGGCAATTTCCTGCGCTATGATACCGAAGACAAGTATTACGTCTTCATCAATTCCCTGACAATGATCAGCGCCTTCCTGACCGACGGTAACGTTGGACAGGCCCAAGCCGGGCAATGGATTCCCGGTGTTAGCGATAACCGCGACTGCCTGGCCAATGGCATGGTGCCGCCCGATTACAACATCGGGCAACCTGTCCTGCAGTGTACTTATATCGACCCAAATCCGATCAATAATCTGAACGATCTGGGTCATAATTATTTCCTCAGCCGCAATCCATACAAGCTGATATCTTATGCGGTCTTTGGTGAGGCCTATTACAAACTCGCGGACAACCTCAAAATAACCGCCGGACTGCGGTGGACGGTGGACAAGAAGGAGGCGCCGCTCATACCGAGCTGGCTGCTGGCGTCCAACACCGTCGGCTATCCGGTCGCCGAAACCGTAAACCAGAAGTGGTCCAAGCCCACAGGCCGCCTTGCAATCGACTGGAAGCCGGATCTCGGCTTTACCGACGAGACGATGGTCTATGCGTCGCTCGCGCATGGATACAAGGCCGGCGGCATGAACCCGCCGCCCTACGGCAAGGCGTTCTACGGCGCTCAGGGCAGTGACCTCGGCGAGGTTGTCGCCGCCGCTTCGGCGTTGCACCCCAAGACCTTCGACCCGGAGTATGTCAACGCTTTCGAACTCGGCGCCAAGAACACCCTGCTCGACGGGAGAATGACGCTGAACCTGGCCGGGTTCTACTATGACTATAAAGGTTACCAGCTGTCACAGATTGTCGACCGCTCGGCAGTCACCGACAATTTTGACGCAACCGTCTGGGGGCTGGAACTCGAAAGCGACTGGCGGCCGACCGAGAACCTGCGGCTGGGGCTGAAGCTCGGTTACGAGAAGACCAAGGTCGCCGATGGCGAACAGGCTATCGATGTCATGGACAGGCTTGCCGGCCATGACAATTGGGCTCTAACCAGGCCCTTCCCGTCCATTCCGTCAAACTGCGTCATTCCCGAGTGGCTGCTCGTCGGCAATCCTGACGGATGGGGCAATACGCCGCACACGAACCCTTGGCTGGTCAATGTCGGCGGCAAGGGCGGCGGCGGCGCAGGGGGTTGTGAGCTCGCCTATTTCCTGCAGTACGACCCCGCCACCGGCCAGCCATTCACGCTTTACCCTTACAGAACGCCCGGGGATCATTTGGGTCAGTTCTTCCGCACAGACGTTAACTACGCGGCCTGGAGTACTGACCCGGCGGACTATCCCTGCTGGCCAACCGGTGCGGGCGCTCCGGGAAGCGGCAACGAGTATCCGGGCGTCGACGCGGAATGCCTGGCCGAACTCTCCCATCACGGCGAAGGGTTCTACAAGGACCTGTCAGGCAACGAGCTGCCGAACGCGCCGCACATGACCGCGACCATCACGGCGGATTACACCGTGCCGCTGCCGTCGAACTGGTTGATGACTCTGCACACCGACCTCTACTACCAGTCGGAGTCGTGGACGCGGATCTTCAACACCGCCGGCTACGACAAGCTCAAGGCCTATTCCAACATCAACCTGGCGGCCATTTTCACCAACGAAGATGCTGGCTGGAAGGTGATGGCCTACGTCAAGAACGTACTGGATCGCGACAGCATCACCGGCGCCTTCCTGAACTCAGACGACAGCGGCCTGACCACCAACGTCTTCCTGACCGAGCCGAGGCTCTACGGATTGCGGGTGACCAAGGAATTCACCGGCGGGCCATGGTGGACTGGCGCGGATGTCAACCACGAAGGGCCGTTCCCGCTGACCGTCGAACTCGGCGGCCAGGTGCAGCACCACGATGCGCCGTTCGAGACGATGCACGCCGACTGGGTGGACGCACTGCCGGCCTCGCTCGCGCCGGACGATGTCCAGAACCGCGATCTCGACACCGGCGACGGGCGCTCGCTGAAACTCACCTATCAGCCGAACGGCTCGCCATGGTCGATCATGGGGTCCATCCGCTACGGCCGGACCAACAATGACATGAGCCGCGATAGCGACCTTTCGGTTGATCTCATCCACGCCTGTCGTGTTCCCGCCCCGCTATCCATCCGCTGCACCCCCGGCTTCTACTACTACGGCTACTTCTGGGATCACTGGTCGCAGGTGGAGACGACCAGCTGGTCGGACGCGGAGGCCCGCCGGCGGGAAGAGCACGAAATCATCGATTTCGCCGTGGGCCACGACCTGGGGTTAGGTGGGTTGAACTCCACTATTTCCGCCGGTCTTCGCAAGGCGGATTTCAAGTCGAACGCTCACTGGGCCGTTAATGCGCAGGGCGGGTGGGTCATTCCCGAACCGTGGGGATGGTTCCCGCAACAGTTTTCGAGTTTCACCCGCCAGCATGTCACGGCCGAGGCGGAGCGAAAGTTCAATGGGGCCGGGCCGGTTGCTACCTGGGAAGCCGCACTCCCGATATGGGGTGACGATCATACTGGCCGCTTCGCCGTCGACTGGTCGGTTACAGCGGGGGTGCTGTTCGGACAGCGCGAGACGACGGTGACGGGTAGCGACCTGACTGTCCTGCACCAAGGCTGGCTACCACTGTACTCCATACCTCTTTCCTCTACGACAGCACCAGGTGTGGGCAAGACGATTGTCACCGCCACGATGCCGGTCGTGGACACCGACACGACACCGATCAACATCAGCCGATCGGAAGATGGAACGTCTCCATTGCTCGACCTGTCGCTGGGCCTGTCCTACGACGTTGGCCGCATCAAGGTTTCCACTGGCTATCGCTGGGAACGCTACTTCGATGTGCTCGATGTCGGTCAGGACGAGGCGAAGGACGCCGACCGCACAATCGATGGCCCTTACTTCAAGATCGCCGTCGGCTTTGGCGGCTAGCTCCGGCTTCGGTCCCCTCTGAACCGGATAAACTGAAGGCGGCGGGTCCGACCCGCCGCCTTTTTCTTATTCCGTGGTTTTGCCGTCGAAGTGTTCTTCGCTCGCGTCCGCTTCCGCCTTCGTCGCCCTCACGACCCCGTCGCGGTGCTCGGGCGGGCCGTAGATGGTGTAAAGCCTCAGCGGCCCCGCGCCGGTGTTGGTCACGTTATGCCGCGCGCCGGCGGGGACGATGATGGCGTCGTCGGCCTTTACCGCCGTCGTCGCGCCGTCGATCAGGACCTCGCCTTGGCCTTCCTCGATGCGGAAGAACTGGTCGCGGTCGTCGTGGACTTCCTCGCCGATCTCCTCGCCCGCCCGCAGCGTCATCAGGACGAGCTGCAGGTTCTGGCCCGTGTAGAGCACGCGGCGGAAATCGTCGTTCTCCACCGTCAGCTTTTCGATATCGGCGACAAAGCCCTTCATGGCGCAATCTCCCTTAAGCGCGGCGTGATCATCGACCGCTTAGGTAAGCGCGCCATGAGCGAGATCAACCGGCCTTAAGCCGCGCCGATCACGCTCGAGCGCACCTCGTCGGCCGTCGATCGGCCGTCCCGTTCCATGATCCGGCGATAGGTGGCTAAAGCCTGACCCACCACCTGGTCCATGTTGTAGTAGCGATAGGTCGCCAGGCGCCCCACGAAGGTGACGTTCTTGGTCTCCAGCGCCAGGGCCTCGTACTTCTTGTACAGCGCCTGGTTCTCCGCCCTCGGGATCGGATAGTAGGGATCGCCCTCGGCCTTGGGGAACTCGTAGGTGATCGAGGTCTTGGGGTGCGTCTGGCCGGTCAGGTGCTTGTATTCGGTGATCCGGGTGTAGGGCGTCTCCTCGCTCGGATAGTTCACCGTCGCCACCGGCTGGAACCACTCGCGGTCCAGGGTCACGTGCTTGAACTCCAGCGAGCGGTAGGGAAGCTTGCCGTAGCGGTGCTCGAAATACTCATCGACCGGGCCGCTATAGACCAGCCGGTCGTAAACCAGCTCATCGCGCACATCCTCGAACTCGACGCCCAGCATCGTCTCGATGTTGGGGTGGTCGAGCATATTCTCGAACATCCGCGTGTAGCCGTCGGCCGGCATGGCCTGGAAGCTGTCCTGGAAGTAGCGGTCGTCGGTGTTGGTGCGCGTCGGCACGCGCGCGGTGACCGACTTGTCGAGCTCGGAGGGATCCAGGCCCCACTGCTTGCGCGTATAGCCGCGGAAGAACTTCTCGTAGAGCTCCTGGCCGACGGCGGAGATGACCACGTCGGCGCTCGTCTTGATCGTCGCCACCGGCTCGGCCCGCTCCTTCAGGAACGCCTCGGCTTGCTCGTCGGACCGCAGGTCCAGCCCATAGAGCGCGTTGATGGTGGTCCGGTTGATCGGGATCGGGACCAACAGGTTGTCCACGCATGCCAGCACCCGGTGCTCATAGGGCCGCCAGCGGGTGAACCGCGACAGGTACTGGGCGATGTCGTTGGAGTTGGTGTGGAAGATGTGCGGTCCGTACTTGTGGATCAGCACGCCCGCCTGGTCCTTGTGGTCATAGGCGTTGCCGGCGATGTGCGGGCGGCGGTCGACGACCAGCACCTTCTTGCCCGCGCCGCGCGCCAGCCGCTCGGCCAGCACGGAGCCGGCGAACCCGCCGCCGACGATCAGATAGTCGAACGCCTTGCGCCGGCTGGAGGGGCGCGCCACCGGGCTCGGCAGCTGGATGACCGGCGCCGAGTGCTTCTCGATCGCCGCGTCGATCAGCTCGCCCATCTGCTGCTGGGTGGCGTCCCACGACAGTTCGGCCAGAGTCTTGTCCACTTCGCTCAGCCACGCGCCGCCCTCGGCCGCCAGCTCCAGCGCCTTGTCGCACTCGGCCACGAACTCATCGGCCGTGGCGGCGATCCGGACGCCCTCCAGGTCGCCGTAGTGGCGCACCACGTCGGTGATCGGGGTCGAGACCACCGGCCGCCCGCCCGCCAGGTACTCCGGCGTCTTGGTCGGGCTGATGAACTTCGTCGACTCGTTGATGGCGAAGGGCATCAGAGCGACGTCCCAGCCGGCCAGGTAGAACGGCAGCTCCTCGTACTTGCGACCGCCCAGATAGTGGATGTTGGCCCGGTGGGGCAGGTCGGCGGGGTCGATCTTGACCACCGGCCCGACGATGCACAGCTGCCAGTTCGGCCGCGCGTCGGCGATCGCCGCCAGCAGATCCAGGTCCATCCGCTCGTCGACCACGCCATAGAAGCCCAGCCGCGGCCGCGGCAGGCTGGAGATGTCCGACGGCTCGGCGGTGATCGCGCGCGCCTGCGCAAAGTGCTTGCGGTCCACGCTGGAGGGGAAGGGGTGGATGTTGCCGTGGGCGTGCTGCTTGGCTTCGTACAGGCTCCAGCCGCCGGTGAAGACCACGTCCGCCGCGCCCAGCAGCTCGCGCTCCAGCTGGGCCAGTTCGGGCGGCGCGTACTTGAAGTTGGCCAGCTCGTCCATGCAGTCATAGACGGTGCACACCGCCTCCAGATGCCGCGAAAACTTCAGCATCATCGGCGTGTAGTACCAGCGCACCAGCTCGCCCTTCTCCTTGGCGAGGTAGGCGTCCAGCAGCGTGCGCAGCGCCTGGTCGCGCGCCTCGCCCTGGATGTCGTCGGGGATCAGGGGGGTGATGACCGTGACGCCGCTCGCCTCATCGACCTTGCGGTCCAGGCTGGCGCCCTGCGCCATCGGGGCGCTGATCGGCTCTTCCCAGAACACCACGCGGTAATCCCGCGCAAAGCGGGTCATCAGGTGCTGGGGCCGCTGGAAGACGAAGTTCCAGCGCAGATGGGAGAAACACAAAAGCGTACGCGTCGAACGCCCACGCACGCGGGCCGGAGGAACGGGCGCGACGGAACGGCCGGGCGGTTGCGGAAGCCACTCGTTTTGCAAGGCTGACACCCCGATACTAAAGGAAATACCCAAGACGGAACGGCGCACACACGGGTTGGTTCCCGAAGTTGGCGGTGTCGGGCCGGAGTGTATCAGCTAGACAGTTTATCCGCTTCTCAATCTAGCATAATGTTAGTAATCGTTATCGGCGAGGTCGGATAATTTAGCTTACGAGTACTTTGTTTGCTTGTGTTCCCGTCTCTGGCTGAGTAGAGGCCCCGGCCGTCTTGCCGCCATACCTCTGCGCGCGGTGCCAGGCCGCCGCGGTCTCCACGATGCGGTCCAGCGATGACGTCACCGGCTTCCACGACAACAGCCGCATGGCGCGCGAGGGGTCGGCGATCAGGGTGGCCGGGTCGCCCGCCCGGCGCGGCCCGACAGCGTGGGGAACCGGCGCGCCCAGCACCCGCTCGACGGCCTGAAGCACCTCCAGCACCGAATAGCCCGAGCCCGTACCGACGTTGACCGCCTCGAACTGTCCGACCGCCAGCTCCACCTCCAGCGCCGCCACATGCGCGGCCGCCAGATCGGTGACGTGGATATAGTCACGCAGGCAGGCGCCGTCGGGGGTGTCATAGTCCGTCCCGAACACCGTCAACGGCTCGCCCTGGCCCAGGGTCGCGCGGATCGTCAGCGGGATCAGGTGCGTCTCGGGATCGTGCGCCTCACCGATCAGCCCGCTGGCGTCGGCCCCACAGGCGTTGAAGTAGCGCAGCGCCACCGCCGTCAGCCCGAACGCCCGGCAATGGGCGGCGATCATCCGCTCACACGCCAGCTTGGTGTCGCCATAGGGGTTGGTGGGTTCCTTGGGCAGGCTCTCGACCAGCGCCTCGCCGGTCTTCAGCCCTTCCGGCTGGCCGTAAACCGCCGCGGTCGAGGAAAACACCAGCCGCGGCACGCCCGCATCCTGCATCGCCTGCAGGATGGCCGCCGTACCGCCGACGTTGACGTCATAGAAGAGGTCCGGCCGCTCGCACGAGCGCCCCACCTCGATCAGGCTGGCGAAGTGGATCACGGCCCGGGCGTCGTGGTGCTCCATGGTCTCGCGCAGCCGCCGCGCGTCGCGCACGTCGCCGTGGACGAACTCGCCCCACAGCACCGCCTCGCGGTATCCCGCGCTCAGATTATCATAGACGACCGGCCGCCAGCCGCCCTCGTGCAAAGCCTTGGCCGTATGGGCGCCGATATAGCCCGCGCCGCCGGTGACCAGCACCGTTCCCCGCGATCTTACTGTCATGCTCGCCTAATCGCGGGCGGCGCCTCTCGGTTCCCTGACATTGGCCAAGAGGGGAACAGTCAAGTTCACTGGCACGTTGGCGCGGCGTTGAGTGGCTGTGCGGAGTGAGGGCATGCGTGATCTGGAGCTGTGGGGCGGCCACGAGTGCACGGTCAACCGCGTCGGCGACGCCTACATGGACCAGACCGTCCTCAGCGGGCACGAGCACCGGCTGTCCGACCTCGACCGCTTCGCCGAGTGCGGCTTCAAGGCGCTGCGCTATCCCGTGCTCTGGGAACGCACCGAGACGGGCGGGGCAGGGGACTATGACTGGCGCTGGCCCGACGAGCGGCTGGGCCGCCTGCGCGAGCTCAACATCAACCCCATCGTCGGCCTCATCCACCACGGCAGCGGCCCGGCCTACACCAGCCTGATCGAGGACACCTTCGCCCCCGGCCTGGCGCGGTTCTCCCGCGACGTCGCCGAACGCTACCCGCACGTCACCGACTGGACGCCCGTCAACGAGCCGCTGACCACCGCGCGCTTCGCCGCCCTCTACGGCCTCTGGTATCCGCACAAGAGCGATGAGCGGCTGTTCTGGCGCGCGCTCCTCAACCAGATCGACGCCACGCGCCTGGCCATGCGCGAAATCCGCCGCGTGAACCCCAGGGCCCGGCTGATCCAGACCGAGGACCTTGGCCGCACCTATTCCACCCGCGCCGTCTCTCACCAGGCCAGCTTCGACAACGCCCGCCGCTGGATGACCTGGGACCTCCTGAGCGGCATGGTCAGGCCCGGTCACCACCTGTGGACACGGCTGGTGCGCATGGGGTTCGAGGACCGCCTGCTCGCCATCGCCGACGATCCCTGTCCGCCCGACGTGATCGGCGTGAACCACTACCTGACCAGCGACCGCTTCCTCGACCACCGCATCCACAGCTACCCGCCAGAGCGGTGGGGCGGCAACGAGTTCACCCGCTTCGCCGACGTGGAGGCGATCCGTGTGCTCCAGCCCGCGCCCGACGGCCTGAAAGGCGCGCTGGAAGAAGCCTGGGCGCGCTACGACCGCCCGCTCGCGGTCACCGAGTCCCACAACGGCTGCACCCGCGAGGACCAGATGCGCTGGTTCCGCGAAGCGTGGACGACCGCGTTGGCCTTGCGCGCCCGCGGCGCTCCCATCGAGGCCGTCACCGCCTGGTCGCTGCTCGGCTCCTACGACTGGAACACCCTGCTCACCGAGGCCAACGGCCATTACGAGTGCGGGGTTTTCGACACCCGCTGCGGCGAGCCTCGCCCCACTGCCATGACCGCCATGCTGCGCAACCTCTCCCATCCGCTGGAGGAGCCGCACCCCGTGCTCGCCGCGCCCGGTTGGTGGCGGCGCGACATCCGCCTGCAGTTCCAGCCCGTCTTCCGCACCGTCGACACGCCCGAGCCCAAGCGCGAGTGGCAGGCGCCCGCCGGCCTTCGCCGCCCACTGTTGATCGCCGGCGCCACAGGCACGCTCGGCAAGGCGCTGGCCCGCACCTGCGAGTGGCGCGGCCTCGACTACGTCCTCACCGACCGCAGCCAGCTGTCGCTCGCCGACGAAGATTCCATCGAGCGCTCGCTGGACCGCTATGTCCCCTGGGCCGTGATCAACGCCGCCGGCTGGGTCCGCGTCGATGACGCCGAGGGCGAGCCGGACGGCTGCATCGAGGCCAACGCCGCCGGCGCCATACGTCTGGCCCGGGCCTGCCACGACCGCGACCTGCCCTTCGTCAGCTTCTCCAGCGACCTCGTCTTCGACGGCCGCCAGGATCGCCCCTACGTCGAAAGCGATGCGACCGCGCCGCTGAACGTCTACGGCCTCAGCAAGGCGCGGGCGGAGGCGGAGATCATGGCGCTGGGCGGCAAGGCGCTGATGATCCGCACCGCGGCGTTCTTCTCGCCCTACGACGCCTATAACTTCGCCGCTTACGTCACCCGCAACCTCGCGGCCGGGCAGGGGGTCACCGCCGCCGAAGACCTCATCATCTCGCCGACCTATGTGCCCGACCTCGTCGACGCCACGCTCGACCTCTTGATCGACGGCGAGACCGGGCTTTGGCACCTCGCCAACGCCGGGGAGGTCACCTGGGCCGAGTTCGCCCGCCTGATCGCCGAGCGCCTCGACCTCGACACGGGCCTGATCACCCCGGCCCCCTGGCGCGACCTCGGCTGGCCCGCCGAACGCCCGGCCTACGCCGCCCTCGCCAGCGAACGCGGCTGCCTGATGCCCAGCCTCGACCGGGCCCTAGACCGCTACGCCCACGTCATGCGCGAATCCGCCTTCGAAGGCGAAGTCACCGCCCCCGAAACCGAACGCGGTCGCCAGCGGAAGAGGGCTTAGGCTCTTCCAACTCCGTCATCCCGGCCGTAGCGAAGCGAAGAGCCGGGACCCAGAGTCTGCGGTTGTGACTCTGGGTCCCGGATCGGCCTTTCGGCCGTCCGGGATGACGGTGGTTAGGAACTGAGCTTTGCAGCTGCATCAAAGGCAGCTTGGGCTTTGGCTCTGGTTTCCTCGGCCGTCTGCCCCGCCCGATAGACCTCACCGCCGAGCCCAAAGCCGCGGGCCCCCGCCGCCCACCACTCGGCCATGCTGGAGGGGCCCACACCGCCCACCGCCCAGACCTCGACGTCCTTGGGCAACACGGCTAGCACCTGCTTCACGTGCGCCGGCCCAAAGCTCGCCGCCGGGAACAGCTTGAGGTGTTTGGCCCCCGCACCCACCGCCACGAAGGCCTCCGTCGGCGTCGCAAACCCCGGCGCCGGGTCGAGCCCCAGCTCCACCGCCCTTTCGATCACCGACACATCCGTGTTGGGCGAGACGATGATCGTCCCGCCGACGCTCTTCACCGCATCGACCCTGTCCGCCGACAGCACGGTCCCGGCGCCCACGGCCATCCGGCCCTCGAAGGCCTCCGCGATCCGCCGGATGCTCTCCAGCGGCTCGGGCGAATTGAGCGGCACCTCGATCGCCCGCAGGCCGCCGTCATGGACCGCCTGGGCGATCGCCACCGCCTCGTCCGGCGTCACGCCGCGCGTGATCGCCACCACGGGACAGACCTTCATCGCCTCGGTCAGCCGCATCTCACGCCTCCATCTGCAAGGCCGTCAGCCCGGTCAGCGCCGCCGCCTCGCCGTCGTGGGTGGTGGTCGCCACCCCCAGCCGCGCCAACGCCCGCCCGTACAGCGCGCACAGCGATGGCTCGCCAAGCAGTACGACCTCGCGCGCCTCCACGCCCAGCAAACGCGGCACGCTCGCCACCTCCGCCCCGACCAGCAGGCCCGACAGATACGACGGCGTCGAGTCCGCCGGCTCGCCCCCCGCCACCACCCGCGAGCGCGCCGTAAACAGCCGCGCCGCCAGCGCCGAGCCGTCTTCCGCCGCTTCCAGTCCCGCCGAAAAGGCAGCCTCGTCCGTGGGTTCGGCGTCACTCTTCAGAACGCTGTGCTTGCGCAGCACCGCGAACAACTCCCCGCTCATCGCCGTGATGAAGCGGACGATCTGGCCGTTCTCGACCAGGATCCATTTGGGGTGGGTGCCCGGATGGCAGATCACATGTCGTTCCTTCCGCCGCGCCGCGTCCTGATGCAGCCAGCCGAACACCTGCGTCTCCTCGCCCCGCATGACGTCCGGCGCCCCGGCGATGCCCGGCCCGCGAAGCCCCGGCGCGATCCGCACGCCCTCGGCCACGCTCACCAACTCGCGCTTCAGGTCCGCCAAGGCGGCCGGGCAGGGCAGGTAGTCCACGGCCTTCCACCCCAGGTTCGAGCCGATCATGCCGCACAGGATCGCCGGCAGCCCTTCCGCACCCAGCCCCGGCCGCACCTCGCCCTCGAACCGCGCCTGCGCCTCTCCTGGCCCCAGCCGCGCCACCCCCAGTTCAAAGTCGCGGCTGGCCAGCACCTCGCCGTCGCCCCCCACCAGCCAGGCGCGCAGGTTCGTCGTGCCCCAGTCGCAGGCGAGGAAGGCGGCGTCGGCCATTCAGGTCCGCCCGCCGTCGATGACCAGGTTCTGCCCGGTGATCATCCGGCTGTCGTCGCTGGCTAGGAACAGCATCAGCCGGGCGATGTCGGCCGGCATGATCCGCTGCTGCAAGGCGACCTGCTTCATCCAGTCGGCCTCGGCCTCGGGCGTCAGCCACAGCTTCAGCTGCCGATCGGTGATCACCCAGCCGGGCGAGAGCGCATTGACCCGGATGTTGTCCTTGCCCCACTCGCGCGCCAGCGTCTTGGACATGGCGTTGATCGCGCCCTTGGCCGCCACATAGCCGACCATCTCAGCTGGCCCCAGCAAGGCGTTGATCGAGCTGACGTTTATGATCACCCCGCCGCCCGCGTCCCGCATCATCGGATAGACCGCCGTCGAGGCGATGAACACTGGATCGAGGTTCACCGCCTGGTTCTTCTGCCACTGCTCCGGGGTCGTTTCGGCCGCCACATGGCGCGTGTCGTTGGCGACGTTGTTGATCAGCACGCCGATCGGCCCCAGCGCCTTCGCCGCCGCCGCGATCGCCGCCTGCAGCGCCGGCACGTCGGTCACATCGCACCGCGCGAACCACGACCCTTCCAGCCGCCCAGACAGCGCCTTGCCGTCGGCCTCGTCCAGGTCGACGAAGGCCACCTTCGCCTTCTGCCTGTGGAACTCCTCCACCACCGTCGCGCCGATTCCGCTCGCGCCGCCGGTGATGAAGACGACCTTGCCTTCGATGCTGGGGTAGGTGGCGAAGGCCATCAGTGCGACTCCCGCGTCACGTCCGCGCTCGACTTGCCGACCAGGAAATCGAGGTCCGCCCCCCGGTCGGCCTGCAGCACCGTGTCGATGTAGAGCCGATACCAGCCGCGTTCGAACCGGCTGGGCGCCTTCGCTTGCTCCCATTCGACCCGCCGCCGTCCAAGCTCGGCCTCGTCGACCAGCAGCTCAAGCCGCCGGTTCGGTCCGTCGAACTCGATCTCGTCGCCGTCCTTGACCAGGGCCAGCGTCCCGCCCGCTTCGGATTCCGGAGAAACGTGAAGGATTACCGTGCCGTACGCCGTTCCGCTCATCCTGGCGTCGGAGATGCGGACCATGTCCCGCACCCCCTGCGCCAGCAGCTTGCGCGGCAGCGCCATGTTCCCGACCTCCGGCATCCCGGGATAGCCCTTGGGCCCGCAGCCCTTGAGCACCAGGATCGAGTCCGCCTCGCACGGCAGGTCCGGGTCGTCGATGCGCGCCTTGTAGTCCTCGATGTCCTCGAACACGACCGCCCGCGCCCGGTGCGTGAGCAGGCTGGGCGTCGCCGCGCTCGGCTTGAGGATCGCCCCGTGCGGACACAGGTTGCCCCGCAGCACCCACACCCCCGACGAGGGTCCGAACGGCGCCTCCAGGGTGGCGACGACCTCGCGGTTGTAGGCCTCATCCGCCGCTTCCGCGATCTCGCCCAGCATGTGGCCGCTGACCGTCATGGCGTGGGTCCGCAGCAACGGCCGAAGCTCCTTCAGCACCGCCGGAATGCCGCCCGCGTCCGACAGGTCTTCCATCAGGAATTTGCCGGAAGGCATTAGATTCACAAGCAAAGGCACCTCTCGCCCGATGGCGTCGAAGTCGTCCAGCGACAGCGGCACGCCCACCCGCCCGGCCAGCGCCAGCAGGTGCACCACCGCGTTGGTCGACCCCCCGATGGCCGCATGGAGCAGGATCGCATTCTCGAACGCCTCGCGGGTCAGGATCTGCGACATCCGCACGTCCTGCTTGACCAGCTCGACGATCCGGTTGCCGGTCAGGTGCGCCAGCGTCTTTCGCCGCGAGTCCGGCCCGGGCAGCGCCGCGTTGCCCGGCAGGCTCATGCCCAGCGCCTCGACCAGGCTGGCCATGGTCGAGGCCGTGCCCATGGTGTTGCACACCCCGTTGGAGCGGCTCATCCCGCTCTCGGCGCGCATGAAGTCGGTCAGGCTCATCTCGCCCGCCCGCACCGCTTCCGAAAACCGCCACACGTCGGTCCCCGAGCCGATGTCGCGCCCCTGGAACTTGCCGTTCAGCATCGGCCCGCTGGAGACCACCATCGCCGGCAGGTCGACGCTCGCCGCGCCCATCAGCTGCCCCGGCGTGGTCTTGTCGCAGCCGCCCAGCAGCACCACCCCGTCGATGGGATTGGCGCGGATGCTCTCCTCCACCTCCATCGACAGCAGGTTGCGAAACAGCATCGCGGTGGGGCGCATCTGCGTCTCGGGCAGGCTCATGGCCGGAAACTCGATGGGGACCCCGCCGGCTTCCCACACGCCGCGCTTCACGTGCTCGGCCAGTTCCCGCAGGTGGTACTGGCAGGTCACCAGCTCCGACCAGGTGTTGCACACGCCGATGATCGGCCGCCCGTCGAACACATGGTCCGGCAGGCCCGTGCCCTTGATCCAGCTGCGGTGAATGAAACCGTCCCGGTCGAGCTTGCCGTAGGACCGCTGACTGCGAAGCGGCTTCTTCTCGTCCACGATGCTCTCCCGGCGCGCCCCTGAGCTCCCACCGCTAAACCGCGTGACGCCGGTAAAGGTTCAGCCGGCGAAACGGGGCAGGGGCAGGCCCTTCACGCCCGTTTCCACCTTCAGCACGCTGCCCGCCCACGGCTGCTCGCTGAGCGCCGCCTCCAACAGATCCTCGCGCGCCGTGGTGATGAAGAGGGTGGTGAGGTCATCGCCCCCGAACGCACAGCTCGACGGCTGCGCCGCCGGAACCTCGATCACCCGGTCCACCGACCCGTCCGGCCCATAGCGAACCACCCGCCACGATCCCCACTGGGCGTTCCACAGATAACCGTCCGCATCCACGGCCGAGCCGTCCGGCGCCGCGGTCTCGACCAAGACCCGCCGGTTTGAGAGCCGCCCGGCCTCGTCCATGTCGAACGCCCAGATCACGCCACGCCGCGAGTCCGCCAGGTAGTAGGTCCGCCCGTCCGGCGAGCAGGACACGGTGTTGACGATGTGGATGCCGTCCAGAACCTCTTCCAGCGTCCCGTCGGGATCGTAGCGGTACAGCACCCCCGGCCGCTCGCCGTGGTGGTCGTCCATGGTCCCGAACCAGAACCGCCCGCGCACGTCGATCTTGCCGTCGTTGCTGCGAAACCCCGCCGGCGCCGCCAGCGGCCGCCGAACCACGAACCCGCCGGTCTCCAGGTCGAAATCGGCCAGCCCCTGCTCGGACGCCAGCAGCAGCCCACCGGCCTCACGGATCGCCGCCGCGCTCGCCCGGCAGGGCAGGGCCCACGACCCGCAAGCGCCAGTATTCGGCTCGCCCCAATACAGCAGCGCTTGTTTTATATCGAACCAGTAGAGCCGTTTTGTCGCGGCATCCCAGATCGGGCCCTCGCCGAGGACGTTCTTGCCCTCGAACGCGACGGAAACCTGCGGCTCCATGCAAGTTTTTCCCCTCTGCGCGCCCGTAACGGCGCTCGCTGAGCGAGGTTCCTCGGCTCAGCCGGAGTGCGACAACTCGTACGGCTGTGTTTCGGTTCCATTCATCAACGATGTGCCTAACATGGGACAGTCAACGAATCGGGAGGGGTCCCGTGGCGCATATCAGCTACTCCGATCTGTACGACATCGTGCACGACCGGGAACACGACGAAGACATTCAGACCGGCGACATGGTTCGCACCGGTCCCAACCACTTCCCGCACTTCACGGTCATGGCCGTGGTCGGCGACAAGGTCTGGGTCCGCAACACCGAAACCGGCGTCGACGGCATCACCGGCATCACGCGCTGCCGCAAGATCAATGGCGCACCGGCTTAAGGGACTAGGGGTTAGGGGCTAGGGATTAGCGTGTGGGTCTTCGCGCTGCGAGCGCCGCGACCAACCACTAGCCCCTAGCCCCTAGTCCCTAATCCCTGCGGGATGAACCTTCGTCGCGCCTCTGTCGTTAAGGCGACAGACCAGGCTCCGAGCCTGAACGTCGGAGGGATGCTGCTATTTCGACCTTCATGTTCGCGACCGGGATCGAAAATTCCATCCCGAAGATCCAGAACGGCCGCATCCGCGTGGACCAGATGGAGTCCTGCGGCCACTACCGCTACTGGAGCACCGACTTCGATCTGTGTCAGGAGCTGGGCCTGCACTTCCTGCGCTATGGCCCGCCGCTGCACACCAGCTTCCTGGGCGTCGGCAAATACGACTGGGCCTTCGCCGACATGACGTTCGGCGATCTGAAACGGCGCAACATCGTCCCCATCGTCGATCTCTGCCACTTCGGCGTGCCCGACTGGATCGGCGACTTCCAGAACCCCGAGTTCCCGGAGCTTTTCCAGGGGTACGCGCGCGATTTCGCCCGCCGCTTCCCCTGGGTGCAGCTCTACACACCGGTCAACGAGATGTTCATCTGCGCCCTGTTCTCGGCCAAGTACGGCTGGTGGAACGAGGAGGGGACGAGCGACCAGACCTTCGTTCGGGCCCTGACCAACATCGTCAAGGCCAACGTGCTGGCCATGAAGGCCATCCTGGAGGTTCGCGCCGACGCCATCTTCATCCAGTCGGAGAGCTCGGAGTATTTCCACGCCGAGAACCCCAAGGCCATCAAGCCGGCCGAGATCATGAACTCGATGCGGTTTCTCTCGCTCGACCTCAACTACGGCCACCGCGTGGACTCGGAGATGTACGAGTACCTGCTCGACTGCGGCATGACCCGCGACGAGTACCACTTCTTCATGTCCAAGAGCCTGCGGCACCACTGCATCCTGGGCAACGACTACTACTGGACCAACGAGCACCGCGTGGCCGCCGACGGCCACACCCGGGCCTCGGGCGAGATCTTCGGCTACAGCGAGATCACCCGCCAGTATTACGACCGCTACCGCCTGCCGGTGATGCACACCGAGACCAACATCGTCGAAGGCCCCAATGGCGACGAGGCGGTGAACTGGCTGTGGAAGGAATGGGCCAACGTCCTTCGCGTGCGCAACGCGGGCGTCCCGACTGTCGGCTTCACCTGGTACTCGCTGACCGACCAGACCGACTGGGACACCGCCCTGCGCGAGAAGAACAACCGCGTCCACCCCGTCGGCCTCTATGACCTCAACCGCGAGATCCGCGCGGTGGGGCGGTCCTACAAGCAGCTGATCGCCGACTGGCGCGACGTCCTGCCGACCCAGTCCATCTGCCTCAACGTGCCGGTGATCTTCCCCTCGGAGTACCAGGATCGGATGGCCGGCCGTCACCGCGCCGAAGCCGAGCAGCTGCGCGAAACCGAGAAGGAAGCCGAGCAGGCGTAGGAGACTCTGGAGACATGGCTTCCGGAGACATCCGACCCCTCTGGCCCCTGGTTCGGGCGGCTTATCCCCGGGGCTCGCGCCTGGGTCATAATCGGCTGATGGATACCGCCGCCCCTATCCCCGCCCCCTCGCGCCCGCGCGTCCCCGCCCGCGCGCCCCTCCGCGCGCGCGCCCGCGTTTCGCGCCCCCGCGCGCCCCTCCGCGCGTTACGCGCGAGATGACCCGCACCATCCAGATTTCCGCCGAAGGTTCGGCCGGGGGGCCCGCCTTCCTGAACGCCGCGATCGCTCCCGAGCGGGGCATGCTCCTGTTGCAGGCCCAGGTGCGTCTGCGGGGAGGCGAGACATTCGACCTTCTGACCACCCCCGACCAGCCGGCGTTCGGCGGCGATGATGACTTCAACGGCAACATCAGCTTCAGCCTGGGCGGCGCCATCCTGCTCCCCTACGCCAACCGCATCACCGGCAGGCCGGTCGAGGGCCGCCGGATCGAGACGCGGGTGCTGGGCAAGACCGTGCGCCTGCCCATGAACTGGGGCGGCAAGGCCGACGGCGCGGCCCGGTACGCCATGCACGGCCTGATGCTGGACGCCGAGTTCGAGGTCACCGCCCGGAAGTCCAATCGGGTGGCCGGCCGCTTCCACGCCGGCGACTTCGGCGGCCGGTGGCTATCGCGCACGGACGTCGCCGTCGAGTACCGCCTCACCCAGCAAGCCCTGGAACTGGAGGTCACCGCCACCAACACCGGCGAGGCGCCCCTGCCGATGGGCATCGGCTGGCATCCCTGGTTCAACCTCCCCAGCGGCGACCGCTCGCAGGCCGTCCTGAAGGTCCCCGCCCGCGCCCGCGCCGCCGTCAACAACTACGACGAGGTCCTCCCGACCGGCGAACTCCTGCCGAACCAGGGCGCCTACGACTTCCGGGAGGGCAGGGCGCTGGGCGATCTCTTCCTCGACGACTGCTTCACCGAGCTGACCGGCGGCGTGGCCGAACTCATCGACCCGGCCGGCGGCTTTGGCATTCGGGTGATCGCTCAGGCGCCGCCTGTGACGGCCTTCCAGGTCTATGCCACGCCGGAGAGGGGCCTGGTGGTCGTCGAGCCGCAATACAACCTCGCCGACCCGTTCAGCCCCGTCTGGCGCGGCCGCGATACCGGCATGGCCGTCCTGCCGCCCGGCGCCTCGACCAAGTACATTGTTCGCCTTGAACTTTTTGTCCCCTGAGCCGATTGCGGCGCTTGCCGAGATCACTAAAGTCGAACTGAGGCAGGGAGGTGCGTTCGTGCCTGATCGGGAGGCGATCAGAGAGGCGTTGGCGGCCAGCGAGGCGCGCCTCGAACTGGCGACCGAGGCGTCCGGCCTTGGCGTGTGGGACTGGGACCTGCTCACCGACGAGATGGTCTATTCCGACCGCGCCAAGGAGATCTGCGGCTTCCCCCTCGACCAGCCCGTCACCATCGACCAGGTCCGCGAGGTCACCCATCCGGAGGACATCGTCCGCACCGTCCCGCAGATGGAGCGGGCCATCGACCCCGCCATCCGTGACCGCGCCCCGTTCGAGTACCGCCTGCTCCTGTCATCGGGCGAGGTGCGCTGGGTCCTCGCCCACGGCCAGGCGATCTTCCGGGACGGCAAGGCGGTCCGCTATGTCGGCACCATCCAGGACATCACCGAGCAGAAGCAGGTCGCCCAGGAGCTGCTCGAGACCAACGCCCGCCTGCGCCTGGCCATGGACGCCGGCCGCATGGCCGTCTGGGACGTCGATGTCGTCACCGGCCACCTCAGCGGCTCGCCAGAGCTCAACCGGCTCCTCGACTTCCCGCCCGGCGCGCTGCCGGCCCTGGATGAAATCCGCCGCCGCTACCGCCCGGGCGAGGGCCAGCGCGTCCGCGAGTCCGCCCAGGCGGCCCTCGCCCGCGGCGAGCGCTATTTCGAGGTCGAGTTCCGTTACGCCTGGCGCGACGGCACGGCCCGCTGGATGCAGCTGCGCGCCGAGATCATGCGCACCGAGGACGGCGAACCGCGCCACATCCTGGGCGTCCTCCTCGACATCACCGAGCGTAAGGAGGCCGAGGAACGCCTCAAGCTGCTGGCCCGGGAGGTCGACCACCGCGCCAACAACCTGCTGGCGGTGGTCCAGGCGACCGCCAAGCTCTCCAGCGCCGACAGCGTCGATGGCCTGAAGTCGGTGATCGAGGGGCGCATCGCCGCCCTGGCCCACGCCCACAACCTCTTGGCCGGCAGCCGCTGGGTCAGCGCCGACCTGCGCCGCCTGGTCGAGGAGGAGCTGAAGCCCTACCTCACCGGCGAGGACGGCAAGGTGGCCGTGAGCGGCCCGGGCGTCGCGCTGCGCGCCGACGCCGCCCAGTCGCTGGCCATGGTCATCCACGAGCTCGCCACCAACGCGGTGAAGTACGGCGCGCTGAACTCACCCGCCGGGGCTCTGGCCGTGGACTGGTGGCTGGGGGAGGGCGGCGACCTGTTCTTTAACTGGCGCGAGTCCGGGGCAAAGGGCGTCCAGCCGCCCACCCGCCGAGGCTTTGGCGTCGGCATGGTCGACCGCGCCATGCGCCAGCTCAAGGGCCAGGCGGTCTATGACTGGCGCGACGACGGGGTGATCTGCCGGCTGGAGCTCCCGGCCGACCGGATCGCCGATTAGTGGCGCCGGACCGGAACGGCGGCGGCTCGGTCAACATTGTGGTGGGGAAATGAAAGGAACTCCCCATGGTCAGAGACACTGACGTCGGCTCGGACGAGCAGGATCAGTCGGAAGTCCTCGACGAGGACAACCAGAGCCTCGACGGTGCGGGCGGCGACGCCGAGATGCGCACCTTCGACGAGTTGCCGGACGTTCTCGACGTCACCTCGGCGGTCGGCGACGCCGACGACGAGGCGGCGCTCATCGCCGAAGAGCTCGACGATGATGAGATCATCCAGCTCGAGGCCGACGCCGAGTTGGCTGACTTCGAGGATGACGATCTCGCCACCCGCATGCCCGAGGCGCTCGAAGAGGAGTCGGTCGATGACGACGAGCGTTCGGCCAATCGCGGCGCGGCCGATGAGGTCGCGTTGGACTACGCCGGCGACCTCGACGACGCCTCGGTCCGGCAGGGCAAGCGCACGACCGCCATGGAATCGCGCAACCTCGACGATGAAGACCTCGAGGATCTCGGCTATCCCGGCGAGGACGAGCCGGCCCAGCACGGGGAAAGGGCGGAGATTCAACGTCGCCGCTAACCACGGTTATTAACCCATGGTGGTACAGGGCCGTCGCACCCGTTTCGGGTAAGTATATTGTAACAAAAACCACGGTTTTCTCGACGTGGCGCTTGTGGCGTGTTAGCCCGAGTCCAACAGAAACAAGGGTTTTGGGGCATACGATGGCTAAGCCTGGACCGGGCCCGCTCGATCTGAACGTCGGCGCACGCATCCGCCTGCGACGCAAACAGCTCGGCATTACGCAAAGCCAGCTGGCGGAGGCCCTCAGCCTCACGTTCCAGCAGGTGCAGAAGTACGAGCGCGGCGTGAACCGCGTGTCCGCCTCTGTGCTGGTGAAGATCGCCCAGCGGCTGGACTGCCCGGTCTCCTTCCTTCTCGGCGAAGAAGGCGGCGGCCAGGCCGAAGCGATCGTGCCGTCGGTGCTGGTCACGCCCGGCGCCGTCGAGCTTCTGGAAATCTACGCCAAGATCCCCGACCGGCGAGCGCGCGCGGCCCTGCTCTCGGTCGCCAAGGCGCTCGCCTGCGAAGCGGCCGTCGTCGAGGAAGCGGACGCCGCCTGATCGCGGCGTCCCGGCTTGCGTTCTGGCCCGGCGCGGGCCACTGACCACAGGCCGATGTCCGACTCGAAACACCGCCGCAGACGGCGCACGAAGATCGTCGCCACGATCGGGCCCGCCAGCTCGACGCACGAGGTATTGCACGAGCTGTTCGAGGCCGGCGTCGATGTCTTTCGCCTGAACTTCAGCCACGGCAGCCACGAGGAGCACGCCGAGCGCTACGCCATGATCCGCGACCTGGAGGCGCGGACCGGCCGCCCCATCGGCGTTCTCGCCGACGTGCAGGGCCCAAAGCTGCGGGTCGGCCGCTTCCGCGGCGGCCACGTCGAGCTGCAGAAGGGTCAGGAGTTCACCCTGGACCTCAAGTCGGTCCCCGGCGACGCCCGCCGGGTCCAGCTGCCCCATCCCGAGATCATCGCCGCCGCCGAGTTCGGCAGCCACCTGCTCCTCGACGATGGCCGCATCCGCCTGGAGGTCCACCGCAAGGCGCCCGACGGCCTGATCACCCGCGTGTTGACTGGGGGACGCCTTTCGGACCGCAAGGGCGTCAACGTCCCCGGCGTCCTGCTGCCCATTCCGGCGCTGACGGAAAAGGACCGCGAGGACGTGGCCTTCGCGCTCGACCTCGGCGTCGATTTCGTCGGCCTGTCCTTCGTCCAGCGGGGCGAGGACGTGGAGGAGGCGCGGGCGCTGATCGGCGATCGCGCCTGGATCCTCTCGAAGATCGAAAAGCCGCAGGCGATGGCCGATCTGGAGCGGATCATCGAACTCTCCGACGCCGTCATGGTCGCGCGCGGCGACCTGGGTGTGGAGCTGCCGCCCGAGGACGTGCCGCTGGCGCAAAAGCGGATCATCCGCCTGGCCCGCCAGCACGCCAAGCCGGTCATCGTCGCCACCCAGATGCTGGAAAGCATGGTCACCGCCCCCGCGCCGACCCGCGCCGAGGCCTCGGACGTCGCCACCGCCGTGTTCGACGGCGCCGACGCGGTGATGCTGTCAGCCGAAACCGCCGTCGGCCAGTATCCCTGCGAAGCGGTGCGCATCATGGACCGCATCGCCGCGCGCATGGAGCGCGACGACGAGTGGCGCGCGGTCCGCAACGCGACTCGTCCCGAGCCCGAACATACCTCCGCCGGCGCCATCGCCGCCGCCGCGCGGCAGGTGTCCGAGACCATCGGCGCCTGCGCCATCGCCGCCTTCTCCCACTCCGGGGCGACGGCCCTTCGCACGGCGCGCGAGCGGCCCGAGCCGCCGGTCCTTGGCTTCACGCCGCACCTGAACACCGCCCGGCGCCTCGCGCTGGTCTGGGGCGTCCACCCGATGCCCATCGAGGTCACCCACACCATGACCGAGACCGTGGAGCGGGCCACGACCCTGGCGCGCCGGGAAGGCTTCGCCTCGCGAGGCGATGAGATCGTGGTGATCGCCGGCGTCCCCTTCGGCCGTCCGGGCGCAACCAATGCGTTGCGGGTCGCGAAGGTCGGCGGGGCGGCGTCGGTCTCCAGAGCGCAGGACTGACCGGCCGCGCTTTTGGCTTGTCCTGGCGCCAGCTTCAAACGTACGTTTGAATCTGTCCGCACCGGAGGCTTCCATGAATCTCGACCTGCTGCCTGAGCACGTAGCGTTCCGCGCCGAGGTCCGCGCCTGGATCGAGGAGAACTTTCCGAAGGCGGTGCGGGAAAAGCAGAAGACCGGCGAGCACCTGTCCAAGGATGACATCCTCGCCTGGCACAAGATCCTCTACAAAAAGGGCTGGTTGACGCCGTCCTGGCCGGTCGAGCACGGCGGGACCGGCTGGGACCCGGTGCGGCGCTACATCTTCTCCGAAGAGCTGGCGCGGGCGAACACCACGCCGCCGTCGTTCGGCCTGGGGATGATCGGTCCGGTTCTCTACACCTTCGGCTCGGACAAGCAGAAGGAAGAGCTGCTCAAGCCGACGCTCGCCGGCGACATCTGGTGGTGCCAGGGCTACTCCGAGCCCGGCGCCGGCTCCGACCTCGCCAGCCTCACCACCCGCGCCGAGCGGTTCACAGGCGAGGACGGCGAGGAATATTACCGCGTCAACGGTCAGAAGACCTGGACCACCCAGGGCCACTTCGCCGACTGGGGCTTCTTCCTCGTCCGCACCGACCCCACCGCCAAGAAGCAGGAAGGCATCACCTTCCTCCTGATCGACATGAAGACGCCCGGCATCGAGGTGCGCCCGATCATCACCATCGACGGCGGCCACGAGGTCAACGACACCTTCCTCGAGGACGTCATCGTGCCGGTGGAGAACCGCATCGGCGAGGAGAACAAGGGCTGGACCGTCGCCAAGTACCTGCTGGGCCACGAGCGCACCGGCATCGCCGGCGTCGCCCGCTCGAAGCGCGGCATTGAGCGGCTGCGCGACATCGCCGGCGGCGTCCTCAATGACGAAGGCGAGCCGCTCCTGAACGACCCGGAATTTCGCCGCAAGGTCGCCGAGCTGGAGATCGATCTCGCCGCGCTGGAATACACCGAACTGCGCACCCTGGCCGGTGAGAGCAGCGGCAAGGGGCCGGGCCCCGAAGCCTCCCTGCTCAAGGTGAAGGGCACGGAGGTCGGCCAGCGCCTGACTGAACTGACGCTGGAAGCCGCCGGCCACTACGGCGCACCCTACTTCCGCGGCTTTCCGAAGGAGGGCGCCAACGCCTATCCGATTTCCGAGGAGTGGCAGTTCAAGGCGGGTCCCACCTACTTCAACATGCGCAAGACCTCGATCTTCGGCGGCTCGAACGAAATCCAGCGCAACATCATGGCCAAGGCGGTTCTGGGCCTGTGACGAGCTACGATGAAGTCGTCCTTGGGCGACGCTCCACACGCGGTTTCCAGAAGAAGCCGGTTCCTCGCGCGCTGATCGAGGAGGTGATCGCGCTGGCCATGCGCGCGCCGTCCTCGCTCAACACCCAGCCGTGGAATTTCTACGTCGTCGCCGGCGAACCGCTCGACCGCATCCGCGCCGGCAACACCGAGCGCAATCTGGCGGGCGTCCCGGAGTCGCGGGAGTTCCGCAGCCACGGCGCCTATGAGGGCGAACACCGTGAGCGACAGATCGGCATCGCCAAGCAACTCTTCGCCGCCATGGGCATCGAGCGCCACGACAAGGACGCGCGGCTCGATTGGGTGCTGCGCGGATTTCGCCAGTTCGACGCGCCCGTCTCCATTGTCGTCACCTACGACCGCTCCATCCACGGCGGTGACATCGCGCCCTTCGACTGCGGCGCGGTGACGAACGCCCTGGTCAACGCAGCCTGGTCGCGGGGCCTCGGCTGCGTGATCAACAGCCAGGGGATCATGCAATCGCCCGTGGTGCGCGAGCATGCCGCCATCCCCGACGACCAGGTGATCATGATCTGCGTGGCCATGGGTTTTCCCGACGACAGCTTCCCCGCCAACGCCGTGGTTTCCCAGCGCAAGAGCCTGGACGAGGCGGTGACCTTCGTCGGCTTCGAGGACCAATGATGATCGACAAGCAAGCCCTGCTGGCGAAGTACCGCGCCGAGCGGGACAAGCGCCTTCGCCCCGACGGCAACGCCCAGTACCTGGAGCTCACGGGGCGCCTCGCCCACTACGCCGACGATCCCTACACCCCGCGCGTCGAGCGGGCGCCGGTCACCGACCATGTCACCTTCGCCTTCATCGGCGGCGGGTTTGCGGGCCTGGTCACCGGCGCGCGGCTGGTCGAGGCGGGGATCAAGGATGTCCGCATCCTCGACAAGGCGGGCGATTTCGGCGGCACCTGGTACTGGAACCGCTATCCGGGCGCCCAGTGCGACACCGCCGCCATGATCTACATGCCCCTGCTCGAAGAGACGGGGCACATGCCGAGCGAGAAGTACGCGCACCAGCCCGAAATCCTGGAGCAGTGCCGCCGCATCGGCCGCCAGTACGGCCTCTATGACAAGGCGCTGTTCCACACGCAGGTGAAGGCGCTGACCTGGGACGAGGCGAAGGCGGTCTGGGTCATTGAAACCGACCGCGGCGACCGCTTCACAGCCAGCTTCATCGGCCTTGGCACAGGCCCGCTGCACGTCCCCAAACTGCCTGGGATTCCCGGCATCGAGACCTTCGAAGGTCACGCCTTCCACACCAGCCGCTGGGACTACGCCTACACCGGCGGTGACTCCGAAGGCGCGCCGCTGGACAAGCTCCGGGACAAGCGGGTCGCCATCATCGGCACCGGCGCGACCGCCGTGCAGGCCGTGCCGCACCTCGCGAAAGCCGCCGGCACGCTCTACGTCGTCCAGCGCACGCCTTCGTCGGTCGATGTGCGCGACAACCGGCCGATCGATCCAAAGTGGTTCGCCTCAATCGCCACCCCCGGCTGGCAGCAACGCTGGCTCGACAACTTCACCGCCAACCAGTCCGGCGGCGGTGCGGATGAAGATCTCGTCCAGGACGGCTGGACCGACCTGTCCCGCCGCATCCGCGCCAAGATTATGGAGCTGCCGCCCGGCGAGCGTACGCCGCGCAACATGCTGGCCGCCTTCGAGGACTCCGACTTCGAGAAGATGGAGGAAATCCGCGCCCGCACCGACCAGGTGGTCCGCAACAGGCAAACCGCCGACAAGCTCAAGGCCTGGTATCGCCAGCTGTGCAAGCGCCCGTGCTTCCACGACGAGTACCTGCAGGCCTTCAACGAGCCGGGCACGCATCTGATCGACACCGACGGCAAGGGCGTCGAGCGGATCACGCCCAAGAGCTTCGTGGTCGCCGGCAAGGAATACGAGGTCGACTGCATCATCTACGCCTCGGGCTTCGAGGTCGGCACCGAGTTCACCCGCCGCGCGGGCTTTGACCTCACCGGCAGGGATGGCCTCAAGCTCTCGGAGGCGTGGGGGGAAGGCATGAAGACCCTGCACGGTATCCACGTGCACGGCTTCCCCAACGCCTTCTTCGTGCAGCCGACACAGGGCGCGAACCTGATTTCCAACGTGCCGCACAACCTCACGGACTCCGCTCGGACCATCGCCGACATCGTCAGCCATGCCGCCCGGACCGGGGCGAAGGAGGTGGAGGTCACCGGCGAGGCGCAAGAAGCCTGGGTCGCACACCTTCTGACCGGCATGGGCCGCATGCTCGGCTCACCCGATTGCACGCCCGGCTACTACAACAACGAGGGCCAGGATCCCGGCCCGGCGTCGCGCCTCTTCGTCGGCTACCCGGCCGGCCCGGTCGCCTACTTCCGCTACATCGACGACTGGCGCAGGTCCGGCGCCTACGAAGGCCTGTCGTTCCGCTAGTTCACCCGGTCAGGCGGGAGCGCTCGAATATTCCGCTTTCCGTCCCGCCCCGGCCGCAGGAAGAGGCGCGTGACGTCAGGGTGCGCCTCCTGGATGCGCCGGCTCAGCTGCTCGGCCGCATCCTCGACCTCGCCGCCGGGCAGGTCATCGCGAAAGTCGATGGTCACGCCGACCAGCACCTCGTTGGGACCAAAGTGCAGACTGAGCACTTCGATGACGCGGGCCACGCGGCTGTCGCCCTCCAGGATGCGGCGGATGTCGGCGACGACGGCGGGCGCCGCCGCTTCGCCGGTGAGCAGGCTGCGCGTCTCGTTGGCCATGAACACGGCCACCGCCGTCAGCAGCAGGCCGATGCCGATGGAGGCGAGACCGTCCGCCTTGGGCATGTGGAGCATATCGGCCGCCGCCACCCCGACCAAGGCGATGAACAGGCCGATCAGCGCCGCTGAGTCTTCCAGCAGCACAGCGAACAGGGAGGGATCCTTGCTGCGGCGCACCGACTCCAGGAAACCGCCCCGCGTCTGGCGGCGGCGGTGTTCACGGACCGCGATCGTCAGCGAGGCGGCTTCGAACAGGATCGCGACGCCCAGCACGAGATAGTTGATCCACGGCCGCGAAATGGCCTCGGGGTTGTTGATCTTGATGAAGCCCTCGTACACCGAGAAGGCGCCGCCGAGGGCGAAGATCATCAGCGCCACGACGAAGGACCAGAAGTAGAGCTCCATCCCGTGGCCGAACGGGTGCGCCGCATCGGGCGGCTTGGCCGCGCGGTGGAGGCCAAGCAGCAGCAGGCCCTGGTTGCCGGTGTCCACCACCGAATGGATGCCCTCGGTCAGCAGCGCCGAACTGCCCGTGAAGGCGAAAGCGGTGAACTTGGCTGCGGCGATGGCGAGGTTGCCGCCCGCCGCGGCATAGACAGCGATCTTCGAGTTTTCCGTCAAACGAGCCGTTCCCTTCGTGATCAGGAACCCCGACGAGGCTTTGCTGTTCCTGCGCCCGTTCCGGCCTTTGAGGCGAACTATCCAGGCTCTGCGGAGTTGGAGAAGCATGGCTCACAAACTCTGGATACTCGCGGCCCTGACCGGCGCATCGGCGCTGGCCGCCTGCGGGGAGGAACACGCAACGCCGCGCCCTGGGCAGGGCGCCGCGGGGATTGTCGAAGCGCCCGCCGTCCAAGCCGCCGGGCCGGCCCCCGAGGATGGCTTGGCGGAGCAGACGCCTGACTATGGCGCGGTCGGCGGCTCGCCGGACATGGCGCTGTCGGACAAGGGCAATCCACCCAACGGATCACATAACGGGGAGTAGACCATGCAAACTCAAACCCAATCGCCCGCTCAGGCCCGCAAGCTCGAGGGCGCCGGTACCGGCTATGCCGAACCGCGCGCGATAGTGGACACCCTGGCGCTTGAATTGCCGCCGCTGCCTTACGGCTACGACGCCCTGGCGCCTCACATCTCCGAACAGACGCTGAAGTTCCACCACGACAAGCACCACCGCGCCTACATCGACAAGACGCGGGAACTGGTGGCCGGGACGGAGCTGGAGCAGGCATCGCTGCCGGCGATCATCGCCGCCGCCCGCAAGAGCGACAACCGCAAGCTGCTGAGCCAGGCCGGGCAGGCCTGGAACCACACCATCTTCTGGGGTTCCATGTCCCCGAACGGCGGCGGCGCGGCCGGTGGGCGCATCGCGGCGATGATCGACAAGACCTTCGGCGGCCTCGCCGGCTTCAAGAAGGCCTTCAAGGAGGAGGCGGTCTCGCACTTCGGCTCCGGCTGGGCATGGCTGTGCCTGCATGACGGGGAGCTGAACCTGACATCCTTCCATGACGGCGACACGCCGGCGGGCATGCCGGGAGTCGTGCCGCTCCTGACCTGCGATGTGTGGGAGCACGCCTACTATCTCGACTATCAGAACCGCCGCGCCGCCTTCGTCGACGCGTACCTGGAGCACCTGATCAACTGGGACTTCGCCGAGGCCATTTTCGAGGCGGAGGGCTAGGCTCCCGGGATGTGGTTCGACAGCCTGGGAAGCATCGGCCGCGTCCTGGTTGTCGGGGTCACCACCTAGGCCGCGCTCCTGCTGCTGCTGCGGATCAGCGGCAAGCGGACGCTGTCGAAGATGAACGCCTTCGATTCGGTGGTGACCATCGCCATCGGCTCGACCTTCGCCAGCGCGCTCATCTCGCGCGATGTCACCATCGCCAGCGCCGTGAGCGCCATCGCCCTGCTGGTCTTCCTGCAGTTCGCCATCACCTGGCTGTCCGTGCGGCTCGGCTGGGTGAGGCGTGGCGTCAAGGCCGAGCCGCGGCTGCTCTACCACGATGGCCGCGTGATCGAGCCTGCCCTCAAGCGCGAGCGGGTGTCGCGCGAGGAGCTGGAGGCGGCCGCCCGCTCTCGCGGCTACGGCGACCTGGCTCAGGTCAAGGCGGTGGTGCTGGAGACGACCGGCGAGTTCAGCGTCATCGGTCACGCGCTCGGCGGCGCCATGAGCGATGTCGCGTCCGAACCGCCGGACACCCGGCTTTGAGCCTCAGTAGATGAGAAGCGAACAGCGCCGGGCGGCCAGCTGCTCGGCGAAGTCGGTTTCACCGAGCGGCAGAGTGCGTGGAGCGAGGATCAGGTCGTAGCAGTCGCCGCTCAGCCGCGCCTCGGCGGTCGGTGTCTCGCCGCACAGCGCGCCCGCGCCGACACTGGCGAACTCCACGTCGAGGCCGGCGATCAGCCCGGCGGGCCAGTTCGCCTTTTCGGGCCCGCGCGGGCGCACGATGAGCACGCGCTCAATCGGCAGGAACACCTGCGAGGCCAGCAGCACCGGGACCTCGATGCCGCGCAGCAGCGGCAGGACGAACGGCGCCAGAGCGCTGCAGTCGGATTGGGTGCGCTCGCGCTTGCCGACCACGACAATCGCCGCGTCCTGGCTCATCTGCCGGGCGGCGGCCACGAGCGATCCGCGTGCGCGAAACAGGCCCGAGGGCTCGGCGCCCATCTCCTCCAGGCGCAACAGCGCTTCGCCGAGCGTGGGGCTCAGCGCCGCGGCGCCATCTTCCGAGGCCTCGGCGAGCATCGGCCCGGTGGCGTTCATGGGCGATGGGTCGACGCCCACCAGCTGGATGTCGCCCCGCAGGCGCGAGCACACCCAGGCGGCGTGCTCGCAGACACCGGCCAGATGGCTGGCGCGGTCGATGAGTGTGACGACGCGAGTCTTGGGCCGCAGAGCCGCAAGGGATGACGCCTGCGCTTCGGTCAGGGCCGGGCGGCCAGCCCTCATGCCGAGTTCGCTGCCGGCGCTTCGCCGCTGACGACGACGCTCGGCACGCCCCAGTTGGCTCTCAGCGCCCGGGCGAGCGCGCGGCCGTCCCGCATCCCCGACAGCTGCTCGCCGATCAACGCCACGCGGATCGGCACGCTCGCCGCCAAAGCCAGCGCGAGGCGCGCGTTCGACACCGGCCCGACCACGTGGAAGCCGCGGTCGATCAGGCGCGGGATCATCCGCGCGGCGTAGGCGGCGTCGGCGCTGGCCAGCAGGATGGTGCGATTCATGCTCGTCCCTTCAAATCGTGAACGAGTTATGTCGCACTACGATGCACCCGCCTTCTGACAACCGCGTGAGCTTGAGCACAAACCGCTTCAGTCGCCCTTCCACGCGCCCCGCGCTTCCAGGCTCTGGACGGTGTCCAGCAGCCTGGCGAACACCTCGGCGCTGCCCTGAAGCTTGGCCAGGTTGTTGCGCGAGATGGTCTCCAGCAGCGCCTCGGCCTTGGGGGTGATGGTGAGGATCGCGCGGCGGCGGTCTTCGTCGGAGGTCGAGCGGGTGACCAGCCCGCGCTCCTGCAGACGGCTGACCAGTCCCACGGCGCTGTGGCTCTTGATCTGCAGGCTGGCGGCGAGGCGGCCCACCGTCATCGGCTCCGGACCCGTGTGGACCCGGATCGCCAGCAGCGCCTGGTGGTGCTGGCTGGTCAGGCCCAGCTCTAGCGCCCCGGCCTCACTGAAGGACAGGAAGTTGCGCAGCGCCTCTCGGAAAGCTCCGAGGGCGGCGTAGTCCTCATCGGTTAGGCGCGTGGCGGTCATTGAGGCTCCCTTATCCCGCTTGTCGCGCGGGCCGACAGGATAGTCGCACCGCGATGTAAAGGCACAGGCTTCGCTATCGGGGCCAGGGGCTTGCACCACCACTTAACCTTCGCCGCCGCGCGTCAGCACCCGCTGTGTCAGCTGCGGAAGGGTGGTGGCCTGCACCAGGTTCGAGACCAGCACGATGACATAGGTGCTGGTCAGGATGGCGTCGCGCGCCTCGCCTGGCGGCAGCGACAGGGCGAGCGCCACGGAAATGCCGCCCCGCACGCCGCCCCACGTCAGCACCGGCACGATGCCGTAGCCGAGCTCATCGCGGCAGCGGGCCAGCAGCACCACCGGGCCGGTCACCGACACAAGCCTGGCGAAAAGCACCAGCACCACCGCCACGGCGGCGAGACCCGCGAACGACCAGTCGAGCGGCAGCACCAGCACCTCAAGGCCGATGATCAGGAAGAGCAGGGCGTTGAGGTTCTGATCGACCAGCCGCCAGAACCCCCGCACATAGCGGTTGGTCTGGTCGCTCATGGCCGTGCCGGCCCATTCGCTGCCGACCATCAGGCCCGCCACCGCCACCCCGATGGGGCCGCTGAGGCCGAGGCGGTGGCAGAGGGCATAGACGCCGGTGGCCAGCGCAAGGGTCAGCGCGACCTCGATGCCGTAGTCGTCGATCCGCCGCATCGCCGCGACGACGACCCCCGCGCCCATCGCGCCGATGGCCGCCGCGCCCAGCGCCTCCCACGCCACGCGCCCGCCCAGGGGCAGCAGCTCGGGCGAGGTCTGGCCCGCCGCATAACTCACCGCCGCGCCGAACAGCACGACACCGACGCCGTCGTTGAACAGCGACTCCGCCTGCATCAACGCTTCGGCCTGCGGTGGCAGTTTCACCCGTTGCAGGGCCGCCAAGACCGCCACTGGGTCCGTGGGGCTGATCAGGGCCCCGAATACCAGGGCCCAGGGGAAGGGCAGATCAAAGCCGAGCTGTCGGGCCGTCCACCAAAACCCCGCGCCGATGATCGCCGTCGACAGCAGCACCCCCGCGGTGGCCAGCACAACGGCCGTCCAGAAGACGCCCTTCAGCGCCTTCAGATCGACCTCCAGCGCCCCCGCAAACAGCAGGTAGCCGAGCATGAACAGCAGGACCGCGTTGGTGAAATCCAGCTGGCTCATCAGCCCGGTCAGCGCCTCGGCGGTCTGCAGCCCGGCGAACAGATAGTCGGTGAGGATCACCAGCCCCGAGCCCACCAGCCCGATGAGCAGCAGGCCCACGGTGGTCGGAAGCTTCAGAAAGCGCAGGTTCGCCCACGACAGGGCGGCCGTGAGCGTCAGGAAGATCGCCACGAGGTCCAGCAGCGGCAGCGTTGATGCAGATCCAGAGCCCACCGCCGTCAACCGCCACCGTGGGGCAAAGGTTTCGGCCTAGCTCTTGACCACCAGCCCGGGGGCCGGGGCGGAGATGACCTTCGGCTCGCCCTCGTCGTCGCGAGCGGCCTTTTCATCCGTCTTCGTGTCCGGCGGCGCTTTCGACAGCGACTTCACGTAGGCGGCGATCTCCCAGATCTGGTTATCGGGGATGGTCCCGCCCCACACAGGCATGCCGTTAGGACGGCCCTGGGCGATGGAGTTGTGGATTTCGGCCAGGCTCCCGCCGTAGGTCCACTTGCCGTTCATGAACTGCGGACCGATGCCGCCGCCGCCGTTGAAGTGGCAGCCAGAGCAGTTGTACCAGCTGTAGTAGCGCTTGCCGTTGGCGATGTGGATTGGGTCGGCCTGGAAGATGGCGGCCTGCGCGCTCTCGATCTGCACGGGTTTGACCCCGGGATACAGCTCGGAAGTCGGCGGCAGGGAAGCCTGCGACTGCACGTAGGGCGCGTGCGTCGCAGGCCGGTTGTGGGTGTCGCAGGCCGACAGCGTCGCGGTGGCGAGCACCGCCGCCAGCGTCCTATTGAGGCAGGGCGAAAACATAGAGCATGCCTCCCGGTGTGGTTTTCTTCTTGAGATCCTTCATGGCGCCGACGAAGCCGAGCGCGGCGCTGGGATCGTTGGGGTTGAGGTTGCCGGCGACGATGGCGCCGGCCCAGCCGCCGACGCCCGACAGGATGGCGACGTACTCGTGTCCGTCGGGCCCCTTGTAGACGACGGGCTGACCGATGATCCCCGACCCCGTCTTGAATCGCCATCGCAGCTCGCCGGTGCGGGCGTCGACGGCTTTGAACCAGCCGTCCATCGTTCCGTAGAAGACGAGGTCGCCGGCCGTCGCCACCGCGCCCGACCACAGCGGGAAGTCTTCCTTGATCTCCCAGGCGATCTTGCGCCGCACGGGGTCCCAGGCGGTGAAGGCGCCGCGATTGCCGCCGGGGCCCGGCTTCATCACCACCTCGGCGCCGACGTAGGGCGTGCCGGCGATGTAGTTGGCCTCCAGGTTCTGCCAGTCCATGCACAGGTTCTCGTGCGGGATGTAGACGAGCCCCGTGCGCGGGGAGAAGGCGGAGGGGTTCCAGTCCTTGGCCCCGGACGCGGTCGGGCAGATGTCGCGCGTCACCGAGCCGGTGTGCGGCACCTTCTCCTCATTCACCAGCAGCCTGCCGGTCCTGAGGTCCACGCCCTTTGTCGAGTTCACGTACGAGAAGGGATCGGCCGACAGCACCTGCCCGGTCGCGCGGTCGATCACATAGAGGTAGCCGTTGCGCTCCGGCCGCACGAGCACCTTGCGCATCCGCCCGTTCACCGGGAGGTCGAGCAGGATGATCTCGTTGATGCCGTCGTAGTCGTGAACGTCGTGCGGCGTCAGCTGGTAGAACCACTTGGCCTGACCCGTGTCCGGGTCGCGCGCGAAGATGCCCGCCGTCCACTTGTTGTCGCCCGGCCGCTGCTCGGCGTTCCAGGGGCCGGGGTTGCCGGTGCCGTAGTAGATCAGGTTCAACTCGGGATCATAGGAGATCCAGCCCCACATGGACCCGCCGCCGATCTTCCAGGCGTCCGGCGGCCAGGTCTTCACGCCAAGGTCCACGCCGCGGTCCTTGGCGTAGAACGGATGGAAGTCCGGGCCGATCAGGACGTCCTTGTCGGGGCCGGTGTGATAGGCCTTCCAGACGACCTTGCCCGATCCGGCGTCGAGCGCCTGCAGCCAGCCGCGCACCCCGAACTCGCCGCCCGAGACGCCGACCAGCACCTTCCCCTTCACCACCAGGGGGGCCATGGTGATGCTCTCGCCCTTCTGGATGTCGGCCAGGGTGGTGCGCCACACCTCCTTGCCGCTGCCGGCGTCCACCGCGATCGTGTCGCCGTCCAGGGTGTTGAAGATGACCTTACCGTCCCAGTACGCGGCTCCCCGGTTCACCACATCGCAGCAGGCCACGCCCTGCGAGGCGGGCTTGGGCGAGGGGTTGTAGGCCCACTTCAGCGGCGCGCCGGGCTTGGTGAGGTCAAGCGCGTAGAGGTGGTTGGGGAAGGGCGTGACGATATACATCGTGTCGTTCACGACCAGCGGCGCGGCCTCGTGGCCCTTGTTGACGCCGGTGGAGAAGGTGAAGGCGACCTTCAGGTTCTGGACGTTGCCGCTGTTGATCTCCGCCAGCCCCGAATAGCGGGTCGAGGCGTAGTTCTTGGCCGGCATTGTCCATTCGCCGTCGTCGGCGATGTTGACGTTCAGCGAGGCGGCCTGGCCGCCGTGCTCGGGCTTGGTCACGTCCCCGAACGGCTGCGGACGTGAGCAGCCGGCCAGCGCCAGCACCCCGCCCGCCGCGAGGGCGATCAGCGCCTTAGCGAAGGGTGTAGAGATAGGCCGCGATGTCACGTGCATCATGGTTGCTCAGCTCCATGTTCGGCATGGCGTTGCCCGGGACGACGCTTTGCGGCGCCTCGATCCAGCGGGCGAGGTTTTCAGGTGTGTTGGGCAGGACGCCGGCGATGATCGTGCGCTGGCCGACCGTGCCCAGCGGCGGTCCGACGAGACCGTCAGCGCCGGCGACACCCGGTATCTGATGGCAGGCGCCGCAGCCCACTTCGGCGATCAGCGCCTTGCCGCGATCCGGATCGCCGATGGCGTAGATGGCGGCGTCGGAAGGGTTCCGCGGCGCGCAGGCGCCAAGGCAAAGGCAAGCGGCGCCGAGCGCGAAGGCGATCATCCGCGGCATGCCGGCGCCCCCAGGATCATGACGGTGTCGAAGATGATGGCGATCAGGAAGCCGAAGCTGGTCAGCATTCCCCACACACCGAGGAATCGCGTGCGGCCTTCCCCGGCCTCCAGGACCCGGGTGCTGCGCTCGTCCTTTTCCCGACGCGTGGCGCGCCAGACGGACAGGGCGACGAGCCCGGCCCACAGGGCCACGCCCGCCGCGACGATGTTCACGACCAGGGCGAACAGCCGCGTCCACTCCCAGCCCTCCGGCACGTCCGCCAGCGCCATGCGGCCCGGATGGCAGGCGTAGGCCGCCAGGCTGTAGCCGATCAGGAACTGCAGCCCCCAGGCGGCCGGCGCGGCATAGACGCCGACGCCCTGCTTCCAGCCGGAGACCTGCTGGCGATGCGGCGCGGGATGGCCGAGGGCGCGTGGATCGCTCATCCGCCCACTCCAAGGTAGGGCGCCAGGTAGAAGGCGCAGAACACCGTCAGCCAGACGACATCGACGAAGTGCCAGTAGAGCGAGGTGACCAGCACCCCCGTGTGCCGCTCCGGCCCGAAATAGCCGCGCCAGCCCCACAGCAGGATGGCGATCAGGCCGACCAGGCCCAGCACCACGTGCGCCATGTGGAAGCCCGTGATGGTGAAGTAGTGGGAGCCGTAGGCGCTGGAGGAGATGGTGAATTCCTTGCTCCGCCACTCCTTCATCTGGATCAGCACGAAGATGACGCCGAGCGCTATGGCGATGCCGACGCCCAGCAGGAACTGGCCGCGCCGGCCGCGCTTGATCCCCCGCTCGCCCCACCAGACCGCCACGCTCGACAGCAGCAGCAGCACGGTGTTGGGTCCCGCCAGGTGCAGCGACGGCGGCTTGCTAGGCAGGAACGACGGGCCGCTCTGGATGAAGGTGAAGGCGTAGCTGAACAGCAGGTAGCCGAAGAGGCAGGCTTCGGTGACCACCAGGGTCATCATCCCCCACCAGCCTACGCCGGTCTTACCGACGCTGCCGTACGGGATGCGTTCGGGAATGAGGCCGCTCATCGCACCGCTCCCGGCGTTTCGGCGAGACTGGCCGTCGGCCATAGCCACCAGACCAACGCCACCAGCACGCCGACGCCGCCGATCGCCGCCAGCCACCAGCCGTGGATCAGCAGGCCCACGAACAGCGCCGAAGCGGCCACGGTGAGAACGAAGGGCGCGACGGAGTCGCCGGGCATCTTCAGGATGACCTCGGGCTCGCCATCGAGCGGGCTGACCGCCAGCGCCTCGCGGCCGTGGTCAAGGACCATGCCTTCCTTGATCACTGACCGCTCGTCGCCCTCGTTCAGCTGGTCCTCCCAGAGCGGATGGCGGCTGGCGACCTGCGGGATGACGGCGAAATTGTACTCGGGCGGCGGGGAGGAGACGGACCACTCCAGCGTCGGCGCGCCCCAGGGGTTGGGCCCGGCGATGGCGCCCGTCTTCAGGCTCTTGGCCACGTTGATGAAGAGCAGCAGCACGCCGATCGCGAAGACGAAGGCGCCGATGCTGGTGATGAGGTTCAGCGTCGTCCAGCCCATGTCCGGACCATAGGTGTAGATGCGCCGGGGCATGCCGAGCAGGCCCGTCAGGTGCATCGGCAGGAAGCCGAGGTTGAAGCCGACGAACATCGTCCAGAAGTTCCAGCGCCCCAGCCGCTCGTCGAGCATCCGGCCGGTGAACTTCGGGAAGAAGAAGTAGAGCGCGCCCACGACCGGGAAGACGTTGATGCCGATCAGCA
Source organism: Caulobacteraceae bacterium (assembly GCA_036376035.1). GTDB lineage: Bacteria > Pseudomonadota > Alphaproteobacteria > Caulobacterales > Caulobacteraceae > Caulobacter. Next base: position 16,237 of record DASVBC010000039.1, on the reverse strand, counting down.
CGTAGTGGATGTGCGCCACCACGAAGTAGGTGTCGGTCAGCTGCCAGTCGCTTGGCACCGAGCCGGTCATGAAGCCCGACACCCCGCCGATGACGAACAGCACGATCATGCTGGCGAAGAAGCGGAAGGCGGTGGTGATCACCGGCCGTCCCAGCCAGATCGTCGCCGTCCAGGCGAAAACCGCCACGGCGCTGGGAATGACGATGATGATCGAGGCGGCCGAGAAGAAGGAAAGCGCCAGCGTCGGCAGGCCGGTGGCGAACATGTGGTGCACCCACACACCAAAGCCGAGCACCATCGTCAGCACCGTCGACAGCGCAACGATGGTGTAGCCGACCAGGGGCCTGCGGCAGAAGACCGGCAGCCCGTCGGAAACCATCCCCATGGCGGGCAGCACGATGGCGTAGACCCACGGATGGCCGAAGATCCAGAACAGGTGCTGCCACAGCAGCGGCTGTCCGCCCGCGCTGACGTCGTAGAAGTGGGTCCCGAACTGGCGGTCCAGCCACAGCAGGAAGAAGGCCAGGCTCACCGCGGGCACCACCAGCAGGTTGGCGACCGAGGCCGTCAGCGTCCCCCAGATGAGGATCGGCAGCCGGTTCAGCGACATCCCCGGCGCCCGGCACTTGAAGGCCGTGACGATGAAGTTGGCCGAGCCGACGGTGGTAGATACGCCAAGGAAGATCATACCGAGGCTGTAGAAGTCCTCGTTGAGGCCCGGATTGAACTCTCGGTTGGCGTAGGGGACGTAGTTGAACCAGCCGTCGTTGGGTCCCGCGCCCATGGCGAAGCCGGCGTACATGAACACGCCCGCCGCCAGATAGATCCAGTAGGAGAGGGCGTTCATCCGCGGAAACGCCATGTCCCTCGATCCGAGCAGCAACGGCCACAGATAGTTCGAGAACCCCGACAGGATCGGCAGCGCGTACAGGAAGATCATCGTCATCCCGTGCGTCGAGAACAGCTGGTCGTATTGCTCGGGCGTCAGCAGCGTCTGGTTGGGCGCGCCCAGCTGCAGGCGCATGACCAGCGCCTCGACCCCGCCCAGCACCAGGAAGATGAAGGCGGTGACCATGTAGCGCACGCCGATCTTCTTGTGGTCGACGGTCCCGAGCAGGCCCTTCAGCCCCGGCTCGGTCTTCCAGATCTCGTGAAGGCCGCGGCGCAGCGCCGTCGCCTCATCCACGATCTCGGGCCGGGTTTCCACGTCGGTTGTCACCTCAGCGTCTCCAGGTAGCGCCTGACAGCGGTCAGTTCCGGTCCGGACAGGTAGGTCGTGGGCATCAGCGTGCCGGGCTTCACCCCCTGCGGGTTGGCGATCCAGCCGGAGAGGTTGGCGGGCGTGTTGGGGACCATCCCCGCGGCCAGCGTGGTGCGGCTCATCAGGTGGGTGAGGTCGGGCGCAACCGAGCCGCCGGCCAGCGTCCCGCGAACCGTGTGGCAGGCCCCGCAATGGTTGACGAAGACCACCGCCCCCTGGAGCGCGATCGGATCGAGGGGAGGGGCCGCCGGCAACAGCTGCCTCGCCCACCAGACGCGGAACTGGTCCGGCCGCTCGGCGATGACCCTGAAGGCCATGTGGGCATGCTGCTTGCCGCAGTACTCGGTGCACTGGCCAAGATAGACGCCGGGCTTGTCCGCCTGGATCCAGGCCAGGTTCGTGCGGCCGGGGATGGCGTCGGTCTTGCCGGCCAGCTGCGGCACCCAGAACGAGTGGATGACGTCCTGGCTCTCGAGCTTGATGCGCACCGGCTGACCCACGGGGATGTGGATCTCGTTGGCGACCTCGATGCGGCTGTCGGGCGTGGGGCCCTCATAGACCGCCTGCCACCACCACTGGTGGCCGACGACGCGGATCGTCAGGGGAGGCTCGCGCGGCGGCTGGCTGACCATGGCCAGGGTCCCCACCGTCCAGATGAGCGTGGCGACCAGCGCGACGGCGGACAGCGCCACGCCGATGGTGATCCAGCGCAGACCGTCGCCCTCGCGGGTGACCGGCACGTCGGCGGTCTTCTCCCGCCGCAACCACGGCTTCTGGCGCGAGACGCCGCGCGCGACCAGGACCGAGATGATGACCACCACCGCCACCGAAATCAGCAACAGGCCCCACGTCAGCAGAGTGACCGGATCGGTCGAGGCGCCCGAACTTGTCAGGTAGTTCAACGGCGCGCTCGCCAGCGCTCTTCCCGGCGCCAGCATCGTCAGCAGCAAGACCCCCCGCGGCTTCATTGCGCGCCCACCGCCTCCCACGCCGGAGCCCGCGGCGCCAGGAGGCGCCAGCCCAGCCACAGGCTCGCCGCCAGGAAGGCGATGCCGCCCGGAACCCACATCAGCGCCCCGCCGAGTTGCTGGTCCTCCAGCGGGCTCAGCCCCCACGCCGCGGTGGTCAGGGCGTGGGGTGTGTAGATGGCCTCGGGCGAGAGGGTGATCAGCGCGCCCAGCATGCCCATCTGCAGCATCGAGATGACGCTCGCCCCGAGGCCGGCGGCGCCGGCGCGCCCGCTCAGCAGTTCGCTCCACAGCCACAGGGCCGCGCCGAACAGGGTGATGTGCATCTCCCAATAGACGGCGGTGCTCAGGAAGGTCGTCGTGTAGGGGCCGGGCGCGTGCCAGAACCAGACCAGCGCGGCGAAGGCGAGGGCGGCGGTGATCGGCCGGCCGCCCTCGCGCCCCAGCTGCGCCCCAGGGAGAATTACCCGCAAGGTCTCGAACGGCCGCCCCAGCGCCACGAGGGGCGCGGCGACCAGGGTCAGGATCATGTGCTGACCGACGCGCGCGCCGAACAGCGACACCGACAGCGGGCAGAGCGGCGAAATCAGCGCCAAAGTCGTCAACAGCCAGCCCGCGGCGAAGGCCCCCCGGCGCCATCCGCCGGGGCCCTTGCCGGCCACATACAGCCCGCCCAGCGCGACGAGCACGCCGATCAGCAGCGGGTCCAGGTTCCAGCGCGATAGAAGCTCCGCCGGCGCCGGCGGGCTTCCGCAGTACGGAATGATCCCGGGTGGGAGGCCTTGCATGCGCAAACTCCGCTCAGGAACGATAAATATCGCAATACGATATAATTTTGCGCAACTGCCGAGCGGCGGGATTGTTCCCCGGCCCTGCTAGTTTTTCCTAGGCGGGCTCGATGTCGAGGGAGGCGGCGCCGGCCAGAAGCCGCGCTTGGGCGTCGCGTCCCAGGTAGAGGAAGTTCCACGGCAGGCCGAGACGCACGCTGGCCTGGCAGGGGGCGGAGCTTCGCAACGCGATACGCTCGGCCATCTGGCCAAAGGCCTTGAGCATCGTCCGGTCGAAACCGCTCAGGCGGTATTCCGGGCCGAACGCCAGCTTGTCGGCGACCACCGGCGGAAGGATCGACACCGCCGCCCGCGCCAGCGCCCGGTGCAGCACCTTGGGCGTGCCCGGCGCGGCCTTGCCGGAGCGGATCATGGCCAGGAACTCGTCGATGATAGGGTGGGGTTCGAAGCGCGGGCTGAGGGCATCGGCCATGGCCAGGAAATCGGCCTCTGAATGCGGCGCCTGCTGCACGCCGTAGAGCCGCGCGACCACCTCGCCCTCGCGCAAGAAGCGGTTCTTGTCGGCGGCGGACACGGGCGCGACGAAGCGGTCATAGGCGATGAGAAAGCCGTAGCCCGCCGTCGCGGCCACCCAATCCAGCAACTCCGGGTCCAGCGCCCGGTAAGCCTCACCCGACGGGGTCTCGCCGGAAACGTGGGCGTGCATGTTGGTCACGCCCTGGATCACCCGCCGCGCCGCCGACTGAGGGCCATAAACTCCGACCATCGCCGCCACCGCCGTGCGGCGCGAGCGGCCGATGGGGTCCTGCTTGAAGGCCGAGTGGTCCCACACGCCCGAGCGGATGCGCGGGTCGGCGAACTCCATCAGCACCGCCGCCACACCGCCGATGGCCAGCGCCACCGGGTTCTTGAAGATGCGCCACTGAACCGAGTCCGGCCCATGGAACGCCGGTTCCCCCGCGGGGTGGGCGAAGTCGGTCTTCCAGCCGAGGTAGGAGGTCATGTCGGTCATGGACACACGTCTGTGGCGCCCGCCGACGCTATGGCCTCGCTCCGAGGCGGGCAAGCGCCGCCTTTCGGACGACTTGACGCGAGCCGTAGTAAATTGTGGCGCTATTCAGAAATCGCGCCATGTTTTGTGATTAATTCTGTATATTTTATTCGCCCGATACATAGCTATCAGCTGTAATAAAGAATTATTCAGATACAGGTAATATACGAACCCGATGCAATCAAAATAATACCGGTTTCCTGCGGAACATTTCGGCAGATTGCTTGACTCGCCCGTATTGGGCGCTATGCTGAGCTAAATCAAATCGGGAATGTCGGGGAAGGTTTCCAGATCATATCTGGCGACGGATACGTCGCTTGCATGCAGCGGAGGGCTACCGTGATCAAAAACGGAGCAGCCACGCGGTCTTGTATCGACGACGTAGGACCGAAGGCTTTTCAACGGATCGCCGTGATCGGCGCCGGCGCCTGGGGCACTGCCCTGGCGCTGACCGCGCATCGCGCGGGACGCGAGGTCGTGCTCTGGGCGAGGGAGGGCGAGGTCGTTGACGCCATCGTGCGCACGTGCCGAAACCCATTCCTGCCGAACGTTGAAATCCCCAAGACTATTACGGCCACCGACGATCTGGAGCGGGCGCTCGCCAAGGCCCAGCTCGTCGTGCTCGCCAGCCCTTCGCAGCACCTCAGGAGCATCGCCCGCCGCGTCGAGGCGGCGCTCCCACGCGGCGTACCCGTCGTCATCTGCAGCAAGGGCGTCGAAGCCTACACCGGCCTCCTGATGAGCCAGGTCGTCGCCGCCGAGATGCCTGGCCGTCCCCAGGCGGTGCTGTCGGGTCCCACCTTCGCGGCGGAAGTCGCCGAGCGTATGCCGACCGCCGCCACCGTCGCAGCGCCCACCGGTGAAGACGGCTTCCACGACACCCAACTGGCCGTCCGCGTGGCCACTACCTTCGCCACGCCGGAGTTCCGGCCCTACCTTTCGAACGACGTGGCGGGCGTCGAGATCGGCGGGGCGGCCAAAAACGTCCTCGCCATCGCCTGCGGCGTGGCCGCCGGGCGGGGCATGGGGTCCAACACCCAGGCGGCCTTGATCGCCCGGGGTCTCGCCGAAATCATCCGGCTGGGCCAGGCGGTCGGTGCGCGCGTCGAGACGCTATGCGGGCTGGCCGGGGCTGGGGATCTGATGCTGACCTGCTCCAGCGAGCAGTCGCGCAACTTCGCCTACGGCAAGGCCCTGGGCGAAGGCCGGAACTCCGCGAAGGCGGGCCGGTCGTCGAGGGCGTGGCGAACGCGCCATCGGTCGTGCGCCTGGCCGCCGATGTCGGCGTCGAAATGCCGATCTGCGCCGCTGTGGAACAGGTGCTGCGCGGGGAGTGCGTCGACGCGGTCACGGCGCGGCTGATGACCTCCGACCTACGGCCCGAAGCGCCGTCGCTGGAGGGCAGCTGGCAATCCCCCAACCCAGCCGGAGAAAGGGCGCCCGCATGAACCGTTTCAACCTGGTGCTCGCAACCGACCTGGACGGGACCTTCCTTGGCGGGACCGAGGCGGCCCGCCGTGCTCTTTACGAGCACCTGTCCGAACGCGACGACGCCATGGTGATCTTCGTCACCGGCCGTGACATCGACTTCATCGCCGAGCTGATCGCCACGCCCGGCATGCCGCGCCCGCGCTACATCATCGGCGACATCGGCACCTCGGTCTTCGACGGCGAGACGCTGGAGCCCATTGCCGAGCTGGAGGCGCCCATCGCCGAACGATGGCGCTCGGCCAACGACCGGGTCATGGCGTTGCTGGACGGCGAGGCGGGCCTGACGCTCCAGCCGACGCCCTTCCGGCATCGCGTTTCCTACGACTACGACCCCGCGCTGCTCTCTCCCGACGCGGCCGCCAGGGTCGAGGCCTGCGGGTTCGATTGCCTGCTGTCGGCCGACCGCTTCTTCGACGTCCTGCCCAAGGGCGTCTCGAAGGGGCCGACGCTCATGCGTCTGGTCGAGGCGCTCGGGCTCGACCGCGACACCGTGCTGGTCGCCGGCGACACCATGAACGACCTGTCGCTGTTCCAGACCGGCTTCAAGGGCGTGGCCGTCGGCAACTCCGAGCCGCGCCTCACGGCCGCCGTACGCGGCCTTCGCAATGTCTACTGCAGCCCATCACCCGGTGCGTCGGGCATCGCCGACGCCATCATTCAATTCCAACTCAGAGGGGGCCCGAGCCATGAAAAAGTCATCGCTGGTCATCGTCTATCACCGGCAACCCAATGAGGAAGTGGTCGAGAACGGCCGCGTCGTCTATCGGACCCACAAGAGCCCGAACGGTATCGTTCCGACGCTGAAGAGCTTCTTCAACCGGCTCGAGCCGGACGCCTGCGCCTGGATCGCCTCGAAGGTCTATGACGCCGAGAAGGGCGTCGATTTCGAGCGGGTCATCCACGTCGACGACCCCAACGGCGGCTACACCGTCTCGCGCCTGCCGCTCACGGCCGAGCAGGTGGAGAGCTTCTACCACGTGACCTCCAAGGAGGCGCTGTGGCCGATCCTCCACTCCTTCCCGCGGCTGTTCCAGTACGAGAACGTCGACTGGGAGACCTTTCGGGAGGTGAACCGCCTGTTCGCGGAGGCCGCCGCCGCCCAGGTGGAGGACGACGGCATCGTCTGGGTGCACGACTACAACCTGTGGCTTGTGCCGGCCTATCTGCGCCGCCTGAAGCCGGGCGTGCGCATCGCGTTCTTTCACCATACGCCGTTCCCGGGCCCCGACATCTTCAACGTGCTGCCCTGGCGGCGGGAGATCGTCGACAGCCTGCTCGACTGCGATCTCGTAGGCTTCCACATCCCCCGTTACGCGAAGAATTTCGCCGATGTCGCCCGCGGCCTGAACGGCGCGGTGGTCGAGGGCTGGGCTCCGGTCGATGAGGGCGTGTCGGCGACCGGCATGGCTCTATCGGAGCCCGAGGTCCCCGTCAGCCTGCGCACCGCCGAACGCTCGGTGCGCCTGGGCGTCACCTCCGTGGGCGCCAACCCCGCGCTGATCGACCAGGTTCTCGACTCCGAGGACGGCCGCGCGCTGGAGGCGCAGCTGCTGGACGAGATGGGCGGGCGGCGCCTGATCATGGCCGTCGGCCGCACCGACTACACCAAGGGCATGATCGAGAGCCTGCTGGCCTTCGAGCGGCTGATGGAACGCCGCCCTGAACTGGTCGGTGAGGTGAAGCTGCTTGTCACCTCCGTGCGCGCCGCCTCGACCATGAAGGTTTACGAAGAGACGCAGCGCGAGATCGAGGCGCTCGTCGGCCGCATCAACGGCCGCTTCTCCAAGCTCGACTGGACGCCGGTGGTGCTGTTCTCCAACGCCATCCCGTTCGAGCGGCTGATCGCCCACTACCGCATCGCCGACGTCTGCCTGACCACGCCGCTGCGGGACGGGCTGAACCTGGTCGCCAAGGAGTTCGTCGCCGCCAAGCAGGGCAGGGTGGGCACGCTGGTGCTCTCCGAGTTCGCCGGCTGCGCCGTGGAGCTGCCCGAGGCGGTGCTGACCAACCCCTACTCGAACCGGGACATGGATCGCGCGCTCGACGAGGCGCTGGATATGTCGAGGGGCGAGGCGGCTCGCCGCATGGCCCGGATGGACCGGACGGTTCGCCGCTATGATCTCGCCCACTGGGCGGACGCCACGGCCGAGCAGTTCGAGGCCATCCGCACGCAGCCCGAACCCGCGCTCACGCCGGCCGCCGCCTGATGCGAAGGCTGCTGGCCTGTCTGGTCGCGGCGCTGGCGCTGCTGGCGCCGCCGGGCCGGGCGGCCGCGGCCGAGCTCTCCATCGCCTGCGGGGCGCTTGGGGTGGAGCTCAAGCTCTGCTCCGAGGCCGTGGGCGCCTGGGAGCGCCAGACGGGTAACCGTGTCCGGATCATCACCACGCCGAACTCGTCCACCGACCGGCTGGCGCTGTACCTGCAGATGCTGGCCTCGCACACCGACGACATCGACGTGCTGCAGATCGACGTGGTCTGGGCCGGGATGCTGGCCTCGCACCTGGCCGACCTGCGCCCCTACATGGGCGAGGCGCCGGAGGCTCACTTCCCCGCGCTGATCGAGAACGACACCGTCGATGGGCGGCTGGTCGCCATGCCGTGGTGGACGGACGTGGGCGTGCTCTACTACCGCAAGGACCTGCTGGACCGGTACGGCTACGCGCCGCCGAAGACCTGGCAGGAGATGACCCGCATCGCCCGCGCGATCCAGCGAGCCGAACGCGCACGGGGGAACGGCCGGCTGTGGGGCTTTGTCTTCCAGGGCCGCGCCTACGAGGGGCTGACCTGCAACGCCCTGGAGTGGATCGACAGCTTCGGCGGCGGAACGATCGTGGACGATACGGGCGCCATCACCGTCGCCAACCCTCGCGCGGTCCGCGCGCTGGCGCTGGCCGGCAGCTGGGTCGGCGACATCGCCCCGCGCGGGGTGCTCAACTATGACGAAGAAGCCGCCCGGGGGGTCTTCCAGACCGGCAACGCGGTCTTCATGCGCAACTGGCCTTACGCCTGGGCGCTCGCCCAGGGCGAGGACAGTCCCGTCCGTGGGAAGGTGGGCGTCATTCCGTTGCCCACCGGCGGCGCGGGCTGCAAGCATTCGGGCACGCTGGGCGGCTGGCACCTGGCTGTCTCGCGCTATTCCAAGCATCCGGCCGAGGCCGCCAGCCTCGTCGCCTTCCTGACCAGCGCCGCCGAGCAGAAGAAGCGCGCCGTCGAGGCGTCCTACAACCCCACCATTCCAGCCCTGTACGAGGACCGCGATGTGCTGGCGGCCAATCCATTCTTCGCCGCCTTGCTGCCCTCGCTCTATGAGGCGACGGCCCGGCCCTCCCGCATCGCGGGGCCGCACTACAACCGCCTCTCAAGCGACGTATGGCGGGCCGCCCACGACGTGCTGGCAGGCAAGTCCGCCGCCACGCGCGTTGCACGCCTCGAACGCGACCTCGACCGGCTGAAGTACAGGGCCCGCTGGTGAGCGGGCAGACGCGGGATTCCAGGGAGCGGGTCCAGGCGGCCTGGCTCTTCCTGGCGCCGATGCTGGCGGTGCTGGCGCTCGTCGCCGCCTGGCCGCTGGCGCGCACCGCCTTCTTCAGCCTGACCAACGCCACCCTGGTCGATATGAGCCGCTACGGCTTTGTCGGCATCGGCAACTACATCGCCTACGACGACGGCCACTGGTACGGCGTCCTGACCGATCCCCAGTGGCTGCGCGCGCTCGGCAACACGCTGGTCTTCGCCGTCATCTCGGTCGCCTTGGAGACGGTGCTGGGCGTGGCCATCGCGCTGCTGCTCAACATGAGCTTCCGGGGACGCGGTCTGATGCGCGCCGCGCTGCTGGTCCCCTGGGCGACGCCGACCGTCGTCTCGGCCAAGATGTGGAGCTGGATGCTCAACGACCAGTTCGGGGTCGTGAACGACCTGCTGCTGCGGATCGGCCTGATCGCGGCGCCCGTCGCCTGGCTGGCCGAGCCTGCCCTGTCCATGGCCTCGGTCATCATCGTCGACGTGTGGAAGACCACGCCGTTTGTGGCGCTGTTGACACTCGCCGCCCTGCAGATGGTCCCCAAGGACTGCTACGAGGCCGCGCGTGTCGACGGCGTCCATCCGGTGAAGGTCTTTTTCCGGGTGACCCTGCCGCTCATCCGGCCGGCGCTGGCGGTGGCGGTGATCTTCCGCCTGCTCGACGCCATGCGAATGTTCGACCTCGTCTATGTGATGACCGGCGCCACCGACGCGACGATGACGCTGTCGGTGTTCGCGCGGCAGGAGCTGGTGGACTTCCAGGACGTCGGCTACGGCTCGGCGGCTTCGACGATGCTGTTCTTCGTCATCGCGCTGCTGACGGCGCTGTATCTGACCGCCGTGCGCCTCGACCTCGATGGGAGGCGCCGATGAGCCGCCCGCTGGCCCGCGCGGCGCTGGCTCTGGCCTGCGCCGCGCTGCTGATCTTCCTGCTGTTTCCCTTCTATTACGCGGTGCTGACGTCGCTGAAGTCGGGGTCGGAGATCTTCCGCGTCGACTACTGGCCCGCCGGGATCGACCTTTCCAACTACCGCCACATCTGGCGCGAGCAGCCGTTCGCCCGGAACATCCTCAACTCGGTGATCGTCTCGACGGCTGTGGTCGCCATATCGCTGGCGCTGGCGGTCGGCGCGGCCTTCTCGCTGGGGCGGGTGCGGTTCGCCGGGCGGCGGGCGCTGCTCTACACAATCCTTGGCGTGTCGATGTTCCCGCAGGTGGCGGTGCTCTCGGGCCTGTTCGAGGTCATCCGGGTTCTCGGCCTCTACAACAACCTCGCCGGGCTGGTGCTCAGCTACATGATCTTCACCCTGCCGTTCACGGTCTGGGTGCTGACCTCCTTCATGCGCGACCTGCCGGTCGAGATCGAGGAGGCGGCGATCATGGATGGCGCCACGCCGTTTACGCTGGTGACCCGGATATTCCTGCCGCTGCTGGGGCCCGCGCTGGTGACCACAGGTCTGCTGGCTTTCATCGCCGCCTGGAACGAGTTCCTGTTCGCCCTGACCTTCACCCTCTCCAACGACCAGCGCACGGTGCCGGTGGCCATCGCGCTGATCACCGGCGCCAGCGAGCATGAGCTGCCGTGGGGAAACATCATGGCGGCCTCGGTGATCGTCACCGCGCCGCTGATCGTGCTGGCGCTGATCTTCCAGCGCCGTCTTGTCGCCGGGCTCACCGCCGGCGCGGTGAAGGGATAGGCGATGGCCTCTGTCCGACTTGAGAAACTGATCAAGCGCTTTGGCGACACCGAAGCGGTGCGCGGCGTGGACCTGAGCATCGCCGACGGCGAGTTCGTCGTCTTCGTCGGCCCCTCGGGCTGCGGCAAGTCCACCCTGCTGCGCCTGATCGCGGGGCTGGAGGAGGCGACCTCCGGCGCCGTCTGGATCGGCGATGAGGACGTCACCCGCCTCGCGCCCTCGCGGCGCGGCGTGTCGATGGTCTTTCAGTCCTACGCCCTCTATCCGCACATGGACGTCTACCGGAACATCGCCTTTGGGCTGACCCTGGCGAAGAGCTCGCGGGAGAGCATCGACGAGCGGGTGCGCCGCGTCGCCGACATGCTGCGGATCGGCGACCTTCTCTCGCGGCGCCCGCGCGAGCTTTCCGGCGGCCAACGCCAGCGGGTCGCCATTGCGCGGGCCATTGTGCGCGAGCCGCAGGTCTTCCTGTTCGACGAGCCGCTGTCCAACCTCGACGCCGCCTTGCGCGCCGCGACGCGGCTGGAGATCGCGCGGCTGCGCGACGAGCTCGCCGCCACCATGATCTACGTCACCCACGACCAGCTCGAGGCCATGACCCTGGCCGACCGGATCGTGCTGCTCAACGCCGGACGTATCGAGCAGGTCGGGACGCCGGGCGATCTCTACCACCGCCCGGCCACGCGCTTTGCGGCCGAGTTCATGGGATCGCCCACGATGAACATCCTCCCGGTCGAGGTGCGCGGCGGGGCCGCGCTGCTGAGGTCGGGCGAGCGGGTTACGCTGTCGGACCTCGCCTACATCGGCCCGGCGGACCTTGGCGTGCGGCCCGAAGACGTCACGGTCTGCAGTCTGGATCTTCCCGGCGCCCTGATCGGCGAGGTGGAGCTGGTCGAAGACCTCGGCGAGGCCAGGATCGTCCGCGCCATGCTGGCCGACGGCCGGACCATCGCCGCGCGTCAGGCCGCCGGCAGCGCCGGCCCCGTCCGTGGCGAGGCGGTCGGCCTGCGTCTCGACCTGGACCGGCTGCACCTGTTCGACCCGGACGGCGACCGCATCGCCGCCTCACCGATACCTTTCCCGGAGCAAGCCCAGTGACCGCCAGCGAAAGCATCATCAGCGTCTTCGACCGCACCTTCGCCCACCTGGCCGCGCTCAGCCCCATGGCGCTGGCGGTCAACGTCGGCCTTTCGGTGTTGATCGTCGGAGCCGCCTACATCGCCGAGCGCCTGGCCAAGGTGTGGCTGCGCCGCGCCGCCCAGGTCATCCCCGGCCCTTCGGACGCGGAGAAGCATGTCCGCACCCGCCGGGTGGCGCGCTTCACGACCTTCGTCCTGAACCTCGTGCTGATCGTGGCGGTGGTGTTCGGCCTCGCGGCTGTCTGGGGTTTTGATCTCGCCGGATGGCTCTCTCGCGGCATCGGCGAGCAGCTGCTGCAGTCCTCGATCCGCATGGCCCTGGTGCTGATCCTCAGCTTCGCGGCCATCGAGCTGTCGGGCCTGTTGATCCATCGCCTGCTCGGCGGCCTGGCGCGGGACGCCCTCGACCAGCGCAGGGCCGCCCAGCTGAACACCCTGCGGCCGGTGCTGAAGGGGGTGGCGCAGACCGCCATCGTCCTGACCGGCGCCATGATGCTGCTGTCGGAAGCCGGGGTGAAGATCGGCCCGCTGCTGGCCGGCGCCGGGGTCGTCGGCATCGCCGTTGGCTTCGGGGCCCAGACACTGGTGAAGGACTTCCTCACCGGCGTCTTCCTGATCGTCGAGGACATCGTCTCCGTCGGCGACATCGTCCGCATCGGCGACTGCGGCGGGCTGGTCGAGGAGATGACCGTGCGCACCATCCGCCTGCGCGACTTCGACGGCACGCTGCACGTCTTCCCCTATGGCGAGGCGCAGGTGATCCATAACCTGACCAAGAGCTTCTCCTGCTACGTCTTCACGCTGCAGGTCTCCTACGACTCCGACATCGACCGCGCCCTGGAGGTGATGGGCGAGGTCGGCGCGGAAATGTTGGCCGACAGCGACCACGGCGGCAACATCCTGGAGCCCATAGAGGTCGTCGGCGTCGACGCCCTGGGCGACAGCGGCGTCGTCCTGAAGGCCCGCATCAAGACCCGCCCGCTGGAGCAGTGGAGCGTGGGCCGCGAGTACAACCGCCGCATCAAGCTGGCCTTCGAAGCAGCCGGGATCTCGATACCCTATCCTCACCTGCAACTCGTCATGCCCGAGGGCCAACGCCTCTCGGCCTGACGGCGCTGGCGAGGGCGCCGGGCGCTCGCTATCGTGAAGCATGATCCTGCGGAAGCTGAACACCCTGGTGAGGATGGACCGCCTGCGCCGCGGTCTCATGGTCGAGGCCGTGTTGTGGCTGGCGGTGGCGCGCGTCGCGCTGCTGGTGCTTCCGTTTCGGGTGGTCGCAAGGCGTCTGGGCAAGACGGCCCCACCCGCCTCGGCCGCGGAGGCCGGCGCCGACGGCGAGGCCCTGGCCAAGGCGGTCGGGTGGACGGTGCAGCGGATGGCCGGCTACGTCCCCTTCAGGGCTGTCTGCCTGCAGCAGGCGCTGGCGGCCAAGATGATGTTGCGCCGCCGGGGGGTGCCGAGCGTCCTGCACCTCGGCGTCGCGAGTTCCTCGGAGGGGCCGCTGTCGTCCCACGCCTGGCTGGATGTCGGGCAGGCGAAGGTTACCGGCTATCCCATCGGCTCCGGCTTCACCGAAGTGGTGTGCTTCATCTAGGACAGATCGAAGAGCGGCGTGGATTTGCCGATTCCTCGCCATGTATAGACAGGTGCGCCTGATGTGCGGGCGGGCGGGTGAAGACGAGCTTTGATGACGCTGTATGAAGAAGCCCCGGCGTCGCTGTCCCGCCCGGATCCTCTGGCTTGCGGCGTTCCGAGCCGACTGGCGCCCGAGTTGCGGTTCATCATCGCGTTCTGCGCCTCGCCGCTATCGCCGTTCGACACCGAGGGCCTGGACTGGCGCCATGTCGCGGCCGGCCTCGAGCGTCACGGCCTGATGCGCCTGATCCCGGCGATGCTCGCCAGGCCCGGGCTTGTGCCCCCGGCCGCCGTCGAGGGCCTGCGCAACCTTCACCGCGAGCACGCCGCCGGCGCGTTGGCCCGGGTGGGGGAGGTGGCCCGCATCTGCGCGCTTCTGGACCAGGCGGGCGTGCGCTACCTGCTGATCAAGGGCCTGGCCCTGTCCATCCAGCTCTATGGCCGGGCCGATGCGCGCGGCAGCAAGGACATCGACCTGCTCGTCGAGCCGGCGGGGCTGGTGAGGGCCGATCAGGTTCTGCGGGCGCAGGGCTATTTCAGACCCGAGGCTGATCTGGCCGCCGGCGCTCCGGCCGATGTCGCCGGCAAGGAGATGGGTTACCTCCACCACGATCGCGGCATAATGATCGAGGTCCATTCACGGCTGACGGAGAACGCAGCTCTCTACCCAGCCGGCTTCGAGGACCTGTGGCGTACGCGCGAGACAGTGACCGTCGGCGGCCGAGCCCTGCCGGTTCTGGCCCGTGATCGCCTTGCCACCTATCTCAGCGCCCACGGCGCGGGGCATTGTTGGGCGCGGCTGATGTGGCTGCTCGACATCGCCCCGCTGACCGATTCGCCCGCGCGGACGAAGGCCGCGCTCGCCGATGCCCGGCGGCTCGGCCTGGAGGCAGTGGTGCTTCACGCCCTGTGGCTGCTCCACCGCTGGTTTGGGCATGAGGTTCCCCAGGCGGTGCTGGCGAGGGCGCGGTCCAGCCCCACGGTCTGGGTTCTCAACCGCACCGTCGCGGCCTTCCACGCCGACCGCCGCTGGTACGAACAGGCGCCGCGCCGCTCGTGGCGGCGCTTCTACCAGAGCTCGGTGCTGGGGCGGATCGCCGGCTACAGCATGAAGCCCGAGCCCCGGCACTGGCTGGCCCAACTGTCCGGAGAGCTAGCTTCTCCCGCCGACCGGATGATCGTGCGCCTCCCGCCGGGTTTCGAGTGGGCGTATGTGCTGCTACGCCCCTTCGGCTGGCTGATCCGGCGTTTGCGGCGATAGAGGCGGGGGCAGTCATGAGCGATCCCAACGACCAGGGACGACGGGTGGAACAGCTGCGGCGCCTTGAGCAGGCAGCTCAAGGACGGCCCGATGCGATGGTCGCCGTCGCCCGCCAGTACGCCGCCGCCGGCGAGAAGGCCGCCGCCATCGATCTTGCGGCGCGGGCGCTGAAGCTGACGCCGGCCGACGGCGAGACCGCCACCCTCGCGGCCGAGTTGCTGAGCGACGGCGTTCCGACCTGGCACTTTGGACTGCTGCGCGACGAGGCGCGCAACCGAGCCTATGAGGCGGCGATCGAGCGCGCGGTGAGGCCCGGGTGCAAGGTGTTCGAGATCGGTACCGGCTCGGGCATCCTGGCGATGATGGCCGCCCGCGCCGGGGCTGAGGTGTTCACCTGCGAGTCTGATCCTGCCGTGGCCGCCGCGGCCCGGGCGGTGATCGCCGCCAACGGCCTTTCCGAGCGGGTGCGGGTGATCGGCCGGCCCTCGTTCGCCCTCGACCCGACAGAGGACCTGCGCGGGCCGGCCGACATCCTGGTCTCGGAGATCGTCAGTAACGACCTCCTCAGCGAGGGCGTGCTGGCGGCGCATGCGGACGCAGTCGCGCGTCTGCTCCGTCCCGGGGGGCAGGTCATTCCGGCGCGCGGCCGGATTCGCGTCGCGCTCGCCTACGACCGCCAGGCCGCGGCGACGCGGGTGGGGCAGGTCAGCGGCTTTGACCTGGCCCCGTTCAACCGGGTCGCACGCCCCTATTTCGACGTCCGGGCTGATTCGCCGCGCATCGCGTTGCGCAGCGAGCCGACCGACCTGTTCGAATTCACCTTCAGTGAAAGCGGGCCCTGGCCCGATCGCAGGCGGACCCTGGCGTTGCAGCCCTTTGGAGACCGGGTGAACGGCGTCGTCCAGTGGATCGCCCTCGATCTGGATGACGCCGTCCGGTACGAAAACACGCCTGGAGGGCAGACGTCATGCTGGGGGCCGCTGTTCTGGCCGTTCGCCGAAGAGATCGACGTGGCCGACGGGCAGCCGATCCGGGTTGGGGCCTACCATACGCTCGACCGCGTACGGCTGTGGCGCGCATTGTCGGGCGTGGCGATCTGACTTAGAGTTGAGCATCGGTTCGGAATTGAGGAGCAGGCCGTGGACAAGGTCAACGAGGAGAGCGTCACGCTCGGTGAAGAACAAGCCCAGGACGAGTGGGTAAAGCCGGCGGTGACATCGTTTGCGCCCGTGCGCGCGGCCGAAGGCATCAGCTATCTGCCGACGGACGGCATCTCCAATCTCACGCCGTAGCGGCTTGCCCCGCTCGGGCATACCCGCCAGACCTAGCCTAAGCGCACATGGCGGCTGCCGCCCTGATTGGAGGAGAAAACCTTGGATAAGCTCGAAAACGAAACGGTCGTGTCCGTTGAGGACAAGCCCGGGACG
>DASVBC010000033.1:0-9418 GCA_036376035.1 Caulobacteraceae bacterium | reverse complement strand
GTGGGCGTAGTGACGGTTGGCCGTCTCGTATTCCACGTGCGCGGTGTTGATGGTGATGCCGCGCGCCTTTTCTTCCGGCGCCGCGTCGATGTCGGCGTAGTTCATCGCCTTGGCGCCGCCCGTCTTGGCCAGCGTCAGCGTGATCGCCGCCGTCAACGTCGTCTTGCCGTGGTCAACGTGACCGATCGTGCCGATGTTGCAGTGCGGCTTGTTACGTTCGAATTTCTCTTTTGCCATTCAAGCTCCAGCCCTGTCCGGGCCTGTCCTCTGGTTAGGGTTGGATTTAGGCGTACTTCTTGATCACTTCGTCGGCGACGGCTTGCGGCACCGGGTCGTAGTGGTCGTAGGTCATGGTGAACTGCGCGCGGCCCTGCGACATCCCGCGAAGGGTGTTCACATAGCCGAACATGTTGGCCAGCGGCACGAAGGCCGTCACCACCGTGGCGTTACCGCGCATGTCCTGGTTCTGGATCATGCCCCGGCGGCTGTTGAGGTCGCCGATGACCGAGCCGAGGTATTCCTCGGGGCTCACCACCTCGACCTTCATGATCGGCTCGAGAAGCTTCGGCGAAGCCTTCTCGCGCAGTTCCTTGAAGGCGGCGCGCGAGGCGATTTCGAACGCCAGCACCGAGGAGTCGACGTCGTGGTAGGCGCCGTCGGTCAAAGTGGCCTTGAAGTCGATCAGCGGGAAGCCGGCCAAGAGGCCGTTTTCCTTGGCCGACTCGATGCCCTTCTGGACGCCCGGAATGTATTCCTTGGGGACGTTACCGCCGACGACGGTGGACTCGAACACGAAGCCCGAACCCGGTTCCCCCGGCTCGAAAGTCAGCTTCACGCGGGCGAACTGGCCCGTGCCGCCGGTCTGCTTCTTGTGGGTGTAGTCGATGTCCGCGCGGCGGCCGAGGCTTTCACGGTAGGCGACCTGCGGCTGGCCGATGTTGGCCTCGACCTTGTAGGTGCGCTTGAGGATATCGACCTTGATGTCCAGGTGCAGTTCGCCCATGCCCTTCATGATCGTCTGGCCCGACTCCTGGTCGGTATAGACGGTGAAGGACGGGTCTTCGGCGACCATCTTCGCCAGCGCCACGCCCAGCTTTTCCTGGTCGGCCTTCGACTTCGGCTCGATGGCCACCTCGATGACCGGGTCGGGGAATTCCATCCGCTCCAGGATCACCGGCGACTTCATCGGATCGCACAGGGTGTCGCCCGTGCGGGTGTCCTTCAGGCCGGCCAGGGCGACGATGTCGCCGGCGTGGGCTTCCTTGATGTCTTCGCGGTTGTTGGAGTGCATGAGCAGCATGCGACCGACCCGCTCGCGCTTGTCGCGCGTCGAGTTCAGGAGGCCCATGCCGGTTTCCAGCTTGCCCGAGTAGATGCGGCAGAAGGTCAGCGAGCCGACGAACGGGTCGTCCATGATCTTGAACGCCAGCACCGACAGCGGCTCGTCGTCCGAGGCGCGGCGCTCGACCTCTTCCTCGGTCTTGAAGTCGATGCCCTTGGTCGGCGGGATGTCCACCGGCGAGGGCAGGTAGTCGACCACCGCGTCGAGCAGCGGCTGGACGCCCTTGTTCTTGAAGGCCGAGCCGCAAAGGATCGGATAGAAGGCGCCGGTCAGAACCGCCTTGCGCAGGCACTTCTTGATGACCTCTTCGGCCGGCTCCTCGCCGCCGAGGTAGGCTTCCATCGCCTCGTCGTCCATCTCGACGGCGTTTTCGATCATGTAGTGGCGGGCTTCTTCAGCCGCCGCCCGCATGTCGGCCGGAATCTCTTCGTCGTGGTAGTTGGCGCCAAGGCCCTCGCTGTCCCAGACCACCGCCTTCATGCGGACCAGGTCGACCACGCCCTTCAGGGTCGCTTCCGAGCCGATCGGCAGCTGGATCGGCACGGCCTTGACGCCCAGGCGGTCGCGGATGGTGCGCAGGCACATCTCGAAGTCGGCGCCGGTCTTGTCCATCTTGTTGACGAACACGATGCGCGGAACGTTGTAGCGGTCGGCCTGGCGCCAGACCGTCTCGGTCTGCGGCTCCACGCCCTGGTTGCCGTCGAGCACCGCGACCGCGCCGTCGAGCACGCGCAGCGAACGCTCCACCTCGATGGTGAAATCCACGTGTCCGGGGGTGTCGATGATGTTCAGGCGCTTGCCGTTCCACATGGCGGTGGTGGCCGCCGACGTGATGGTGATGCCGCGCTCCTGCTCCTGCTCCATCCAGTCCATGGTGGCCGCGCCGTCATGGACTTCACCGATCTTATGGCTCTTGCCGGTGTAGTAGAGGATCCGCTCGGTCGTCGTCGTCTTGCCCGCGTCGATGTGGGCCATGATTCCGAAGTTGCGGTAGTCTTCGATGTTGGTCGTGCGGGGCATCGGGGTGCTCGGGCGTACAGGGGTGCGTTTAAAAGCGGCGCGGGCGGTTTACTGCAAACCGCCCGCGCCTGAAAGCTGGGGCGCTGGTCCTTACCAGCGGTAGTGCGAGAAGGCTCGGTTGGCTTCGGCCATCTTGTGGGTGTCTTCACGCTTCTTCACCGCGGTGCCGCGGTTGTTCGAGGCGTCCAGCAGCTCGGCGGCCAGCTTCTCCGTCATGGTCGTCTCGCCGCGCTTGCGGGCGGCGGTGACGAGCCAGCGGATGGCCAGCGCCCGGCGGCGCTCGGGACGGACTTCGACGGGCACCTGGTAGGTGGCGCCGCCGACCCGGCGGGAGCGCACTTCGATGGACGGGGCGACGTTGTCCAGGGCGCCGTGGAAGGTCTCCAGGGGGCCCTGGTCCTTGCGCTTGGCTTCCAGGATGTCGAAGGCGCCGTAGATGATGTTTTCGGCGACGGCTTTCTTACCTTCGTACATCACGTAGTTCATGAACTTGGTGACGACGAGGTCCCCGAACTTCGGATCGGGCAGAACTTCGCGTTTCTCGGCGCGGCGGCGGCGGGACATACGATCTTTCCTTACTTGGGACGCTTGGCGCCGTAGAGCGAACGGCGCTGCTTGCGGTCCTTGACCCCTTGGGTGTCGAGGACGCCGCGCAGGATGTGGTAGCGGACGCCGGGAAGGTCCTTCACGCGGCCGCCGCGGATCAGGACCACCGAGTGTTCCTGCAGGTTGTGGCCTTCGCCCGGGATGTAGCACACCGCTTCGATGCCGGTGGTCAGGCGGACCTTGGCGACCTTACGAAGGGCCGAGTTCGGCTTCTTCGGGGTCGTGGTGTAGACGCGGGTGCAAACGCCGCGGCGTTGCGGGCAACCCTTCAGGGCCGGCACCTTGTTGCGAACCGGCTTGGGCTGGCGCGGCTTGCGGATGAGCTGGTTGACTGTAGGCATTCTATCTTTCGCTCGTGGAGGCGTGTGCCTTTCGGCCGAGGCGCCTCAGGGGTCCTGAACAGTTACAAACTTGGCTTCGAAGGCTCCGCTGAACGCGAAAACTCGCCGGCGCGCGTTAGCGGGCGTTCCGGCGGGCCTGCCCGTCTTTTGCGGGACATTCGGTCCATCGGGGCATGGGCTTTGGGCCCGCCTCGAAAGAGGGCGCTAGATACGCGCGAGGGGCCACAAGGTCAAGGGCGGCGAGGGCGCGGCGCGAAGGCGCAATCTTGCAGCGATTTCCGCCACCTGCGCAAGAAAAAGGCCCGGGACGAGCCCGGGCCAGGCAGACGCGTGTCAAAAGTGTAAGCGCTACTCGGCGGCCATCAGCTGGCCCTTGGTCGGCATGGGGGCCTCCAGGGTCGCCCAGTCGATCAGCCCGTCGTGGTGCAGGTCCTCGAACTTCAGGACGCCCAGCGCCTCGAAACGGGGCCGCACGCTCTCGGTCAGCAGGCCCACGCGCTTGAGGTTGGGGATCATCCGCTCGAACAGGAAGTCGCGGAAGTTGCGGCTGGTCTGGCTGCCGACGACGACCTCGCGGGCCTCCTCGGGGGTGAAGCCGAACTCCTCGGCCACCTCGGTGGAGAACAGCCGCTCGCGCATGACGACGCACGCCTCGTAGGCGAACTGGGCGCGCTTTTCGATCTCCGGCTCGGGCAGCGACTTGATCCAGTCCTCCAGGTAGTTGACGCCGAAGGCCACGTGCCGGCCCTCGTCGCGCATGACCAGCTGCACGATCTGGCGCAACAGCGGATCGCGGGTGGTCTGGGCCATCGACTGGAAGGCCGCCAGCGCCAGGCCCTCGATGAGGATCTGCATGCCGATGAACTTCAGGTCCCAGCGCTCGTCGGTCAGCACCTTGTCGAGCAGGGCCTTCAGGTTAGCGTTGATCGGGTAGATCATCTTGCACCGCTCCTTCAGGTAGCGGTGGAAGACCTCCACATGCCGCGCCTCATCGAAGGTCTGCGAGGCGGCGTAGAGCTTGGCGTCGTGGGTCGGGGCGCAGGAAACCAGCTGACTGGCCACCATCAGCGCGCCCTGCTCGCCGTGCAGGAACTGCGACAGCGTCTGGGCGTGGCTGCGCCAGGCCATGTCGAGCTTCTGTTCGTCGCTCAGCGCCTCGTACTTCGGGTGGCCGGCGAAGGGGTTCAGCTCGGCGATGTTGGGGCTTTCGGTGCGCGGGAACGGGGTGTCCCAGTCGACATCCAGCGCGGCGTCCCAGTTGAAGCGCTTGCCAAGCTCATAGAGCTTGCGGATCTTCACGTTGGCGCTCTCGTAGTCCCAGTTGTAGGAGCCGGTCAGGGGCGTGTCGAAAATCTCGCGGATCACCTCGACGTCCTGATCGGTGAGCTTATGGGTCAACTCGTTGTCGAACTCCCGGACCTCCTGAGGCGGACGGTCGACGATCTGCACGCGCATTGGAACCTCCCGTTTTGTTGTGGGCCCTTCCTGAGCCTTCAACCGGGAGCATAAAAAATGACGGGCGCGTCATCTTTGATCGAGATCAATTTTCGCCCATGGAATGCAGTCGCGGCAAAGGTGCAGGTCGTCCGCCAGCCCCTGCTCGGCCCGCCACAGCTTTTCGGCCAGCACCGCCCGCTGTTCGGCGCCCATCCGCGCCCAGTCCCACACCTCCGGCAGCCGGTAGGTCCAGTTCCTCGGGTTCAGCAGATAGCCCAGCCCCGACAACCGCCCCGTCGAGAAGTCCAGCACATGCTGCAGCTCGTGCTGGAGAACGGCCATGGCGCTCGGCGTCCGGGAGAAGTCGGGCAAGGCGCCTGGCCAGTAGATCGTCCGGCCTCGCGTCAGGATCGGCACATGACCCCGCCACAGCCACGTCAGCTTCGCCAGCCACGCCGCGCGGGGGATGATGATCGGATCGGCGCCCGCGCCCGCCAACGCGGCCACGAGCCCGGGGCTTAGGAGCTTTCGTTCAGCTTCGGTGAGTGTTCGCTGATCTATCAACACCAATACCCGTCTTCCCGGCGAAGGCCGGGATCCAGATGAAACCCGCCAAGCTCTCCGGCTGTATCTGGGCCCCGGCCCTCGCCGGGGAGGCGGAGTTTGGAAAGCTGGCGCCAAAACGAAAACGGCCCCGGGATCGCTCCCGGGGCCGCATCCTGGTCAGAGCCTGAAGGCCTAGCCTTCGCTCGGGGCTTCGGCGGCGACGGCTTCCTCGATCTCGACCGGCAGGGGCTCCATCGCCTGTTCGCGGGAGGCCGAGAGGGCCTCGTCGCGCTTGGTGGCGATGCGCTGCATGCCGCGCAGGTAGGAGCCCGTGCCCGCCGGGATGAGCCGGCCGACGATGACGTTCTCCTTCAGGCCCTCGAGCATGTCGCTCTTGCCGTGCACCGAGGCGTCGGTGAGCACGCGTGTCGTCTCCTGGAACGAGGCCGCGGAGATGAACGAGCGGGTCTGGAGCGAGGCTTTGGTGATGCCGAGCAGGACCGGCTGGACGAGCGCAGGCCGGCCCTTGCGGGCTTCGGCCTTGGCGTTCTCTTCCTCCAGGTCAGGCTTGTCGAGGTGGTCGCCCTTGATGAGGCCGGTGTCGCCGGGCTCCAGGATTTCCACCTTCTGCAGCATCTGCCGGACGATGACCTCGATGTGCTTGTCGTTAATCGGCACGCCCTGCAGGCGGTAGACCTCCTGGATTTCGTTGACCAGGAAGTCGGCCAGCGCCTCGATGCCCTGGATACGCAGGATATCGTGCGGGTCGGGGTTGCCGTCGATGAGGTACTCGCCCTTGCGGATCACGTCGCCGTCGTGGACGCCGATGTGCTTGCCCTTGGGGATCAGGAACTCGACCGCCTCGCCATCATCCTCGGGGGTGATCTTGATGCGGCGCTTGTTCTTGTAGTCGCGGCCGAACTCGACCTTGCCGTCCATCTCGGCGATCACCGCGCAGTCCTTCGGACGGCGGGCTTCGAAGAGCTCGGCCACCCGCGGCAGGCCGCCGGTGATGTCGCGCGTCTTGGCGCTTTCGGTCGGGATACGGGCCAGCACGTCGCCGGGCTTCACCTCATCGCCGTCGCCGACGGAGAGAATGGCGCCCACCGGCAGCAGGTTGCGGGCCTCGCCGCCGTTGGCCAGGCGCTTGTAGGCGCCGTCGGCGTCGAGGACCGCCATGGCCGGACGCAGGTCCGCGCCGCGGGGGCTCGCGCGCCAGTCGATGACCACCCGGTTGGAGATGCCGGTCGCCTCGTCGGCTTCCTCGCGGACGGACAGGCCGTCCACCAGGTCCTCGGCGCGGACGCGGCCGCCCACTTCGGTCAGGATCGGGGTGGTGTAGGGGTCCCATTCGGCCAGGCGCTGGCCGCGCTTGGTCTTGTCGCCGTCCTTCACCTTCAGGCGCGCGCCGTACGGCGGCTTGTAGGACTCGCGGTCCTTGCCGTCGACCTGCACGGTGATCATCAGGTTGCGGCTCATGACGATCAGGTCGCCGTCGGCGGCCTTGACCGTCGCGCCGCCGGCGATCTTCACGACGCCTTCGTTGCTGGTCTCGAAGAAGGACTGCTCGGCCACCTGGGCGGTGCCGCCGATGTGGAAGGTCCGCATCGTCAGCTGGGTGCCCGGCTCACCGATCGACTGGGCGGCGATGACGCCGACAGCCTCACCGATGTTCACCGCCGTACCGCGCGCGAGGTCCCGGCCATAGCAGGCGCCGCAGACGCCGACCTTGGCCTCGCAGGTCAGCACCGAGCGCACCTTCACCGACTGCACGCCGGCCGCCTCGATGATCTCGACCTGGTCCTCGACGAGGTAGGTGTCGGCCGGGACGATGACTTCGCCCGTGCCCGGGTCCTTCACGTCCTCGGCCGAGAAGCGGCCAAGGATGCGCAGGCCGAGCGAGACCAGCACGTCGCCGCCTTCGACCACGGCGCGAAGGGTGATGCCCCGCGTGGTGCCGCAGTCTTCCTCGGTGATGATGCAGTCCTGCGCCACGTCGACCAGGCGGCGGGTCAGATAGCCGGAGTTGGCCGTCTTCAGCGCGGTGTCGGCCAGGCCCTTGCGGGCGCCGTGGGTGGAGTTGAAGTACTCCTGGACGGTCAGGCCTTCCTTGAAGTTCGAGATGATCGGCGTTTCGATGATCTCGCCGGACGGCTTGGCCATCAGGCCGCGCATGCCGCCCAGCTGCTTCATCTGGGCCTGCGAGCCCCGCGCGCCGGAGTGGGCCATCATGAAGATGGAGTTGATCTCCAGCTCGCGGCCGTCCTTGCCGACCTCGCGGGTGGAAATCTCGGCCATCATCTCGTCGGCCACGCGGTCGGTGGACTTGGCCCAGGCGTCGACGACCTTGTTGTACTTCTCACCCTTGGTGATCAGGCCGTCGGCGTACTGCTGCTCGTATTCCTCGACCAGCTTGCGGGTTTCCTGGACAATCTCCTTCTTGCGGGCCGGGATGACGATGTCGTCCTTGCCGAAGGAGATGCCGGCCTTGGCGGCCTCGCGGAAGCCCAGACCCATGATCTGGTCGGCGAAGATGACCGTCGCCTTCTGACCGCAGTGCCGATAGACGATGTCGATCAGGTTACCGATTTCCTTCTTCGTCAGCGCCTTTTCGATCAGGCGGTGACCCACCTGCGGGTGCCGCGGAAGAAGGGCCGCGATCTTCATCCGGCCGGGCGTGGTGTCGATCACCTTGCGGACCGGGTTGCCCTCGGCGTCGGACTCGGTGAACCGCGCCTTGATCTTCGAGTGCAGCGTCACGACGCCGGCGTCGAGCGCGGCTTCGATTTCACCGAGGTCCGCGAACGCCTTGCCTTCGCCCGGCTCCCCGTCACGCGATTGCGACAGGTAGTAGAGGCCAAGGACGATGTCCTGCGAGGGCACGATGATCGGGCGGCCGTTGGCGGGGCTGAGGATGTTGTTCGTCGACATCATCAAGACGCGCGCTTCCAGCTGGGCCTCGAGGCTCAGCGGGACATGCACGGCCATCTGGTCGCCGTCGAAGTCGGCGTTGAAGGCGGCGCAGACCAGCGGGTGAAGCTGGATGGCCTTGCCCTCGATCAGCTTGGGCTCGAACGCCTGGATGCCAAGGCGGTGGAGCGTCGGCGCGCGGTTCAGGAGGACCGGGTGCTCGCGGATGACCTCGTCCAGCACGTCCCAGACGGCCGGCTGCTCGCGCTCGACCATGCGCTTGGACTGCTTGACGGTGCCCGACAGGCCCTTGGCGTCCAGCCGCGCGTAGATGAACGGCTTGAACAGCTCCAGCGCCATCTTCTTGGGCAGGCCGCACTCGTGCAGCTTCAGGTCCGGGCCGACCACGATGACCGAACGGCCCGAGTAGTCGACGCGCTTGCCAAGCAGGTTCTGGCGGAAGCGGCCCTGCTTGCCCTTCAGCATGTCGGCCAGCGACTTCAAGGGCCGCTTGTTGGCGCCGGTGATGACGCGGCCGCGGCGGCCGTTGTCGAACAGGGCATCGACCGCTTCCTGCAGCATCCGCTTTTCGTTGCGGATGATGATGTCGGGCGCGCGCAGCTCGATCAGGCGCTTGAGGCGGTTGTTACGGTTGATGACCCGGCGATAGAGGTCATTGAGGTCGGAGGTGGCGAAACGGCCGCCGTCCAGCGGCACCAGCGGGCGCAGCTCGGGCGGGATCACCGGGATGACCGTCAGGATCATCCACTCCGGCTTGTTGCCGGATTCCATGAAGGCTTCGATGATCTTCAGGCGCTTGGACGCCTTCTTCTGCTTCATCTCCGAGGGCGTGCCGGCGAGCTCCTCGCGCAGGCGGTCGGCCTCGGCCTGGAGGTCGATGGCCTTCAGCAGCCCATGGACCGCCTCGGCGCCGATCTCGGCGGTGAAGCTGTCGTCGCCGAACTCCTCCTGGAAGCGCATGTACTCGTCTTCCGACAGAAGCTGGTTCTGCTTCAGCGGGGTCAGGCCCGGCTCGGTGACGATGTAGTGCTCGAAGTAGAGGACGCGCTCGATGTCCTTCAGCGGCATGTCGAGCATCAGCGCGATGCGCGACGGCAGCGACTTCAGGAACCAGATGTGGGCGACGGGCGAGGCCAGTTCGATGTGGCCCATCCGCTCGCGCCGAACGCGGGCCAGGGTGACCTCGACGCCGCAC
>DASVBC010000032.1:0-20517 GCA_036376035.1 Caulobacteraceae bacterium | reverse complement strand
GCCGGCGCCGGCGAGGATGGCGCTGATGGGGGTGCGCAGCTCGTGGCTGATCATGGCGATGAAGGCGGACTTGGCCTCGACCGCGGCCTCGGCCTCGCGGCGGCGCTGGTCGAACTCCTGGGCCGCTTCCTGCTCGGCCTTGCGGGCGTCCTGGGTGGTGGTCCAGGCGCCGATGACGTTGAACATGATGACGACGATGGCGAAGGCCATGCTGCCCATCTCCGGCGCGCTCGTGGCGCCCCAGTCGAGCAGCGGCATCAGCACCAGGAAGACGACGTAGGGCGTCGCGGCGACGATGAAGGCCAGGCGCGAGCGGCTCACCGCGATGAGGTTGGTGAGCGAGCTCGCCATCAGGGCGATGCCGAGCGCCGGGCCGTAGTGGCCGCCGTTGACCCACAGGATGGGGCCAAGCAGCGCGAACACCAGCGCGGAGGGAACGTAGAGGGTGATGGCGGTCAGCACCGCCAGGGTGGGCGTCTGCGGCGGGCGCTTGAGCAGGTGGTCGTTGAGGGCGACCTCGGTCATCTGGATGGCGACGTAGGAGCCCAGCCACACCCAGGCCAGCCACCAGCCGAAGGTGATCTGCATCCCGGCCGCGACCAGGACAGCGGCCGTGAACCGCAACGGCAGGTGCTTTCGCCGCGCTTTAGCCGCGGCCAGCAGCCCGAATTTGTCTGCGTCTCCGGAAGAGACCATGACGCCGTTCCCCATTGGTAGCGGAACCACGTTACGCAACAGAGTCTAAGGGAGGGTGAAAGAACGACGTTATCGGTCGTGGTTAACGCCGCTGTTAAGCAAAAGGCCCGGCGTTTCCACCGGGCCTCCCGTTAAGCTTTTGTATTATGTGATCTTTATGCGGCCTTGGCCTTGCTGAAACGGCCGTAGAAGGTCTCTCCCTTGGCCGCCATGTCCCGCAAAAGCTTGGGCGGAGCGAAGCGCGAGCCGTACTTTTCCGTTAACCTATCGCAGGTTTCGACGAACTGCTTAACGCCCACCGAGTCGATCAGGCTGATCGGTCCGCCGGTCCAGGGCGCAAAGCCCCAGCCGAGGATGGCGCCGACGTCCGCATCGCGCGGATCGGTGACCACGCCCTCCTCGAAGCAGCGCGCCGCCTCGACCGCCTGGCGATAGAGAAGCCGGGTGCGGATCTCCTCGATCAGGGCCTTGTCGGCGTCGGCGGTCTTGACCTCCACCAGGTCCGACAGGCCCGGCCACAGGCGCTTGGGCCCTTCGGCGGGGTAGTCGTAGAAGCCCTTGCCGTTCTTGCGGCCATAGCGGCCGAGATCGACGACCATCTTGCTGATCAGCGCATCGACCGGACCGGCGACGTACTGGTCGCCCATGTCCTTCCTGGTCGCCTCACGCACCTTGTGGGCGAGGTCCAGCGCCACGTCGTCGTTCATCTCCAGCGGCCCGCGCGGCATGCCGGTGGCGCGGCCGACGTTGTCGATGATGGCCGGCGCGATGCCGTCGGTCAGCATCTCCAGCCCTTCGGTGACGAAGGTGCCGAAGCAGCGGCTGGTGTAGAAGCCGCGGCTGTCGTTCACGACGATGGGGGTCTTCCTGATCTTCAGGACGTAATCCATCGCCTTGGCGAGGGTCTCCTGAGAGGTTTCCTTGCCCATGATGATCTCGACCAGGCCCATCTTGTCGACCGGCGAGAAGAAGTGGATGCCGATGAAGTTGGCCGGGCGGGCCGACGCCTTGGCGAGGCCCGTGATCGGCAGGGTCGAGGTGTTGGAGCCGAACACGGCGGTCTCAGCCAGCTGAGCCTCGGCCTTCTGCGTCACGTCGGCCTTGATCTCGCGGCTTTCGAACACCGCCTCGACCACGAGGTCCGAACCCTTCACGTGGGCGTAATCGGTCGTCGGCGTGATCAGGCCAAGGACCTGATCGGCCTTCTCCTGAGTCATCTTCCCGCGGCCGATAGCCTTGTCGAGGAGCTTTTTGGAGTAATCCTTGCCCTTGTCGGCGGCCTCCTGGCTCTGGTCGATGAGGACCGTCTCGATGCCGGCCATGGCCTGAACGTAGGCGATGCCGGCCCCCATCATGCCGGCGCCCAGCACGGCGACCTTCTTGACGTCGTACTTGTCGAAGCCCTGCGGCCGCGAGGCGCCCTTGCCGAGCTCCTGCATGGACAGGAACAGCGAGCGGATCATCGCCTTGGCCTGGGGCGTCTGCATGGTCTTGAGGAAGTAGCGTGTCTCGATGCGCAGGCCCGCGTCGATCGGGACCTGCAGGCCCTCATAGACGCACTTGAGGATATTCAGCTGGGCGGGATAGTTGCCGTAGCTCTGCTTCCTCAGCATGGCGTTGCCGACGATGAACACCTGCGCGCCGCCAGGGCTGTAGGGGCCGCCGCCGGGGATCTTGTAGTCCTTCTTGTCCCAGGGCTGGACCGGATCGCCCTTGGTCTTGATCCAGGTCCTGGCCGCTTCGATGGCCTGGCCGGGCTCGACCAGCTCGTGGACGACGCCCTTGGCCAGCGCCTCCTCGGCGCTCATCGACTTGCCTTCGAGGATCAGCGGCAGGGCGTTCATGGCGCCCATCAGGCGCGGCAGACGCTGGGTGCCCCCCGCGCCGGGCAGCAGGCCCACCTTCGCTTCCGGCAGGCCCAGTTGCAGCTTGGGGTTCTTGGCCGCCACGCGGTAGTGGCCGGCCAGCGCGATCTCCAGCCCGCCGCCGAGCGCCAGGCCCTCCAGCGCGATGGCCACCGGCTTGCCGCAGGTCTCCAGCGCGCGGAGCGTGCGGTTCAGGGTGAAGGAGCTGTCGAACTGCGCCCGCAGCTTCTCCTCGGCCGAGCGGGTGTCTTTCGCCCCGCCGGCCTGACTGCCCATTTCGCCCAGGTCCGCGCCGGCGCAAAAGCCCGACGGCTTGCCCGAGGCGATCACCGCGCCCTTGATGGCGGCGTCGGACTTGATGCGCTCGATGACTTCCGGGAACTCGCGCATCACCGCGCCGGTGATGGTGTTCATGCTGCGGCCGGGCACGTCGAAGGTGACCAGCGCAATGCCGTCGCCATCGACCTCGATCTTGAAGTTTTCCATCGGAATTTCCTTCCTACATTCAATCGTCATCCCGGCCGAAGCGGAGCGGAGAGCCGGGACCCAGGGCCGGTGCACGGCCCCTCTGGGTCCCGGATCAGCCTGTCGGCTGTCCGGGATGACGTGCTTTTTCAGACGCGTTCGATGACGGTGGCGGTGCCCATGCCGGCGCCGACGCACAGGGTGACGAGGGCGGTTTCCTTGTCGGAGCGCTCCAGCTCGTCGAGCACGGTGCCGAGGATCATGGCCCCGGTGGCGCCGAGCGGGTGGCCCATGGCGATGGCGCCGCCGTTCACGTTCATCTTCTCGTGCGGGATATCCAGCGCCTGCATCATGCGCAGCACGACGGCGGCGAAGGCTTCGTTCAGCTCGTACAGGTCGATGTCCCCGACCTCCATGCCGAGCTTCCTCAGAAGTTTTTCGGTCACGTAGGAGGGACCCGTCAGCATGATCGAGGGCTCCGAGCCGATCGAGGCCATGCCCTTGATCCGCGCGCGGGGTTTCAGGCCCAGGGCCTCGCCCATTTCCTTGCTGCCGAACAGGACGCCGGCGGCGCCGTCGACGATCCCCGAGGAGTTGCCCGCGTGGTGCACGTGGTTCACGCGCTCGACCTGCGGGTACTTCTGCTGGACGACGGCGTCGAAGGCGAGCTCGCCGGGCCCCGCGAACGAGGGGTTCAGCGAAGCCAGGCTCTGCATGGTCGCGTCGGGACGCAGGTGCTCGTCACGGTCCAGGATGGTGAGGCCCAGCTGGTCCTTCACGCCGATGACCGACTTCTTGAAGCGGCCTTCCTCCCAGGCTCGGGCGGCGCGCTTTTGGCTCTCCACCGCATAGGCGTCCACGTCGTCGCGGGAAAAGCCATAGAGGGTGGCGATCAGGTCGGCGCCGATGCCCTGCGGGGCGAAGTAGGTCTTGAAGGCGCTGGACGGGTCGGTCGGCCAGGCGCCGCCGTCGCTCCCCATGGGCACGCGGCTCATGCTCTCGACGCCGCCGCCGATGGCCATGTCGGCCTCGCCGGTCATGACCTTGGCGGCGGCCATGTTGCAGGCCTCCAGGCCCGAGGCGCAGAAGCGGTTGACCTGCACGCCGGCGGTGGTCTCGGCGTAGTTGGCCGTCAGCACCGCGGTGCGGGCGACGTCGGCGCCCTGCTCGCCCACCGGCGAGACACAGCCGAGGACCACGTCGTCCACCTTGGAGGTGTCCAGGTTGTTGCGGTCGCGCAGCTGCTCGAGCACCTGCGTCGCCAGCGACAGCGCGGTGATCTCGTGCAGGGCGCCGTCCTTCTTGCCCTTGCCGCGGGGCGTGCGCACCGCGTCGAAGATGTAGGCGTCGGCCATGGGTCAGGTCCTTCCTTGGGGTTCGACAGCCACCTCGGTCCGAACCGAGTTGGCGATATAGCATTCGTCGTGGGCGCGGTGGTGGAGATGGTCGAGCTCCGCCGCCGAGGGTTGCTTGTCTTTGAAAATGATATGGGGCTTCAACGTGACCTTTGTCATGGCCAGTTTGCCGTTCTCGTTCTTCGCCAGCACGCCTTCGGCCTGGTCGCGATAGCTCTCGACGACGAAGCCCGCCTCCCGCGCGATGTGCAGGAACCAGAGCATGTGGCAGGTCGACAGCGAGGCGACGAACATCTCCTCCGGATCGATGGCCGCGGCCACCGACCATGCCTTGCCGACGACGTGCGGCGAGGCTGAGCCCGGTACGGTCAGGCCCTCATCGAAGCCAATCGTATGACCACGGCTGTAGCGGCCGGCGGGGAAGTCCTCCCCGTCGGCCAACTTCCAGTCCACCGTGGCCCTGTAGGTCGCCATCAGAGCGTCCGCGCAATGAGGAGCTTCATGACCTCGTTCGTGCCGCCGTAGATCCGCTGGACGCGGCTGTCGCGGTACATGCGCGAGATCGGGTACTCGTCCATATACCCGTAGCCCCCGAAGAGCTGCAGGCATTCATCGACGATCTCGTTCTCCAGGTCGCTGACCCAGTACTTGGCCATCGAGGCGGTCGCGGCATCCAGCTTTCCGGCCAGGTGCTGCTCGATGCAGTGGTTGACGAAGACGCGGGCGACGGTGGCCTTGGTCTTGCACTCGGCCAGCTTGAACTGGGTGTTCTGGAAGTCGATCAGCTTCTTGCCGAAGGCCGTGCGCTGCTTGACGTAGTCGATGGTCAGAGCCAGCGCGAGTTCGATGGTCCCGATGCCCTGGACGGCGATGTTCAGCCGCTCCTGCGGCAGCTGGCCCATCAGCTGGAAGAAGCCGTGGCCTTCGCCCTCGCCGAGCAGGTTGGAAGTCGGCACGCGCACGTCGTTGAAGAAGAGCTCGGAGGTGTCCTGCGCCGACTGGCCGAGCTTGTGCAGGTTGCGCCCGCGCTCGAAGCCGTCTGCCCCGTCGGTCTCGACGAAGATCAGCGAGGTGCCGCGCGCGCCCTGCGTCGGATCGGTCTTGGCGACGACGGCGATCAGGTTGGCGGTCTGGCCGTTGGTGATGAAGGTCTTCTGGCCGTTGATGACGTACTCGTTGCCGTCGAGCTTGGCCGTCGTCTTGACGCCTTGCAGGTCCGAGCCGGCGCCCGGTTCGGTCATGGCGATGGCGGTGACCAGTTCGCCCGTGCAGATCTTCGGCAGCCAGCGGCGGCGCTGCTCTTCGGTGCCGTAGTGCAGGATGTAGGGCGCGACGATTGCGTTGTGCAGGCTGATGCCAAAGCCGTCCACGCCCTTGGCCGCCAGCTGCTCCATCAGGATCACTTCGTGGCGGTAGTCACCGCCCGCGCCGCCGTATTCCTCCGGGATGGACAGGCCCAGCAGGCCCGCCTCGCCCGCCTTGGTCCACATGTCGCGGTCCACGACGCCCTGCTCGCGCCAGCGCGCGGTGACTTCCGGCGGCGCGTGCTCTTCGAAGAACCGCCCGACGCTGTCCTCGAAGATGTTCATCTCCTCGTCGGCGAGGAAGGCGGGGCGTTCGACATTGAGGACCGGCATGGCGGCTCCAGATAAAGAAAAGGCCCGGACGCTCACTGGAGCGCCCGGGCCGGGACTTGTCGCCGAAAAGGGGCCTCTCAGAAGGCCTCCACCGGCATGGACATCATGGTGTCCGCTCCAGACTTCAGCTTTGTCAGATGCGACGCAGCGTCAGGCAAGAGCCGCTCGATGTAGTAGCGGCCGGTGGTCAGCTTGTTCTGGTAGAACGGGTCGGTGTCGCCGGCGGCGATCTTGTCCAGGCTGACCTTGGCCATGATCGCCCACATGTAGGCCAGCGCCGAGTAGCCGAACAGGTGCATGAAATCGACCGACGCGGCGGCCGCGTGGTCGGGGTTTTGCAACCCGTTCTGCATCAGCCACATGGCCGCGTCCTGCAGCCGCTCCTTGGACTCGCGCACCGCCTCGACGAACGGCTTGAAGTCATCGGAGGCGCCCTCGTGCTCGTTGGCGAAGCCTTCCAGCTCGGCCAGGAAGGTCATGATCCCCCGGCCGTTCTTGGCCGGCAGCTTGCGCCCGATCAGGTCCAGCGCCTGGATGCCGTTGGTGCCCTCGTAGATCATGGTGATGCGGGCGTCGCGCAGGTACTGGCTGACCGGGAAGTGCTCGGTGAAGCCAGAGCCGCCGTGGACCTGCATGGCGTCGACGCAGGCCTTGAAGCCCTTGTCGGTCAGGAAGCCCTTAATCACCGGCGTCAGCAGCTGCATGTAGTCGTTGGCCTTCTCCCGCTCGGCCTCGTCGGGGTGAACCCGGGCGAGGTCGCCGCGCAGCGAGGTCCAGAACAGGAAGCAGCGGCCGCCTTCGACGAAGGCCTTGGTGTCGAGCAGCATGCGCCGCACATCCGGGTGCACGATGATCGGGTCGGCCGGGCCGTCCGGGTTCTTCACGCCGGTCAGCGAGCGCATCTGCAAGCGCTCCTTGGCGAACTGGGCGGCGGCCTGATAGGCGGCCTCCGCCTGGCCGAGCCCTTGCAGGCCCACGCCCACGCGCGCCTCGTTCATCATGACGAACATGATCTTCAGGCCGCTGTTGGGCTCGCCCACCAGCCAGCCCTTGGCGTCCTCGTACTGCATGACGCAGGTGGCGTTGCCGTGGATGCCCATCTTCTCTTCGAGGCCCACGCACTTGACGTTATTGCGCTCGCCAAGGCTGCCGTCGTCGTTCACGAGGTACTTGGGCACGATGAACAGGCTGATGCCCTTTACCCCTTCCGGGGCGCCTTCGATGCGGGCCAGCACCAGGTGGATGATGTTGTCGGCCATGTCGTGCTCGCCGCCCGAGATCCAGATCTTCTGGCCGGTGATGCGGTAGGAGCCGTCAGCCTCGGGGACCGCCTTGGTGCGAAGCAGCCCCAGGTCCGTGCCGCACTGCGGCTCGGTCAGGTTCATGGTGCCGCCCCACTCGCCGGGCACCATCTTGTGCAGGTACTTTTCCTTCAGCTCGTCCGAGGCGCCGGAGTGGATCGCTTCGGCCGCGCCGTGCGTCAGGCCCGGGTACATGCAGAAGGCCATGTTCGCGGCCGTCGACATCTCCGAGTAGGAGAGGGACAGGATGCGCGGCAGGCCCTGGCCGCCGTACTTGGGATCGGACGACAGGCCAAGCCAGCCGTTCTCGACCATGCCCTTGTAGGCTTCCTTGAAGCCCGGCGGCGTGGTGACCGTGAAGTCCGGGTTCCACTTGCAGCCGACCTTGTCGCCGACGCTGTTCAGCGGCGCGAGGACTTCGCTGGTGAACTTCCCGGCCTGGTCGAGGATCTGCTCGACGACCTCCCAAGGGGCGTCGGCGAAGCCCGGCAGGTTGGAGTACTTATCGATCTCCAGCACGTCGCGGAGAATGAAGGCGTGGTCCCGAACGGGGGCCTGATAGGTCATGGCGCGTCCTTCGAAAGAGGGCGTGGTTGACGATGCAGACAAGGCGCGGCCCACAAGGACCGCACCCATTACGCAAGAAGTCTTTCGCCGTGCCTGGCGGAGATGGTCAGAGACGCGCTTTAAGCGTCCAGGCGGGCCGCCAGCGCCTGCTCGTAGTCGGCCGCCCGCGGAAGCAGGTCGGGCCGGGTCTCGGCAAGACGCTTTTCGAGACGTTCGCAGGCCTCGTGCAGCTGCTGGATGGCGCCATCGATGTCCTCGCGCTGCTGCTCGAGCGCCACGATGCGTTCCTGGAACTTGCGCAGGGACTTGGCGTACTGCGCCGCGCCCCCGTCTTCGCTCCGGTACATATCGAGGATCTCGCGGATTTCAGCGAGGGACAGGCCCACGCGCTTGCCGCGGAGGATCAGCTGAAGTCGCGCCCGGTCCTTGTAGGAATAGACCCGGTTGAGGCCTTCACGCGCCGGCGCCAGCAGACCCTTGTCTTCGTAGAAGCGCAGGGCGCGCGGCGTGACTTTAAACTCCAGGCAAAGCTGGCGAATGGTGAAGGTGCGCTCGGGGCGACGCAGCTCGATGGGCATCTCTGTTGTTTCCTCTCCTCCTCCCCTTATGGCCGGGGAGCCGTCGCACGGTAAATTACCTCTTACGTCAACGTCAACTATCAGATGTTTACACTGATGTCAATGACGCTGCCGCGGCGGCTAGCGACTGGCGCCGGCTGCCTGGGGTTGCTCAACAGCAGGCAGGCGGTGTCTGGTCGTGGACAAACGGAGGCGGCATGACCCTCTATCTGACCCTGGCGGCGCTCGTCGGCCTCTGCGCCGTGGCGGCGGCCGCGCATGGCGGGCGGCGTGAGTGGCTGGGCGTGGCCATCGTCGCCGCGGCGGCCGCCGCGCTGGCGTTGGCGTCGGAGCGTGGATCTGGCGTGTGGCTGCTGCTCGCCATCGACCTTGGCGCGGTGGTGCTGCTCGGCCGGCTCGCCTGGAAGGCGCCGGGTCTTTGGCCGCTTTGGCTCATGGCGGCGCTGGGGGTCGGCGCGGCGACGAGCCTGGCCTTCCTGCTGCAGCCGGACGTGAGCGTGGAGACCTACCGCCGCGCCTTGCTGCTGACCCGCTTTGCGGCGGCGACCGCACTCCTGCTCAGCCTGCGCAAACAAGCTTCACACTCTTAGGTTTACATTCCTAGCGGATCGGCCTAATCGCTCGCGGTAAAGTAGTGAAGCTGCGAGACCGCACGTCCAATGTCCCGCCTGACCCATCAGGAGATCTGGGCCGCCATCGACAAGCTGGCGGCGCGGCTTGGCGTGTCGACCTCCGGACTGGCGCGCATCGCCGGTCTCGACCCCACCATCTTCAACCCCTCCAAGCGCGGCGCGGTCCCCGACGGGCGGGCGCGCTGGCTGTCCACGGAAAGCATCGCCAAGGTGCTGAGCGCCACGGGCGTCTCCTTCGCCGAATTCGCGGCGCTGGCCGAGGGTGAACGGCCACAGGTTCGGGGCGTGCCGCTGCTGGGCTTTGCGCAGGCGGGAATAGACGGCTTCTTCGACGAGGCGGGCCTCCCCGTTGGCGAGGGATGGGAGGAGGTCGCCTTCCCCGGCATGGCCGAGGAGGGTTGCTACGCGCTGGAGATCAACGGCGACTCCATGGCCCCCGTCTATCGCGACGGCGACCGCATCGTGGTGGTGCCGGTGGCCGAGCCGCGCCGGGGGGACCGGGTGGTGGTCAAGACGACCGATGGAGAGGTGCTGGCCAAGGAAGTCGCTCGCCTCACGGCCCGGACGCTGGAGCTCACCTCGCTGAACCCGGAATACGAAGGCCGCGTTCTCGACCGCAAGCACATCGCCTGGATCGCCCGCATCATCTGGGCCAGCCAGTAGGCTGCCGGCCGTCTCGGGGCTCTAGCTCTTCGGTGCCGCCGCGCGGCGCTGTCGCGGCGCCCAAGAGCGCGCCTCCTTCGGCGCCTCCGCGCGTTCGCGAAGACTGGCGGCGAGGGCCATCAGGCGGGCCTTGTCGGGGCCGTATGAAACGACCTTGGCCAGTCGCTCCACGGCCTCGGCCTCGTCTATGAGCTGTTCGTCCATGCGCAAGGAACGGCTGAGGAGTCGGTCCAGTTTCCGAGCGTCTTCAAAAGGCGCCGTTTGCGCAGCCCTCAGCCGCGAAGCTTTTCCTCGATCAACGCGATGGTCCGGTCGAGGCCGAAGATGGCGGCGAAGGAGCCGAACCGCGGCCCCTGGCTCTGGCCCAGCAGCACCTCGTAGAGCGCCTGGAACCAGGCGCGCAGGGGCTCGAAACCGTGCTCCTTGCCGACCGCATAGACCTCGTTCTGGATGGTCTCGGCGTCTGCCTCGGCTGGCAACGCCCGGAAGCGGGCGAGGAGGTCTTCCATCGCCGCGCGCTCGTTCGGCTCGGGGCCGCGGAAGCGCTTGTTCGGGGCGACGAAGTCCTCGTAGTAGTTCAGCGCATAGCCGGCCAAGCGGTCCAGCAACGGCTGGCTCCGCGGCGTCGCGCCCGGGATGTGCTTGGAGAGAAATCCCCACAGCACTTCCTTCGAGCCCGCGTCCGAAGCCGACACCAGGTTCATCATCAGCGAGAAGCTGACCGGCGAAGGCTGCGCCGGCGGATTGCCCGCATGCACGTGCCAGACGGGGTTGTTGAGGTCCGGCGCCTCGCCGCCCCGCCGATGCCAGGCGTCGAGGTGCTGCAGGTACTCGTCGGCCGCCTTGGGGATGACGTCGAAGTAGAGCCGCTTGGCCGACTTCGGCGACTGGAACATGTAGAAGGCCAGGCTCTCCGGCGCGGCGTAGCGCAGCCACTCCTCCATGGTCAGGCCGTTGCCCTTGGACTTGGAGATCTTCTGGTTGTTCTCGTCCATGAAGAGCTCGTAGTGGAAGCTCTCCGGGGGCGTACCGCCCAGGATCTTGCAGACCTGCGAAGAGATGCGGACCGAGTCGATCAGGTCCTTGCCGCTCATCTCGTAGTCGACCTCGAGGGCGGTCCAGCGCATCGCCCAGTCGGGCCGCCACTGCATCTTCACATGGCCGCCGGTGACGGGAACTTCGGTCAGCGTCCCGTCCTCGTCCTTGAAGACGATCGTCCCCGCCTCGACGTTGCGCTCCAGCGTGGGGACCTGCAGCACCTTGCCGGTCTTCGGGCTGATCGGCAGGAAGGGCGAATAGGTGGCGCGCCGCTCTTCGCCCAGCGTCGGCAGCATCACCTTCTGGATCGCCTCGAACCGCTCCAGCGCCGTCAGCAGCACCTTGTCGAAGCGCCCCGAGCGGTAACAGTCGGTGGCGCTGAAGAACTCGTAGTCGAAGCCGAAACCGTCGAGGAAGGCCCGCACGAGGGCGTTGTTGTGGGCGCCGAAGCTCTCGTGCTCGCCATAGGGGTCGCGCACGTCGCGGACCGGCTTGTCGCGGTCCTCCTCCAGCATCGCGCGGTTCGGCACGTTCTCGGGAATCTTCCGCAGCCCGTCCATATCGTCGGAGAAGACGATCAGGCGCGTGGGGATCGCATCGTCCGTCAGCGCCCGGAACGCCGAGCGCACCATCGTCGGCCGGCCCGCCTCGCCGAACGTGCCCATGTGCGGCAGCCCGCTCGCGCCATAGCCGCATTGCAGGACGACGGGCCTGGCCAGCTGCGGGAAGGTGGCCACCGCCTCGCCGGCCTTGCCCTCGTTGATCAGCGAAAACGCCAGATCGCGCTCGGCGTCGGTCAGCCGCAGCCTGAGGATGCGGGCGAGCAGGTTGCGCGCCTGCTCGAACGGCCAGGGCTTGGCTTGCTGGGCGAGGTGGGAAAGGCCTTGGAACATGGCCGGGCGGTATAGGGTCAACCGAAGGCGGCGAACAGCCCCCGCGCCTCGTCCCAGTCCGCGACCATCCGGTGGGCGCCCGCGTCGGCGAGGCGGCGGGCGGCCTCCTCGTCCATATGGCCGCCGCCGCAAAAGCCCCAAACCTCCATACCCGCGGCCCTGGCGGACACGACGCCGTTGACGCTGTCCTCGATGGCGACGCAGGCGGCGGGATCGACGCTCAGCTGCCCGGCGGCGTGCAGGAAGACGGCCGGGTCGGGCTTTCCGCGAGCGACCATGTCCGCCGAATAGACGTGCGGGTCGAAGACCTCCAGCAATCCCCCGAGCGCCAGCTTCTCGCGCAGGAAGGCCGTGGGCGATGAACTCGCCACGGCCTTGGGCTTGCCGAGCGCGGCGACGGCGGCGCCGGCGCCGGTCACCTCGCGCAGCCTCTCCTTGCAGGCCGCCAGCCGCATGGCGTGGGTGCGGTGGAGGAAGTCGTCCGGCAAGGGCCGCCCGGTGAGGGCGCGGCAGTCCTCGTCCAGGGCGATGCGGAAGTCATGATCGTGCAGGCCCAGGAAGCGCCGGCCGTATTCCGCGGGCTCATAGACGAGACCAAGCTCGGAGAGCAGGACGATCTCGACCTCGACGGCGAGAATCTCGCTGTCCACCAGCACGCCGTCGCAATCGAAGATAACGGCGGCGGGGGCGGCGCTCATGGGACAACCCATAAAGAAAAACGGCCCCTGGTGAAGGGGCCGTCTGCTCCGCCGGGCGGGGGTGGGGGAGGGGCGCCCGGCGGAGCTTGCCACGCCGCGAACCTTACAGGCCGGCGGCGAGGAGGGCGGGGTTGAGGGCGCCGATCAGCAGGAAGGCCGGCAGGGCGGCGAGGAGGAGACTGGCGAAGTTGCTGTATTGGGCAGAGCGGGTCATGGCGGCAAGTCCTTGGGTTCGAAGTGTGTGTGGAGGCGTTGGCCTCCGATGACCCAAGCTATAGGCGCGGCAATTTCCGAAGTCCTGTTAAGTCTCCGTCATGACTTCGATTTAAGCTTCTGAACAAAGTTTAACGCATTACCTGGAAGTAATGCTTTGGAGCTAGGGTTGGAAAAAGAAACCGTCTTCCCGGCGAAGGCCGGGACCCAGCCGGAGGCGCGGAAGCGGGTGGAGTCTGCTCGGCGTCCCTCGAACCCACGTCTGAGACCGCCATCTGGATCCCGGCCTTCGCCGGGACGACCGGGAGGGGACTGGACCCTAGCCCCTAGCCCCTAGCCCCTTCTTCCGCCTGCTCCACCGGCGTCACCAGGAAGTGCCCGCGCAGGGCCGCGATGGGCGAGGCGCGCTCGGTCTGCCAGGCCTCGACGTGGACGTTGGCGATGCGGCGGCCGACCTTCTTGATCTCCGCCCGCGCGTAGGTGGTCAGCGGTCGCCCCGAGCGCAGGTATTCGATGGAGACGTCGATCACCCGCGGCTGGCGCTGCTGGCCCTCCTTGATGGAAAGTTGCGCCAGGGCCGTCATCTCCATGAAGGCGCCCAGCACCCCGCCGTGGATCGCGGGCAGCGTCGGGTTGCCGATCAGGTGCTCGGAGAACGGCAGGATCGCGGTCATCTCGTCGCCCGCCATCTCGGCCCGCACGCCCAGGAAACGCGCATAGGGAATGCGGCCGAGGACCTCCTTGAGCTGGTCGTCGGCGGCGCTCATGTTTTGTCTTTCGGCGGCTTGTAGTTGGCGCCCGCGCGCTTGCCCTTGCTGGAGTCCAGCATGAAAGCCGCCGTCGCGGTCGCGACCGGATCGTCGGGATCGACGTCGTAGGCGACCGCCCGCACGAAGGCGACCGAGCGGGTCACCTTGAAGCAGTGGGCGCGGGCGAAGATGTCCTTCCCCGGCTCGGCGGCGCGCATGTAGTCGATGCGCAGGTCGAGCGTGGCGATATACTTGAAGCTGTCGAGCGCGGCGTGCGCGGCCTGGCCGCAGCAGTGGTCGAGGAGGGTGGTGACCACCCCGCCCGCGATGACGCCGGTGTCCGGATCGCCCACGAGCTTGCTGTCATAGGGGACCTTCAGCACAGCCGTGGCATAGTCCAGCGACACGGTTTCGAACCCCAGCGCCCGCGCCTGCGGACTGCCCTGGTTCATCCCGTGCGCCACCTGGCGCATGATCTCGACGTGATCGCTCATGGCGCCCTTATAGCTTCGGCGCGTTGCAGGGATAGATGCTGAAACCGCAGGACCTTCTCTGTCCAAGGCCCGACGGCCTCTACTGTCCGCCGGGGGACTTCTACATCGACCCGGTGCGACCGGTGGCGCGGGCAGTGATCACCCACGGCCACGGCGACCATGCGCGGAGCGGCCACGGGACGGTGGCGGCGACCCCCGAGACGCTGGCCATCATGGAGGCCCGCTATGGGCTGGAGCATTCGACCTCCGAACACCCCCTCAGGTATGGCGAGACGCTGAACCACAACGGCGTGGAGATCACGCTCGTCCCGGCCGGCCATGTGCTGGGATCGGCCCAGGTGGTGGTGCGCTGGAAGGGCCTGACCATCGTCGTGAGCGGCGACTACAAGCGCCGCCGCGACCCCACTTGCCGCCCGTTCGAGCCGGTGCCCTGCGATGTGTTCGTGACGGAGGCCACCTTCGGCCTGCCGGTCTTCCGCCATCCCGACGACGCGACCCAGATCGCGCGCCTGCTCAAGTCCGTGCAGCAATTCCCCGAGCGCTCCCACATTGTCGGCGCCTATGCGCTGGGCAAGGCGCAGCGCGTCATCCGCCTGCTGCGCGAGGCCGGCTACGACGAGACCATCTACTTCCACGGCGCGCTGGAGCGGCTGAACAAACTCTACATCGACCACGGGATCGACCTCGGCCCGCTGGCTCCCGCCACCTCGGCCAAGAAGGACTTCGAGGGCAAGATCATCGTCGCCCCGCCCTCGGCCATGCAGGACCGCTGGAGCCGCCGCTTCCCCGACCCGGTCAGCGCCTTCTGCTCGGGCTGGATGCGGGTGAGGGCGCGGGCGAGGCAGCGGGGCGTCGAACTCCCCCTCATCATCTCCGACCACGCCGACTGGGATGAGCTGACCGCCACCTTCGAAGAGCTGCGCCCGTGCGCGCTCTGGATC
This sequence comes from Caulobacteraceae bacterium, assembly GCA_036376035.1. Lineage (GTDB taxonomy): Bacteria > Pseudomonadota > Alphaproteobacteria > Caulobacterales > Caulobacteraceae > Caulobacter. Next base: position 5,732 of record DASVBC010000032.1, on the reverse strand, counting down.
ACCCACGGCCGCGAGGAAGCCCTGCTGCGCTGGGCCGAACTCAACGACACCCCCGCCAGAGCCCTGCGTCTGGTCGGGTACGATGAGGAGGAGGACGACTGAGAGCCTTCGCTCGCCTGCTGGATCGTCTGTCGCTGACGGCTTCGCGCAACGCCAAGCTGATCTTGGTGCGCGACTATCTGGCCGAGACGCCGGACCCCGACCGCGGCTGGGCGCTTGCCGCCCTGACCGGCGAGCTCGTTTTCCACGCCGCCAAGCCGGTGTTCATCAGGAAGGCGATCACCGAGCGGATGGACCCGGTCCTCTTCGGCTGGTCCTACGACTACGTCGGCGACCTGGCCGAGACCGTCGCGCTGGTCTGGCCCGCCAGGCCCGGCGCCAACCGCGAGCCGGAGCTCTCCGAAGTGGTCGAGGCGCTGCGTTCGGCCTCCCGCGCCGAGGTGCAGCGGCTGATCGAGGGCTGGCTGGACGCGCTGGAGCCGGACGGCCGATGGGCGCTCCTGAAGCTGCTGACGGGCGCGCTCCGGGTGGGCTTCTCCTCGCGCCTCGCCAAACAGGCCTGCGCCGACCTCGGCGGGGTCGAGGTGCGCGATGTGGAGGAAGTGTGGCACGCCATTCCGCCGCCCTACGAAGACCTGTTCGCCTGGCTGGAAGGGCGCTCCGAACGGCCGAGCGCCGACAACCCCGGACGTTTCCGCTCAGTGATGCTGGCCCACGCGCTGGACGAGACCGTGGACCTCGCCAGGCTCGACCCCGCCGACTACGCCGCCGAATGGAAGTGGGATGGCGTCCGCGTCCAGGCGGTCTCCGAACGCGGCGAGCGGCGGCTCTATTCGCGCACCGGCGACGACATCTCCCGCGCCTTCCCCGACCTGATCGCGGCCATGGCCTTCGAGGGCGCCATCGACGGCGAACTGCTTGTCATGCGCGAGGGGAAGGTCGCGTCCTTCAACGACCTGCAGCAGCGGCTCAACCGCAAGGTCATCGACGCCAGGCTGATGGGCGCCTACCCCGTCGGCATCCGCGCCTACGACCTGTTGCTCGACGGCGAGGAGGACCTGCGCGACCTGCCGTTCGCCGAACGGCGGGCGCGGCTGGAGGCGTTCGTGGCCCGCGCGGACAGCCCGGTCATCGACCTCTCGCCCATGCAGCCGTTCGAGACCTGGAACGAACTGGCCGCCCTGCGCGCCGATCCGCCCGAGGGCGACCCCCGGATCGCCGAAGGGCTGATGCTCAAGCGCTGGGATTCGCCCTACCTGCCGGGCCGGCCCAAGGGCCCCTGGTTCAAGTGGAAGCGCGACCCGCACCTGATCGACGCGGTCCTGATGTACGCCCAGCGCGGCAGCGGCAAGCGTTCCAGCTTCTATTCCGACTACACTTTCGGGGTCTGGCGGGATGACGACAACGGCGACCGCGCCCTGACGCCCGTGGGCAAGGCCTACTTCGGCTTCACCGACGAGGAGCTGAAACAGCTCGACAAGTTCGTCCGCGATAACACCGTCGAGCGCTTCGGCCCCGTCCGCTCGGTACGCGCGACCCACGACTTCGGCCTGGTCCTCGAGGTCGCTTTCGAAGGCATCCAGCGCTCCACCCGCCACAAGTCCGGCGTCGCCATGCGCTTCCCCCGCATCAACCGCATCCGCTGGGACAAGCCCGCCCGCGAAGCCGACGAACTGGAAACGCTGGAGCGGATGCTGGAATGACTCCCTTCCCCCTGGATGGGGGAAGGGCCGGGGATGGGGGTGGGAGAGGTTCAGGATGGAACTCTGACGCCGTGCAGGTGGAAAGGGCGCCACCCCCATCCCAACCCTTCCCCCATCCAGGGGGAAGGGCTTTAGAGCTCCGCGAACTTCTTCCGTCGCGGCCCCAGATATCCGAACAAAAACGCCGCCACCTTGCGCATCTGGATCTCTTCCGACCCCTCGGTGATGCGGTACCGCCGGTGGTGGCGGTAGATGTGCTCGAAGGGTTTGTGCCGCGAATAGCCGATGCCGCCGTGGACCTGCATGGCCCGGTCGGCGGCTTCGCAGACGAGTCGGTTGGCCCAGTAGTTGCACATGGAGACCTTGTCGGAGAGCTCGCGCTCGATGGCCTTGTGCTCCATGTGGTCCATCTCCCAGGCCGTCTTGCGGATCAGCAGGCGCAGCATCTCGGCCTGGGTGGCCAGCTCCACCAGCGGGAACTGGATGGCCTGGTTGTCGGCCAGCGGCTTGCCGAACGGCTTGCGCTGGCGCGCGTACTTCACACTCTCTTCTATGCAGAAGACCGCCGCGCCGAGCGAACTCGCCGCCTGGCGGATGCGGTTCTGGTGGACGAAGCTCTGGCCGATGCCCAGGCCCTTGTCGATCTGGCCCCAGTAGGCGTCCTCAGGGACCCACACGTCGGTCAGACTGATGCGCGGGTGGTCGGTGGGCATGTTGAAGGTCCACAGCCACTCCTCGATCTTGATTTGCTCCTTGGGCACGATGAAACAGGTGATGCCGGTCGCCTCGCCGTCGTTTCCGGACGTGCGGGCAAAGACCATGACGTGGGTGACCACGTGCATGCCCGTTGTCCACATCTTCTCGCCGTTGATCAGCCAGCCGGGTTTGCCGTCCTTCTCCTGACGAACCGCGCGGGTTTCCATGAAGGTGGCGTCCGAGCCGTGGTTGGGCTCGGTCAGGCCGAACGCCGCGCGCATGGCGCCGCTCAGCAGCGCTTCCCCGTCACGGGCGTACTGCTCGGGCGTGGCGAATTCCTTGAACAGCAGCACGAAGGGGTTGTTGCCGACGATGGAGTGCTCGTTCTGCAGGTCGTTGAAGAGGCCAAGCCCCTTGGCGGCCAGATGCTCGCGGATCACCGCCATCCACAGATGGGAGCCGTCCCTGCCCCCCATGCTCTTGGGCCAGGCAAAGCGGTAGTGGCCCGCCTCGTCCGCCAGCTTGCGGGCCTGGCCAAGCAGCTCTTCCCACTCGGGGCGGGGCAGGCCGTCGTTCTCGAAATCGGTTCTGGCGTATTCGCGGCGGTGGTCGAAGAAGCGCTCGTTGTCGTCCTTCGCCTGCAGCGGCTTGATCTTGTCTTCGATGAACTGGTCGAGCTCGGCGAGGTAGGCCGTCAGCTCTGGGGGAAGAGCAAAGTCCATGGGGTTCCTCTCTATTTAGAGGGACTATGAGCCCGGACCGGGCGGCGCGCGAGTATGACCCCACGTCACTCCCAACCACCGTCATCCTAGGCCTTGTGCCTGGGATCCAGAGACGCCGGCGCGACAGGCAAGGATGCGGCGATTCAGCGGCCAATCCACAGGCGCCTCGATTCTGGGCCCTCGGGACAAGCCCGAGGATGACGATTTTGGGGTTCAGTGCGTAAAAAGGACTTGCGAAGCTTTCGCAGCCGGTGCTATCTAAACATCGCTTAGTTCAGCCTTGGGCTGTCGGTGGGGATACCGGCGGCCGATCCCACGGGGCCGCGCCGGCCAGTGCTTTTCCTCGCTTACCTCATCGCCATTTCTCCCCGAAGGACTCCCCCATGAAGCTCCGCACGCTGGCGCTCGCCGCCGCCATGACTCTCGCCGCCGCTCCGGCCTTCGCCGCCTCCGGCAAGATCTCCGTGGCCCTGCAAAGCCCGGTCGCCGCCAAGACCAAGGTCGTGGCCGCCGGCGCCGTCTTCTCCTGCGCCGACACCAGCTGCGTCGCCTTCGACGCCCCCTCGCGCGCCATCAGCGCCGCCGCCTGCAAGGCCATCGTCAAGGAGGTCGGCCCCGTGCTGGCCTTCACCGGCGAGCGCAACTCGCTGGAAGCGGCCGACCTGCAGCGCTGCAACGGCGTCGCCGCGACGGTGACCGCCGCCAACTAAGACTTCCCTGCGCCCCGGACGCGTATCGGTCCGGCTTTCCTCGAGCATCCCACTAGGCCCGCTTCAGAGCGGGCCTTTTTCTTTGCGCAGGCGCCAGATGAAGAACGGGAATCCAACGAGGGCGATGCCGAAAACAATCCAGCGGATCGCCGAGCCCTGAGCAAGGCAGACCTCCAGGTCGTCGGGCGCGGGACCGGTTCCGCAGTCTCCGAGCGCTACGATCGCCAATCCGGCGAGCAAGGCCGCGCCGCCCCAGTAGGCAAGAGCCAGCAACAGTATCCTCAAGGGCCTGCTCATCAGCGGACTGTAGCGGCTTTGCCTTTCCGAATGCAGCCCTTAGAACCCCCCGCCATGAGTAAGCTTTCCCATGCGCTCGAAGCCGCCCTGCTCGCCGCCGCCGGCGAGGGCAGGAGCGTCGAGCCCGTCTCCTTCTCCATCGATTACGGCGCGCCCGCGGACGGCGCCGAGCCGGTCATCCAGGCCTCGATCGACCGGGCCACGCGGAGCCTTGTCTTCGTCTCGGCCTTTGCCCGGCTGGGCGACGGACGGACCGCCGCGACGGCGTCTGGCGTGTACCGGGTGAAGCCGGTCTGACGGCGCTGAAAAAGCGCGGCCGGAACCTCATTGTCCCATGACGTTGCGATGCAAAAGATCGCATGCTATCAGGCGCGCGGCTTCGGGCGACGGGGTTCCAAAAGACCCCTTCGCCCGCGTGCTTTTTCCAAGCGCATTCAAGCCTTTGGGCCGCCGCGGAGGACGCCTCCGGCGGGCGGCGCAAACCAACGCACCGGGCGGATTTTTAAGTGGCTGACGACTCCAACGCGACCGACGCGGGCCAACGCTACGCACAGGCCCTCTTCGATCTGGCCAGGGACACCGACGCGGTGGTCCCGATTGAGGCCGACCTGAAGGCGCTGAAGGCCGCGTACCAAGAGAGCGCGGACCTGCGCCGCCTGCTCGCCTCACCGGCCTTTTCGGCCGACGACAAGGCCAAGGGGCTGAACGCCATCGCCGAGAAGGCGAAGTTCAACCCGACCACCCGGAAATTCCTGGGGCTGCTGGCGGCCAACCGCCGCGGCTCCCACCTGCTGGCCGTCATCGGCTCGTTCGAGAAGCTGTCCGCCGAATACCGCGGCGTCGTTTCGGCCGAGGTGGTGACTGCCGTTCCCCTGTCCGGCGCCCAGAGCAAGGGCGTCGCCGCCGCGCTTCGCACCGCGCTCGGCAAGGACCCTGAAATTTCCACGCGGGTCGATCCGTCCATCCTGGGCGGCATCAAGGTTCGCGTGGGCTCGCGCCTGTTCGATGCTTCGCTGAAGTCGAAGCTCGACTCCCTGAAATTCGCCCTCAAGAGAGCGTAAGACCGATGGACATCCGCGCCGCCGAAATCTCGGCCATCCTCAAGAGCCAGATCGCCAGCTTCGGCGAAGAGGCTGACGTATCCGACGTCGGCCGCGTGCTCAGCGTCGGCGACGGCATCGCCCGCATCTACGGCCTCGACAATGTTCAGGCCGGTGAAATGGTGGAGTTCCCCGCCGCCGGTGTGAAGGGCATGGCCCTGAACCTGGAGCGCGACAACGTCGGCGCCGTGATCTTCGGCCAGGACCAGGCCATCGGCGAGGGCGACGAAGTCCGCCGTCTCGGCGAAATCGTGGACGTGCCGGTGGGCAAGGGCCTGCTGGGCCGCGTCGTCAACCCGCTGGGCGAGCCGATCGACGGCAAGGGCCCCATCGTCTCGACCGAGCGCCGCCGCGTGGACGTCAAGGCGCCGGGCATCATTCCCAGGAAGTCCGTGCACGAGCCGGTGCAGACGGGCCTCAAGGCCATCGACACCCTGATCCCGGTCGGCCGCGGCCAGCGCGAGCTGATCATCGGCGACCGCCAGACCGGCAAGTCGGCCGTCG
>DASVBC010000026.1:0-43442 GCA_036376035.1 Caulobacteraceae bacterium | reverse complement strand
CATCGCCGCGGCCACCTTCGCGACGGGCGCGCGCCCTTCCCACCGCAGTCTGGTGCTGCGCCACGGCCATGCGCCGACCGAAGTGCGGGTGGTGGACGTCATCCGCCTGCCGGTGCGCGAATTCGCCTTCGGCTTCGAGCCCCGCGTTCTGGTCGCGGTGCGCGGCGAGCGCCGGACCGAAGCCGAGCTGCCGGCGCTGCTGGCCGATGCCTTCTCGCTGACGAATGTGGAGGCGACCATCGCCGTGCGGCTGGCCCAGGGCGAGGCGCGCGAGGCCATCGCCGCCGAACGCGACGTCTCGGTCGAGACCGTCCGCAGCCACATCAAGAAGATCTTCGCCAAGCTGGACGTGCGCCGCGAAGCCGAACTCGCCGCCCGCCTGCGCCAGCTGAGCTGAGCGCAAGAAAAGGCGGCGGACATCCGCCCGCCGCCTTGAGTGACCGGTTCGAAGGGGAACTTGAGCCGGGTTAGAAGCCCTTCTTGATGGAGAGCCCGATCAGACGCGGGTCGAGCACGAAGACGTTGGTCGTCAGCGCCGTGTCGTCGGAGTTCAGGAAGGCGTCGGTGATCGGGGTCTTGTCGAGCAGGTTCTTGGCGTAAAGCTCGATCTTGAGGTCCTGATCGGGCTTCTCAAACCAGACGCTCAGGTTGACGTTGTACCAGCCGTGCAGCTTGTCATACGGGTCCGAATTATAGACCCGCGCCCACGATTGGCTCTGCCAGTAGGCATCCCCACGCACCGTCACCCGCCAGTCGGTCAGGAAATCCATTCCGTACTGAGCGCCGATATTGGCGGTCCAGTGCGGTGAGTTCGGCAGTTCATTGCCGCCGAGGTCGGCGCGGATACCGGCCCCGCCGTTGATGTTCACCGTCCCGTTCTGGCCGTTGTAGTAGAGCGGATCGTAGGGCTCGCCGGTGGCGGGGTCGGTAACCACCGCGCCCGTGCCAAGGCCCATCAGGTGAACGCCGCCACACAGTCCCCACCAGCCGATCGTCGTGCTGGGCGCGGTGTTCAGGTATTCCTGAACGACACCCACGGGCGCGATGCAGTTCGACGGCATCTGGATCCAGGGCTTAACGACGATAAAGTCCTCATTGCCCTGCGTGCGATTCATGATGTCGATCGAGGTCTCACCGTCGGCGATCTTTGTATCCAGGTAGCCGAAATTGCCGATGATCTGCAGGTTGCGCGAGGGCGCGAACCGGCTCTCCAACTCCAGGCCCCAGACGGTCGCATCGAAGTTTTCGTTGACGGCCGTGCGGTCCTTGATCTGCGAAACCTGGTAATCCTTGTAGTCGTAGAAGAAGCCGCCGAGGTTCAGCGTGAGAGCGCCTTGCATAAGGGTGTTCTTGGCGCCCACCTCGTAGGAATTGATGAATTCCGGTTCGAAGGTCGGGCCATAGTCGACGCCCGTAAGCTCCAGCGGCGGTGAATCCAGCGGCGGAATGACGCCTGGCGGGAAGCCCAGCAACGAGGACACCCACTCCTCGCCAAATCCTGGAACCGGAGGGTTGGCGCCGCCGCCTTTGTATCCTCGCGAGTAGAAGGCGTAGAGCATGGTGTCGTCGGTGAACGACAGATCAGGCTTCCAGTCGAAGCCCAGCCGCCCCGTAACTTCCCCCCAGTGCTGCTTGATGTCGTCCAGTTCCGGGTAGCCGCCATTCACGGTGCCGCCCGCAAGCGGCCCAGAGGCGAGCAGTATCTGGCTGGGCACCGGCGTGAAAGTCTTCCGGTCGTCCGTGTAACGAAGCCCCGCGGTGACCTTGAGCGCCTCGTTGACCTGCCAGTAGGTTTCGCCGAATACGGCGTAGGACTGCAATTTGTAGGGGTTTTTGCTGCGGAAATAGTTGTGCCCCTCTCCGTTGATGCTCTCGATGGGATTGGGGTCCACATACGGACAGATGCTCGCCGGATCATTCTGATCGAGCGGTGTCTCGGGCAGCGTTCCGATGAGCAAGCCGTCGATCGTCGCCACGCACTTTGTGAGCAACGTCTCACGCGTCGGCGGCGGCGATCCGGTCGCGACGGCCCAGTCCTGCCAGGGGTTGAAGGGCATCATCGCCGTGAAGGCGGTGATAAGGTTGTAGAAGACGTAATAGTCGATCAGCGTCTTGAAGCGCGTGTAGTTGGCGCCCACGCTGAAGTTGACCGCACTGTCGAAATCCGACTGCAGCCGAAATTCCTGACTGAATTGCGTGCCCTTGCCCTGGGAAATATCGAATCCCGCCAAGGTGTCGGAGCAGCCTAGCTGCGGATCGCAGAAGACACCGCCGGGCGCCAGGTTATCCCAGGCGCTGGGCCCGCCCGTCCAGAAGTAGTGCAGGCTCTTGGTGTCGGTGAAGACCGGAACGGTATTGAAGCGATTGTAGTCCTGGAAGGAGTAGACCTGGTCCTTGTTGTAGGCGGTCTGGGAATAGAAGGTCAGGGTGTCGGTTAGATCGACATCGACGTTGAGCTCCACCACATCGGCCTTGGCGCGATAAATCGGGTCGCGGAAAGAGTTGATGACCCGAAGGTCGGACGACTGCATCAGGCCGTCATAGGGATCCTTGACCTGCAGGAGCGTCTGGGGGTTCCCCTCGTCGTCGTAGCCGAGCGGGAACAGCGACGTACAACCAGCTCCGCAATCGCCGCCGAGGCCCAGCATGCCGAACACGAAGGGCAGCGCCAGGCCGTTGGGAGTGCCGAACGCGTCGGCGTCGTAGAGCGAGCCGCCGGTGCATCCCTTCGAAAACAGGGCGCGGCCCATGGTGGCGTCCCAGTAGTCGTCCGCCGGGTCGGGGAAGGTGAAGTTGCCGATGGAAGTCGGGCCGTTGTCGCGATGGCACAGCTGCTTGCCGGTACGCGAGCGATTGTCGTCTTCGTTGAAGCGCTCCCAGATCAGGTTGGCGCGGACGCGGTCGGTCGGGTTGAAACCGATGGTCAGGCGCGCCGACCATAGATCGCGGCCGTTCACCGCGTGATCGGTGCCCTCGTTGAAGTCGTACCCTTGCCGATCGGTCAGTGCGCCGGCGAAGCGGACGGCGAGCTTGTCCTCGATCAGGGGCACATTCATCATCGCTGACACGCGCTTGGAGTGGTAGTTGCCGACCTCACCCTTCACCCAGCCGTCGAAATCGTTCATGTCGGGCTTGGCGCTGATCACATTGATCACACCCGCCGTGGCGTTGCGGCCGTAGAGGGTGCCTTGGGGACCGCGCAAGACCTCGACGCGCTCCACGTCGAAGTATTCCTGCTCGAACAGGCGGTTTTGCAGCAGCGCGGTGTTGTTGAAGGCGACCGCAACGCCGGGGTCGGTCGTGGCCGACACGGCCTTGGTGCCGATGCCCCGGATCGAGAAGTTGTAGGACGTGAAGTTGTTCTTCGAGAAGGTGACGTTGGGGATCGCCTTGAGCAGGTCGAAGCCGCCCTCGATCTTCTGCTGTTCGAGATCCTTCTGCGTGAACGCCGAAATCGCGATCGGGACGTCCTGGATGTCTTCTTCGCGTTTTTGCGCGGTGACGATCAGGGCCTCGACTTCAGCGCCGCCCCCCGCGGCGCTGCCGGACTGGGGGCCGTTGGCTCCCGAGTAGAGAGCCAGCGCGCCCGATGGGTCGCGGCTCACGGTGAATCGGGTGCCGTCCAGCAGCTGGTTCAGCGCTTCGTCGGCCGACAGGTCGCCCTGCGCGCCTCGGCTCTTCACGCCGTTCACGTCGGCCATGCGGTAGATGATCTGAACACCCGACTGGCGCGCGTAAACTTGCAGCGCCTGGCCAAGATCTCCGGCCGGAACGTCGAAACTTTGCGTCTGCGCGGCGGCGGCTCCGGCGGTAGCGAGCGCCAGGGCGCAGGCGCCGGCGGCCAGCACGGCCTTCAGATGTTTTCTCGCGGTCATCATGGTCTCCCCCCAATGCAGTCTTTGGACTGCTTCATGGACACCTGAGACGAAGCCAAAGCGCCGATCCGGTACACGGCTCAGCCGGAAATTATAATTTCGTCACCCCGATCCTCGACCGACAGCCCGAACGCCTTTTCCAGAAGACGCGCGAAGGCGTCGATATTGTCGGCCTCGAAACTACCGCCGATCCGCACGTCAGCGGCGGCGTCACCCTCCACCACGAGTTTCCTGCGATTGTAGCGATTGAACTCGGCCACCGCGTCCGACAGCGTCGAGCGGTCGAAGACCAGCATTCCGTCGCGCCACGACAACTCATTTTCGACCCGCTCCACCGACCGGGGGGCCAGCAATGTCGCCTCGTCGTGCGCCACCGCCACGTCGCCGCGCAGGAGCACGGCCGGTTTGGCCTTGGCCTGGCGCACCGGATCGACGCGGACCTTGCCCTCGACCACCGCGACCTCGACGCCGGGGCCGACGCGGCGGACCAGGAACTTGGTGCCCAGTACGGTGATGCGCCGTTCTCCGGCGTGAACGACGAAGGGGCGCGAGGCGTCGTGCGCCACCTCGAAATAGGCCTCGCCGCGGTCGAGCCAGACGGCGCGGTGGTCGTCGGTGATGTCGGCGCGCAGCCTGGTGTCGGTGTTCAGCTCCACCCGTGTGCCGTCCGCCAGCGGCACGGTGGCGTGGCCGCCCACCTCGGTCGTGAAGGCGTGACCAGGGTTCGCCAGGCCCAGCCCCAGCGCCCCGGCGCCCAGCACCACGGCGGCGGCGAGGCCGGCGGCGATCCGCATGGGCGCGCGGCGCCACAAGGGCGGGGTGAGAGCCGCCCGCGCCCCCTTGAGGGCAGCCGCGCGGTCGGCATGCGTCCACACGGCCTGAAGCCGCAGGAAGGCGACACGGTTACCCATGTCTTCGGCGATCCAGGCCTCGAGCGCCGCCTGGTCCTCATCGGTCCAGGCGTCGGCGTCGCGGCGGGCGAGCCAGGCGGCGGCCTTTTCCTCGATCTGGAGCGCCCGGTTCATGTCGCGGCCTTGCGTTCAGCGGCGGCGCCGCCGCGGCGGATGCGGCCCGAGCCGCCCAGCATGAAATCGGCCAGCGCGCGCATGCCGTGGGCGGTCTGGCGCTCGACGGTGTCCTCTCGAATACCCATCCGCGCGGCGACCTCGCGTTGCGAGAGCCCCTGCACCTTGCGCAGGACCACGACCTCGCGGCAGCGAGCCGGCAGCTGTGCGAGGCCCTCCTGCAGACGGCGCAGTTCGTCGCGGGCGCTCAGGTGGCGGTCCGGTGTGAGTTCATCGTAGCCCAGCGCCCAGCTGTCGAGATCGGCGGCGACCTCCAGCGGCACCACGCGGGCGTGGCGGGCGCGGTCGATCAGCAGGTTGCGGGCGGTGGTGAAGACGAAGGCCTTGGCATTCGCCGGCTGGGCGGTCGCGGCCGCCTCGCAGACGCGGGCGTAAATCTCCTGGCGCAGATCGACGATGTCCGACTCCGTGCGCCAGTTGCGGCGCAGAAAGCGCACGAGCGCGGCCTCGAGGGGCAGCACCTCGCTTACAAACCACTCATCCAGCGCCTGCGGATCCAAAGCCTGACGGCCCCCGGAGTTCTTCCCGACTCTACCGGGACGAAGGGGCGGGGCAAATCCGGTACAGGGCGCGGGAAAAAAGTCAGCCGCCCAGGTCTTCGCCCATATCGTTGTCGAACTCGAAGCCCGGATCGCGCTGGCGCTTCTGCTGCCGGCCGGCGCCCAGCGCGTAGGTGAAGCCGATCATGAAGCTGCGGCCGCGCATCTGGCGGTCGGTGACATCGTGCAGGGTCGGCGTGTCGGTCACCGAACGCATCTGGAAGGTGTCGAGCACGTCGTTGGCGGTGGCGACCAGCGAGAGCTTGTCGTTCACCTTGCGGCGGTAGCCGAGGTTCAGCGTGCCCGTCGGCTCGGTGTAGCCTTGGGCCTGCAACCGCTTGCCCATGACCATGGCGTTGGCCTGGAAGAAGTCCTTCGAGGTCGGCTGCCAGTTGACGTTCGCCCGACCGCCGACCGACCAGCCGGAGCGGTTCTCGTCGAAGCCGAGCCGCGAGGCGTCGATTTCGCGCCAGGAGGCGGTGGTGGAGGCGTTATAGGTCAGCGTCGGTGAGAGGCGCCCGTTGGCGACCAGCTCCAGCCCGCCGCTGCGGCCTTGCCCCAGATTCTCGCGCGTGGTCAGGAGGACGCCGTCGCCGATGTCCTGGACCACGTCGGTCACGCCGCCCTCGCTCTGCCGGTAAAAGGCCGTGGCGTTGTAGAAGGTCTGGCCCTTGCGGTACTCCCAGCCCAGCTCGAAGGAACCGGTCTCCTCCGGCTCCAGGTAGGGGTTGCCCTGCCGGTAATTGAACGGGTCGATATAGACCCGATAGGGGTTGAGGTCGTTGTCGCGCGGCCGCCGCACCCGCTCCGAATAACTGGCCCGCAGGACGTTGTTGTCGTCCAGCTCGTAGCCCAGGTGCAGCGAGGGATAGAGGCGGAAGTAGTCGTTCGAGCCGGTGATCCCTGAAGTCACCTGGTTGATGTCCACGTTCGTCTGCTCGGCGCGCAGACCAACCTGCGCCGTCAGCTTGCCGAACGGCCGCTCGTAGGTCCCGTAGACCGAGTGGATCTGCTGGTCGTAGCGGAAGAGGTTGGTGCGCGCCGGATCGACCGCCAGCTCATCGGCGCTGGGCCCCACGAGGCCTCGGTTGTCGTACTCGTTTTCGCTGAGTTCGAACTCGTAGCCCACGTTCAGCTTGGCGTCGTGCGGCAGGGGGCGCTTGTAGTCCGCCTTGAGTTCCGTGCGAACACGGTCGTTTTCGTTGCGGGTGTCTTCAAAGACCTCGGGCGCGGCCGGGATCTGATCGGTGCGCAGGTAGCGGGAGGTCCGCTCGCCCTCGCTCCATTCGCGGCTGAGATCGACCGTCAGTTCGTGGTCCAGGCCCTTGAAGCTGCGGTTGAAGCCGGTCGACAGTTCCGTCCCCGAGCGTTCGAAGCCCTGCTCGCCAATGCGGCGATAGCTCGCCTCGTCGCCTTCGCGCGTCTCGACGCCATGCGAGGTCATGCCAAAGGCCCGGTTGCGGACCTCGGCGGTGAGCTGGGTTCGGGCGTCGAGGTTGTATTCGACGGAGCCGCGCAGGTTGCGGCCCTCGCGCTCCGAGGTCCCGGTGGAGACGGTGCGGCTCTGCACCCACTCGTCGCCGACCAGCCGCTCGCGCTCGTTGGTGGACCGGCTGTCGTGTTCGTTATGCCGCGTGCTGGCGTCGCCCGATACGGTCAGCTTTTCGGAATTGTAGGCGCCGCTGATCCCGCCGCTATAGCCGCCCTCCGAGCCGACGTTGGCGCGGACCGAGCCGGTCACGCCGGGCTTCCTGTTCTTTTTGGTCACCAGGTTGATGACGCCGCCGGAGCCCTCGGGTTTGAAGGCGGCGGAGGGGTTGGTCATCACCTCGACGCGGTCGATCTGGTCGGCCGGCATCTGCATCAGCGCATCGGCCCGGCCTTCGCCCTCGAACATGCCCGAGGGGCGGCCGTCGACCAGGATGGTGACGCTCTGGTCGCCGCGCAGGCTGACATTGCCCTGCACGTCGACCTCGACGGAGGGCACGTTGCGCAGGACGTCGGCCACCGAGCCGGTGGTCGCCTGGAGGTCGTTGGCGACCGAGTAGCTCTTGCGGTCGATGGAGCTGCGGTATTGCTGCGGGGCGGCGGTGACGGTGACGCCTCCCACGGTGGTCGCCGGGGCTTCCTGGGCAAGCGCGGCGGCGGGAAACAGGGCGGCGGCGAGGAAAAGACTGGATCGGAACTTCACGGGTTACTCGATGACTGTTGGCGCGCCCTTTGAGCAGCCCGGCGTTTCGATCGTGTGACGGAGTTGAAACGTTCCCTCGAACCGCCGCCTAAGCGAGGTCTTCCTCAAGCACCCAGAGGCGGTCCTGGCCCCAGTAGGCGGGGCCGCCGTGGAGCCGAAAGCTCGGCGGTCCCCACAGGCCCGCGTCGAACAGCGCCTGGCGGTTCGCCTCCACGGCTTCGCGCCAGCTGTCGTCGGCGAGCGCGGCGCGGACCTCAGCCTCACTGAGGCCGGCGCGGACGGCGACGCCGAGCAGGCCCGCGTCGCTGGCTAGGTCGATGCCCTCGGCGAAGGCGCCGCGCATCGCCAACTCGGCGAAATCCTCGCCAAGGCCAAGCGGCATGGCGTGGTGCAGCACGGCCAGCGCCCGCTCGGCGCCGGCGCCCACCGGATCGACGATCTTGCCGAACGGCAGGCCCAGCCGCTCGGCCTCGCGCTTGCAGTCGAGCACGATGTAGAGGCGCTTGGGCGGCGGTACCGGCAGGCCGCGCATGACCATCGGCAGGATGGGCCGCAGCTTCAGCTCGGCGCCGTGGTGGGCGGCGAGCCGCCGGATGCGCGGCATGATCAGGTAGGAATAGGGGCTGCGGAAGGAAAACCACAGCTCGATGGTTTTCGGACGCGGCTTGCCCTTCAGGGGCGCCAGCGTCAGGTCGCGCAGCGGGGCCAGCGACGGCTTGCCGGGCGTGCGGTCCAGGCCGAGCGCCGCTAGCCGCGCCTCCAGGTAGCCGAGCCGGTCAACGCCCCAGAACCACTCGCCATCGAGGTGGAAGGTGGCGCCGAGATAGTGGCCGAGCTTCTCGCGCCGCGCCCCGCCCTCCTCCATCGGGCCGTCAAAGACCGCCGGCTGGGTCGGCCGCGCGACCAGGCCATAGGCGCCGGCGATGCGGGCGACATCGCGCAGCGCATAGGCGGCCAGCTTTTCACGCTCGGGCGCGGCGGCGTCGCTGGGCGGCGGGACGGGCCAGACCTTCAGGTCGATGTCGTAGCGTTCGCGAAGGCGATCCAGCAGCTGGGCGGTGAGCCAGCTGTAGGGGTCGTCCGCCTGGTGGAAGTAGTCGACCACCGCTCGCTCCCTTCGCAGGCGCCGACGCAGCACCGCCGCGCCGCGCTTGAGGTCACGCCGCCGGCGGCTGGTCAGCGCCATGGTCGCCGCCCGCATCAGGAATGACCTGAGACCCATTGCCGCGCTTCCCGTCCCCAATCTGCGCCAATTGCATATAGCGGCACGGTTTGTGTCAATATAGCGTTTGGCCCAACGAGATCAGAGGGGCTGGGATGAAGGTGTTGAAGTGGGTCGCCGGACTGGCGGCGGTGGCGGCGATGGCGCTCGCCCTGGCGTGGGTTTTCCGGTTCGACCTGATCATCCTGGCCGCGCGATTGCAGCAGCCGAAGGTGGAACCCTATCGCCAGGTGGACTGGCAGAGGGGGCCGATGACCGCCGCCTCGTCCGAGCGGCCGCCGAACATAGTCTTCATCCTGGTCGACGACCTCGGCTTCAATGACATCACCCTGAATGGCGGCGGCATCGCGGGCGGCGCCGTGCCGACCCCCAATATCGACGCCATCGCGCGTCAGGGCGTGACGTTCGCCAACGGCTATGCCGGCAACGCCACTTGCGCCCCTTCGCGCGCGGCCATCATGACGGGCCGCTACGCCACACGGTTCGGATTCGAGTTCACGCCGACGCCGGTCGCCTTCTCACGCATGGTGGGGACTTTCCGGTCACCGGGCTCGATCCGCGAAGCCCGCTTCTGGGCCGACAAGGCCAAGGACGCGCCGCCGCTGGATGACGAGGCGGCGCCCGCCTCCGAAGTCACCATCGCCGAGATGCTGCGCGAGCGCGGCTATCACACCGTGCACCTCGGCAAATGGCACCTGGGCGGGGCCAAGGGCACGCGGCCCGAACAGCAGGGCTTTGACGAGAGCCTGGGCTTCATCGGCGGGGCGGCGATGTTCCTACCCAAGAACGACCCCAACGTCGTCAACTCCAAACAGGACTTCGACGGCATCGACCGCTTCCTGTGGGGCGTGCTGAACAACGGGGTGCAGTACAACGGCGGGCCGGTGTTCGCGCCCAACGCCTACATGACCGACTACCTGACCAATCAGGCCATCGATGTGATCGGCGCCAACCGCAACCGGCCCTTCTTCCTCTACCTCGCCTACAACGCCCCCCATACGCCGCTGCAGGCCACGAAGGCCGACTACGACGCGCTGAGCGGCATCAAGGACCACCGGCTGCGGGTCTATGGGGCCATGGTCCGCAACCTCGACCGCAACATCGGCCGGGTGATGGCCGAGCTGAAGGCGCAGGGGCTGGACGACAACACCCTGGTGATCTTCACCAGCGACAACGGCGGGGCCAACTACATCGGCCTGCCGGAAATCAACCGGCCCTACCGCGGATGGAAGGCGACCTTCTTCGAGGGCGGGGTGCACGTGCCCTTCTTCATGCGCTGGCCGCAAAAGCTGCCCGCGGGGTCGCGCTATGTGAGCCCTGTCGGCCACGTGGACATCTTCGCCACGGCGGCGGGCGCGGGCGGTGCGGCGCGCCCGGCGGACCGGGCGATGGACGGGGTGGATCTCGTGCCCTTCGTGACCGGCAAGGCGAGCGGCGAGCCGCACACCTCGCTGTTCTGGCGCTCGGGCGGCTATCGGACGGTGCTGGCGGGCGGCTGGAAGCTGCAGGTGCTCGATGAGCCGAAGAAGACCTGGCTGTTCGACCTCGCCACCGACCCGACCGAGCAGCGCAACCTCGCGTCCACGCGTCCGGACAAGGTGCGGGAGCTGAGCGCGATCATGGCCGCGCAAGATGCACAGATGAGCCCATCGCTGTGGCCGTCGCTGTTGCAGGGGCCGATCCCCATCGACCATCCGCTCGGCGCGCCGGACAAGCCGGGCGACGAATACATCCTCTGGGACAACTGATGCGTGGCGCGGCGCTCCTTCTGGCGGCGCTCGTGCTCGCCGGTTGCGGTAGCCGCGCCGCGACGCCGGAAAGCTGTTTGAGCGGCGCAGCGCAGATGGCGCGCATCGAGGGCGGCGACTTCCTGATGGGCGCGGCGGCGATGCGGCCCGAGGAAGGTCCGGCGCGCAAGGTTCAGGTGAAGCCGTTCTGGATCGACCGCACGGAGGTGACGAACGCGCAGTTCGCGCGGTTCGTCGAAGCCACCGGCTATCGCACGCTGGCCGAGCGAGGGCTGAGCAAGGCGCGGTATCCGCAGCTGACCGACCAGCAGCGCCGCCCGGCCTCGCTGGTCTTCGTCGGCGCCAAGGCGCGGCGCCTCGACGATCCCGGCCTGTGGTGGCGCATCGTGCCGGGGGCAGACTGGCGCCACCCGCGGGGGCCGGGCTCCTCCATCAAGGACAAGGCCGGCTGGCCGGTGGTCCACATCGCCTATGAGGACGCCCTCGCCTACGCCCGCTGGCTGGGCCGTGATCTGCCGACGGAGGCCGAGTGGGAATACGCCGCGCGCGGCGGGCTGGAGGCCAGGCGCTACGTCTGGGGCGACCAGCCGCAGGACCCGAAACACCCCCGCGCCAACACCTGGCAGGGCGTCTTCCCCGTCGTGGACACCGGCGGCGACGGCCACGAGGCGAGCGCCGCGCCGGTCGGCTGCTATGAACCCAACGGCTATGGCCTCTACGACATGGCCGGCAATGTCTGGGAGTGGACGCGCGATCCGGCGGCGCCGGGCGCGGGCGAGCATGTCATCAAGGGCGGCTCGTTCCTGTGCTCGGACGACTTCTGCTTCCGCTATCGCCCCGCCGCTCGGACGGCGGGACCGCCCGACAGCGGCGCCTCGCACATCGGTTTTCGCACGGTGAAGCGCTAGGCGCGCGGCTTGGTGCGGATGTTCAGCTGGCCGGCGAGACCGGCGCTGCGGTGATGCTCGATGGCGCGCATCTGCGGTGACGTCGCCATCTGCTGGAAGGCCGCGAGCGAGGGGTATTGCGCCAGCGCCACCATGTCCCAAAGATCCTCGACCTCGCCGATCATCAGGCCGGTGACGGCGCCGCTGTAGAGGATGCGCCCGCCCAGCGCCTCGACCAGTTTGCCGACCTCATCGCCATAGCGGGCGTAGGCTTCGCGGCCGGTCAGGTGGGCGTCCGAACCGTCGGCGTATTCGGCGCGCGGCTTGAACTTCAGCAGGTTGACCATGACGAAGGGACCGTCCTCCGGCGCGCCGAAGAAGTCCTGCATCTGCCGGCCTTCCGGATAGACCGCGTTCTTCACATCCATGGCCGCCTCATTGACCGTAGCGATATATTGGCAGTATTAGTGCCATTATAGCAGAGGTCAAGCTGGGGCGGATCGATGAAGCGCGTTGGACGGGTCGCGTTGGGGCTGTTGCTGCTGCTGGTCATCGCCGGCGGTGTCGCCTGGGTTATGCGCGGCCAGATCGCCATGGCGGCGTTCGGGCGGACCTACGACCGCGCGCTCGGCGTGGACGGGATCGGGGCGCTGCCCGACGGGCTGCACGTGGGGCTTTGCGGATCGGGATCGCCCATGCCGGACCCCACGCGCGCCGGGCCGTGCGTTGCGGTGGTCGCCGGGACGCGGCTGTTTGTCGTGGACTCCGGCCAGGGCTCGACGCGGAACCTGGCGTTGATGGACCTGCCGCCGCCGCGCGTGGAGGCGGTGTTCATCACCCACTACCACTCCGACCACATCGCCGACCTGGGCGAACTGATGCTGCAGCGCTGGGCCGGCGGGGCGAGGACGACGCCGGCGCCGATCTACGGGCCGACCGGCGTGGAAAGCGTGGTGGACGGGTTCGAGGCGGCCTATCAGCTCGATCGCGGCTACCGCATCGCCCACCACGGCCCGCAGGTCATGCCGCCGTCCGGCTTTGGCGGCGAGCCGCGGCCGTTCGCGGTGGACCGGGCCAGGCCCGACGTCCTCCTGATCGACGAGCCGGACCTGAAGGTCTGGGCCTTCCCGGTCGAGCACCACCCCGCGGAGCCGGCGGTCGGCTACCTGTTCGAATACAAGGGCCGCCGCGCCGTGATCAGCGGCGATACCGGCCCCTCCCCGCGCCTGGAGCAGGCGGCGAAGGGCGCGGACCTCCTGGCGCACGAGGGGCTGGCGGTGAACATGGTGGCCCGTCAGCGGGAGGCGGCGCTGAAGGCCGGAAAGGCCAACTACGCCAAGATCCTGGCCGATATCCCGAGCTATCACTCGACGCCCGAGCAGGCGGCCGCGGCGGCGCAGCGGGCGGGTGTGAGGAGCCTGCTCTTCTACCACGAGATCCCGCCCCTGCCCGTGCGGGCGCTGGAAGGGCCGTTCCTGGGCGACGCGCGCAAGATCTATCATGGGCCGATCCAGGTCGGCCGCGACGGCGACTTCATCAGCCTGCCGGCCGGGTCCACCGCCATCGAGCACAGCAACCGCCTCCACATCTTCGGATTCTAGGATGACGATCACCCTCAGCGGCGCGCCCGGCTCGCCCTACACCCGCAAGATGCTGGGCGTTCTGCGCTATCGGCGCATTGCTTACCGCTTCCTGCTGTCGGGCAGCGCGGCGGCGCAGGCCATGCCGCAGCCGAAAGTGCGGCTGCTGCCGACCTTCTACCTGCCGGACGAGGGCGGCGAGCTGCGGGCGGTCACCGACTCCACGCCGCTGATCCGGCGGCTGGAGCGGGAGGTGGAGGGGCGCTCGATCATCCCGTCCGATCCCGCCCTTCGGTTCCTGGATGAGCTGATCGAGGACTATGCCGACGAGTGGCTGACCAAGGCGATGTTCCACTATCGCTGGGCGCACGCGGACGATGCCGATCAGGCGGGGCGCGTGCTGCCCTGCTGGGTCGGGATGAGCATGCCGAACGAGGCGTTGGCGCCGTTGCAGACGGGCTTCGCCCAGCGGCAGATCGGGCGGCTGGGGGTGATGGGCTCGAACGCCGTCACCGGGCCGGTGATCGAGGCGAGCTACCGGCGTTTCCTGGAGGCCTTCGAGGCGCACCTGAGCGTACAGCCGTTCATGCTGGGCCAGCGGCCGGCGGCGTGTGACTTCGCCGTGTTCGGACAGCTGACGCAGCTGGCCGGGTTTGATCCGACGCCCATGCGGCTGACCGCGCAGGTGGCGCCCCGGGTGATGGCATGGGTGGGGGTGATGGAGGACCTGTCGGGGCCCGAACCCGCCGAGGACGGCTGGAACGACCCGGCCGCCTTGCCGGCGACGCTGATGGGCCTGCTGGCGGAGATGGGGCGGACCTATGCGCCCGTGATGGCCGCCAACGCCCGGGCGTTGATGGCCGGCGAGACCGAGGTGCGGGCCGAGGTCGACGGTCAGCCGTGGACGCAGCAGCCTTTTCCCTACCAAGCCAAGTGCCTGGGGTGGCTGCGGGAGGCGCACGGGGCGCTGCCGGACGCCGCGCGGGAGCGGGTCGATCCGCTGCTGGCGGAGGCTGGCCTTTCGGGGCTGTTCGCGTAAGGAGCGGGTATGATGGGGGGCATCTCGGAGCAGGTGGAAACCGACGGTCGGCGCCGCCGCTCGCAGGACAGCCGCGCGCGGATCGTGGCGGCCATGCTGGAGCTGGTGAACGCGGGCGAATACTCGCCGGCGGCCGAGCTGGTGGCGGCGCGGGCGGGGGTCGGCCTGCGCACGGTCTTCCGGCACTTCACCGACATGGACAGCCTCTATCGCGAGATGTCCGAAGTCATCGAGGCCGAGCTGCGGGCGGTCGTCGAAACCCCGTTCGAGGCGGCGACGCCCCGCGGCCGGGTGCTGGAGCTGGTCCGCCGCCGGGCCTGGGCCTACGAAAAGATCGGCCAGTTCAAGCGGTCTACAGCCGCCAACCGCCACCGCTCGCGCTTCCTGGAGGCCGACCAGGCCAGGTTCGTGGAAATCGCCCGCGAAATCCTCCGCCGCCAGGCCCCGCCGGAGGTGGTGAAGGACAAGCTGAAATTCGAAGCCCTCGACGCCCTCCTCAGCTTCGAAGCCTGGGACCGCCTGCGCACCCACCAGCGCCTGACGCCAAGGCGGGCGACCGAAGTGCTTGAATTTGCGGTGGAAAAAGTTCTGGACTGAATTTCCTCGCGCGGGCGCGCGCGGGGAGGGGCGCGGGCGGGCGGGCGCGGACGCGGGCGGGCGCGTGGGGGCGAAGACGGCGGCGCGGATAAGTTGGCTCATCCGCACAGTATCGCGCCGGCCAAACCGCAGCGGATAAGAAAGAGGCGGCAGGGTGACCTGCCGCCTCAGTAATTCCGGTTCAGAGGGGACCGAAGCCGGAGCGTTTTGTGTCAGCCGCCGAAGCCGACGGCGATCTTGAAGTAGGGGCCGTCGATGGTGCGGTCGGCGTCCTTGTGCTCGTCGTAGCCGACATCGAGCACATCGAAGTACCGCTCCCATCGGTAACCGGCGCTGACTTTGAAGCGTTGGACGTCGTAGGAAAGACCCAGGCTGACATCGACGAAGGGCGCCGTGACGGAGGTCGATCTGTCGTCCGGCGCCGCCGTCACTTCAGCGGGACCATCGAGCGTCAGGCCGGCGAAGACGTTGCCGCCGTAGTGTTGCACGGTCTCATCGCCTTCCGCGGTCGTCTTCTGCTTGCCGAAGAGAACGCCACCTCCAACCTTCCAGTCGACGTTCAGGTGGCCCACGTCCTCATTACCCAGCAGGCGCTGGTGAACATCCCAGGTCACTTCGGGTCCGAAGCCCTTGAAATCGCGTTCGAGCATTGCCTCCAGCTTGTCAAAGCTATGCGGAGTCTGGATGAACGCGATGTACTCCGAGTCAGGCGAATACCAGTCGGGAATGCCGCCCATATCCAGGTGCGTGGTCGATTTGAGCGCGGCGTAACGAAGTCCCCCTTCGATCCAGGACTGGCCTTCGCCGAATAGTCCGACGCCAACACTGCGCCCCACGGCAAAGTCAATGAACTCGTGCTCCTCATTGGTCTTCACGTGAATGTCCGAGTAATCCAGGCCCTTCCATTGGTATTTGGTGAAAAGCGGATTGTTGTCGCACAGCCATTGGCCAATGGCGCAACCCCCGGCCACCAGTTCGGTGTCACGGTCGTGATCGGTGGCATTACTCACAGAAGTCCTAAAGCCAGCGGAAGCCCTCCATCCTCGCCCAACTGGAGCGTAGGTCAGCCGAATTTCCCGACCATCGCCCCAGTCCAGATCGCGGTTCTGAGCATCCTCAAAGTTGTTGATCGCGTCGGAGAACTCATCGGCCATCACCGGGCGCACCGTCTCATAGGGCGCATCATGTCGCTGCACTTGCCCGCCCAGTTCCACAAAGAGCGACGGCTCCCCCTTGCTTCCGAACGGGCCCCACGTCGACCCCCCTGTCCAGGCTTTGGTCACGCGCAACCCGTAGAGCCTGGGCTCGGTCAGAAAGACGTTGGTGGTCAGGCCGGTGTCGTCGGAGTTCAAGAAGGCCCCCGTGATGGCCGTCTCGTCGGTGACGTTCTTGATGTAGGCCATGACGTTCCAGCCCTGCTCTTCATTGGTGAAGATCGCGGCCAGGTTCATGGTGAAATACTCATCGAGCGTACTGAAATCATTGTCCTGGAAAACGCGCCAGTATGACTCCGCCTGCCAATGCAAGTCCGTGTGGAGCGTGACGAGCCATTCGTTAGGCAGGGGAATGGTGTAGTCCGCCGTGATCGTCGCGGTCCATTCCGGCGCGTTGGGAAGGGCATTGCCGCCGAGGGGCTTCATGATCCCTTCGCCATTGTTCGGCGCGGTTGAAGGGTCCCATCCTGGATAGGTACGATCAGTGACCACGCCGCCAGGCCACACCAGTCCCGCATAGTCGTCGGGATTGGTGCTCCAGGCGGTGTAATTAATGACTCCCTCCCGCCCGTGCGACCGGCCAGCGGCGGCCGGATCAACTCCCTTTATGTAGGCGTACTCGCAGCCGGTCGCGCTACCGCCCGGGCCGCCCCCTAGCAGTATCAATTCCGGGTTGCTGGGATCGTTGATCGTGTTCCCCACGTGCAGCCACGTCGGCAGGATGCAACTCGAGGCATAGGTCGGGAACGGACGAACAACCATCCACCGGGAGTCTCCGGCGGTGCGGTCCATCAGGTCTATAGCCTGCTCTCCGTCTCCGATGCGCGTTTTCTCATAGCCCACCTTTAGGCCGAGCTTCAGGTTTTCGAGCGGCCGCCATTCGCTTTCCAACTCGATCCCCCAGACCTTGGCGTCAAAGTTGCGATTGAAGGCTGAGCGATCCACGATTTCGGAGACTTGGTAGTCCTTGTAATCGTAGTAGAAAGCCGCAATGTTCAGCGTGGCCGCGCCGTCGAGGACGGTGTTCTTGGAGCCCAGCTCAAAGGCATCGACAAACTCAGGATCGAACGTCTTTGGACGGGTGGCTGAGGCGGCGATATTCGCGGCGGCCACAGTGGGGTCCGCATAATAGACCCGCACATAACCCGGCGGATTGGCGCCCCCCGCCTTGTAGCCGTGGGCGAAGGATGCGTAGAGCAACGTCTCGTCGGTGAATGCCAGATCGGGCTTCCAATCGAGGGCGAGACGACCGGTGGGCTCGCGCCATTCCTGCTCGATCACCTCGGCGACCGGATAGCCGTAGCTCTGGATGGCGACCAACCAGCTGGGGATGCGCGGCGCCTCCTTCTTGTCGACCGTCCAGCGCAAACCGGCCGTTAGCTTCAAGGCATCCGTGAAATTATAGTAGGCTTCGCCGAAAACGGCGTAGGACATCAGCTTGTAAGGATTCTTACTGAGAAAGTAGTTGTGTCCCTGGTCATTGACGCTCTCGATTGGATTGGGATCCATATACCCGCACCCGTTGACGGCGTGAGCGATGTTTACGTCACCGGGCTCGTACCCGTTGAACAGGCATTCCCGATTGTCGGTGATGCCGCCGACGTAGGGAGACAGCGGTCCGTACGTGTTGGGCATCGCCATGATAAGGCTGAGCGAATTGATGAAGACGTAGTACTTGTCTTCGCTATCGGCTCTCAGGAAATTTGCGCCGACGCTGTAGTTGAATGCGCCATCAAAGTTCGAGGAGAGGCGGAATTCCTGGCTGAATTGCGTGGCCTTCGCTGTGGAAACGTCCACCGCGATCATGCGATCGGAGCAGCCCAGCTGGGGGTCACAGAAGATGCCGCCGTTCGGCCCGGTTGTTAGAACACCCGGCCGCGCGAATTGATTCGGCTGTTGCCATGCGCCGGAGATGGTGTTGAAACGGTTGAAGTCCTGCAGTGAGTAGACGAAATCGTCGGCATATGAAGTTTCTGACGCCAAGGTCAGATGTTCCCCAATATCGACACTGATCTGCAATTCACCGAGGTCGTTCTTGGCGCGGTAGGTGGGATCGACAGTTGATTCTATCACACGCAGATCACGACTCTGGACCGAGCTCACATAGGGATCTTCGCGCGTGATCGGCAGACCGATGGAACCAAGGGGAACATAATAGGGCAGCATCACCCCAAGCGGCGTCTGGAACGCTTCCGGCGAATACAGCGAGCCACGCTTGCACCCCTGACTGAAGTTGGCCTGGGCCGTTGCCATCGGGCCTCCCTGACCGACGTTCGGCAGGCGGCGGTAAAGAAATGATCCATCGGCATTTTGACCGATCGGCGAGACATCGAACCCTGCGACCTCGGTGATGTCATCCTTCGTGCACAACTGCTTGCCTGAACGCAGCCGGTCGTCGCTTTCCTGGAAGTGCTCCCAGATCAGGTTGGCTTCGATGCGATCATTCGGCGAAACCCGCAGTGAAACACGCGTTGACCAAAGGTCACGTCCGTCGATGGGATTGCCCGTGAGCTGGTTCGTCGCATAGCCATCGCGCTTGGTCCAAGCGCCCGCGACCCGCAGCGCCGCGATATCTTCAACCAGCGGGATGTTGACCATTCCCTCGATGCGACTGGAACTGAAGTTGGAGACGTCGCCAGACGCCTTGGCCTCGAACTGGAACCGCGGCTTCTGCGAGATGATGTTGACCACGCCGGCGGTCGCGTTGCGGCCGTACAGCGTGCCCTGCGGGCCCCGCAGAACCTCGACACGCTGCAGGTCGTAGAACTCTTGCTCGAAGAAGCGGTTACGGATGAACGGGGTGTTGTTGAAGGCGACGGCGACGGCCGGATCGGTCGTCGCCGAGATTGCCTGTGTGCCGATGCCCCGGAGCTGGATCGAGTAAGACGAGAAGTTCGTCTTGGTGAAGGTCATGTTGGGGACCTGGGTGATCAGGTCCGGGCCGCCGGCGACTTGCGAACGCGTCAGGTCTTCCTGGGTGAACGCCGAAATGGCGATCGGGACGTCCTGGATGTCTTCTTCGCGCTTTTGGGCGGTGACGATCAGGGCTTCGACTTCAGCGCCGCCCCCCGCGGCGCTGCCGGACTGGGGGGCGTCGGCCGCCAGCATGATGGTGCGGCCGTCGTCGGAGACGACTTTCAGGCCGGTGCCTTCGATCAGCATGGCGAGGGCCTGGCGGGTGTCGTATTGGCCCTCCAGCGCCTTCGTGTTGACGCCGCGCAGGCGCTCGGCCGGGGCGACGATCTGGACGCCGGCCTGGCGGGCGAATTCGGGAATGGCGTCGGTCGCCTTGCTCGAGGCGATGTTGAAGGTGCGTTGCTCGGCCGCCGCGCCGGTGGCCATCGCCAGCACGGCCAGGGCGCAGCCGGCGCTGAGCGCGTGCTTCAGGGTCTTACGACGAAGTTCCATGGTTCCCCCCATTGGATGCGCCGGTTTTTCGGCGCTTCGCCTGAGTGGATGATCGGGGGCGCCGGTTTCCCCCATCGCGGCGGCGAAAAATCCTACGCCGAATCGCCGGCGGTGAGGCGCACGCCCTCCGGCGCGTCGTGGAGCTCGAGGCCGAAGCTGGTGGCGACGGCCTTGGCGAAACCTTGCGGGTCGTTGGCGACGAAGAGGCCCACGACCGTGCGGCGGGCGACTTCCGGGTCGTCGATGAGGATGCGGTCGCCGGAGTAACGGGCGAATTCGCCCGCGGCTTCGGCCAGGGTTTCGCCGTGGAAGGCGATCATGCCCTCGCGCCAGGCGAGCTTGCGCGAGACGTCGTCGCCGTCCACCGCGCGGGCGGAGACCGGCGCTGCGGGGCGGGCGTAGGCGAGCGTGGCCTTGGGCAGGCGCGCGATCTTGCCGCCGCCGTCGAGGTTGACGACCCCGTCGCACACCAGCACCTCGACCTGGCGGCCCTCGCGCTGGCGGACGTTGAAGTTGGCCTTCCGGGCCCGCAGGCGCACGCCGCCGGCCTCCACCACGAAGGGCGCGGCGCCGGTGGCGACGTCGAACAGCGCCTCGCCCCGGGTCAGGCGCACGGTGCGCTTGTCGCCGGTGTAATCGACGATGACTTCGCTGGCGGTGTTGAGCGTGACGGTCGAGCCGTCGGGCAGGGCCACGCGGCGCATCTCGCCCTGTTTGGTGGCATAGCGGCGGAAGACGTAGGCGTAGGTGATCGCCCCCGCGCCGGCGGTCACGGCCAGCGTCGCGGCGATGGCGGAGAAGGCCGCGCGGCGGCTGACGCGGGGCTGCGGCGGCGCTTCGAAATCGGGGCCCAGGGCCTTCGCCTTATCGAAGTGCGCGAGGACGGCGGACGCGCGCGCGTAGGCGCCGAGGTGACGGGGGTCCTCCGCCAGCCAGGCGTCCAGGGCGTGCGCGTCGGTGGGCGAGAGCGCGCCGGCGTCGGCGCGCGCGGCCCACTCAGCGGCCGCGTCGTCGATCCGTGCGCTGTCGGCGCTCATGCGCTTGGCGGCTCCAGAGGCTGGGGTTGGTGTTCAGGGTCATGGCGTCCATCAACAGGCGCACGCCCTTGGCGATGTGTTTTTCGACGGTGCCTTCCGACACGCCCATGCGCCGCGCGATCTCGCGCTGGCTGAGGCCCTCGACCTTTCGCAGGAGGAAGGCCTCGCGGCATTTGGGCGGCAGGGCGGCGATCAGCATGGCGACCTGACGAAGCTCCTGGCGGTCGGACACGAGCTGCTCGGGCGAGGGCTCGTCGTTAGAGATGCTCAAGCGCTCGATTTCCTCCACTGCGTCGATGCGAACGATGGCCGCGCGGCGCAGGCGCTGGAGGACGACGGTCTGGGCGACCTGGAAGGCGTAGGCGCGCGGATTGTGGATCTGGGCGACGGAGGGCAGGCCCGCCAGGATGGCGTAGGTCTCCTGCACCACGTCGTCGACCTCGGCCCCGCCGGTGCGGTCCGCCAGCCACGCGCGCAGGGCCCGCTCGTGCGGCAGCACGTTCGCAGCCAGCCATTGCGCGCGACCCGACGGCAGCATGGGTTTGTCGGCCTCCCCTCACGTACGTGCGTACGCGATTAGGCTGGCGGGGTTGGCGAGGCTGTCAAGCGGGCAAGAAAAGAGGCGGCAGGTGGTGACCCGCCGCCTCAGTCAATTCCGGTTCAGAGGGGACCGAAGCCGGGTTCGCTAGCCGCCGAAACCGAGGCTGACCTTGAAGTACGGACCGTCGATCGTGCGGTCAGCGTCATCAGGCGCATCGTAGCCGGCATCGAGAGCGTCGAAGTAGCGCTCCCAGCGATAACCCGCCCCGATGTTGAATCGGTCAACGGTGTACGACAGGCCAATTGAGGCGCTACCGACCGGAACCGTGGCCGAGCCGCTCCGGTGGCTGTCCACCACTTCTTCTTCAGTGCTGATCGGCGGTTGCCAGAAGATGACGATGGTCTGGAAGCCGCCGCCTTCGTAGAAGCGGGAGGTCTCCATGCCGGTGTTCGTGACATCCTGCTTACCAAAGAGCGCGCCACCGGAGAGCGACCAATCCAGGTTAAGGTCGCCGAATTCACCCTCCAGCACAGGGTAGGATGCATCCCACGTGATCACCGGTCCGGTACCTTCGAATTCACGCTCGCTGCTCAGGTCCGCAGTATAGCGATGCTTGTGAGGCGCGGGCCCCCCGAGCACAAAGCCAGGCTCCAGGTACCAGTCAGGTACCGTATTGACCGACAGATCGGTCTCCGACGTCAGCTCGGCATGCCGCAGGCCCATGCTGACCGAAGACTTCAGCCCGCCAAAGCCGATGTCGCGGCCGACCGCGAATTCGATGAGTTCGTGTTTCTCGCGATTGACCGCCTCAGCGTTCGCCCAGTTCAGGGCAGAGAAGAAGCGGCTTGGGTCATTGCAGAAGAAAGCGAAGGGGCCCGCCCCAAGGCACACGCTCGGCGTCGCACTCTCTTCCCGCAGATCGGTCGCGTCGCTGTTTGTATCGCCCCGGCGGTAATCCGCCATGACTTTCCACGGGCCGGAGTTTGGCCGCCAGGTCACCTTCACCTCACGGCCGTCGCCCCAGTCCAGGTCCTGGTTCTGGGCCGGACCAATGACATTGATCTCAGGGATTACCGCGGCCGCGAACGTCGGTTGGATTGGATCATAAGGCGCGTCGTGTCGTTGCACCTGACCACCGAGTTCCACCGTCCACGGATAGGGTCCCTCGTGCCGGGCGCCGAAGCCGCCCAGCAGCGGACCGCCGGACCAGTTCTTGGTCACCCGCAGGCCATACAGACGCGGCTCGGTGAGGAAGACGTTGGTGGTGAGACCGGTGTCGTCGGAATTCAGGAAGGCGCCGGTGATGGCCGTCTCATCGGTAACATTCTTGACGTATGCCATGATGTTCCAGCCCTGCTCTTCGTTCACGAAGATCGCGGCGAGGTTCATGGTGAAGTATTCGTCCAGCTTGCTGTACTCGTGGTCCTGGAACACACGCCAATCGCTCTCTCCCTGCCAGTGCAGATCGGTGTGCAGGGTCGCAAGCCACTCATTGGGCAGTGGGATAGCGTAGTCGCCCGTGATCGTAGCCGTCAGGTTCGGCGCATTCGGCAATTCGTTGCCGGACAAATCCTTGAATATCCCCTCGCCGCCATTCGGCGCCGTCCTCGGGTCGAATCCGAGATAGGGATTGGCGACCGAGAAGCCGTCCGTCGTGATGTGGGTGTTCGGATCGTAGGGTTGCCCGGTGACCGGGTCCAGATTGTAGGTGTAGGCCAGCTCGCAGCCACCGTCACCGCCACCGCCAATATTACCCACCCTGTACACGCCGTCCGAACGAGCGAACATCGACGTCGGCAGGATGCAGCTGGACGGATAAACCGGGAACGGACGAAGCAGGGTCCAGTTGGGATCGCCGGCGGTACGGTCCATCAGGTCGATAGCCTGCTCACCGTCGGCGATCCGCGTCTCTTCGTAACCGATCTTCAGTCCGAGCCGGAGGTTTTCGGACGGCCGCCAGTCGGACTCAAGCTCTATGCCCCAGATCGTGGCGTCGAAATTCCGATTCAAGGCAGATCGATCGACGATTTCGGAGATCTGGTAGTCCTTATAGTCGTAATAGAACGCCGCGAGGTTGGCTGTCACGTTACCGTCGAGCAGCGTGTTCTTGGAGCCAATTTCGAACGCGTCGAGATATTCCGGCTCGAAAGTTTTTGGACGGGTGGCAGACTCTTCCAGAATATCAGCCACGTTGGTGTTGTTGTAGACCACCAGGCCTGGGCGGGGCGGGTTAGCCCCGCCCGCCTTGTAACCATGCGCATATGATGCATAGAGCAGGGTCTCGTCGGTGAACGACAGGTCTGGCTTCCAGTCCAGCGCGAGGCGCCCGGTGGGTTCACGCCACTCCTGCTCGACCACTTCCTCCACGGGATAGCCGACCGATTGCGAGGCCAAAATCCAGGAAGGAATGCGCGGAGCCTCCTTCTTGTCCACGGTCCAGCGCAGGCCGGCCGTCATCTTCAGGTTCTCGCTGATATTATAGTACGCCTCACCAAACACGGCGTATGACATCAGCTTGTATGGGTTTTTACTCAGGAAATAGTTGTGCCCTTTGTCGTTTAGATTGTCTATCGGGTTGGGATCCATATAGATGCATTCAGTAACAGACTCGAAGCCGCCGATGTGGGGGGGCCGCGGCCCATCGCGGAGGCACTCCGAGTTATCTGTCACGCCACCTTCGTAAGGCGGTAGCTGGAATTGCCGGAGGTAGGGCGACACTGCCGCAAAAAGGCCAAGCGAGTTGAAGAAGACATAATACTTCTCAGTCGTGTCGTATCGCAGGAAGTTCGCGCCCAAACTGAAGTTGAACGGTCCCTCGAAATCCGACCCCAGGCGGAACTCCTGACTGAACTGCCGGGACTGTGCAGTCGAAAGGTCGACCCCCACAAGACGGTCCGCGCAACCGACCTGCGGGTCACAGAACACCCCGCCGTTAGTCAACACGCCTGGCCGAAAGATTTCAGGAAACGAGTCTTCGAAACTTTCCTGATCCCAAGCGCCGCTTTGTGTGTTGAATCGGTTGAAGTCCTGCGTCGAGAAGATGAAATCTGTGCTGTATGAAGTCTCTGATGAAATCGTCAAATTGTCCGACAGGTCGTAGCTAACCTGCAACTCGAGAAGGTCAGCCTTGGCCCGATAACCTGGGTCGACGGTGGACTCGATGACCCTGAGGTCGGTCGACTGGGTCCTGTTGGCGTAGGGATCATCCAGCGCCGCCGGAAGGAAGATGGCGCTTAGCGGCAGGTAGTACGGGATCATCAGCCCGTTCGGGGTGAGGAACGAATCCTCGTCGTAGAGTGAGTTCCGCTCGCACCCTTGGCTGAACTGAGCCTGCACGCCCGATCTCAACCCGTCGTTGGAGTTGTTCATCCACAACGAGGTGTGCGTGACAGCGTAAGGACCGACCTGCGTGACTTCGTTCGTCTTGCAGAGTTGCTTGCCCGAGCGAATACGGTCGTCGTCCTCCTCGAAATGCTCCCAAATCAGGTTGGCGTCGAGCCGATCCGTCGGCGATATCCGAAGCGAAAGGCGGGTCGACCAAAGGTCGCGGCCGTCGATCGGGTTGCCCGTCAGCTCGTTGGTGGCGTAGCCGTCCCGCTTGGTCCAGGCGCCGGCGAGCCGCAGGGCGACCTTGTCCTCGACGAGAGGGATGTTGATCATCCCCTCGACGCGGCTGGAGCTGAAGTTGCCGAGATCACCGGATAGCTTGGCTTCCGCAACGAATTTCGGCTTTTGGCTGATGATGTTGACCACGCCCGCCGTCGCGTTGCGGCCGTAGAGGGTGCCTTGCGGGCCGCGGAGCACTTCCACGCGCTGCAGGTCGTAGAACTCCTGCTCGAAGAAGCGGTTGCGGATGAAGGGCGTGTTGTTGAAGGCGACGGCGACGGCCGGATCAGTGGTGGCGGAGATGGCCTGAGTGCCGATGCCGCGGAGCTGGATCGAGTAGGACGAGAAGTTCGTCTTCGTGAAGGTCATGTTCGGGACCTGGGTGATCAGGTCCGGACCGCCGGCCACCTGACTCCTCGTCAGGTCTTCCTGCGTGAACGCCGAAATTGCGATCGGGACGTCCTGGATGTCTTCCTCACGCTTCTGGGCCGTGACGATCAGGGCTTCGACTTCAGCGCCGCCCCCCGCGGCGCTGCCGGACTGGGGGCTGGTATCGGCGGTGATGCGGATGGCGCCGGAGGGGGCGAATTCGGCGCGCAGGCCGGTGCCTTCCAGCAGCTTTTCGAGGCCGTCGGAGGCGGAATATTCGCCGACCAGCGGGGCGCTCTTGCGGTTGGTGACGGATTTTCCGTCGAAGACGATCTGCTGGCGCGAGGCCTTGCTGTAGGCGAACAGCGCGGCGCTGACGTCCTGCGCCGGAATATCGAAGCTGTAGGTGGCCTGCTGGGCGACAGCATAGCCCGGCTGAGCCAGCGCCATCAGCGCGGCGGCGGCGCTCGATGCGGCGAGCATGCGGCGGTCGGCATTGCGAATACGCATTTTATTCAATTCCCCCCTTTTTCCGCGCGGTCCTCAGACGAGCGCTTGAAGGGTTAGACGCACCACTCTCCAGATCATTCACTTGCGGCCGGGATATCCGACGAAATTATTGTGTTTTCCCCGTCCTGCCGGGCGCGCAGCGGGAAGACGGCCGTGACGCCGTCGACGAAGGCTTCGGTGTCGCCGGCGGTGAAGACGCCGCTGATTTCCAGGCGCGCGGCGGCGGCGTCGGCGAGCCGGATCGGGTGGTCGGCGTAGCGGTTCACGCGGGCGACGGCGTCGGCCAGCGGTTCGTTGCGGAAGACGAGCTGGCCGCCTTCCCAGGCTTGCGAGCGCACGACGTCGGCGGTGGCGAGCCGGGCGACGGGCGCGGTGTCGCCGATGACGAGCTCGCCGCCGGGTTTCAGGACGACGTCGGCGGTCTTGCGCGAGGGGCCGATGGCGAGCGGCCTTGGCGCGGCCAGCGGCGGGTCGTCGAGGACCGAGACCTTGCCCTCATAGAGGATGACGCGAACCTGCCGGCCCAGCCGCTCGACGGAAAAGGCGGTGCCGACGGCGACCACCGTCTTGCCCGCGCTGGTGACGGTGAAGGGGCGCAGGGGGTCCTTGGCGACGGAAAAGCGGGCGCGGCCCTTCTTCAGGGACAGCGTGCGGCGGCCTTGCGTGTAGCGGACAGTGACGGCGGTGTCGGCGTCGAGCGAGAGCTTGGAGCCGTCCGGCAGGGCGACGAGCTCGCGCTCGCCGACGCCGGTCCGGTAGGTGGTCGGCAGGCCGATGGTCCATACGCCCGCCAGCACGGCGACCATCACGCTCGCGGCAATGGCGGCAAAGCGCCAGGTCGGGCGGCCATCACGGGTCCAGCGGCCGGCGTTGGCCCGGCGGGCGCTCTCCAGCGCCTGGCCGCGCAGGACGACCATTTCCGGCGCGCCGGCCTGGTCCCCGGCGGCGCTCCACAGGGCGACGGCCTCGTCGAACAGGGCGGGGTGGCCGGGGTCGGCGGCCAGCCAGGCGTCGAAGGCCTCGCGCTCGGTGGGGTCGAGCGGGCCTTCGGCCAGGCGCAAGCACCAGGCGACGGCGGCTTCGCGCGCGGGGTTTAGGGCGCTCATGGGCGGCTCCCCAGGCGCTGCCAGAGGTGGGCCATGGCCTTCATCAGGTGCTTGTCCACCGCGCTGGTGGAGATGCCGAAGGTCTCGGCGATGTCGCGCTTCTTCATCTGCTCGACGCGATAGAGGATGAAGATGGAGCGGGTGCGTTCGGGCGCCTCGCGCAGGGCCGCGGCGATCTGGCCCAGCGACTGGCGGCCGGCCAGCACGCGCTCGGGGTCGATGGGCTCGACGCCCACGCCCTCTCCGGCCAGCACGCCGGTGCGGTAATCGGCCCGCACCTTCTCGCGCCGGCCCCTGTCACGCAGCAGGTTGGCGGCGATCTGGAAGATGTAGGCGTCGGCCTGATTGAGCTCTCCGGGCGAGAGGTTGATGAGGCGGGCGAAGACCTCCTGCGT
This sequence comes from Caulobacteraceae bacterium, assembly GCA_036376035.1. Lineage (GTDB taxonomy): Bacteria > Pseudomonadota > Alphaproteobacteria > Caulobacterales > Caulobacteraceae > Caulobacter. Next base: position 16,493 of record DASVBC010000026.1, on the reverse strand, counting down.
CAGGTCCTCGGCCTCGGCGTGGCTGCCGATGCGGCGCAGGAAAAAGGCCATCAGCGCCGGGCGAAAGCGCCGATTGAGCTGAACCAGATCGCCTGTTCGCGCCGCCGCCTGCATGCCCGACCACCAACGCGCGGGACAAGGCCGCGCTTACGTTAGACGCACCACCTTGCAGATCGTGCAGCAATCGGCGTGAAAAAAGAAATCGGCCCTAGAAGGGGAAGAAGAAGGGGATGGCGATCACCGCGGCCGCCCAGGTGACCAGGTTCAGCGGCACGCCGACGCGCACGAAGTCCATGTAGTTGTAGTCGCCGAGCTTATAGACCAGCACATTGGTCTGGTAGCCGAACGGGGTGGCGAAGGCGGCGCTGGCGGCCATCATCACGCCGACCAGAAAGGGGCGCGGGCTCACCCCCAGGCTCTCGGCCAGCGCCACCGCGATGGGGGTCAGCAGCACGGCGATGGCGGCGTTGGAGAGGATCTCGGTGGCGAACAGCGCCGACCCGTACAGCAGCGCCAGCGCCGCCAGAGGGCCGAACGGGCGGATGAAGTCCACGAGGGCGTTGGAGGCGACGGCGGCAAGGCCCGTGACTTCGAGGCTCAGGCCCACGACGACCATGCCGGCGATCAGCAGCAGGATTTCGGGGCGCAGGCCGCGGTAGGCCTGCTCGGGGCTGATGACGCGCAGCAGGATCAGCAGCACCGCCCCGCCGAACGCCGTCGCCGCGATGGGGGCGTAGCCCAGCGCCGCGATGACGATGACGCCGCTGAAGACCGCGAGGGCCGTCAGCGAGGGCAGCAGCTTGAACGGCAGGTCCTGCTCGTAGAGGGATGGATCGCCGAGCTCCCCCCCGTCACGGACCGAACCCCCGCCCGCGCCTTCCTGGCCGTCCACGCGGCGGCCGAGGATGCGGCCGCCGAACAGGATGAGGTACAGCGCCCCGACGATGCCGATGATGACCCCGACGGGGGTGACCTCGAACAGCGAGAAGGCGGGTTGGCCCGCGGTGCGGGCCATGTCGTTGACCAGGAGATTGGTCGAGGTGCCGATCAAGGTGCAGGCGCCGCCGAGGATGGTCACGTAGGACAGCGGGATCAGGAAACGCTTGGGCGAGAGCTGCAGGGAGCGGGCGACATCGCGCACCAAGGGCGCGCCGAGCACCACGATGGGGGTGTTGTTGAGGAAGGCCGAGGCGCCGCCGCACAGCGCGATGACGATCCACAACCCGAAGACGCCCAGCCTCCCGCACAGCCGCGTCGCCTGGCGGATCAGGGCGCCGAGCAGGCCCGACAGCTCCATGGCGTAGGCGATGACGAACAGCGAGGCGAGCGCCAGGATGGCCGGGCTGCCGAAGGCGCCCTGCACCTCCGTCGGGCGGATGGTCCCGGTGATCAGCAGGGCCGCGGCGCCGGTCAGGGCGACCACATCCGAGCGCAACTTGCCCCAGATCAGCCCCGCCACCACGCACGTCAGAACCACGAGGGCGACGACCTGGTCAAAGCTCATCGCGGCATGCGCGCAGATGACCTGCGCCCGGTCAAGCCGGATTGGGTAGTCGAGGCCCCTCGCCTCCTGTTAAGGTCAGCCATGCCCGAACCTGACCGGACCGCCCTCGGCCGCAGGCTGGCCCTTGGCGCAGTCGTCCTCGTCGCCCTGATCGTCCTGGCCGTCGTGATCGCGCGCGGCCGGCCCGCGCCTGAGCCGAGCCCCGAACCGGCCGTCCCGCCGCCGACGCCCGCGACCAACGCCGTGGAGGTCGTCCCGCAGCCCTTACCGCTGCCCACGCCGCCGCTGGGCCGCAAGGGGCTGATCGAGGCGGTCGGCCGGGCGGCCTCAGCCTATTCCGCCGGTGTCCCGGTCGCCGACAGCGACAAGGAGCTGGTCGGCCAGCGCTTTCGCATCGGCATTCCGTTCGGCTGCGGCGGTCCGGCGGGCGAGAACCCGAAGGGCTTCGTCTACTGGACGCGTGACGCGGGCTCCAAGGTCATCCGGCTGGTGGCCAAGCCGCAGGACTGGACCAAGGCCGCGTGGGCGCAGGCGCTGGGCGGCGATGGCGAATACGAGGCCATCGAGGGCTTTTGGCTGCCGCGTCCGTGGACGGCCTCGCAGGCCTGCGCGCCGGGGCTGGAGGCGACGGCCGGAGAGCGGACGCTGGCGCTGGCGATGTTCTTCGAGCCCGGCTCCTCGCGCGTGCTCCAGCGCAGCGGCCGCCCGTACGAGCATGTGCTGAACGCCCCGGACGGCGAGGCGCCGATCGCGCCCAAGGGCTACCGGCTGATGCTGGAGGGGCGGATCACGGGCTTCCCCGACGGCCAGGCGATCCGCTGCCGCGCCGAGGGAGCCAATACGCGGCCGGTCTGCATGATCGCGGTGCGCTTCGAGGACGTATCCTTCGAAGATCCCGTCAGCGGCTCGACGCTGGCCGAGTGGCGCAACAACTAGGGTCCGACGTCGCCCGCCGCGACCTTGGGCGAGGCGCGCATGCCCTCGCCCATGCCCAGCGCGGTCGCCACCTTGTCGTCCAATCCGTAGTCGTCGGGCGCGAAGGCCACGGCGCCCGAGGCGTCCAGGTAGGCGGTGTGGTAGAGCAGTCGCACCGGGATGTTGCCGATGTTGACCGTTGAAGTCTTGCCGCTGGCGAGGTCGGCCTCGAACTCCTCGCTCTTGCCGTCCTCGCCCGCCAGCATGCGCGCAAAGCCCAGCGCATCCTGCACCCGCACGCAGCCGTGGCTGCGGTGGCGCTCGGCGCTCTCGAAGAAGCTCTTGGACGGCGTGTCGTGCAGGTAGATGGCGTAGTGGTTGTCGAGGTCGAACTTCACCAGGCCCAGCGCCGAATTCGGCCCCGGACGCTGAACGACGCGGCCGTCCTGGATGTACATGTTGTGACTGCTCAGATAGCCGCGGCCCTTGGGCAGGATCTCGTTGCGCGCGATCTTCGAGGGCACGTTCCAGGGCGGGTTGACGACCAGCCGGGTCATGGTCGAGCCGAGCTGGGGCGTTGGCGTATCGGGCTTACCGTTCACCACGCGCCGGCGGTCAACGATCTCGCCGCCGCGCCAGTATTCGAGGAAGCTGGCGGCGATGTTGACGTCCACCCGCCGCTGGCCGGGATTGCGCGACAGCCAGCGCCGGCGCTCCAGGTTCACGGCCAGCTGCCGGGCGCGGTCGGAAGCATCGGCGTTCAGGGCGCCCAACGCGTGCGGCCCGACGATGCCGTCCGGCGCGATGCCGCTGTCGGACTGGAAGCGTGACAGGGCGTCCGCCAGCGACTTGGTCCAGACCGTCCCGTTCGTCTCGCCCTCATAACCTCGGCGGGCGAGCGCCTCGGCGATGGCGGGCACGCGCGGGTCGCTGACGCCGGGCCGGATCAGGCCGCCGGCGGGGATCGGCGCGGGCGCCGCGCCCCCTGAGCGGGCCACGGCCTCGACATAGGCGCGCGACAGGGCCCGATATTCGGCGTCCCGCGGGGCGAGGCTGGCGATCCAGTCGCCGACGTTGTTCTTCGCCAGCGCCGCGGCCAGGCCCCCCTGCAGGTCTCCGGCCGAGCGGTCGATGGTGTAAAGGCCAAACAGGCTCTCGGGATTGACCAGGCCAAAGGCGAGCGCGTGGCCATACGACAGCGCCGCCTCCGTCAGCGCGGCCTCCCTGGCGGCGGGGCTGGAGGCGGCGTCGAGCTTGCGCAGGTAGACCTTGCCGTCGATGGCGTGGCGATCCGCGTCCGCCAGCGCCGCGCGCAGGGCGCGCTCGTCCTGGGGCTCCCACGCCGCGCGCCAATTGGTGCGTTGGTAGAAGGCGCGCACGGCGGGATTGGCGGCCGCCATTTCCAGCGCGCTCTGACTCATCGGCGGCGGCGCGGCCAAGGCCGGCGCGGCGCTCAGGATGGCGAGGGCGCCGACGGTGGCGGCGAGAAGATTACGAGGCATGAGGCTCCAGGCGCTGACAAAGGGACCATAGTTCCCAACGCGCGAACCTCCTTGAGGAGCCTCAAATGGTCAGAGGCCGCTCTTTCGTCCGTTGGCGACGCGCAGGCCAAGGCTGACGCCGGCGACGCGGCAGACCGCCGGCAAGGGCGTGCTGGCCGTCGGGTCGGACGGGGCCGCCACGGTGCAGACGACGTACTTGCCAAGACCCTCGCGGCCGAGGGCGCGCCGGGCCCCCCGGCTCGTCGGCTTGTCGGGGTGCAGGTCGACCAGCCGCACGGCGAACCAGCTGGACTCCGCCCGCGAATGGCCGATGCAGATGGTGCGGCCGTCCAGCACCTGGCGAACCTCTCCGGCGAACTTGGCGCCGGCGGAGAAAACGGGGGGCTGCTCCGGGCACGACGCCGCCCGGGCGGCGAGCGGCAAGCCCATCACCAGGACGAAGGCGGCGGCGGCTGTCGTCAGGCGCATAAAGAAAACATAACAGTTCCGGCAGCTTAGTCACCCCGTCGCGGAGCCGCGAGCGGGCTTCAGGACGCGGTGTTGTCGCCGCTTGCCAGCCAGGCCGCGCAATCGGCGCCCAGCTTCTCGACGGCCATCGCCTCGTAGGCGGCGATGTCGTCGGCGGTGAGCACGTCGCGCCAGCGGCCGTTGGTCCCCTTGTTGATGAACTGGCCGGCCCCGCCCTCGAAGATGGCGCCGCCGAGGGGGGCGACCTTTTCAGCGTGCTGTTTCATCCAGTCGAAGGTGCAGTGTTCGACCACCGTCGGCCACTGGTCCTCGGCGATGTCGACCTCCAGGAAGTCGGCGATGGCGCGCATCTGGCCTTCCAGGTCACGCTTGAGGTCGTTGAAGTGGACCAGCTTGACGTTCGGCAGGTCGCGGGCGGCCCACCAGGTGGCGATGTTTTCCCAGAACGGCCAGAACGGCGCGCCGTCCTCATGCATCCAACCCAGGAAGTATTGGCGGATGTCGGGATTGGGCTTTTCGATAGGCGGGCCGACCAGCCCCGGCGTGTTGTTCAGCGCCATGTACCAGAGGTCGTTGGCCGAGACGTGATGGTTGTACATCGACCAGACCACATCGCGTCCGTCTCGAGCGATGTAGAGGTACTTGGCCTTGGGGCTGAAGACGAGCGCATCGAGCGGCAGGTGGGTCTTGACGATCCGCCGGTGCTGTTGCGCCTCAAGCTTGTCCATGGTGTCCGGCGGCATGATGCGCAGGTCGAGCCAGGGCGAAATCTCATGCACCGGCACGTCGGGGTCGCCCTGGAAGACCAGCTGGCCGACGATCTGCTGCGTCCAGGTGGTGCCGGACTTGGCGTAGGTGGCGACGATGATGTCGTCGTCGCGGAACTTGAAGGCGTTCCAGATTTCCGAGTTCATGTGGTGGTTGTGGAACTCGCGGGTCTTCCGCGGCCAGGCCGTCGTGGTGTCCATCGTGCTGTCCCCAAGCGGATTGGATGATTGGCGCGGCTGATACCCGCGTTATGCGATCCCCGACAACCAGCGCTTTTGCAGACCGCTCTGCGAAAACGCTTTGGGGCGGCGCCCATGAGCGGGATCGGACGGCCAAGCTGAGGCGTTGGAAGCGGACCTGCCTGTCATCGGGGGACCGGATGAAGCGCATCTTGCTGGGCCTTGTGGCCGTACTCGCCGTGGGCTGTCAGCGGCTGCCGGAGGCCGCGCCGCACACCGCCTATGTCTCGAACGAGGAGAGCAACGTCATCCATGTGATCGACGGCGCGAGCGCGACGAAGGTGGCCGACATTCCAGTCGGCGCGCGGCCGAGAGGCCTTGGGCTTAGCCCGGACGGCAGGACGCTGTATGTGGCGGCGAGCAACGACAACCGCATCGACGTGGTGGACCTGGCCAGCCGCAAGGTGGTGCGCCAGTTGACCTCGGGCCCCGATCCCGAGCGGTTCGCGGTCAGCCCCGACGGGCGGATGCTCTACATCGCCAACGAGGACGACGCGAAGGTGTCCTTCCTCGACATCGCGGCCAACCAGATCGTGCGAGAGACGGACGTGGGCGCCGAGCCGGAGGGCATGGGGATCAGCCCGGACGGGCGCTGGGTGATCTGCACCTCCGAGGCCGCGAGCCTGGTCCACTTCATCGACGCGCGGACGGGCGAGCTGGTGGAAAGCGCCATGGTCGGCACCCGGCCACGGGATGTCCTGTTCACCGACGGCGGGCGGCGGCTGTGGGTCAGTTCGGAGGCGCGGGCGACGCTGACCGTGTTCGACATGGCCACGCGCAAGCCCATCGCCGTTGTCGACCTGGCCGAGGGCGACGCGCCGAAGAACGTGCAGAGCATCGACATGCGGGCCAGCCCCGACGGCTCGAAGGTCTATGTGGCGCTGGGGCGCGGCAACCATGTCGCGGAGATCGACGCAAAGAGCTTCAAGGTGCTGCGGCTGGCCAGGTCCGGCTTCCGCAACTGGGGGCTCGGCATCTCGCCGGACGGCAAGCGGCTGTATGCGGCGAGCGGGCTGTCGGGCGATGTAGCGGTGATCGACACCGCCTCGATGAAGCGCATCAAGGTGATCAAGACCGGAGGCAAGCCGTGGGGCGTGGTGGTGACGCCATGAGGGTCTGGCTCGCCGTTCTGCTGCTGACGCTGGCGGCCTGCTCGCGGGACGACAAGGTTCTGCGCGTCTGCGCCGACCCCAACAACATGCCCTTCTCCAACGCCGCGGGCGAAGGCTTCGAAAACAAGCTGGCCGAGATGGTCGCGGGCGAGCTGGGCCGCAAGGTCGAGTACACCTGGTGGGCGCAGCGGCGCGGCTATGTGCGCAACACCATCCGCGAGGGCCGCTGTGACGTGTGGCCGGGGGTGGCGAGCGCGCTGGAGATGCTGGCGACGACGCGGCCCTACTACCGCTCGACCTATGTGTTCCTGACGCGGGCGGACCGGGGGCTGGATATCGAAAGCTTCGACGATCCGCGGCTGCGGGACCTGACCATCGGCGTGCAGATGGTGGGCGACGACGGCTCCAATACCCCGCCGGCCCACTCGCTGGCGCGGCGCGGGATCGTGGAGAACGTGCGCGGCTACACCCTCTATGGCGACTACAACCGGCCCAACCCCCCGGCGCAGATCGTGCAGGCCGTGGACCGGGGCGATGTGGACGTGGCGATCGTCTGGGGACCGCTGGCCGGCTACTTCGCGGCGAAGGCGGCCCATCCCCTGAAGCTGACGCCCGTACATCCATGGCTGGACGGGCCGCAGTGGCCGATGGTGTTCGATGTTTCCATGGGCGTCAGCAAGGACAAGCCCGAGCTGCGCAGGGCCATCGACGAGGCGCTGGAGCGCCGCCGCGAACAGGTGCGCCGGCTGCTCGCCGACTACCACGTGCCGACCGTTTGAAGCGAAACCTTGGCTTTTGCGTTGCTTGTTCAACCAACGCCCTTGTTCCCGGGAGCTTCATGTCCAGGTCCGCGCTGTTCGCCGCCGCCGCCGTTCTTCTCGTCTCCACGTCCGCCTGCGACGGGATGAGCCTGCCCGGGACCAACCAGGTCTCCGCATCGGCGCTGAAGAAGGCCTCCACCGACCCGCGCGTGCGCGAGTTCTATGAGGCCCGCCAGTGGAAGCCCGCCTGGAGCGGCGGCGCGGCCAGGGATCTGAAGGAGGCGATCAAGGGCTCCGAGCGGCACGGCATCGACGCCGACCGGTTCCTGGCGATGATCGGTCAGGCGCCCGACAAGGCCCGCGAGGAGAGCGCGCTGACGCTGGCGGCGATCTCCTACGCCGATGCGCTGGCCACCGGCATGGCCGACCCCAGGAAGGTCTATGGCCTCTACACCCTGGCGCGGCCGAAGGTGGACATCGTGGCGGGTCTGTCGAAGGCCGTGGAGGACGGTAATGTCGGCGCCTGGCTGGACAGCCTCGCGCCGCGGGACGCCGAGTACAAGGCGCTGTCGGACGAGTATGTGAAGGTCCTCCAGCGCATCAAGGAAACCAAGGCCCAGCCCGTGCCCCACGGCGAGGCGATCAAGCCCGGGGAGAAGGATCCGCGCATGCCGCTGATCGTCGCCGCGCTGGCCAACGCCGGCTTTGCGGCCGGTCCGGCCAACCCGCAGGCGACGACCTACACCGCCGCCATGGTCCCCGCGATCAAGGGCCTGCAGAACGAGGCGGGGCTGAAGGCGGATGGGACCATCGGCGATGAGACGGTGGACGCGCTGAACTCGGCGCTGTCGGACCATGCCCAGCAGCTGGCGCTGAACCTGGAGCAGCGGCGCTGGCTGGCGCGCGATGTGCCGGCGACGCGGATCGACGTGAACACCGCCGCCGCCCTGCTCGACTATTACAAGGGCGGGTCCCTCGCCTATTCGGCGCGGGTGGTGGTGGGGCGGCCGCACAATCCGACGCCGCAGCTCGGCGCGCTGATGTTCCAGCTGGTCGCCAATCCGCCGTGGAACGTGCCGCAGGGGATCGCCGAGAAGGAGGTGCTGCCCAAGGGCCCCGGCTTCCTGGCCTCGCAAGGCATGGTGATCGAAGACGGCCGGGTGGTGCAAAAGCCCGGGCCCAAGGCGGCGCTGGGCGAGGTCAAGTTCGACCTCGACGACAAGTACGCCATCTACCTGCACGACACGCCGAGCAAATCGGCCTTCGAGACCCCGTTCCGCCACAGGAGCCACGGCTGCGTGCGGGTGCACCATGCCCTGGACTTCGCGCGGATGCTGGCGCGCGAACAGGGGGTGCTGGACGCCTTCGACCGCAAGCTGGCCTCGCGCGACACGGGCGTCGTGCCGCTGAAGGACAAGATCCCCGTGCGGCTGCTCTATCACACGGTGTTCGTCGACAACGCCGGCAAGCTGGTCTATCTGCCCGACCCCTACGGCTGGGATGCGAAGCTGGCCAAGGCGCTGGGGCTCAAGGCGCCCAAGCGCTACAACACCGAGGAAGACGTGGGCGTCGAACTCAGCCCCTAGCGTCCTCTTCGTCGGGGCACAGGGCGTCCATGGCGGGGGTGGCGAAGCCGGTGGGATCGACCTCGCCGCTCTCGCGCACCGGGGCCATCCGGGCCTTTCGCCAGCCGCCCCAGCGGTAGTAGCCGAACGCCATCAGCGCCGAGGCCGCCATGGAGACCGGGAAGCTCCAGTAGATGGCGTCCGCGCCCCAGGCCGGCTCCAGCGCCTTGGCGAACACAAGCCGCACGCCGAGCAGCGAGACGGCCAGCGCGATCAGCGGCGGGGTCACCGCGCCGGTGGACCTGACCACGCCGAACAGCACGAACGTCACGCCGAACATGATGAAGGACCAGGCGACGATCAGGTTGATGTGGCTGGCGACCGCGATGGCGGGCGCATCGCCCGGCAGGAACAGCCGCAGCAGATAGGGCTCGGCGGCGTAGATGAGCAGCACCAGCGCGCCGGTCAGGGCCAGGTTGATCAGGGCCCCGGAGCGGGCGGTGAGTTCCACCCGCCGCCACTGGCGCGCACCGACGTTCTGGGCGGCCATGGACGAGGCGGCGGCGCCGATCGCCATGGCCGGCATCTGAATGTAGGTCCAGATCTGCGCCGCGACCCCGTAGGCGGCGGCGGTGACGGTGCCGTGGCCGTTGACCATCCCCATCATGATGATGGCCGAGCCCGACACCACCAGCATCTGGGCGCCCATGGGCAGGCCCTTGGTGATGGTGGCCTTGAGGATGGAGAGGTCGGGCTTGAGGTACTTCAGCTCCTCGCCCACCAGCCGCAGCGGCAGGGGCTTTTTGTAGATGTAGATCAGCATGCCGATCAGGGCGATGACCTGGCCGATCAGGGTCGAGGTCGCCGATCCGGCGATGCCCAGGCGCGGAAACGGGCCGATCCCCCGGATCAGCAGCGGGTTCAGCGCCATGTCGATGCCGACCGTCACCGCCATGAAGATCAGCGGCGTCCTGGCGTCCCCCGCCCCGCGCAGGGTCATCATGAGGAAGGTCAGGAAGTAGAGCGCCGGCAGGGCCAGGAAGATGACGCGCAGGTAGTCCTCGGCCATGCCGAGCGCCTCGCCCGGCGTGCCGAGCATGCGCAGGATCGTGGGGGTGAGGAGGAAGCCGGCCAGCCCCACCAGCACCGAAGCGACGGCGAAAAACGCCGCGCCCGTACCGGCCACTTGTTTGGCGCGCGCGATGTCGCCCGCGCCGATCGCCTGGCCCACCATGATGGTCGCGGCCATGCCGACCCCGAACACCACGCCGAGCAGCAGGAAGAGAACGAGGTTGGCGTTGGCCGTCGCGGTCAGCCCCGCCTCCCCCAGGAATTGGCCGACCCAGACCGCGTTCACCGACCCGTTCAGCGACTGCAGGACGTTGGTCCCCAGCACCGGCAGGGAGAACCAGAACAGCGTGCTGGTGATGGGGCCTTCGGTCAGCTTCGGCGGGCCGCGGCGCGGGCGCTCCCCGGCGCGCTTCATCTGCTGTGATCCGTCCATGCGGTGAGAACCTGAACCAATAAACCCAGTTCCTCCCTCCCCTTCATGGGGAGGGAAGAGGGCGAAGCCCTCAGGTGGGGGAGTACTGCCCCACCCGCCTCGCTGCGCGAGCCACCCTCCCCATAAAGGGGAGGGAGAGCTCAAGCATAGGCCACGCCGCCATCCACTGTGAGCGTCGCGCCGACCACGTAGTCTCCGGCCCTGGAGGCCAGGTAGATGGCGGCGCCGGCCATGTCTTCGTCCGTGCCGATGCGGCCCGAGGGGATGCGGGCGGCGACCGCCTCGCCATGGTCTCGGGCGGCGATGTTCATGTCCGAAACGAAGGCGCCGGGCGCGATGCCGCTGACCACGATGTGGTCGTGGATCAGCTGGCGCGCCATGCGGCGGGTCAGGTGGATGAGGCCGGCCTTGGAGGCCTGGTAGGGGTAGGTCTCCTGCGGGTTCACGGCGATGCCGTCGATCGAGCAGATGTTGATGACCTTGGCCGGGCGCTCGCGCGTGGCGGCGGCGCGCAGGGCGGGCGCGAGGGCCTGGGTGAGGAAGAAGGGTCCCTTGAGGTTCAGGTCCAGGACCTTGTCCCAGCCGCTTTCGGGGAACTCGTCGAAGGGCGCCAGCCAGGCGGCCCCGGCGTTGTTCACCAGGATGTCGAGCGAGCCCTCGCGCTCGGCGTAGGCGGCGGCCAGCTTGCGGGCGCCCTCGACGGTGGAGACGTCCATGGGCAGGGGGATGCAGCTTCCGAGCGAGGACAGTTCGCGCGCGGTCTCCTCGCAGGCGCCGGCCTTGCGCGAGGAGATGTAGACCCTCGCGCCCTGCGTCAGGAAGCCGGTGGCGATCATCTTGCCGATGCCGCGCGAGCCGCCGGTGATCAGGGCCGTGCGGCCTTTGAGGGAGAAGAGGTCGTGCATGGGGGGCGCCTTCTGGAATGGGGCGCCCAGTTAAGCGGCTTTCTCGGCCGCCTCGCCAGTGTCGTTTTGCGTCTGCTGCTGCTCCGCGAAGCGCTTGTCGTGGAAGTCGGCGACCAGGCGCGCGACCTTCTGGAAGAGGGCGTTGCACTGGCCGGCGGGCGCGGTGGTGTCGGCGATCATCACGGCCACGGCGTAGGTGCGCCCGTCGGGGGCGGTGAGCAGGCCGACATCGTTCCAGCCGGTGACGCGGGCGCCGAGCTCCTGGCCGGTGCCGGTCTTGTGGGCGATGGTCCAGCCGTCGGGCAGGCCCGAGCGCAGGCGGCTGCGGCCGGTGACGGTCTCCGACAGGATCTCCAGCATCCGGTCGGTGGAGGGTCGCGAGAGCAGCTGGCCCTTTTTCAGCCGGGCCAGGGCCGCGACGATGGCGGTCGGAGCGGCGCCGTCGTCCGGGTCGGCGACGTATTCGTCCAGCTTGGCCTTGCGGTAGGCGTCGGGCAATTCGGCCCGGGCGTACTGGAAGCCCCAGTCGATGCCGTATTCGGGCCGCCAGGTCATGCCGGCGATCTTGGCCTGCAGCAGGCGCTCCTCGGTCCCGGCGCGGATCTTGCCAAGGCCCTTGTTGCGGATGACATCCTGCACCGCCTGGCCGCCGCCGGTCTTGCGCATGAGGAAGTCGTTGGCCGCGTTGTCGCTTTTGGCCAGCGCGTAGGTCAGCAGCTCATCGACGGTGGTCTCATAGCCGTCGCTGTCGATGCGTCCGCGGATCGGCTGGTGGAAGACCGACAGGTCCTCGCGGCGCATGACCACCGGCTCATCGAGGCGCGCGCGGCCGTGGTCGATGTCATCGAAGGTGGCGAGCGCCACCCACAGCTTGGAGACGCTTTGCTGGGGGAAGAGCTCATCGCCGTTGAACTCGGCGGTCCAGCCGGACTGCACGTCGCGAATGGCGATGCCGACGCGGCCGTTGAAGCCCTCGCCTGCCGCGCGCAGCTCCCGCGCCAGCTCGGGCGGAGCCGGCGGCGGGGCGACCACCACGTGCGCGGCCGCGCCTCTGGTGGGCGTGGCTTGCTCGTGAGGAGCGAAGGTGGCTGTCACCGCGGCGATCAGCGCCGCAATCATCTGGAATAGCTTGTGCAACGGTCCTGACGCGATCGTTCAAGCAAAAAGAAAGGGCCGGCGCTCACCGCCGACCCTTAGCTTAGCGCATCGCGCGAGGCTGTGTTCCCCCCTTTTGACCTTAAGCGTGGCCAAGGACGCGGGCGGCGGCCATGCGCCAGACCCGGACCTCGCCGCCCTCGTAGGGGTCGCGCAGGGCCGGCGGCTCACCGGCGGCGCCGCGCCAGCTGTAGAAGATGTGCGTGCCGACCTTGTTGACCTTCTTGAGGCTCGGGGCCCAGTAGGGGCTGACGTAGTCGGTGTGGTAGTGCGTGGCCGTGCCGACTTCCTTCTCGACGTAGCCGGACAGGGCCTGGGCGGCGATCAGCTGCGCGAAGGCCTCCTGTTCGGGACGCGGCGGACGGCGCTTCATCGAGCCGTCGCAGACGAACGAGAACTGGCAGCCGGTCTTGCGCTGGAAGCCTTGGAAGACTACGCCGCAGACCGAGTTGGGGAAGTTGCGGTCGCGCACCCGGTTGACGATCACCTGGGCCACGGCGCGCTGGCCGTCCAGCGGCTCGAAGCCGGCCTCGTAGTAGATGGCGTCGGCCAGGCAATCGACGGCCTGGTCACGCTCGGCCGTGTTGGTGACCGGCAGCACGAAGGGCTGCACCTCGTTGGGGTTGGCCGGCAGCGGCCGGGCGCTCATCAGCGAGTGCTGGCCCGTGCCGTACACGCCCGACACCACGTCGATGGCCCTGGCCAGACCGGGCGTGGCGATCATGGCGATGAGCGCCAGAAAAACCAACGCGAGATGAGGCAGGCCCGAGTGGGCGCGCGTGATAGCTGTCATGAATGGTCCCCTTAACCGCCGTTGATGCTACGCGGCTGTTCCGCCGCTTTTGCGCCCCATTCTCCAGTGCAGCCAAGGCATTGGATCGGTTTGTGGTGGCGCTTGATTGATTATGGTCTCAGTATACTAAAAGACGTTCTCGATTTCCCTGCGACATGTCGACACCGAATAGCGTCACTATTGGGCGTCATCTTTGCCGTTCTTGGTTTCGATGGTTTCGAGGTCGGGGAATCTATGCCGCAAATGGCGAAAAGGCGGCCCCGGTGGGGCCGCCATTGGGTCGGCGCTGAACTGGTTGTGATATCGCGCCTTAGGCGGGAACCTTCGCCTCGGCCATCAAATAGGCGTCCACCGCCTCGGCGCACTGGCGGCCCTCGCGGATCGCCCAGACGACCAGTGACTGGCCCCGGCGCATGTCGCCGCAGGCGAAGATGCGGGACTGGCTGGTGCGGTAGTTGACGGTGTCGGCGAGCACATTGCCCCGCGCGTCGAGGTCGACCTGCGACTGTTCGACAAGGCCGGGAATGCGCGGTCCAAGGAAGCCCATGGCGAGGAGGACGAGGTCGGCCTTGAGTTCGAACTCACTGCCTTCGACCTCGCGCATGACCGTGCGGCCGCCTTCGCTGACCCACTCGGTGCGGGCGCAGATGATGCGCTCGACCTTGCCGTCGCGGCCTTCGAACCGCTTGGTGACGACGGCGAACTCGCGCTCGGCGCCTTCCTCGTGCGAGGAGGAGGTGCGCAGCTTGAGCGGCCAGTCGGGCCAGGTCAGGGCCTTGTTCTCGTGGGCCGGCGGCTGGGGCATGATCTCCAGCTGGGTCACCGAGGCGGCGCCGTGACGGTTGGAGGTGCCGATGCAGTCGCTGCCGGTGTCGCCGCCGCCGATGACGACGACGTGCTTGCCCTTGGCGTTGATCGTGCCCTGCGGGGCGGCCTTCTCCTCCGGATCGCCCGCCACGCGCTTGTTCTGCTGGACGAGGAATTCCATGGCGAAGTGGACGCCGGAAAGCTCGCGGCCGGGGACCTCAAGGTCGCGCGGCAGCTCGGCGCCGCCGGCCAGGACCAGGACCTCGTAGTCGTCGAGCAGGCGCTGGACGGTGACGGTCTTGCCGACCTCCATGCCGGTGCGGAAGATCACGCCCTCGACCTCCATCTGCGCCATGCGGCGGTCGATGAGGTGCTTTTCCATCTTGAAGTCGGGGATGCCGTAGCGGAGCAGGCCGCCGATGCGGTCGCTCTTTTCGAAGACCGTTGGCGCATGGCCCGCGCGCGCCAGCTGCTGGGCGCAGGCCAGGCCCGCCGGGCCCGATCCGACGACGGCGATCCGCTTGCCGGTGCCGCGCGGCGACGTCATCGGCTCGACCCAGCCTTCCTTGAAGCCGCGGTCGGCGATCTCGCACTCGATGGTCTTGATGGTGACCGGGGTGTCCTGGATGTTCAGGGTGCAGGCCGCCTCGCAGGGCGCGGGGCAAACGCGGCCGGTGAACTCCGGGAAGTTGTTGGTCATGTGCAGCCGGTCGAGGGCCGCGCGCCAGTCGTCCTGATAGACGAGGTCGTTCCAGTCCGGGATCAGGTTGTTGACCGGGCAGCCCGAGTGACAGAACGGGATGCCGCAGTCCATGCAGCGGGCGCCCTGCTTGCGCGCCTCATCAGCCGGCAGCGGGTGGACGAACTCGCGCCAGGTCTTCAGCCGCTCCTTGGGCTTGTCATAGGCGCGGTCGTGGCGCTCGAACTCGAGGAAGCCGGTGGGCTTGCCCATCTTGCGTGACTCCGAAAACTATTCCGCGGCGACCGTGACGGCGCCTTGCCGTTCGGCCTCCATTTCGAGCAGGGCGCGCCGGTAGTCCTTCGGCATGACCTTGATGAAGCGGCCGGCGGCGACGTCCCAGTTGTCGAGGATTTCGCGGGCCCGGGCGCTGCCGGTGTAGAGCAGGTGGCGCTCGATGAGGATGCGCAGCCGCTCGGCGTCGAAGCGCAGCATGTCGCCCATGCCGGAATCGTGCGCCCCCGGCGCCCGCTGCTGCGGCGCGCGGGGATCGTCGAGGTCGCCGGCGGTCAGGTCGAGCTTTTCGGTATCGACCATGGCCATGTTGCACAGCTCGCCGAACCGGCCCTCGGGGTCATAGACGTAGGCCACGCCCCCGCTCATGCCCGCCGCGAAGTTGCGGCCGGTCTGGCCCAGCACCACGACGACGCCGCCGGTCATGTATTCGCAGCAGTGGTCGCCCGCGCCTTCCACCACGGCCACGGCGCCGGAATTGCGGACGGCGAAACGCTCACCGGCGACGCCGGAGAAGTAGGCCTCGCCCGCGATGGCGCCGTAGAGGACGGTGTTGCCGACGATGATGTTGTCGGTCGGCGCGCGGCCCACGCCCTCAGGCTGGCGCACGACGACGCGGCCGCCGGACAGGCCCTTGCCGACGTAGTCGTTGGCGTCGCCCGTCAGCTCCAGCGTCACCCCGTGCGCGAGGAAGGCGCCGAAGCTCTGGCCCGCCGTGCCGGTCAGCTGGACGGCGATGGTGTCGCTGGGCAGGCCCGCGTGGCCGTAAGCCCGCGCGACCTCGCCCGAGAGCATGGCGCCGACGCTGCGGTTGACGTTGCAGACGTCAGAGTTGATGCGGACGAACTGGCCCTTTTCCAGAGCCGGACGGGCGGCCTCGATCAGGCGGTGGTCGAGGGCGGCGTCCAGGCCATGGTCCTGCCGCTCGCAGTTCCAGCGGGCCAGGTGCTCATCGACCTTGGGCTCGTAGAGGAGCCTGGAGAGGTCCACGCCCTGCGCCTTCCAGTGGTCGATGGCGTGACGCATGTTCAGCCGGTCGACCCGGCCGATCATCTCGTTGACCGTCCTGAAGCCCAGCTCGGCCATGATGTGGCGCAGCTCTTCGGCGACGAAGAAGAAGTAGTTGATGACGTGCTCGGGCTGGCCGGTGAAGCGCGCGCGCAGCACCGGGTCCTGCGAGGCGACGCCGACGGGGCAGGTGTTGAGGTGGCACTTCCTCATCATGATGCAGCCGGCGGCGATCAGCGGGGCGGTGGCAAAGCCGAACTCGTCCGCGCCGAGCAGCGCGCCGATGGCGACGTCGCGTCCCGTGCGGAGACCGCCGTCGACCTGAACAGCGATGCGGCCGCGCAGGCCATTCAGCACCAGCGTCTGCTGGGTTTCGGCGAGGCCGATTTCCCATGGGCTGCCGGCGTGCGTCAGCGAAGTAAGGGGCGATGCGCCCGTGCCGCCTTCAAACCCGGAAATCGTGACGTGGTCCGCCCGCGCCTTCGAGACGCCGGCGGCGACCGTGCCGACGCCG
>DASVBC010000023.1:0-6981 GCA_036376035.1 Caulobacteraceae bacterium | reverse complement strand
CCCCCATCCCAAACCCTTCCCCCATCCAGGGGGAAGGGCTTTAGACTGGCCGCTTCATGTAGACGTTGCGGACGGTTCGGGTGGAGGAGTTCATCACCAGGGTGTGGGTGTGGACGAAGCCGGATTCGAACTTCACGCCTTTGAGGAGGGCGCCGTCGGTGACGCCGGTGGCGGCGAAGATGGCGTCGGACTGGACCATTTCGTGCAGGTCGTACTTGCGGTCGAGGTCCTTGATGCCCCAGCGCTCGGCCCGCGCCCGCTCGTCGTTGTTGCGGAACACCAGGCGCCCCTGGAACTGGCCGCCGACGCACTTGAGCGCGGCGCACGCCAGCACGCCTTCCGGCGCGCCGCCCTGGCCGAGGTAGAGATCGACGCCGGTCGAGGGATCGGCGGTGTTGATGACGCCGGCCACGTCGCCGTCGCCGATCAGATACACGCGGGCGCCGACGCCGCGCAGGCTCTCGATGATCGAGGCGTGGCGCGGGCGGTCCAGCACGCAGGCGGTGATCTGGGAGGGATCGACGCCCTTGGCCTTGGCCAGCGCGCGGACGTTGTCGGCCGGGCTATTGTCGAGGTCGATGACGCCCTGGGGATAGCCAGGCCCGCAGGCGATCTTGTCCATGTAGGTGTCGGGCGCGTTCAGCAGCGTACCGGCCGGGGCCCAGGCCATGACGGCGCAGGCGTTGGCCATGGCTTTCGCGGTGATGGTGGTGCCTTCGAGCGGGTCGAGCGCGATGTCGATGCGCGGACCTTTGCCGTTACCGACCTTCTCGCCGATGTAGAGCATGGGCGCCTCATCGCGCTCGCCCTCGCCGATGACGATCAGCCCGTCGATGTCCTGCTCGTTCAGCGCCGTGCGCATGGCGTCCACGGCGGCCTGGTCGGCGGCCTTCTCGTCGCCCCTGCCGACCAGCGCCCAGGCGGCGATCGCCGCGGCTTCGGTAACGCGCACGGCGTCCAGGACCAGACCGCGATCCAGCGTCTCACTCATTCAAACGTCTCCCCGCCCCTCTCGAAGGGACCAAGCGAATCCTCAGATGCGCGCCAGGCGCAGCAGCCGGGGACGCTCTAGCACGGCTTCGAGCCGTTCAATGCGATTTATCGCATCCATCAGCACCGACTCGGCGGTGGCATGGGTGGTCAGCACGATGGGCACGCCGCCCGCATCCTCGACCGGCTTTTGCAGGAAGCTGTCGATGGAAACGCCGCATTCGGCCAGGGTTTCGGAGACCGCCGCAATGACGCCGGCCTGGTCCTTTACCAGGAGGCGCAGGTAGGCCTTGCCGACCCGCTTGGTGGGCGCGACGGCGACGAACGGCTGGAGCGAGCCGGCCGCGCGCTGGAAGACCGGACGCGTCGGGCAGGTCATCACATCGGCGATGTCGGCGGCGACGGCGGCGGCCGTGGGGCCCGAGCCCGCGCCGGGACCCTGGATGAAGATGCGGCCGATCCGGCGGCCCTCGATGAAGAGGGCGTTGAGCGCGCCTCTGGTCTCGGCCAGCGGATGGCCGAGCGGGACGAGCGAGGGGTGCACCCGAACGGCGACGCCGTCCTCGGTGCGGTCGGCCGAGGCGATCAGCTTGATGCGATAGCCGAGATCGCGGGCCAGCTTGATGTCCAGCAGCTCGACTTGGTCGATGCCCTCGATCTCGGCGGCGGCGAACGTGGGTGCGCATCCAAATGCGAGCGCCGCGAGGATGGTGACCTTATGCGCGGCGTCGAAACCGCCGACATCCATGGTCGGGTCGGCTTCGGCGTAGCCCAGGCGCTGGGCCTCGGCGAGCACCTCGGCGAAGGAGCGGCCGGTGCTCTCCATTTCCGAGAGGATGTAGTTGCAGGTGCCGTTGAGGATGCCGGCGACGCTGTCGACCTCGTCGCCGACCATGGCTTCGCGCAGCATCTTCACCGCCGGGGTGCCGCCCATGACGGCGGCCTCGAACAGCAGCGGCACGCCCGCCTCCTCGGCGATGGCGGCGAGTTCGGCGCCATGCTCGGCGATCAGGGCCTTGTTGGCGGTGACCACGGGCTTGCCGGCGCGCAGGGCAGCCTCCACGGCGGCCTTGGCGGGGCCGTCCGAGCCCCCGACCAGCTCGACGAAGACATCGACGCTCTCGTCGGTAGCCAGCGCCACCGGGTCGTCGAACCAGGGCAGGTCGGCGATGTCGACGGCGCGCGGGCGCGAGCGCGAGCGGGCGCTGACGCCGGTGACCACAGCCCTGGCGCCGGCCGGGGCGAAATCCGGACGCTCCCGCAGGAACTGCAGCAGGCCGCCGCCGACGGTTCCTAAACCTGCGACTCCGATCTTCCAGGTATTCCGCGCCATCAGCCCCTTCCCCCGATTGCCCCGGCGAAGGCCGGGGTCCAGATGAAACCCACCCAGCTCTCAGGCTGAATCTGGGCCCCGGCCTTCGCCGGGGAGACGGTGTCTAGAGAAAAGCTCATCAAACTACTTCGCCGCCATAGCATTGTGGGCCCGCCCGAGGATCTCGCTCGAGTTGGCCAGGAACTTCTTCACGTTTCGGGCCGCCTGGCGGATGCGGTGTTCATTCTCCACCAGGCCGATACGCACGTAGCCTTCGCCGTATTGGCCGAAACCGACGCCCGGCGCCACCGCCACGCCCGCTTCCTCGACCAGCAGGCGCGAGAACAGCATCGAGCCGGCCTCCCGGTACTGCTCGGGGATCGGGGCCCAGGCGAACATGGAGGCGGGCGGCGCGGGGATGTCCCAGCCGGCGCGCTTCATGGAATCCACCAGCACATCGCGGCGGTGCTTGTAGGTGGCGCGGATCTCGGCGACGCAGTCCTGCGGCCCGTTCAGCGCCGCGGCGGCGGCCACCTGCACCGGCGTGAAGGCGCCGTAGTCGAGGTAGCTCTTCACCCGGGCGAGTGCGGCGCAGATGCGGGCGTTGCCGACCACCATCCCCACGCGCCAGCCGGCCATGGCGTAGGTCTTGGACAGGGAGTTGATCTCGACGGCGATGTCCTTGGCGCCCTCGACCTGCAGGACCGATGGCGGCGGATTGTCGTCGAAGTAGATTTCTGAATAGGCGATATCACTTAGGACGATAAGCTCATGCTTTTTCGCCAGCGCGATCGCCTCCTTGTAGAAGTCGAGGTCGACCCATTGGGCGGTCGGGTTGGACGGATAGGACAGGATCAGGATCGAGGCCGGCGGCACCGAGTGGCGCACGGCCCGGCTCACGCCCGACAGATACTCCTCGGGCGAGAGGGCCTTCACGTGGCGGATGACCCCGCCGGCCATGATGAAGCCGTAGGCGTGGATCGGATAAGCCGGGTTTGGGCAGATGATGACATCGCCCGGCGCGGTCAGGGCCTGGGCCAGGTTGGCGAAGCCTTCCTTGGAGCCGAGGGTGGCGATGACCTCGCTGTCGGGGTCGAGCTTCACGCCGAAGCGGCGGTCGTAGTAGTTCGCCATCGCCCGGCGAAGGCCGATGATGCCCTTGGAGACCGAGTAGCGGCCGGCCTTGGGGTCGCGGACGGTTTCGACCAGCTTGTCGACGATGTGCTTCGGCGTGGGCATGTCGGGGTTGCCCATGCCGAAGTCGATGATGTCCTCGCCCTGGGCCCGGAGCCGCGCCTTGATGCGGTTCACTTCCTCGAAGACGTAGGGCGGCAGGCGGCGGATACGGTGAAATTCGGACTGCATGATTGGCTCTTGGCGCCACTCCGGGCGCGATTGGAGCGAAAGTCGCGCATGGATATCCCCCGGCGGGGGTCTAGCCAAGCAGGTTCAGGGAAGATCATGCCCCCGCGGCGGGGAACTACCGGCGCCGCGGAGGCGGGGTAGCTCGGGCCCGCATCTGCCGCGCCCAGGCCGCGCTGGCGGCGCTGGTGTCGGCGGTCGGAATGTCGGCGGGGTCGAAGCCGAGCGCGGCGCGGGTGCGTTGGGCGAAGGCCTGCGTGCCCGACAGGCTCCAGGTCGAGGGCGCGACGGCGGCCAGCAGCTGGGCGCGGTCGGCTTCGGTCCCGGCGACGGCGGCGGCCCACTGTTCGTTGGAGCGCAGGTCGAGGGGAATCTGCGGGATGTCGGCGAAGGTCGGGTAGTCCGCCTGCCTGGCGGCCTGTTCGGCGATGGCCGCGGCGGCCGGGGAATTGGGATCGACCTCTTCCTGCGCGTAGGGCTCGAGCATGGAGCTGGTCATGCAGCCGGCAAGCGGGATCGCCGCGCAAAGGAGCAGCGCGGGAGTCAGACGCCTGAAAATGGGCCGCTCGCGGTTCATTTCGTCATCGCTCTTATGCGATGATTGGTTTGAACAAAAGGCCGCCTAAGTAAGGGCCGGCTTTTGGGAGGAGAGTTGATGGTCAAGGCGAGCGCGAAAAAGACGGCGGCAGAACCCGCCAGGGCGCCCGCCCCCAAGGATGCGCCGGTGGTTTCGGGCACGCTCGACGCGCTCGCGCTGATGTCCGGCGAGCAGCGGGCGGCGCTGGAGAAGCTGTCGGCGAACCTCGCCCGCGCGGCGATGACGGCGCAGGGGGCGATCGCCGAGGCGACGCTGCGCCAGGCGGACGGGCAGACGGCGCTCTCCCCCGACCCCTTCCACGTGGCCCCTGCCCTGACCGAGGTGATGGGCAAGCTGGCGGCCAAGCCGGACCTGGTGCTGCGGGCGCAGGCGGACCTGCTGACGCGCTACATGGACCTTTGGCAGAACGTGGTCAGCCGCGCGGCGGGCCAGCCCGGCGGCCCTGTCGTCGAGCCGGCGAAGGGCGACAAGCGGTTCAACGACCCGGAGTGGTCCGAGCAGCCGCTGTTCGACGTGATGAAGCAGTCCTACCTGCTGACCGCCAACTGGCTGAACTCGCTGGTGGGGCAGGTGTCGGAGGATGTCGATCCGCTGACCCGGCGGCGGGTCGAGTTCTTCATGAAGATGCTGACGGACGCGTTTTCGCCGTCCAACTTCCTGATCTCCAACCCGGTGGCCATGCGCGAGCTGATCGAGAGCGGCGGCGAGAGCCTGGCGCGGGGGATGGAGAACTTCGCCGCCGACCTGGAGCGCGGCGGCGGACAGCTGGCCATCAGCCAGACCGACATGGCGCAGTTCCAGGTCGGCAGTAACGTCGCCACCACGCCCGGCAAGGTCGTCTATCAGAACGACATCCTGCAGCTGATCCAGTATTCGCCGACGACGAAGCAGGTGCACGAGATCCCGCTGCTGATCTTCACGCCGTGGATCAACAAGTTCTACATCGTCGACCTGCGGCCCGATAACTCACTGGTCAAGTGGCTGACGGAGCAGGGTTTCACCGTCTTCGTGACCAGCTGGGTGAACCCGGACGAGCACCTCGCGGCCAAGACCTTCGAGGACTACATGATCGAGGGCGTCTATGACGCCTCCCAACAGGTCATGAAGCAGTGCGGCGTCGATAAGGTGAACACCGTCGGCTACTGCATCGGCGGCACGCTGCTAGCCTGCACGCTCGCCTACATGGCGGCCAAGGGCGAGAAGCGGATCAATTCGGCGACGTTTTTCGCGGCCCAGCAGGACTTCGTGGAGGCCGGCGACCTGCGGCTGTTCGTCAGCGACGACTGGCTGCGCGACCTGGAGGGGCGGATCGATGCGGCGGGCGGGTTCCTGCCGGCCAAGTCGATGGCCGACACCTTTAATTCCCTGCGCGCCAACGACCTGATCTGGTCGTTCTTCGTGAACAACTACCTGATGGGCAAGGAGCCGCGGCCGTTCGACCTGCTGTTCTGGAACGCCGATCAGACGCGCATGCCCAAGAGCCTGCACCTCTTCTACCTGCGCCACTTCTACAAGGAGAACGCGCTGTCGAAGGGCGAACTGGAGCTCGGCGGAGAGCGGCTGGACCTGAAGAAGGTCAAGGCGCCGGTCTATGTGCAGTCGTCGAGGGACGACCACATCTCACCGTTCCGGTCGGTGTACCGGGGCGCCAGGCTGTTCGGCGGGCCGACGACCTTCATGATGAGCGGGTCGGGCCACATCGCCGGCGTCATCAACCACCCGGCCGCGAACAAGTACCAGCACTGGACCAACGACGCCCTGCCCGAGACGGTCGACGAGTGGGTCGCGGGGGCGCAGGAGCACGCGGGCTCCTGGTGGAACCACTGGGCGGCGTGGCTGAAGGACAAGTCGGGCGAGATGGTCCCGGCCCGCGATCCCGCCAAGGGGCCGCTGAAGCCCATCGAGGACGCGCCGGGCCGCTACGTGCAGGTCAGGTCCTAAAGCCCTTCCCCCAGTTCATCTGGGGGAAGTGGCCTGAGAGGCCGAAGGCCGCGAAGGTCGATGGGGGAGTTTTAGAGTCATCTCCCCCAACGAGCCTCGGCTTCGCCGTCGGCCCACTTCCCCCAGACAAGCTGGGGGAAGAGCCAAGCGCATCACGCCGCCACGAACTTCAGAGACACACCATCGTTGCAGTAGCGCAGGCCGGTGGGCCGCGGGCCGTCGTGGAAGCGGTGGCCCTGGTGGCCGAGGCACCTGGCGCAGTGGTATTCGGAGCCGAAGAAGGGGTCGGCGATCCCGCCTGTAACCGCCACGTTCTCCTTGATGGCGGTCCAGAAGCTCGGCCAGCCGGTGTCGGCGTCGTACTTCCATTCAGACTTGAACAGCGGCAGCTCGCAACCGGCGCAGACGAAGGTCCCGCGCCGGTGTTCCTTGTTGAGCGGGCTGGAGCCGGGGCGCTCGGTGCCGCCCTTGCGCAGGACGTCGTAGGCGAGCGGCGACAGGCGCTGCTTCCACTGGGCGTCGGTGACTTTGCGCCAGGGCGAGTTCGCGAACCTGGCCTCGGCGGGCGAAGCGGCCTGGCTCGGCCCGCAGGCGGCCAGCGCGGCGCCGGCGAGGAGGAAGAGGCGTCTGTCCATGGTCAATTATCTCCCTTCCCCCTCGATGGGGGAGGGGCAGGGGTGGGGGTGTGGCCGCTGCGCTGACGGGCAGGCTAGGTCGGCTCGACGCCTCATCGCGCGCAACCTTCGCCTCAATGCCGAGCCCCCCAACCCCCACCCAT
>DASVBC010000022.1:0-50485 GCA_036376035.1 Caulobacteraceae bacterium | reverse complement strand
CGACACCAGCGCCAACGACAGTTTCTCGTCGGTCAACGGCAATCTCGCCGCCAGCGACCGGGACGCATCGGAAACGCTGACCTACAGCCTGTCGGGCGCGGCGGCGGACAACAGCGTCAGCGGGTTCAACGTCTCGGCGTCTTCGACCTACGGGACGATGTATCTGAACACGTCCACCGGCGCGTATCGGTTCGTCCCGAACGCGACCGCGATCAACGCCGTGCCTGGCGGGTCCAACCCGTTCGCGGACTTCAGCTTCTCCGTTTCGGACGGCGCGCTGAGCGACACCCAGGTGCTGCGGGTGAACGTCGCCGGGGCCAACGACACGCCGTCGATTGGCGCGGTGAACGCCGGGACCATCGTCGACACCTCGGCTGACGACACCTTCTCGAACCTGACGGGCAGCCTGTCGGGCGCTGACCGCGATACGGGCGCCAGCCTGACGTACGGGATCTCGGGCGGGACCGATAACGGGACGACCGTCACCAAAGCCGGGACCTATGGCACGCTGGTGGTGACGAAGGCGACGGGCGCCTGGACCTACACGCCGAACGATGCGGCCGTCGAAGGGCGCAAGGCGGACACGACGGACGTCTTTACGGTGACGACGTCGGACGGGGCGCTGAGCGGGTCGAACAGTCTGACGGTGAACATCACGGGCGCCAACGACCAGCCGGCGCTGACGGCGACGCTGACCTCGGCGACGCTGACGGACGGGGCGGGGGCGGAGACCTTCGCCGACCTGGACGGCAGCCTGGCGGCCAGCGACCGCGACGCCTCGGAGACGCTGACTTTCAACCTCTCCGGCTCGGCGGCGGACACGAGCCTGAGCGGTTTCAACCGTTCGGTCGCCACCGACTACGGCAAGCTCTACCTGAACACCACGAGCGGCGCGTACCGGTTCGTGGCCGACGCCTCGGCGATCAACGCCCTTGCGGCGGGCGCCGCGCCGCAGCTGAACTTCAGCTTTGTGGTGACCGACGCCGGCGGCCTCAGCGACAGCAAGGCGCTGACCATCGACATCACCGGCGCCAACGACGCGCCGGTGCTGAGCGACCCCAGCGACATCGGCTTCACCGACACGGCCATCGCCGACAGCTTCGGCAATGTGAGCGGGACGTTGTCGTCGTCCGACCGGGACGCCGGCGCGACCAGGACGTTCGGTCTGACCGGGGCCAGCGCGAGCAGCGCCGTCAGCGGGTTCGACGTGGCGAAGTCGTCGGGCTACGGCACGATGTACCTGAACACCACGAGCGGCGCGTACCGGTTCGTGCCCGACGCCACGGCGATCAACGCGCTGAACGCCGGCGCGAGCGATGCGGCGAGCTTCGAGTTCACCGTCAGCGACGGGACGGCGAGCGCGGCGCAGACGCTGGCGGTCAATGTGACGGGCGCCAACGATACGCCGAGCCTCACCGATCCTGCCGACATCGCCCTGACCGATACCGCGGCGGCCGATACCTTCTCGGCGGTCAACGGCACGCTGGCTTCGGCGGACCGGGACGCGGCCGACGGGGCGACCTTCAGCC
Source organism: Caulobacteraceae bacterium (assembly GCA_036376035.1). GTDB lineage: Bacteria > Pseudomonadota > Alphaproteobacteria > Caulobacterales > Caulobacteraceae > Caulobacter. Next base: position 48,956 of record DASVBC010000022.1, on the reverse strand, counting down.
TGTCGGGCTCGGCGGCGTCGGATCTCGGCGGCTTCAACGTCATGAAGACATCGGCCTACGGGACGATGTACCTGAACACGGCGAGCGGCGCGTACCGGTTCGTGCCGAACGCCGGCGCGATCAACGCCCTGCCCGCGGGCGCCGACACCTCGGTGAGCTTCGCCTTCGCGGTGACCGACACCAACGGCCTGACCGCCGGCCAGTCGCTGAGCGTGGCGATCACGGCGGCCAACGATACGGTCGCCATCACCGGCGAGACCGACCCGGCGTCGATCACGGAAGCCGCGGATGCTTCGGCGCAGAACATCCTGGCGGGCGGCACGCTGACGGTCTCCGACCGCGACGTGGGCAATGCGCTGAGCGCCTCGGTCAGCGGGGCCGCGAGCGCGACCCTGAACGGCGGCGCGCTGCCGGCCGGCGTGGATATCCCGGCGCTGGTGGCGTCGGGGGCGATCAGCTTCACGACGGCGACGTCGGACGGCGGGGCGAAGGTGCTGACCTGGACCTACGATCCGGCGGCGGCGGACCTCGACTGGCTGCAGGCGGGCGACGAGCTCGTCATCACCTATACGGCGAGCGTCACCGACGGCTCGGGCGCGGTGGGCGCCCAGCCGCTGACCATCACCATCACCGGCACGAACGATGCGCCCGTGCTGGCGGCGGTGACGGGCGCGAGCCTGGCGGACACGCCGGCGCTGGATACGTTCGACGACGTGACCGGCACGCTGTCGGCCGACGATCTGGACAGCGCGAGCCTGACGTTCGGCCTGACCGGCGCGGTTTCGTCGAGCCTGCCCGGCTATGACCTCAAGCAGACGACCGCCTACGGCACGCTGTATCTGAACAGCACCAGCGGCGCGTACCTGTTCCAGGCGAATGCGGCGGCGATCAACGCCATGGGCTCGGGCGCGGCGGTGAGCCTGGACTTCGGCTTCACGGTCAGCGACGGCATCGACAGCGACGCCCAGACCCTGACCATCGACATCAGCGGCGCCAATGATGGGCCGCGGATGGAGGCGATCGATCCGGTCGGCCTGACCGACACCGCCGCCAACGACAGCTTCGCGGCCCACAATGGGGCGCTGGTCAGCAGCGACCGCGACGGCGGCGCGGGGGCCTACAGCGTGGCCGGCGCCGATGCGGCGCTGGCGGCCGGGGCGCCCACCGGCTTCGACGTTTCGAAGACCACGGACTACGGCGTCCTCTTCCTGAACGCCGCCTCGGGCGCGTACCGGTTTGTGCCCGACGCGGCGGCGGTGAACGCGCTGGCCGAGGGAGCCGACGACACCCTGACCTTCACCTTCACGGTGACGGACGGCGATGGGGCGAGCGACTCCGCGACCCTGACCGTCAACCTGACGGGCGCCAACGATCCGGCGGCGCTGTCTGGCGACCTGACGGGCGCGATCACCGAGGGCGGCGCGCCGGTTGGCGGCACGGTCAACGTCTCCGATCGTGACAGCGGCCAGAGCGCCTTCCAGACCCCGGCCTCGCTGAGCGGCGACTATGGCGCCTTCACCTTCAACAGCGCGAGCGGCGCCTGGACCTACAGCCTTGGGACCGGCGCCAACGTGCAGGCGCTGGCGGCCGATCAGACGGTCACCGACACCCTGACCGTCACCTCGCTCGACGGGACCGCGAGCGAAACCATCGTCGTCACCATCACCGGCGCCAACGATGCGCCGACCGCGACGAACGACACCGTGACGACGGCGGAGGATGCGCCGGTCGTCATCGACGTGCTGGCTAACGACAGCGACCTGGACGGCGACAGCCTGACGGTGACCAAGGTCGATGGGCAGGCGATCTCGGTCGGCTCGCCGGTGAGTGTCGAGGGCGGCAGCGTCAGCCTGAACGTCAATGGCACGCTGACCTACACGCCGAGCGCCAACTTCAACGGCACGCCGAGCTTCGGCTACACGGTCAGCGACGGCCACGGCGGGACGGCTTCGGCGACGGTGAACCTGACGGTGACGCCGGCGAACGACGGTCCGGCGGCGGTGAACGACACCGTGACGACGGCCGAGGACACCCCGGTCGTCATCGATGTGCTGGCCAACGACAGCGACCTGGACGGCGACAGCCTGACGGTGACCAAGGTCGATGGGCAGGCGATCTCGGTGGGCTCGCCGGTCGCGGTGACTGGCGGCTCGGTGAGCCTCAACGCCAACGGCACGCTGACCTATACGCCGAGCGCCAACTTCAACGGCGCGCCGAGCTTCGGCTACACGGTGTCGGACGGCCACGGCGGGACGGCTTCGGCGACGGTGAACCTGACGGTGACGCCGGTGAACGACGGGCCGGCGGCCGTGAACGACAGCGTGACGACGGCGGAGGATACGCCGGTCACCTTCGACCCGCGGACGAACGATACGGACGCGGACGGCGACAGCCTGACGATCACCAACATCAACGGCCAGGCGATCAGCGTTGGATCGCCCGTGACGGTGACCGGCGGCTCGGTGAGCCTTGGCGCGGACGGCAAGCTGACCTTCACGCCTAACGCCAACTTCAACGGGACGCCCAGCTTCACCTACACGGTGTCGGACGGCCACGGCGGGACGGCGACGGCGACGGTGAACCTGACGGTCACCTCGGTGAACGACGGGCCGACAGCGGCGAACGATACGGCCAGCGCCCTGGAAGGCGCCTCGGTCACCTTCGACCCACGCGCCAACGACAGCGACGGCGACGGCGGCACGCTCTCGATCACCCGGATCAACGGCCAGGCGATCAGCGTAGGCTCGCCAGTGGCGGTGACGGGCGGGACGGTGAGCCTGAACGCCAACGGCACGCTGACCTTCACGCCGACCGTGGGCTTCGCGGGCTCGCCGAGCTTTACCTACACCGTCTCGGACGGGCAGGGCGGCACGGCCAGCGCGAGCGTGGGCCTGACGGTGACGGCGGCCGCCCCGCCGCCTCCGCCGCCTCCGCCTCCGCCACCCCCACCGCCGCCTCCACCCGAGCCGCCGGCGCCGCCTCCGCCCGAGCCGCCGGCGCCGCCCACGCCGCAGGTCACCTTCGACCTGCCGGATACCTCGGGCGCGGGCGTGGTCTTCGCCAACCAGTTCGACCCGCTGACGATGAGCAGCGAGAGCACGACCGGCGACGGTTACCACGCGATGGTCATCACCTCGGAAAGCGACAGCGGTGCGCTGGTGCTGTTCCGCGGCGTGCCGGACCAGGATTTCGACGCCACCGAGACGGTCCGGTTCTTTGTGCCGCAGGATGCGTTCGCCCACACCAATGCGGACGCGACCATCGCGCTGCAGGCGATGCTGCTCAATGGCTCGGAGCTGCCCGGGTGGCTGACGTTCAACGAAAGAACCGGAGTGTTCCAGGGCGTTCCGCCGAAGGACTTCAAGGGCGAGCTGGTCATCAAGGTCATCGCCAAGGACAGAGAAGGGCGCGAGGCGACCACCGTCTTCAAGGTGAAGATCGCCGCGGGCGGCGCGACCGCCGGCGACAAGGAAGCCGCGCTGGACAAGCATCCCAAGGGTCTGGCCCAGCGTGCGACTCCGACGACCCTTGCGGAGAGCCGGGTCGCGGCGGACATTCGCGGTAAGGCTTCAAGGCTTGTCGCTCGTCTATGACCGCACAACAGCCCGGGGGGGCGCAGCCTGCTCTTGAGCAGCTCGCCACTATTCTCGAACTGAATCGGCGGGCGCGGATCGCGTCCGACGCCTCCGAACTGTGCTTCATGGCCGTCAACGACAGCCATGTGCTCTCGCCTTACCGGCAGGCGGCGCTGTGGTCGGCGGACCAGGGGGTGCTGACGCTCTCCGGCCTGGTGGATGTCGACGCCAACGCGCCCTACGCCCAGTGGCTGAACCAGCTGTGCAAGCAGCTGGCGCACGAGCTGGCGCCGCGACCGGTCAACGTCAATTCGATCCCCGAGCACCTGTCGGCCGACTGGGACGAGTGGTTTCCCAGGGAAGGCGTGTGGCTGCCGATCCTGCGCGAGGGGGAGAAGGTCACCCTGGCGCTGATCCTGGGACGGGACATGGCCTGGACCGACCGTGAGGTTCTGCTGCTCAACGAGTGGCTGGAGAGCTGGGGCTATGCCTACCGCCAGGCGACGCGCGGCAAGGGGCCGAACTGGCGGGCGCGGATGAAGAAGCTGCTGGTCGCCGACGACCGGCACGAGAAATGGTGGGACCGGCGCCATGTGCGCTGGGCGGCCGTGGCGGTGGTTATCTGCCTCTTTCCCGTGCGGCTGACGGTGCTGGCGCCCGGCGAGCTGGTGCCGCACCAGCCCTCGACCCTGCGCGCGCCGCTGGACGGGGTGGTCGACGCCATCCTCGTGCAGCCGAACCAGAAGGTGAAGAAGGGCCAGCCGCTGTTCCGCATCGACACGGCGCTGGTTTCCAGCCGCAGCACGGCGGGGGAGGAGGCGCTGGGCGCGGCCGAGGCGGAGTACCGCCAGGCGTTGCAGCAGGCCCTGTTTGACGATGCGGCCAAGGCCAAGCTGCCGGAATTGGCCGGGCGGCTGGAGCAGCGCCGGGCCGAGGCGCAGTACCTGACCGATCAGGTGCAGCGGGGCGCGGTGACGGCGCCGCGCGACGGCATTGTCCTGTTCGACGATCCGGGCGAGTTGCTCGGCCGCCCGGTGGTCACGGGCGAGCGGGTGATGCGGGTGGCCAACCCCAACGACGCCGAGATCGAGGCCTGGGTCGGGATTGCCGACGCCATTCCGCTGAAGAACGGGGCCGGGGTGAAGCTCTATCTCGATGCGCGCCCGCTGCGGCCGCTGTCGGGCAAGCTGCGCTACTTCAGCCATGAGGCGGTGGAGCGGCCGGACGGCAAATACGCCTACCGTGTGCGTGCGAAGCTGGATAAGGGGACCGGCGATATCGGCCTGAAGGGCACGGCCAAGCTGAAGGGCGGCTTTGTGCCGGCCATCTACTGGGTGTTCCGCCGGCCGATCGCCGCGGCGCGCACCTACCTCGGGGTCTAGCGATGCTGCCCGAGCTTCGCGAGGAGATCGTCGTCTATCCGGGGCCCTCCAACTATGCGGGCGAGCCGAGCTGGACGATCCATGATCCGACGCGCAACCGCTTCTTTCGCATCGACTGGCTGACGTTCGAAATCCTCGGCCGCTGGTCCTACCGCGACCCCGCCGTCATCGCCGAGAGCGTCAGCGCCCATGCGCCGCTGCACGTGACGGAGGAGGACGTCAGCGGCGTGGCGCGGTTCCTGGTCGAGCGAGAGCTGATCAAATCGGTGCCCGGCTCGGCCGCCTTCATGAAGGAGCGGCTGGCGCAGCGGAAGCAGTCCTGGTGGGAGTGGCTGTTGCACCACTACCTGTTCATCCGCGTGCCGCTTGTGCGGCCCGATGCGTGGCTGGGCCGGCATGTGAACAAGGTGCGCTTCCTGGCCCGCCCGTTCTTTATCCGCCTGACGCTGGCGGCGCTGGTGTTTGGGCTGTGGGAGACGGTGCAGCAGTGGGACCAGATCCGGTCCTCGCTGATCGACACCATCACCCCGGCCGGGGCGGCGGCCTATATCGCCACGCTGACGGTGGTGAAGGTCTGCCATGAACTGGGGCACGCCTTTACGGCCAAGCACTATGGCTGCCGGGTGCCGACGATGGGCATCGCCTTCCTGGTGCTGGCGCCGGTCGCCTATACGGACACGACGGACACCTGGAAGCTCGCCGACAAGCGCCAGCGGCTGAACGTGGCGTGCGCCGGGGTGGCGACGGAGCTGACCATCGCGGCATGGGCGACGGCGATCCTGCCGCTGCTGCCGGAGGGGCCGCTGCGGACGATGGTGTTCCTGCTGGCGACGACGACCTGGGTGTCGGCGGTGGCGGTGAACTTCAATCCGCTGATGCGGTTCGACGGCTACTTCATCATGTCGGACTGGCTGGACATCCCCAACCTGCACGACCGGGCGTTTGCGATCGCCCGCTGGAAAATCCGCAGGTGGGTGCTGGGCTCGCGCGAGCCGCCGCCGGAGACCTTCCCGGCGAGCACCGAGCGCATCCTGGTGGCGCTGGCGTTCGTGACCTGGATCTACCGGCTGGGCCTCTACATCGGCATCGCCTTCCTGGTGTACCACTTCACGGTCAAGCTGATCGGCATCCTGCTGTTCATCGTCGAGATGTGGTTCTTCATCGTGGGGCCCGTGATCAGAGAGATGAAAACCTGGTGGACGACCCGCGGCGAGTGGTGGGGAACGCCGCGCTCGCGCCGGTTGGCGTGGGGCGCGGGGGCGCTCATCGTGCTGCTGGCGATCCCGCTGCCGGCGCCGATCCGGGCGACGGCCATGCTCTCGCCCAGTGCGGTGCACTTCGTCTATGCGCCCGAGGCGGGGCGGGTGGCCTCCATGCAGCCGCTGGGCGCGAGGATCACGCGCGGACAGACGGTGGCGGCCATCGAGTCGCCCATGGTCGCCAGCCAGGGCGACGTCGCCGAAGCCAACGTCGACGCGCTGCGCCGGCAGGTCGCCGCGGCCGCCTTCGACCCTCTGCAGCGGCCCAGGCTCCTGACGCTGCAGTCGGAGCTGGCGGCGGCGGAGGCGGACCTCGCCAGCAGCGCCCAGCAGGCCGCGCGGCTGGAGCTGCGGGCGCCGTTCACGGGCAAGCTGGTGGACCTCGACCCGGACCTTCGCGCCGGCGACTGGGTGGCCAAGGGCAGCGCCATCGCCGTGGTCGTCAGCGACGGCCCCTGGCGCGCGGTGGCCTACCTGGGCGGCTCCGACGCCCAGCGGGTGAAGGTCGGTGACCGGGCCAAGTTCGTGCCCGAGGGACTGAAGGGCTCGCCCGTGACCATGGTGGTCGAGCAGGTCGACCCCGACGCGACCCGGGCCCTGCCAAGCGGCGTCTATGCCGCCTCGGCCGGTGGCGACGTGATGGTGCGGTCCAAGGACGGCAAGCTGGTGCCCGAGGACGCCGTCTATCGGGTGCGGCTGAGGGCCGAGAAGGCGCCGCCGAACCTCGTCGGCCACAGCTGGCGGGGCAAGGTGGTGATCCAGGGCGCCTGGTCGCCGCCGGGCTGGCGCTATCTGCGCACCGCCATCGCCGTGATCGTGCGCGAGGCCGGCTTCTAGGGAACGGCCGATTCCCGGCGATTGGACCGCTGTCACAACAGCGGAGCCGCCATGAAGCAGCTTACAGACGAGTATCCCGACAGGGAGCCCGATCGCTCCGAGCTGTCCGAGGTCGCGCGCGCCGAGGCCGAACCGCCCTGCATCTGCACCAGGCATGAGAAAGGCCGCGCCCGTGAGGACGCGGCCTTCCTGGCTTGTGGCCGCGGCTTAGTGGGTGCGGGATTCCAGGTCGCCGCGGACGGTGTCGGCGGTGTTGCGCACGACACGCTCGGCCTTGTCGACGAGGCCGTTCACGTCGCTTAGGCCTTCGCGGTCGATCTCCTCACGCAGGGTGCGCGCGGCGGCCGAGGCGACCTGCTTGGCCTGGTCGAGACCCTGGCGGGCCCGCGTGCGGCCTTCGTCAAGCGCCTTGTCGCGCAGCGGGCCGACGTAGCGGTCCTCGACCGGCGTGGAGGGCAGGGCGGCGGCGACGGCGGCGCCGACGGCCACGCCGAGCGCGCCGATGATCAGCGGCTCACGCTCGAGGGTGTCCATGAAGGTTTCCTCGGCGCGGTGGCCGTAGTGGACGGCGCGCTCACGGACCACGCCCGCGGCGTTCCGGGTGCGGTCGGCCGCGCTCGCGGCGGTGGTCGAGATCCGGTCGCGGGTGGAAGCCAGCGCGTGGCGGGCCTTGTCGGCGCCCGAGCTCATCGAGCTTTTCGCCGAGTCCATGGCTCCGCCGACCTTCTCGCGGATGGCGTCGGCGCGGCTTTCGCCGCCGGTGTCGTAGTCCGTGGCCCTATAGCCGCTCTCGACGCCGGCATCGTAGTTGGCGTCGGCGCCGTAGTCGGCGATGTAGGTGCGCGCCTCGTAGCGCGGGCCGCGGCTGCGGTTGACCATCATCCAGGCAAGCCCGGCGCCGATGAGGGCGAGGGGAAGGGCGTTGTCCTGAGCCTGGTGGCCAAGACGGATGGCGCGCTGACCGGCCGGCGAGTTGCGGACCTGGGTCATCGCTTCAGAGGCGAGGTTCTTGGGTGTCATCTTTTCCTTCAGGGCTTCGACCGTGCGGTCGATGTCGGCGCGGGTCGCTTCCGCGTCGCGTTCGATGTCTTCAACCGACCGGGTCATTTCACCTGCTCCTTTAAGAGGTCTGCGTCTTTCCGAAGCGACCGGGTGGTTCGCTCCGGGGTGAGGTTTGTGCCGTCCACGGTGGTTTTGCCGCTGCGCAGCAGCATCACGCCGATGCCCGCCACGGCCACGCCGACGAGCAACGAGGCCCAGACCGGGTCCATCACCTTGCTGAGGGCCAGGACGAGGGCCTGCAGCAGGATCATGAGGGCGGCGAGGAGCAGGACGGCGCCGGCGGCGAATTCCGCCCCGGCCTTGCCCAGCTCACGGGCCTTTTCCTTCATCTCGACGCGGATCAGCTCCGCCTCGTGGCGCACCAGCCGGGAGAAGTCGCTGGTCAGGTCCGACAGCAACTGCCCGAACGAACGGCTGTCTCCAAAGTCCGGCATGGGCCTATGTCCCCCGCGTGGTGGTGTCGTCGCTGTCCAGCTCCGCCTGGAGGTCGCTGTGCAGGCCGCTGTCGCGAGTGACGGCGCCCGCGCCTTCGCCGCCGGTGGCCAGCGTCATGTCGGCGCTCTCGGCGTCGAACGAGCCGGCGTTGGCGTCGAGGCCGTCGGCGCCGGACGCGCCCTGGTCGCCGCGGACCATCGATTCACCTTCCCACTGGGCGTTGAAGCCAGAGGCGTCGTAGTCGTCCTCGGGCCGTGAGCTACGGATGAAGCGGCCGATGGCGATGCCGAGCAGGACCGAGCCGCCGATGAAGGCGGCGGGGTTGCGGCGGCCGAAGTCGCGGAAGGCGTGCAGCATCTCCTGGGGGCTCTTGCCCTCTACCGAGCGGGTGACGCCCTCCAGGCCCTCGGCGGCCCGCTGGACGAGCTGGGCGGCCATGGTCTGGTCGCGCGAGCGCAGCTGGTCGCCGGCCGAGCGGACGGCGTCGGCGAACTCGCGCATGGTGGTGGTCGCCTGCTGCTGACGCTGCTCGACAGCGCCGTAGGCGCGCTGGCGGGCAGTGTCGGCAAAGGACGCTGCCTCGCCGCGCACGCGGTCCGCCGCCTGGCCGACCTGTTCTTTGATTCCGGACAAGCCGGTGTCGCTCTGGGTGTCGAGGTCCGGGTTCATCCCCGGAGCCTGCGATCCGTCTTCAGGATAGGTGTTCGCCACTGTTCAATCTCCCGTGAAGGCCTCGGGCCAATCTCCACGGCGGCGGCGCGCGCCGGGTGCGCGCGGGACCGGCCGCCTTGGGTGTACCGACTTGAAGCGGTCAACGGCCCGCGCCGTTCCAACCTTCACCACGAGTTTGCTCTCGGCCGCGGCAATTCAAACGGCTGTTCATCGCACGCCGTTATCGTCATATTGCCGCGCGACCCGGACAGGGGCGCTTTTGAGGAGAGAGTGGCGGTATGGCGCTGGAACAGTTTGACGTATTGATCGTGGGGGCCGGGCTCTCTGGAATCGGCGCCGCCCACCACCTGCAGACTGAGTGCCCGGACCGCAGCTACGTCATCCTGGAAGGGCGTGAGGCGATCGGCGGGACGTGGGACCTGTTCCGCTATCCCGGCATTCGGTCGGACAGCGACATGTACACGCTCGGCTACGCCTTCAAGCCGTGGCTGGAGCAGAAGGCCATCGCCGACGGCCCCTCGATCCTGAAGTACGTGAAGGAGACCGCTCGCGAGGACGGCATCGAGCCGCACATTCGCTTCGGCCACAAGGTCAGGAGCGCCGCCTGGTCGTCCAAGGACGCCGCCTGGACCGTCGAGGCGATCCGCGACGGCAAGCCGGTGCGGATCCGCGCCAACTTCCTGTTCCTGTGCGGCGGCTACTACAGCTACGAGGGTGGTTTCACGCCGGAGTTTCCGGGGGCTGAGCGCTTCAAGGGCGCCATCGTCCATCCGCAGAAGTGGCCCGAGGACCTCGACTACAGCGGCAAGAGGGTGGTGGTGATCGGGTCTGGCGCCACGGCCATGACGCTGGTTCCGGAAATGTCGGCCAAGGCCGCGCACGTGACCATGCTGCAGCGCTCGCCGACCTATGTGGTCTCCATGCCGGCCGAGGACCGCCTGGCGCTGTTCGCTCGCAAGATCCTGCCGGCCAAGGCGGCCTATGCGCTGACGCGTTGGCGCAAGGTGTTGTTCCAGCTCTACTTCTACAACATGGCCCGCAAGAAGCCGCAAAAGGTGCGGGACTACCTGCTGAAGATGGTGCGCCAGGAGCTGGGCCCCGACTACGACGTCGAGAAGCACTTCACGCCGAGCTACAACCCCTGGGACCAGCGGCTGTGCCTGGTGCCGGACGCGGACCTGTTCAAGGCGCTGAAGTCGGGCGCGGCCTCGGTGGTCACCGACCGCATCGAGACGTTCGACGAGACCGGCATCCAGCTGAAGAGCGGCGAGCATCTGGACGCCGACATCATCATCACCGCCACCGGCCTGGTGCTGCAGCCGATGAACGGCATGGCCCTGTCGGTGGACGGCAAGGCCGTCGAGCCGTCGGAAACGGTCGCCTATCGCGGCATGATGTATTCGGACGTGCCGAACCTGGCGTCGTGGTTCGGCTACACCAACGCCTCCTGGACACTGAAGGCGGACCTGACCAGCGAGTACGTCTGCCGGCTGCTCAACCACATGCGCGCCAAGGGCGTGCGGCAGGTGACGCCCCGGCTGGACGATCCGGACATGGAGCGGCGGCCGTGGCTCGATTTCTCGTCGGGCTATGTGCAGCGGGCCATCGACCGATTCCCGCGTCAGGGGACCAAGGCGCCGTGGATGCTGCACCAGAACTACCTGAAGGATATCAGGCTTCTACGGCGGGCTCCTGTGGAAGACGGGGTGCTGGAATTCTCCAACCCCGAGCCGGCCGCCGGTGTGCAGACCGCGTCCCGGAAAGCGGCCTAGCCCGCGGCCTTCACCACCGCGCGCGCCACGTCGGCGATGATGGCGTCGCGCTGGTCGGGCGGCAGGGGTGAGCCGGCCAGGAACACGGCGACAGCGTAGCGGCGGCCGTCCTTCAGCGCGATCACGCCGATGTCGTTGCTGGCCGGGTTGACCCCGAGGTCGGTGCGGCCGGTGCCGATCTTGTGGGCGAGCGTGGCGCTCTCCGGCAAGCCGGCTTTCAGGCGCGCCTGACCGGTCTGGCCGTCGGTCATGATCTTCAGCAGCAAGGCCGTCGACTGCGGCGACAGCAGCTGGCCGTTGACCAGCTTGCGCAGGAAGTCGAGCGCGGCGGGCACGGTCACCGTGTCGCGCGGGTCCTTGAGGTAGGCGTCCATGGCCGCGCGACGCCGGGCGGGAGGGACCTGCGAGAGGGCCTGCTGGAAGGCCGATTCTGTCCGCCATCCGGGCCGAAAGCTGCCCATGCCGTACATCTCGGTCTGCAGCTGGCGCTCGTAGCGGTCGATGCGAAGGTCGTGGATGCCGTTCTCGCCGAGCCACGCCTGCGCCACGCCAGGCCCGCCGATCCGGCGCATGAGGACATCGGCGGCGGTGTTGTCGCTCTCGCCCACCGCACGGACGAGCAGTTCGCGGACGGAGTAGGCATTGCGCCGCGGCCAGGCTTCGGCGACGGGGCTATAGGGCGGCGATAGGTCCTCGGGCGGAATGGCGATCACCTCGTCCAGCGACAGGCGCCCGGCGTCGATTTCCGACAGCACGGCCGCCCCCAGCGGGGCCTTGAAGACGCTCTGCATGGGAAAGCTGCGGTCTGCGTGGAGGGCCCAGGTTTCGCCCCCGTCGATGTTGAGGACGCCGACGTCGAAGGCGGCGGGTTTGGCGCGCTGCTCCAGGACTGCGATTTCGCGGTCGAGGATCTCGGTCTTGAGCGGCGGGGCCGTACCGGCGGTCGTGCGTTCGGCCGGCTCGCAGGCGGCCAGCATCAGGGCGAGGGCGGCGATCAGCAGACGCATGCGTTTCCCAAGGCTGGCTGGTGCTCTAATGCTCGACCATGCCTCATGTTGCACCTCCTTGCGTCATCCTCAATGAGCCCCAGCTAGCCGAGAACATCGGCGCGGTGGCCCGCGTGATGGCCAACTTCGGCCTCTCTGACCTTCGGCTGGTGCGGCCAAGGGACGGCTGGCCGCAGGATCGCGCCTGGGCGTCAGCGTCCGGCGCCGACTGGCCGCTGGACCAGGCGAAGGTGTTCGAGCGGCTGGAGGACGCCATGGCGGACCTTCAGCTGGTCTATGCGACGACGGCGCGGCCCCGGGAGACCCAGCTGCCGGTGATTACGCCAAGGCAGGCGGCGGGGGAGCTGCGGAGGCAGGGGCTGCCCAGCGGCCTGCTGTTCGGCGGCGAGCGGGCCGGGCTGGAGACCGCCGACATCGCCCTGTGCCACGCCATCGTGACCATCCCCATCGACGTCAAGTTCCGCTCCCTGAACCTGGCGCAGGCGGTGGCGATCAACGCCTATGAGTGGAAGGTCTCCGAAGCCGACGAAGCCCCCGCCAACTTCCGCGAAGGCCCCGCGCCGGCGGACCAGGCGATGATGGTGGGGCTCTACGAACACCTCGAGGGCGAGCTCGACGAAGCCGGCTTCTTCCACCCGCCGGAGAAGCGGCCCTCGATGGTGAGGAACCTGCGCGTGACCCTCGGGCGCGCGCGGATGAGTGAGCAGGAGGTCCGCACCTTCCGGGGCGTGATCACCGCCTTGGCGAAGGGACGCGGCAGGGTGTTGGCGCGGCTGGCCGCAAAGCCCTCGAAAGATTGACTTTCCGGTCTCCTCTGCCATAAGCGCGCCTTCCTCGCCGCAAGGCGCAGGATCATGACGGATTGATGCGAAGCCGCCGTTGCGATCGTTGGTCCCATCAGGGGGATCGACCGGCCCGCGTCACACTGTGAGGAACTATGTCCAAGCGCCACAGCGCCAAGTACAAGATCGACCGCCGGATGGGCGAAAACATCTGGGGTCGCCCGAAGTCTCCGGTCAACCAACGCTCCTACGGCCCCGGCCAGCACGGCCAGCGCCGCAAGCAGAAGGTCTCCGACTTTGGCCTGCAGCTGCGCGCCAAGCAGAAGCTGAAGGGCTACTACGGCGACCTGACCGAAAAGCAGTTCACCCGGATCTACGACGAGGCCGCCCGCCGCAAGGGCAGCACCTCGGAGAACCTGATCGGCCTGCTGGAAAGCCGTCTGGACGCGGTGGTGTACCGCGCCAAGTTCGTGCCGACCCCCTTCGCCGCCCGCCAGTTCGTCAACCACGGCCACGTGATGGTGAACGGCAAGCGCGTCAACATTCCCTCCTATCGCGTGAAACCGGGCGACGTCGTCCAGGTGCGCGAGCGTTCGCGCAACATGGCGCTGGTGCTCGAAGCCCTGCAGTCGAACGAGCGTGACACGCCGGACTACATCGAGCTGGATGTGAAGGGCATGAGCGTCCGCTACATCCGCATCCCGGAACTGGCCGAAGTGCCGTACCCGGTGAAGATGGAGCCGAACCTGGTGGTCGAGTTCTACGCCTCTTAGGACGGAAGCGGATAAGAACGCTCAAAAGGGCCTCGGGAAACCGGGGCCCTTTTTCGTTGTCAGGTGAACATCTCTTCCATCCAGGCGGGCACCCGAGCGGGCTTGCGGCTGGCGGCGTCGATCAGGACCCATTCGGAGCGGGTCTGGCAGGCGACCTCGCCACCCGGGCCGTCGATGCGCACGAAGCGGTCGTAGCGCGGGCCCTTGCGCTCGCCGAGCCAGGTGCGGGCGTGGGCGGTCTCTCCGGGCAGGATGGGGCGGCGGTAGTCGATCTCGTGGCGCACGGCGACCCAGGCCCACCTCGCTTGCTCTTCGGCCGGCGCACGGCTGCGCCAGTGGGCCGTGGCGATGTCCTGCACCCAGCGCAGATAGACCACGTTGTTGACGTGGCCGTTCTCGTCGATGTCGGCAGGCGTGGGCGTGAAGGCGCGGGAGAAGACCTGGCGGTCGGCCGGGACGTCGAAGGGCCTCACTGCACTACCCCGTCATCCTCGGCCTTGTGCCGAGGATCCAGGGACACCGGTCTGGCAAGTCTGAGCAGTGCGTTGGCCAATGTCGCGGCTACCCTCCCGATCGCCTCGATTATGGGTCCTCGGGACAAGCCCGAGGATGACGAGCTTAAGAAAGGACGCCCTGCTGCTCCAGGAAGGGCTTGAGCTCGCCGGACTGGAACATCTCGCGGACGATATCGGAGCCGCCGACGAACTCGCCCTTCACGTAGAGCTGCGGGATGGTCGGCCAGTCGGTGTAGGCCTTGACGCCGTCGCGCAGGTCGTCGGACTGCAGCACGTCGACGCCGACGAAATTGACGCCGAGGTGGTCGAGAATCTGCACCACAACCGAGGAGAAGCCGCAGCGCGGCTGGTCCGGCACGCCCTTCATGAACAGCACGACGGGGTGCTCGGACACCGTGCGGGCGATGAAGTCGTGGACGGGGGTGGCGGTCGTGGCGTCGGACATGGGTAAGGCCTTTCGATCGCCCATCAGCTAGGGCGCGGCGGTCTCGAGCGCAAGGGCGTGGAGCTGGCCGCCGAGGACATCGGCGAGCGCGCGGTTGACCAGCTGGTGCTGGCGAACGCGGGGCAGGCCGGCGAAGGCGGGCGAGACGATGCGGGCCTTGTAGTGGTCACCGTCGCCGGCGAGGTCAGTGATGGTGATCTCCGCATCCGGAAAGGCGGCGCGCAGGCGGGCTTCGAGGTCGGCGGCGGGCATGGGCATGGCCAATAGATACAGCCGGCTTGCATCGCGCGCCACGTCAGCCGAACAGTAGCGCTCATGCGCGCCCTGTTTTTCGCTTCGATGCTGATCCTTTCGGCCTGTTCGACGGCCCCGGCGCCGCCGGTGGAGACGGCCGAAGCCGCCTATGACGGCGATACGCTGATCGACGACGTGCGCATCCTGGCGGACGACGCCATGCAGGGGCGGGCGCCGGACACCAAGGGCTCGCGCATGGCGCGCAGCTACATCGAGTACCGCTTCGAGGAGATCGGGGTGGAGCCGATCGGCGAGAGCTTCGAGCAGCCGTTCATCTTCACCACCAAGGGCGCGGCCCATAACGGGGTCAATGTGATCGGGCGGATCGCCGGGACCTCACGGTCGAAGACGGTGATGGTGGTGACCGCGCACTACGACCATCTGGGGATCATCAACGGGCAGATTTTCAACGGCGCCGACGACAACGCCTCGGGCGTGGCGACGCTGCTGGCGGTGGCGCGGGCGCTGGTCGACGATCCGCCCCGGCATGACGTGATCCTCGCGGCGGTGGATGCCGAGGAGGGCGGCTCGCGGGGCGCGCGGGTGCTGGTGTCCGACCCGCCCGTTCCGCTGGGCCGGATCGCCCTGAACGTGAACCTCGACATGCTGAGCAAGAGCGACCGGGGTGAGCTGTACGCGGCCGGCGCCGCGCACTGGCCGTTCATGCGCGGGCGGCTGGAGAGCCTGGCGGCGCAGGCGCCGGTGACGCTGAAGCTTGGGCACGACAGCCCGGGCTGGGGGGAGGGGCAGGACTGGACGATGGAGTCCGACCACGCCGCCTTCCACGAGAAGGGGATCCCATGGGTGTATTTCGGCGTCGAGGACCACGCCGAGTATCACCAGCCCACCGACCGCTTCAACACCATCCCCCAGGACTTCTTCCACCGCTCGGCGCAGACGGTGGTGGAGGCGGTGCGGGCCTTCGACCAGGACCTCGACGCGATAGCGAAGGACGCGGGGCGGTAGGCGGAAACCCCGGTTTTTGAGCGGCCTCGCGCGCGGGCGCGCCGGGGGGCGCGGGGAGGCGCGCGGGCGTGCGCGTACGCGTGCCGAGGTGAGGGTGGATAAGTCGTAAGCCATGCCCGGCAGTTTAGGCGGCGGCGGAGTGAGGGGGATAAGAGCGGACTTCCCCCTCAGTCGCTAGCTCCCCCTTTAGCTCATGTAGTTCGGCAGCCAGCCTTCGTGGGTGTCGCGCAGGGTCTGCATCGGAATGCTGAAGAGCTCGCGGGAGGCGAAGGCGGAGCCGCCCGCTTCGCCGACGACCGAGGCGTGAACGCCCGCCGCCTGGGCTTTCGCCACCAGGGCGTCGGGGTCCTGAGTGGCGACGAGGTAGCGGGCCTGGTCTTCGCCGAAGAGGAACGGGTGGGCGTTCTTTTCGGAGGTGGCGATCAGGGTCACGCCGACGTTCGAGGCCAGCGCCATCTCGGCCGCGGCGACGATGAGGCCGCCGTCTGAAAGGTCATGAATACCAGTGACTTGGCGTGATTTGATAAGGTCTCTGACGAACTCGCCGTTCCTGCGCTCCAGGGCCAGGTCGACGGGCGGCGGGGCGCCGTCTTCGCGGCCGAGGACTTCGCGCAGATAGAGGCTCGCGCCCAGCTCGCCGTGGTTGTCGCCGATGAGGACGAGGACGTCGCCGTCTTTCAGGTTCGAGAAATCCATGTGGCCGCCGTAGTCGGCCAGCAGACCCACCGCGCCCACCGTCGGGGTTGGCGGAATGGCGACGCCGTTGGTCTCGTTGTAGAGGCTGACGTTTCCGCTCACGACCGGGAAATCCAGCGCCGCGCAGGCCTGCGCCATCCCGTCGATGGCGCGCACGATCTGGCCCATGATCTCCGGCCTCTCGGGATTGCCGAAGTTCAGGTTGTCGGTGATGGCGATGGGCTCGGCGCCGACGGCGGTGAGGTTGCGCCAGGCTTCGGCGACGGCCTGCTTGCCGCCCTCGTAGGCGTCGTTCTGAACGTAGCGCGGGGTGCAGTCGGAGGTCACGGCCAGGGCCTTGCGCGTGCCGTGGATGCGCACGATGCCGGCGTCCGCGCCGGTGGCGCTGTCCTCGATGGTGTCGGCCATGACGTGGCGGTCGTACTGCTCCCACAGCCAGCGCTTGGAGGCGACGTCCGGGCAGCTCATGACCTTGAGGACGGCGTCCTCCCAACTAGCCGGGGCGGGGACCTGGCCGGGGTCGAGGCGCGGCTCCCTGTGCGGCTCGACCCAGGGGCGGTCGTAGAGGGGCGCATCGTCCGACAGCGGCGAGAGCGGCAGGTCGCAGACGACCTCGCCCTTGTGCTTCAGCACGATGCGGCCGGTGTCGGTGGTCTTGCCGATGGTGGCCGCGTCCAGGCCCCACTTTTCGAAGATGCGATAGCCCTCTTGCTCGCGGCCCGGCTTGAGGATGGCGAGCATCCGCTCCTGGCTTTCGGAGAGCATCATCTCGTAGGCGCTCATGCCTTCCTCGCGCTGGGGCACGG
This sequence comes from Caulobacteraceae bacterium, assembly GCA_036376035.1. Lineage (GTDB taxonomy): Bacteria > Pseudomonadota > Alphaproteobacteria > Caulobacterales > Caulobacteraceae > Caulobacter. The sequence continues at coordinate 31,678 of DASVBC010000022.1, read as the reverse complement.
CGTCGAGGTCGAGCTCGATGCCGACGCCGCCCTTGCCCGCCATCTCGACGGAGGAAGAGGTCAGGCCCGCAGCGCCCATGTCCTGGATGGCGGCGACGGCGCCGGTGGCCATCAGCTCCAGCGTCGCCTCAATCAGCAGCTTCTCGGCGAAGGGGTCGCCGACCTGCACGGTGGGGCGCTTCTCGTCGGAGTTCTCGTCGAACTCGGCGCTGGCCATGGTCGCGCCGTGGATGCCGTCGCGGCCGGTCTTGGAGCCGAAATAGACGACCGGCAGGCCCGCCGAGGGGGCGGCCGAGTAGAAGATCTTGTCGGCGTCGGCCAGCCCCACGCACATGGCGTTGACCAGGATGTTGCCGTCGTAGCCGCGGTGGAAGTTGGTCTCGCCGCCGACCGTCGGGACGCCCACGCAGTTGCCGTAGCCGCCGATGCCCGCAACGACGCCGCTGACCAGCCGCTTGGTCTTGGGGTGCGAAGGATCGCCGAAGCGCAGCGCGTTGAGCAGCGCGATCGGCCGCGCGCCCATGGTGAAGACGTCGCGCATGATCCCGCCCACGCCCGTCGCCGCGCCCTGGTAGGGCTCGATGTAGGAGGGGTGGTTGTGGCTCTCCATCTTGAAGATGCAGGCCTGGCCGTCGCCGATGTCGACGACGCCGGCGTTCTCGCCCGGGCCGCAGATGACGCGGGGGCCCGTGACCGGGAATTTGCGCAGGTGCCGGCGGCTGGATTTGTAGGAACAGTGCTCGGACCACATCACCGAAAAGACGCCGAGTTCGACCTCGTTGGGCTCGCGGTTCAGCCGCTGGAGGATGACGGCGTATTCCTCGGGCTTGAGGCCGTATTCGGCGGCGAGTTCCGCCGTGGTTTTCGTGGTGGGCGCGCTCATGCGGCGCGTTCTAGCGAGGTTCGCGGCGGGAGGCGAGCGGGGAACAATAGGGCCAGGCGCCCGGTTGGTTATGAGCCTGCCAGCCGCCCGGTCCTGGGCGGCGCCATACAGGGAGAAACCCCATGAACCAGCGCAACGACAGCACCCGCAACCAGCAGCAGCAAGACAACCCGCAGCGGCAAAATCCGGGCCAGCAAAACCAGCAGCGCAGCGCCGGCCAGGAGGGTCGCAACCAGCAGCAGGAAAGCGATCAGACGCGGGAAAATCCCGGTCAGCAAAACCAGCAGCGCCAGGAAGTCGCGCCGGGCCGTAACCAGCAGCAGGGCTCGGATCAGTCCCGTCAGAACCCCGGCCAGCAAAACCAGCAGCGCGCCGCTGAGGGCCAGGACTCGATCAGCGGCCAGCCCCGCGACCGCGAGGACCGTCAGCCGGACGGCCAGCGGCAGGACCGAGACACCAAGCGCTAGAGCATCGACCTCGGGCGGTTCGAACGCGCCCCCTATCGATGCGGAGGGCCGGAGCGAAAGCCCCGGCCCTTTCTGTTGTGAGTTTGAGGCGGCTTCCCCCTCAGTCGGCTTCGCCGACAGCTCCCCCATAGGGGGAGCATCTAAGCGGAGGCCAGCGCCGACTGGAAGAGGAGGGCCCCGTCGGCCGAGCCGAGGTCGGGTTCGAAAGCGCGGTCGGGGTGGGGCATCATGCCGAGGACGTTGCCGCGACCGCTGACGATGCCGGCGATGTCGCGCATCGAGCCGTTGGGGTTGTCGCGATAGCGGAAGACGACCTGGCCTTCACCCTCCAGCCGGTCGAGGGTGGCCTCGTCGGCGAAGTAGTTGCCATCGCCATTGCCCACCGTCATGCGCGCCTGGCGCTGGCCCTGGTAGGCGGCGGTGAAGCGGGTCTGGCCGTTGACGATGTCGAGGTCGACGGGCTTGCAGACGTACTTGAGCTTTTCGTTGCGCAGCAGGGCGCCGGGCAGCATCTCGGCTTCGCACAGCACCTGGAAGCCGTTGCAGATGCCAACGACCGTGACGCCGCGCTCGGCCGCCGCCTTGACTTCCTTCATCACAGGCGAGAGCGCCGCGATGGCGCCGCAGCGCAGGTAGTCGCCGTAGGAGAAGCCGCCGGGCAGGACGATCAGGTCGAGGCCCTTGGGCAACTCGGTGTCGCCGTGCCAGACCATATCCACCTTCGCGCCCGTCGAGCGCTCGACGGCGACCTTGCAGTCACGGTCGCAGTTGGACCCGGGGAAGACAACGACGGCGGCCTTCACGCCACGTCCACCCGGTAGCCTTCGATGACGGTGTTGGCGAGGAGGCGTTCGCACATGTCGCGGACCTTGGCCTCGGCGGCCGCCTTGTCGGTTTCCGAGACGTCGAACTCGATGGTGCGGCCGACGCGGACGTCGGCGACGTCAGCCCAGCCAAGGCCGTGGAGGGCGTTTTCGACCGCCTTGCCCTGCACGTCGAGGACGCCGGGCTTGAGGAACACGTGGACGGTAGCCTTCACTAGTGGATGCCTCCCTGGATCACCGTGGGCATCTCTTTCATGATGCCAAGGCGGCGAGCCACTTCCGTATAGCTTTCGATGACGCCTCCGAGGTCGCGGCGGAAGCGGTCCTTGTCCAGCTTCTCGTTGGTCGTCGAGTCCCACAGCCGGCAGCTGTCGGGGCTGATCTCGTCGGCCAGGATGACGCGGGCGTAGTCGTTTTCGTAGATGCGGCCGAACTCGATCTTGAAGTCCACCAGGGTGATGCCGACGGCGCCGAACATGCCGGTGAGGAAGTCGTTCACCCGCAGCGTCATGGCCATGATGTCGTCGATCTCCTGGGTCGTGGCCCAGTTGAAGGCGGTGATGTGCTCCTCGGCGACCATCGGGTCTTCGAGCTTGTCGTCCTTCAGGCAGAATTCGATGATCGAGCGGGGCAGGGCCTGGCCTTCGGGCAGGCCGAAGCGCTTGGAGAGACTGCCGGCGGCGATGTTGCGGCAGATCACCTCAAGGGGGATGATCTCCACCTCCTTGATCAGCTGCTCGCGCAGGTTCAGGCGCTTGATGAAGTGGTTCTGGACGCCGATGGCGTTCAGCCGCTGCATCACGAACTCGCTGATGCGGTTGTTGATGACGCCCTTGCCCTCCAGCACCGCCTTCTTCTGGGCGTTGAAGGCGGTGGCGTCGTCCTTGAAGTACTGGATCAGGGTGCCGGGCTCGGGGCCCTCATAGAGGATCTTGGCCTTGCCTTCGTAGATCTTCTTGCGGCGGGTCATCGCGTGTTCCCGTGGCCTTTGCGGCCGGCGTGCCGGAGAAACGAAAAGCGCGCGCGGCGGGTTTGCAGCGCGCGAGTCCGACTCAGAGCCGATCACATGAATATCGTGCGGAAACTAGCCGATCGGGGTGTTGCGCGCAAACCTCTCGCCCGCGGCATTCGGGTAGCTTGACCGTCGCCGGGCATGTGGGCTTATCGGTTGCGATTGCGGACGCGGGTTCCGACCTGTAAGCCAACCGCCGAGTGACCGCCCAACGGGGATTCCATGACGACCTTCGACGAACGCGAACGTGGCTTTGAACGTAAGTTCGCGCTGGACGCCGAGCAGGAATTCAAGGCCACAGCCCGCCGCAACCGGCTGCTGGGCGAGTGGGCCGCGGGCCTGATGGGCCTGGAGAACGCCGCCGACTACGCCAAGGCGGTGGTGAAGAGCGACTTCGAACAGCCGGGCGAGGAAGATGTGCTGCGCAAGGTGTTCGGCGACCTGAAGGGCTCTGGCGTCACCGTCTCCGAAGGCGACGTGCGCAACAAGATGCACGAACTGCTGGCGCAGGCGCGCGAGCAGGTGAAGAAGGGCGCCTAGAGGAAGGACCTCAAGGCGAGCCAGGCTTCGCGTTTCAATTCCATACGGCCCGCGTAGGCGGGGCTTGAGGACGGCAGGCGGATGAGCGCCAGGCGCTCGGCCATGGGCGCGAGCTGGCGGGCGCCGGCCTTGGCCGAGGCGGCGCCGTTGAAGGCGACGGCTTTCAGGTCGGGCAGGGTCTGGACGAGGGCGATGAGGTCGTTCTCGTGCGGGTCGGTGATGGCGGCGTCGAGGCTGCCGATGCGGCTGGCTTCGGCGACGACGTCCCACAGGCCGACGCGGTGCTGGAGGAGCGTGGAGAGGCGGTCCTCGTAGTCGAGCCCCACGAGGTCTTCGCCCACCACCTCACCCATCAGGGTCCAGAACAGGTTGCGGGGGTGGGCGTAGTAGCGCTGGGCCGCCAGCGAGGCTTCGCCGGGAAGCGAGCCGAGGACGAGCAGGCGGGTGTTTTCGGCGACGACGGGCGGGAAACTCTTCTTCCTCAACCCTGCTCCCCGAACACGCGGGCGAAGATCGTGTCGATGTGCTTGAAGTGGTAGCCGTTGTCGAACAGCGCCTCGAGTTCGGCGTCGGGCAGGGCCTTCGAGACCACGGGATCGGCCTTCAGGAATTCCAGGAACCGGCCCTCGCCGCGCCAGACCTTCATGGCGTTGGACTGGACGGCGGCGTAGGCGTCCTCGCGGCTGAGGCCTTTTTGGGTCAGGGCGAGCATGACGCGCTGGGAGTGAACGAGCCCGCCGAGGCGGTCGAGGTTCTTCTCCATGTTGGCCGGATAGACAACCAGCCGGTCGACGACGCTGGCCAGGCGCCGAAGCGCGAAGTCCAGGTGGATGGTGGCGTCGGGGGCGATGCCGCGCTCGACCGAGGAATGGCTGATGTCGCGCTCATGCCACAGGGCCACGTTCTCCAGCGCCGGCACCACGGCAGAGCGGACGAGGCGGGCAAGGCCGGTCAGGTTCTCGGTCAGGATCGGATTGCGCTTGTGCGGCATGGCCGAGGAGCCCTTCTGGCCGGGATCGAACGGCTCCTCGGCCTCCAGGACTTCGGTGCGCTGCAGGTGGCGAATCTCGACGGCGAGGCGCTCAACCGAGGAGGCGACGACGGCGAGGGCGGCAAAGTAGGCGGCGTGACGATCGCGGGGGATGACCTGGGTCGAGACCGGCTCGACGGTCAGGCCCATCTTGTCGGCGACGTGCTGTTCGACATGCGGGTCGACGTTGGCGAAGGTGCCGACGGCGCCGGAGATGGCGCAGGTGGCGATCTCGAACTTCGCCATCGCCAGGCGCTCCCTGGCGCGGACGAACTCGGCGTAGTGGCCCGCAAGCTTGAGGCCAAAGGTGGTCGGCTCGGCGTGGATGCCGTGGCTGCGGCCGACGGTGGGGGTGAACTTGTGTTCGAGGGCCCGGCGCTTGAGGGCCGCCAGCACCATGTCGACGTCTTCGAGGAGGAGGTCGGTGGCCCGCGCCAGCTGAACCGACAGGCAGGTGTCGAGCACGTCGGAGCTGGTCATGCCCTGGTGCAGGAAGCGCGCCTCGGGGCCGACGATCTCCGACACGTGGGTCAGAAAGGCGATGACGTCGTGCTTGGTGGTGCGCTCGATCTCGTCGATGCGGTCGGCGTCCCAGACGGCGTCCTTGCCGTTGGCCCAGATGGTCTCGGCGGCGCGTTTGGGGATAACGCCCAGTTCGGCCATCGCATCGGCCGCGTGGGCCTCGATCTCGAACCAGATCTTGTATTTGGTCTGCTGGGACCAGATGTCGGCGGCTTCGGCGCGGGCGTATCTAGGGATCATGTCGCCCCTTTCCGCCCGCGCCGCGCCTCAAGTCAAGACTAGCCGACCCAGTCGCGGCGCAGGGTGCGCCAGGCGAACAGGAAGTGGACGGCCGCCCACAGGTAGCCGAACAGGCCGATGAAGATGGCCCAGCGCAGGCCGAACTCCTGACCGGCGGCGCACGTCACGGCGTCGGCCCCGGCTTCGCAGGCTTTCAGCGTCAGACCGGCGTCGGCAAGGTTCATGTTGGCCAACGCATCGCTCAGCGCGCCGATCACCGGAGGGCCAAGGCCGTAGCCCAGCAGGTTGACGATGAAGAGCAGCACGGCGGTGGCCGTCGCCCGCAGGCGCGGCTGCACGATCCCCTGCGTCGTGGCGTACATGCAGCCGAGGTAGAAGTAGTGGGTGATGGCGCCGACCACGAGGAAAGGAATGGCCATCCACAGGTTCGGCATCGTGTAGCCGATCAGGTAGAGCGGCGTTGCGATGACAAAGCCCAGGGCCGGTAGCCAGGCCAGCGCGTTGGGGTGCTTCTTGACCATCCGGTCGGCGAGGTAACCGGCCAGGAACGTCCCGAACGCCGCCGCCACGCCCAGCACCACGCCCGTGAGCCGCGAGGACTCCAGCAGCGTCAGGTGGTGGGTCCGCATCAGGAAGCTGTTGAGGTATTGGCCCACGCCATAGCCGACGAAGGACGCGATCGCCGAGCCCAGCGCGTTGTGCCAGAAGGTCGGCTTGCGGGCGAGTTCGCGGAAGGCCGCGCCGAAGCCTGGCGCCTCTTCGACCGTCGAGGACTTGGCTCTGGGCGGCTCCTTGACGGTGAATTTCACGATCAGGGCCAGCAGCAGGCCGGGCACGCCGAGGATCAGGAAGGCCGAGCGCCAGCCAAAGCTCTGCGCCAGCCAGCCGCCGCCGATGGCCGCCAGCATCGAGCCGACGGGCACGCCGAGGGCGTAGACGGAGAGGGCCGTGGCGCGCTTGCTGGAGGGGAAATAGTCGGAGATCACGGACTGGGCCGGAGGCGTGCAGCCGGCCTCGCCGATGCTGACCCCCACACGGGCCACCAACAGCGTCAGGTAGGAGGTCGCAAAACCGCAGGCCGCTGTCATGGCGCTCCAGATGCCAAGGCAGATGGTCAGGATGGTCATGCGGTTCTTGCGCTCGGCCAGCCGCGCGATGGGAATGCCGAGGAAGGTATAGAGCACCGCGAACGCCGGCCCGCCGAGCAGGCCCAGCTGGAAGTCGGTCAGCCCGAACTCGTGCTTGATCGGCTCCTGGATGATGGCGATCACCACCCGGTCGATGAAGTTGAATGTGTAGACGACCAGGAGGGCGCCCAGGACGTAGGCGCGGTAGGAGGCCGTACCGTGTCCCGGATAACCGTCAGCCGTGGCGGCGGGCGCTGTCGCCATCAAGTCGTTCCTTCCCATACCGTTTGTTCGAATTGGTTTGAGCTACTGTAGCGGGTCGATTGCGGCGCGCCAGCGGGTTATCTCAGGAGCGAGCGAAGGGAGAGCGGCCCATGGAAATCGTCGTCGGCACCAAGAAGTGGTCGAGCTGGTCGCTGCGGCCCTGGCTGGCGCTGCGCCACACGGGCGAGGCGTTCGACGAGACGCTGGTTCAGCTGCGCCATGCCGAGAAGTCGGAGGCCGAGATACGGAAGCACTCGCCGTCAGGGCTGGTGCCGTGCCTGAAGGACGGCGAGGTGGTCCTCTGGGATTCGCTGGCGATCTGCGAATACCTGAACGAGCGGTTCCCCAAGGCGAAGCTGTGGCCGGACGACCCGGTGGCGCGGGCGCTGGGGCGCGCCGCGGCGGCGGAGATGCACTCGGGGTTCGCCTCGCTGCGCGGCGAGTGCCCGATGGAGCTGGACACCTGCAAGGTGATGGAGGTGTCCGAGGCCACGCAAAAGGACGTGCGGCGGATCGTCGAGCTGTGGGGCCAGCTGCTGGAGCGGTTCGGCGGGCCGTTCCTGCTGGGCGAATGGTCGATCGCCGACGCCTTCTACACGCCGGTGGCGACGCGATTTCGGTCGTACGGGGTGCAGCTGTCGGACTTCGGCGACGACGGCCGCTGCGGCGAGTATGCGGCGCGGCTGCTGGAGACGCCGGAGTTCCTGGAGTGGGAGGCGGCGGCGCTCGCCTGATGGCCGAAAAGAGCGCCGGGCTGCTGGTCTATCGGCTGCGAGGAGGCGGCCCGGAGTTCCTGCTGGCCCACCCCGGCGGCCCGTTCTGGAAGAACCGCGACGAGGGCGCCTGGACCATTCCCAAGGGCCTGATCGAGGACGGGGAGGAGACCCTCGCCGCCGCCCGCCGGGAGTTCGAGGAGGAGACGGGGCAGACGGTTTCCGGCGACTTCGTTGAGCTCACCCCACTGAAGCAGAAGAGCGGCAAGCTGGTGTTCTGCTGGCTGGTCGAGGCCGACCTCGACGTCAGCGCCTTCCGGAGCAATGAGTTTGAGATCGAGCTGCCGCGGAAGTCGGGGCGGTTCGCGCGTTTTCCGGAGATCGATCGAGTCGACTACTTCGCGGCCGACGAGGTGGTGGTGAAGATCCTGCCGGGTCAGCGCGGCTTCATTGAGGAAGCCCTCGAGCGGCTCGGCTAGCGATCTTCGCGGCCATGCCAGATTTGGACGATGGAAACGGTGTCGCCGACGATCTCATATCGCAGCTCGTAGTCTCCGACGAAGACTTGGCGGACCTCACGAGGCGCGTATAGCTCAAGCCGGAACCCGATTCTCGGCTGCTCAAGCAAGCGTTCTGGAGCTTTCGACAACGTCTGGATAACGTGTGTCGCAGCTCTTGGAGCGACCGGAGCCAGAAAGCCGTAAAGCCGATCAAGGTCCGCCAGCGCTTGGCGGCTCCACTCAAGCTTCATTTCGGAAGCGGCAGCGGGCTGTCAGTAGACAAGCTGTCAGCCCAGGCGCGAACCGCTTCATGGGCGACGACGCGTCCCGCCTCGACGTCAGCCAGTCCGGCGAGCGTGAGGCGATGATGCTCCTCTTCACGCTCCACCCACTCGGCCAGCGCCTGCTTCATGATCCAGGCGCGTGACCGGTCCATTTGCGCCGCCAGGTCGTCGACTTTCTCGGCCAGCTGAGTGGGAACGTGAGCTGTGACAACGCGTGTGGACATGTGACCATCCGATTCGGAGTGATTAGAACCGATTTGGTTTGATTGTAGCTCCAGAATGGGACTTCAAAAAAGTCCCAGCGCCTTGAAGCTCGCCACGCCTTCACGGCCGACGACCAGGTGGTCGTGGACGGAGATGCGCAAGGACCGGCCAGCTTCGACGATCTGCTTGGTCATGTCGACGTCGGCGGGGCTGGGGGTCGGGTCGCCGCTCGGGTGGTTGTGAACGAGGATGATGCTGCTGGACGAGAGCTCCAGGGCGCGGCGCATGACTTCGCGTGGGTAGACCGGGGCATGGTCGACGGTGCCGCGGTTCATGACCTCGTCGGCGATCAGCTGGTTCTTCTTGTCGAGGAAGAGGACGCGGAACTGTTCGCGGGACTCATTGGCGAGCGCCACGCGGACGTAGCCGAGGAGGGCGGTCCAGGAGGAGATCACCGGGCGCTTCTGTACGGCTTCGCGGGCGAGGCGCAGGGTGGCCTCGTGGAGGATTTTCAGGTCGGCCGCGGCGGCCTCGCCGATGCCTTGGACGGTGCGCAGCTCCTCGACCGAGGCAGACAGGACGGCGGTCAGCGAGCCGAAGCGGGTCAGGAGGGCCTTGGCCAGCGGCTTGATGTCGCCGCGCGGGAAGGTGCGAAAGAGGTAGAGCTCCAGGAGCTCATAGTCGGGCAGCGCCTCCAGCCCGCCCTTGAGCGCGCGCTCGCGCAGCCGCTCGCGGTGGCCGAGGTGATGGGCCTTCACGCTGGTTTCGGACACGCCCCCCATGCGCGGCGATCAGCCTTCCTGGATCGGCGGCTTGAACAGGCCCGCGGGCGAGGCGGTGAAGATTTCGACGCCGTTTTCAGTCACGCCGACAGAATGCTCGCACTGGGCGGACAGGGACTTGTCGCGGGTGACCGCCGTCCAGCCGTCGGAGAGCAGCTTCACCTGGTGTTTGCCGAGGTTCACCATCGGCTCGACGGTGAAGAACATGCCGGGCTTCAACTCCGGGCCCGAGCCGGGGCGGCCGAAGTGCAGGACGTTGGGGCTGTCGTGGAAGACCTTGCCCACGCCGTGGCCGCAGAAGTCGCGCACGACCGAGCAGCGCATGGCCTCGACGTAGGTCTGGATGGCATGGCCGATGTCGCCGAAGGTGGCGCCGGGCCTGATGGCGGCCAGGCCCTTATCGAGCCCGGCATAGGTCACATCGACCAGCCGCCGGGCCCTGGGCGAGATCTTGCCGACGCCGTACATGCGGCTGGTGTCGCCGTGCCAGCCGTCGACGATGACGGTGACGTCGATGTTGACGATGTCGCCCTCGCGCAGGGTCCGCTCGCCCGGGATGCCGTGGCAGACGACGTGGTTGGGCGAGATGCAGACGGTGTAGCCGTAGCCCTTGTAGAAGAGGCACGCCGGCAGGCCGCCGCGCTCCAGCACGAACTCGCGCGCCAGGCGGTCGAGCTCGGCGGTCGAGGCGCCGGGGACGACGTGGGGCGTGAGCATGTCGAGGCACTCGGCCGCCAGCCTGCCGGCGCGGCGCATGCCCTCGAAATCCTCGGGGGTGTGAAGCTTGATCTTCCCGGTGCGGACCTCCGCCTCCAGGACATCGTCGGTGAACGCCATCAACAGCTCCTGGCGCCTCTCCATGGGATGCGCCGTGCGATACGAATTTCCTCAGGGCTTATGTCGCAAGCATAGCACAGAACTTCAACGCCCCGTTCCGCGGCCTCGGTGAGGCCGGCGGCGTAGGCGGGGTCGAGGTCGTGGCAGGCCTCGAACGCATCGCAGTCGGTGCGCTGGATGACGAAGAGCTGGACGGCTCTGGCGCCTTTCTCGACTTCATTGCTGAGTTCTTTCAGGTGTTTGAGCGAGCGGGCGGCGACGCAGTCGGGGAATTCGGCGAGGGTCCCGTCGCGGCGGACGTGGCAGTTCTTGACCTCCAGCCACAGGGGCGGGGCGCCGGCCTTTTCCAGCAGGAAGTCGACGCGGCTGTTGGCCCCGTACTTCACCTCGCGGCGGACGCTGTCGTAGCCCGTCACCTCGGCGATCCAGCCGCCCGCCAGCGCTTCGGCGACCAGCTTGTTGGGGTTCATGGTGTTGACGCCGACGAGGCCGCCGTCCTGCTCGACCAGTTCCAGGGTGTGGGCGAGCTTGCGCTTGGGATCGTCCGAGAAGGAGACCCAGACGCCCAGCCCCGGATGGTTGAGGCCGAGCATCGCGCCGGGGTTGGGGCAATGGGCGGTCGTCTCGCGTCCGTCGTCGAGCACGACGTCGGCGAAGAAGCGCTTGTAGCGCTGGACGAGACGTCCTCTGGCGAGCGGTTGCGGGAACTTCATGCGCGGCCTAATTGCGGTGGACGGCGACAGATAGGAAAGGGCGCGGCGCTTGGCGAGGCAGCATGAACCGACGGCCGCGGTCCTGATCATCGGCGACGAGATCCTGTCGGGGCGAACCCAGGACACCAACCTCAACGCCATCGCGCGCTATCTGGGCACGTTCGGGGTGGACGTGAAGGAGGCGCGGGTCGTCGGCGACGATGAGGACGAGATCGTCGGCGCGCTCAACGCGCTGCGCACCGCTTACGACTACGTCATCACCACCGGCGGCATCGGGCCGACGCACGACGACATAACCGCCGACTGCGTGGCCAGGGCGTTCGGGGTCGAGCTCTACGAACATCCCGAAATCCTGGAGATGATGCGGGCGCGCTGGGGCGGCGAACTGAATGAGGCGCGGCGGCGGATGACCCGGGTGCCGACCGGCGGGACGCTGGTGCGCAATCCCGTGAACGGGCCGCCGGGCTTCCAGATCGGCAACGTCTTCGTGCTGGCGGGCGTACCGCAGATCATGCGCGGCATGCTGGAGGACGTCGGCCACCGGCTGAAGACTGGGGCGGTGGTGATCGCCAGGACCGTGCGGGTGGATGGCTCCGGGGAGGGGATGATCGCCGCGCCCCTGGAAGCGGTGGCCAAGGCGCACCCGACCCTGTCGCTGGGCAGCTATCCATTCTTCTCCAACGCCGGCTACGGCTCGAACCTCGTCATACGGGGGCGCGATGCTGATGAGGTCGGCGCGACGGTGGAGGAGCTGAAGGGCGCGTTACGCGCCGCGGGCGTGGCCCAGATCACCGACGTGGACTAAGGTCCGCGCGAGGGGGACGTGGCGGAACGGTAGACGCAGCGGACTTAAAATCCGCTTTGGGCGACCAAGTGTGGGTTCGATTCCCACCGTCCCTACCAGCGCGCGGAGGCGCTGAACGCGAGTAGCGGATTATTGACATTCGTGTTTATAAGCGGCCTTCGCCAACTGGATGTTGCGAGCGCTCCATGTCCAAGAACACACCGGCCGACGTGTCCATCAAACCAAGGGATCTGCGCTTTGACGTGAGCGGCGCGGCCGACCGTCACTGGCTGGGCGGCGATGCTGTCGGCACGGCCGTCTTCAACGCGCTGTCGCTCACCTTTCCGGACGGCGAGCGGATGTTCATGGATGCGGTGCGCAGCTATCGACCACAGGTCAGCGGCAAGTTGCTGGAGGACGTGAAGGGCTTCATCGCGCAGGAGGCCATCCACTCGCGCGAGCACCACGGCCTCAACCACGTGATCGACCGCAAGCACTACCCCGCCGACCGGATCGAAGCGGTGGCCGAAGCGCGGACGAGCTTTGCGCGCAACCGCGGCCCGATGATCATGCTGGTGTCCACCATCTGCCTTGAGCACTTCACCGCCATGATGGCGGACCTGCTGATGGACGATCCCGAGCTCTTCGCGGGCGCGCCGGCCGACATGGAGCGGATGTGGCGCTGGCACGCGATGGAGGAGACCGAGCACAAGGCGGTCGCCTATGATGTGTTCATGGAGGTCACCAAGGGATGGCCGGCGGTGGGCCGTTACCTGCGCCGCTCGCTCGCCATGGCGGCGATCACGCTGATCTTCACCCGTAACATCACCAACTTCTCGACCTGGCTGCTGGAGGCGGACGGCTATTCGCCCAGGGCCGCGCGCAAGGCGGTGCGGCGTTACCTGTGGGGCAAGCCGGGCATCTTTGCGCGGGGTTGGCGGACCTACTTCGCCTGGTACCGGCCGGGCTTCCATCCGTGGGACCAGGACAACCGCGCCGAACTGGCGGCCTGGCAGGCGGAGTTTCAGGCAGCGGCCTGAAAAAAAGCCGCCGCGGCTGGGCCGCGACGGCTTCGAGCGCTACGTGCTCTGGGGGAAGCTAGAAGGCAGCCTTGAGGGTGACGACGCCGCGGGCGTCGCAGACGTCTTCGCAGACGGCGTCGTCAAGGTCGGTGTCGTGATAGCGGGCGTCGACGCTGAACATGTCGTTGATGGCGACCGTCGCGCCCAGGTTCCAGGTGTTGTAGTCGCCGGCCAGTTCCACGTCCTGGTGGCCGAAGGCGCCGCCGATGGTGATCTTGTCGGTCGGCGAGAAGGAGGCGTTGACCTCTTCGTACCAGGCCTCGCCGGTCTTGCCGAAGAACTCGGGCGAGTAGAAGACAGCGGCGCCCAGGGTGGCGGGGCCGACGGGGACCGAGCCGGCAGCCTTCAGCTCGACGTAGTCGTAGTCCGTGCCGTCAGGCGCGTTGACGTAGCCGTAGTAGATGACCCCGAAGTTGGCGCTGACCGGGCCGAGGGTCGGGGTGAGACCGGCGTAGAGATCGACTTCCGCGTCCGTCTCATCGCCAAAATCGACGTTGGAGGCCCAGGCGCCGGCGTAGAACATGCCGCTGGTCACATCGACGCCGCCGAACACCTCGGGATCTTCCATGGTCTGGGTGAAGCCGCGGAAGACGTAGTCGGAGGCGATGCCCACATTGAAGGACACGTCCATCGCGTCCTGCGCGGCGGCGGTGGTGGCCATCGCCAGGGAGGCGGCGGCGGCGCACAGAGCAAGCTTGAGAACTTTCATTCGTTATCCCCTTTTCGTTGACGCCGTTCCTATGCCCCCCGGCCAGGTTCGGCGGCGGCCGGCGTTGGCCGGCGCGCCTGGACACCATGGGCGATGTGGCGCGCGCTCGCCTAACCCGCGTTGCCCGGCTGGCGCGCCTAAGGCTCCGCTGTGCGGTTGTTGCGCTCGGCAAGTGGGCAGATGCCTGCGAAATAGGCGCCTAGCGCATGCCCATAGAGGCCATGCCAAGGTGCAGCCCCGCGTCGACCAGCAGGGTTTCGCCCGTGACGTGGCGCGAGGCGGGGGAGGCGAGGAAGATGGTCGAGGCGGCGATGTCCTCGGCGGTGGAGGCGACCTTCAGCGGCACGGAGGCGGCGGTGCCCTCGCGGATGCGGGCCACGCGCTCCTCCGGCATGGCCTTGCCGAACCAGGGCGTGTCGATGAAGCCCGGGCAGACGGCGTTGACGCGAATCTTCGGGGCCAGAGCGCGGGCAAGGGACAGGGTCATGGTCGTCATGGCGCCCTTCGAGGCGGCGTAGGCGACCGATGAGCCGATGCCCGTCACCGCCGCGATGGAGGCGGTGTTGACCACGGCGCCCGGCTGCGGCGCGGCTTCGAGCAGGGCGCGGGCGGCGCGGACCATCTGGTAGGCGCCCACGACGTTGACCCGGTAGAGCTTGAGGAAGTCGTCGGCGGTCAGGGCGTCGAGGTCGGCGTGGTTCGGCGCGAACACGGTCGTGCCGGCGTTGTTGAACAGGGCGTCGATGCGGCCGAAGGGCTCGGCGGCGGCCGCGATACGCTTGCAGTCGGCGTCTTCGCCGACGTCGCCCTGCACGAGGATGGCCTTGGCGCCGTGCGCCTCGACCTTGCGGGCGGTCTCTTCGGCTTCCGATTTGCTGGAGGCGTAGTTGACGATCACCGCGCGCGCTCCGCGCTCGGCGACCTCCACCGCGATGGCGCGGCCAAGTCCGGTGGAGGCGCCGGTGACCACCACCACGAAGCCGTCGAAGTCCTTGCCGTCCATTCCTGATCTCCTTGCTGGTCCACCCTTATCCCTCCCCTTCATGGGGAGGGAAGATCGCGCAGCGATCAGGTGGGGGAGAACTTCCCCACCCGCCGGCCTTCGGCCGCCACCCTCCCCATAAAGGGGAGGGAGTGTTATGTGCCGCCCATGAGCGAACTGACCCAACTTGGCCGCGCCGTCGACGCGCCTCGATCCCCCGAGGAGGCGGTGCTGGAGCGGGTGAAGAACCCGCAAAGCGACGTGCTGTACCTGGCGCGGTTCGCGGCGCCGGAGTTCACGTCGCTGTGCCCGGTGACCGGGCAGCCCGACTTTGCGCACCTGGTCATCGACTACGCGCCGGGCGAGTGGCTGATCGAGAGCAAGTCGCTGAAGCTGTACCTGGCTTCGTTCCGCAACCACGGCGGCTTCCATGAGGACGTCACGGTCAGCGTCGGACGCAAGATCGTTGAGGTCGCCGAGCCCAAGTGGCTGCGCATCGGCGGTTACTGGTACCCGCGCGGGGGCATCCCGATCGACGTGTTCTGGCAGACAGGGCCGGCGCCGGAAGGGCTGTGGGTCCCCGAGCAGGGCGTGGCGCCCTATCGGGGCCGGGGCTAGCCTTCGTACCGCGTAACGCGGGGCGTCAGGTCGGGGCGGACGCGTTCGAGCGGCGCCTCCGATGGCGTGCCGATGAAGACGAAGCCGGCGATACGTTCGGTCGGGGCGAGGCCGAGCGCCGCCCGGGCCTGCTCGTCGTAGGCGTACCAGTCGGTGATCCAGTTGGCGCCGTAGCCCATGGCGCTGGCGGCCAGGAGCAGCTGGTGGCAGACGGCTGCGGCGGAGAGGATCTGCTCCCACTCGGGGATTTCGCCCTGGGTCACGTGGCTGACGACGGCGACGCCCAGCGGCGGGGTCTTCAGCTTGGCGAGCTTGGCGGCGACCTTGACCGCGTCGGGGCGGCCGGCGGCGATCTGGTCGAGTTTTGCGGCGTAGGCGGCCTTGCCGGCGCCTTCGAGGACGACGAAGCGCCAGGGACCGAGCTTGCCGTGATCGGGGACACGGGCGGCCAGGCGCAGGAGCTCGTCCAGCTCGGCCGGCGAGGGGGCCGGCGCCCGCAGCGTCATGGCCGAGGCCGAGCGGCGGTCGGCCAGAAAGCTCAGAACCTGCGGCGCGGACTTCGGCGGCAGCGGATCGCCGAACAGCGGGGCGGGGGGAACGGAATGGGTCAAATCGGACCTCTCGTTAAGCAAACGGCAGGCGGCGCCCCTTAAGTGGCTTCGGATATGGGAACGACGGCGCAAAAACCAGCGTGGATGCGTGAGCACGGGCGGCCCTGGCAAAGGTCGAACGAGCAGACGGCCTGGGAGAACCCCTGGCTGGCGATCCGCACCTATGACGCGGTGGCGCCGACGGGTGCGCCCGCCCACTACGGCATGGCGCACATGAAGAACCGCGCCATCGCCATCCTGCCGCTGCACGAGGACGGGACGGTGACGCTGGTCGGGCAGAACCGCTTCGTCTTCGCCGACTACAGCTGGGAGCTGCCCGAGGGCGGCGGACCGCTGGACGAGGAGCCGCTGGAGGCCGCCAGGCGCGAGCTGCGCGAGGAGTGCGGGCTGGAGGCGGCCCAGTGGGAGAAGGTGCTGGAGGCGCAGCTTTCCAACTCGGTGACCGACGAGATGGCGTTCGGCTTTCTGGCGACGGGGCTGACCGCCGCGCAATCCGCGCCCGACGAGACCGAAGACCTGGCCATCGCGCGCGTGCCGTTCGGTGAGGCGCTGGAGGCCGCGGCGGCCGGACACATCAAGGACATGCTGACGGTGGCGATGCTGCTTCGCCTTCACCATATGGCCGTCAAAGGGGTTCTGTCGGGCGGCCTGGCCCAACTTGTGCTAGGCTGAAGGGACTTGGGAGAGCGATCAATGGCCAAGCAACGTCTTGAAGTCGTGGCGAATACCGCCCCGCCGCCGGTTTGGGCGAGCCTGCGCAACGAGGCCGAGCGCGCCGCGCGGGAAGAGCCGACGCTGGCCAGCTTGCTCAACGCGGTGATCCTGTCGCACGACAACCTGGCCGACGCGCTGAGCTTCCAGCTGGCGCGCAAGCTGGGCGACCAGGAGCTGGGCGCCATGAGCTTCCGCGAGATCGCCGACGAGGCGTTTGCGGCCGATCCGACGCTGGTCGTGGCGACCGAAGCCGACCTGAAGGCTGTGTTCGAGCGCGATCCGGCGACCAAGGGCTATGTCCAGCCCTTCCTGTTCTTCAAAGGCTTCCTGGCGTTGCAGACCCACCGCGTGGCCCACTGGCTGTGGAGCCACAGCCGCGAGACGCTGGCCCTGCACCTGCAGGCGCAGGCGAGCGCCAACTTCCAGGTCGACATCCATCCGGCGGCGAAGATCGGCAAGGGCGTCTTCCTCGACCACGGCACCGGCATCGTCATCGGCGAGACGGCGGTGGTGGGGGACGATGTCTCCATGCTGCACGGCGTAACGCTGGGCGGCACCGGCGCGCAACGCGGCGACCGTCACCCCAAGATCGGCAAGGGCGTGCTGCTCGGCGCCGGCGCCAAGGTGCTCGGCAACATCGAGGTCGGCGAGTACGCGAAGGTGGCTTCGGGCTCGGTGGTGCTCAAGCCCGTGCCGGCGCACTGCACGGCGGCGGGCGTGCCCGCGCGGCTGGTGAACTGCCCGACCTGCGACGAGCCGGCGCGCAGCATGGACCATACGCTGGCCGACATCGTTTACGACTACAGCATCTAGGCGCTTGCTCTGTGGGCTCAGCCCGCTAGGGTCCGCCCCGTCACAGAGAGGGAGCTGAAGTCGTGGACGAGAAGGACATGCAGCGGATCACGGCGCACATGAAGCGCACGTTCGGCAATCCGCACATCGCCCTGAAGGCCCGGCCCAAGCAGAAGGACAGCTGCGAGGTCGAACTCGCCGGCGAGTTCATCGGCGTCATCTACGAAGACGAAGACGAGGACGGCTCCTTCCTGTTCGAAATGGCCATCCTCGCCGAGGACCTGGACTAGGACGCCAGCGCGCGCTCGACCGCTTCGGGATCCTTCTCGATGACCCGAAGGAGGACCGTCGCGGCGATATCGACCTTCCGGCCCTGCTCCCAGCCCTCGACGGTGCGGGCGGGCACGCCAAAGCGCTTCTCGAAATCACGTGGGCTTTTGGCAACCGCCTTTCGGATGGCTTTGACGCGTGCCGCCGGCATCGGCTCAATGCGATAGCTGGGCAGAGTGATCTCGCCCCGCTTCCAAGCCAGCGCTTCCTTTAGCGCCTCCTCGAGATGCATGCCGAACTCGGTGCGACCCTCGGGAATCCTAGCCATCGTCACGTCTCCAACGCTTCCACCAGCTTCAAAAGGCCCTTTCGGTCCGGGTCGGAAAGGTCCGCCTTCTCGTTCTTTGTAAAGGCGGCCAGCAACACCAGGGCGTCGTCCATCACCATAAGATAGTAGACGGCGCGTCCTCCGCCTCGCTTGCCGATCCGTCTGCTCGGCAGGCCGAAGCGAACCTTGCGGACGCCGCGCAGACCCTGAATGACATCGCCCGCCTTCGGGTTCGCAGCCAATTCCGCCAGCAAGGCCGCGACGTCTTGTTCGGTCGCACCAATTCTCCGGATGTCCCGGTCAAACGGCCGCGTGCGAACGATCTTCATGGGTATCGAATACGCTACCCGCGTATGCTGTCAACCGAGAATACGCGGGTAGCGTATCATTGCGGCTACAACACCCCCAGCATATCCGCCACGAGCGGGTGGCGGACGATGTCGCGGTCGGCGAGGCGGACGACGGCGATGTTGGGGACCGTCTCCAGCTTTTCGGCCACGGGACCGAGGCCCGAGAGTTCGGGCAGCAGGTCCGACTGGTTCGGGTCGCCCGTCACCACCATGGTTGAGTGCCAGCCAAGGCGCGTCAGCAGCATCTTGAGCTGCACATAGGTGCAGTTCTGGGCCTCGTCGATCACCACGAAGGCGTTGTTGAGGGTGCGGCCGCGCATGAAACCGACGGGGGCGATCTCGATCGCGCCCTCGGCGATCAGGGCGCGGACGCGCTTCATGGACAGACGGTCGGAGAGGGCGTCGTAGAGCGGGCGCAGGTAGGGCGCCAGCTTGTCTTCCGCGTCGCCGGGCAGGTAGCCGATGGACTCCCCGGCCTCGACCGCGGGGCGGGAAAGGACGATGCGGCCGACCTTGCCGCTTTCCAGCGCTTCGACGGCCTTGGCGATGGCGAGGTAGGTCTTGCCGGTGCCGGCCGGGCCGAGCGCCATGACCAGACTCCTGGCGTCGATGGCCTCGATCAGCTCGGACTGGCCTGGCGATTTTGGCTTTATTGTCTTGAGGTACCCCTGGTCGCGATCATCGTTCGAATGCCCCAGCGGCGACCAGCCGGCGCCCACGGGCAGACGGCGAACCTTGCCGTCGTCCTGGAACTGGGCCGGGTCGAAAGCGCCTTCGCGCAGGGACCGCTTCAGGGCACGCTTGGTCATGCATTCCTCCATTGGGGGCATGAAAAAAGGGCGAGGCCACAGCGGCTCGCCCTTGGGTATGGGTGACAATGGTGGGTGGCTTCGCGCGCGCGGCCGGGCGGCTCGCTTGCGCTTTCGACAGTGGGTGGAGGCAGGAACCTCCAGTCCAGACGCGACACCCGGTTCTCCGTCGTTGGGAGACCACGGAGGAAAGCCCTCCGGGGTGGGGAATCGGCGGGACTGGCGTCCCCCCGAATCGCCCGACTAGAATGATGCTAACCCGTTTTCCAAACGGTTAAGCGCCTCTTCACCAAACCGTCGCGAGGACGTGATGCCTGTCTATTCCCTGGGCGATGTGACGCCGCAGCTGCCCGGCGACGAAGAGCACTGGATCGCGCCGACCGCCGCTGTGATGGGCAATGTGGTCCTGAAGAAGAACGCGAGCGTGTGGTGGGGCGCGACGCTGCGCGGCGACAACGATCCGATCACCGTCGGGGAGAACTCCAACATCCAGGATGGCTCGGTGCTGCACACCGATGCGGGCGTGCCTTTGACCATCGGGGCGAACGTGACGGTCGGGCACCTGGTGATGCTCCACGGCTGCACCATCGGGGACAATTCGCTGATCGGGATCGGGTCGGTCATTCTGAACGGCGCGAAGATCGGGAAGAATTGCCTGATCGGGGCCAACGTGCTGATCACCGAGGGCAAGGAGATCCCCGACAACTCGCTGGTCATGGGCGCGCCGGGGAAGGTGGTGCGCGAGGTCAGCGAGCAGCAGGCGATGATCCTGAAGGGCTCGGCGCTGCACTATGTGGAGAACTGGAAGCGCTACCGCCGCGATCTCAAAGAGGTGCGTTGACGGACGGTGCGTCAACGGCGCGAGCCTTGCGTCAAACAGGGAGAAGCGCCGTGGCCTACGAATTCGTCCGTGTGGATCGGGAAGGGCCGATCACCGTCGTTACGCTCAATCGTCCCGAGGTGATGAACGCGCTGCATTCTCCGGCGCACTTCGAGCTGGACGAGGTGTTCAACGACTTTGCGAGCGATCCCGAGCAGTGGGTGGCCATCGTCACCGGCGCGGGCGAGCGGGCGTTTTCGGCCGGCAACGACCTCAAGCATCAGGCGGGCGGGGGCAAGATGGGCTCGCCGCCTTCCGGATTTGCGGGGCTGACGTCGAGGTTCGACCTCAACAAGCCGCTGATCGCGGCGGTGAACGGCGTGGCCATGGGCGGCGGGTTCGAGATCGCGCTGGCCTGCGACATCATCATTGCCGCCGATACGGCCGTCTTCGCGCTGCCGGAGCCTCGCGTCGGCCTGGCGGCGCTGGCGGGCGGGATGCACCGGTTGCCGCGGGCCATCGGGCTCAAGCGGGCGATGGGCATGATCCTGACGGCGCGGCGGGTTTCCGCCGCCGAGGGTCAGGAGCTTGGGTTCGTCAACGCGGTGGTCCCGGCGGCGGGCCTGATGGATGAGGCGCGGCGCTGGGCCCAGATGATCTGCGAGTGCAGCCCGATGTCGATCCGCGCCTCGAAGGAGGCGGTCATGAAGGGGCTGGACGAGCCGAGCCTGGAAGAGGCCATCCGCGGCCAGGGCAAGTACCCGGCCGTGGGAGCGCTCTTCCAGTCCGAAGACTTCCGCGAAGGGCCGCTGGCTTTCAGCCAGAAACGCGCGCCGGAGTGGAAGGGTAGGTAGTTCCTCCTCCTTCTCCCGCGAGGGGAGAAGGGATGCTTACGCGCTGACCGCGGCCGCCTTGGCCGCGGCGCGGTTGCGCGAACGGTTGCGGCGGCGGGGTTTGCGCTTGGACTCCGCGCCCGCGTCGGTGAGCGGGTTGTAGGCGTCCGGGCGGTGGTTCTGGCGGTGCGGCTGTTGAGCCTGGCCGCCATTGGCCTGCCTGCCCTGCGGCTTGCGCTTGGGCTGCATCTGGCGCTCGGGCTTGTGAGCCGGTTCGGTGGCGCGCAGGGCGGCCTCCGAGGCGCCGAGGGTGCGGTCGTTGCGGCGGTCCCAGGAGGGGATGGTCTGGCGGGTCACCTTCTGAATGTCGCGCAGCAGGGTGCGTTCGTCATCACCGACGAGGGCGATAGCGATGCCGGCGGCGCCCGCTCTGGCCGTGCGGCCGATGCGGTGGACGTAGGCTTCCGGCACGTTCGGCAGCTCGTACTGGATCACGTGGGTGATGCCGTCGACGTCGATGCCGCGGGCGGCGATGTCGGTGGCGACGAGGGCCTGGACCTGACCGGCCTTGAAGGCCGCCAGCGAGCGTTCGCGTTGGCCCTGGCTCTTGTCGCCGTGGATGGCGGCGGCTTCGATGCCGACGACGCCCAGCTGCTTGGCGACGCGGTCAGCGCCGCGCTTGGTGCGAGTGAAGATGAGCACGCGCTTCATCGCCTCGTCGCCGAAGAGTTCGGCGAGGAGGGCGCGCTTTCGGGCGCCTTCGATGAAGAGGACCTTCTGGTCGATCTTCTCGACCGTGGTCGCCTGCGGGGTCACCGACACCTTGGCGGGATCCTTGAGGAGTTCGCCGGCCAGCTTGCCGATCTCGCTCGGCATGGTCGCCGAGAAGAACAGGTTCTGGCGCTGCTGCGGGAGCAGCTTGGCGATGCGGCGGATCGGCACCACGAAGCCAAGGTCGAGCATCTGGTCGGCCTCGTCGAGGACGAAGATCTCGGTCTCGGAGAGGTTGGCGACCTTCTCCTGCAGGTGGTCGATCAGGCGGCCGGGCGTGGCGACGAGGACGTCGACGCCGGCGGCCAGAGCGCGGACCTGCGGGCCGTATTTCACGCCGCCGAAGACGACGGCGACGCTCATGCCCATGTGCTTGCCATAGGTCTTGAAGCTGTCGGCGATCTGGGTGGCCAGCTCGCGGGTCGGCGAGAGGACGAGCGCGCGGCAGCCGCGGCGCGGGGCGGCCTTGCGGTTCTCGGCCAGCCGCTGGAGGATCGGCAGCGCGAAGGCCGCCGTCTTGCCGGTGCCGGTCTGGGCGATGCCCAGAACGTCGCCGCCCTTGAGCACAAGCGGGATCGCCTGCGCCTGGATCGGCGTGGGGGTGGTGTAACCTTCGTGCGCGAGCGCCTGAAGGAGGGGCTTGGCGAGGCCAAGCGAAGCGAAGTCAGTCAATTGAATAGCTTTCAGGTATGCGGCGATCGCCGCGCTGCCAAAAACGGCGCGCGGATCATCGACGCGGGGTCAGTGGTGATGCCCCGCGTGTCCGGGCATCCTATGGAAGTGAACCTCGGCGAGCGGCAGGAGGACCGAAATGGTCCCTCACGCGGCTGCTCAGCCAGATAGCGCGGTGATCGCGCGGGGCTGATGTGGGGCCCCGGCTCTTAAAAGTCAATGAATTAAGCTGGGCAGCGGGCGCGGGTGAGGCCGCTGCGCACGTCGAAGAGGGCTTCGCCGCCGTCGATGAGGCGATAGCGGAAGCTGCGCTGGCTGAGGGCGCCTTCGCCCGCGAGCTTGACGGTGATGCGGATTTCGTCGGGGCCGGTGGCGGTGACCGAGGAGACCGCGCCGGTGCTCCTGGCGAAGGCGAGGCCGCCGCGCTCGATATCCACGCGGGTGGCGCCGGTCTCGCAGTCGCCGGCGCTGGCGGCCCAGCTGCCCCGGAAGGCTTCGGGGATGGTCTTTGCGTCCGTGACCGCGGCGCCTTCGATGGTGGAGGCGGGCACGGTGGTCCTGGCGGCGGGAGCGGGCGGGGCGTCCTCGTTGCAGGCGGACAGGCAAAAAAGTGCGGCGCAGAAGGTGAGGGGGCGGAAAGCGTGCGTCATCTCGTCTCCAAAGCGCCGCCAAGGGCAAAGGTTTCGCCGCGTCACCCTTGCCGGGAAAGGCGCGGCGCGCGAAGGTGAAGAGAACAACGATAACCTACGGGGAGCGCCCGAAGATGGCCGCCGCGAAAGACACCTACGACTACATCATCATCGGGGCCGGGTCGGCGGGATGCGTGCTGGCCAACCGGCTGACGGAAGACCCGAACGTGCGGGTCTGCCTGCTGGAGGCCGGCGGCAAGGACTCTTCCATCCTGATCCACATGCCGGCGGGGGTGGGCGAGCTGATCAAGGACAAGGGACCGCACAACTGGGGCTTCTGGACAGAGCCGGAGCCGAACCTGAACAACCGCCGCCTGTGGTGGCCCAGAGGCAAGGGCTGGGGCGGGTCGTCCTCGATCAACGGCATGATCTACATCCGCGGCCACGCGCGCGACTATGACCAGTGGCGGCAGATGGGGCTGACGGGCTGGTCCTATGCGGACGTGCTGCCCTACTTCAAGCGCTCGGAGACGCTTGAGGACGGAGCGGACGAGTACCACGGCGACAAGGGCCACCTGTATGTGTCCAAGGGCAGCTCGCCGAACCCGATCTTCTCGTCGGTGATCGAGGCCGGCAAGCAGGCCGGCTTCAAGACGACGAACGATTTCAACGGCTTCCAGCAGGAGGGCTTCGGGCCCTATCACCTGACCATCAAGGACGGGCGGCGCTGGAGCGCGGCGGCGGGCTATCTGCGCGAGGCGCTGGCGCGCCCGAACCTGACGACCATCACCCATGCGCGGACGACGAAACTCATCATCGAGGATGGTGTCTGCAAGGGCGTGGAGTTCGCCAAGGACGCCAAGTCCAGGCGGCGCGTGGTCTATGCGAACAAGGAAGTGCTGCTGAGCGCCGGCGCGGTGCAGTCGCCGCACATCCTGCAGCTGTCGGGCATCGGCGATCCGGAGGAGCTGAAGAAGCACGGCATCCCGGTGGTCCATGCGCTGAAGGGGGTAGGCCAGAACCTGCAGGACCACCTGGACGTCATCCTCGGCTGGGAAACCACCGGGGTGAAGACGGCCTACAGCTACAACAAGGGGCTGGCGCGGCTGGCGACCGGGCTCAACTACCTGCTCTTCAAGAAGGGCATCGGGCGGACGAACATGCTGGAGGCCGGCGCCTTCATCCCCTCGCGGCCGGACCTGGACCGCCCGGACCTGCAGATCCACACGGTGATGGCCATCATGCAGGACCACGCCAAGGTGGTGATCGAGAAGGACGGCTTTAGCCTGCACGTCTGCCAGCTGCGGCCCGAGAGCAAGGGCCATATCGGCCTGAGCAGCGCCGACCCGTTCGCCGACCCGGCGATCTTCGCCAACTATTTGGCCAGCGACGAGGACAAGCGGGCCATGCGCGAGGGCGTGAAGATCGCCCGCAAGGTCGCCGCGCAGGAGGCCTTCGCCCAATTCCAGCCCAAGGAGTTCGGCGACAGCGCCAAGGCTCAGACGGACGAGGAAATCGACGCCTGGATCCGCCAGAACGCCGAGACGATCTATCACCCGGTCGGCACCTGCAAGATGGGCGCTAAGAGCGACCCCATGGCGGTGGTCGACGGCGAGCTGAAGGTGATCGGGATCAAGGGCCTGCGGGTCGTGGACGCCTCGGTCATGCCGACGCTGGTCAGCGGCAACACCAACGCGCCGACCATCATGATCGCCGAGAAGGCCTCCGACCTGATCCGCGGCAAGGCTCTGCTCGAGCCGGAAGAGGTTCCGGTCTACGAGCCGAGCGACGTCAAGGCGGCGTGAGCTCAGGCGTCATCCCGGCCGTAGCGAAGCGAAGAGCCGGGACCCAGATGCCGTGGGTGTGACCCCTGGGTCCCGGATCGGCCTGTGCAGGCCGTCCGGGATGACCGATGATGGGGTTATGGAAAAACGCCCGCTCGGCCGCTCAGGCATTTCGGTCGCGCCGCTGATCTTCGGCGGCAATGTGTTCGGCTGGACGGCGGACGAGGCGACGAGCTTTTCGCTGCTCGACGCTTTCGTGGCCGGCGGTTTTGATTGCATCGACACAGCTGACGTCTATTCGGCCTGGGTTCCGGGCCACACGGGCGGCGAGAGCGAGACCGTCATCGGCAAGTGGCTGAAGCGGCGCGGTCGGCGGGACGATGTGGTCATCGCCACCAAGGTCGGCATGTGGCCCAGGCACAATGGGCTGAAGGCGGCGACGATTACCGCCGCGGTCGATGAAAGCCTGGAGCGGTTACAGACCGACTACATCGACCTCTACCAGTCGCACCGGGACGATCCGGAGACGCCGTTGGACGAGACGCTGGAGGCCTATTCGCGGCTGATCGCGGCCGGAAAGGTGAGGGCGATCGGGGCGTCCAACTACGACGCCGCGCGGCTGAGCGAGGCGCTGAAGGTTAGTGCGGATGCGGGCATCCCCCGCTACGAGACGTTGCAGCCCGAATACAATCTGGTGAACCGCAAGATCGAGGCCGATCTCGTCCCGCTGTGCATCGAGCAGGGGATCGGGATCATCTCCTACTATGGGCTGGCCGGAGGGTTCCTAACCGGCAAGTACCGGACGGAAGCTGACCTGACGCAGAGCCCGCGTGGCCGGACAGTCAAGCGCTACATGGATGAGAAGGGTTTGCGTGTCGTCGACGCCATCGAGTCGGTGGCGGCGGAAGCGGCGGCGAGTGCGGCGCAGGTGGCGCTGGCCTGGATCATGGCCAAACCCGGCCTGACCGCGCCGCTCGCCAGCGCGACCAGCCTGGCGCAGCTGGAAGACATCATGGGCGCGGCGCGGCTTAGGCTGACGGCCGAGCAGATGGGCAAGCTGGACGCGGCCAGCGCCTAGGCCACCTCGCGGCCGTTGATGACGGCCAGGCGCAGGCGGGGTTCGAGTTCGAGGGCCGAGCCGGTGCTCATGACGTTTTTCATGGCCAGTTCGCGCAGGACGCCTTCCTCGAGGCGCTGGATGAGGCCGGTGGGCTGGTAGAGGCCGAGGTAGCGGTCGGCATCGCCCTGGGCGTTGGCGAGGGGGGCGAAGAGGATCTCCATCGGTATCGGCTCTTGCCCCTGGCAGATCACCTCGGTGTTGACGACGATGGGGTCGGCGTTGCCGCGGCACAGCTCGACGGCGGCCTGGACGCGGGCGCGGTCCTTGCGCAGCCACAGCGGCAGGGCCTGCTCGCCCTTCAATTCGCGGCCGTGGAGGTCGGCGACGAAGCCCCCGGAGAGGCGGAAGCGGTAACGGCCCGGCGCCTCGCGTCCCAGAATGAACACCTGCGGCAACAGGTCGGCGAAGGCGCCGGGATCGACGGTGGTGCGCCTGGGGAAGGGGGCCTCGCCCCTGACCACGCGCCAG
Source organism: Caulobacteraceae bacterium (assembly GCA_036376035.1). Classification (GTDB taxonomy): domain Bacteria; phylum Pseudomonadota; class Alphaproteobacteria; order Caulobacterales; family Caulobacteraceae; genus Caulobacter. Next base: position 5,590 of record DASVBC010000022.1, on the reverse strand, counting down.
TAGTCGATCAGCCGCTCGGTGTTGGAATGAAACATCGCCCCTGTGCCCCGCCTCTTGCGTTCGCTCCCCTGGGAAGATCACAGCAAGAGACGGGCCAGTTGGCGGCGGCCCAAAACGGCACAGCCTAGCGCCTGGGCCGGACCACCAGCTTCCAGGCCTTGTCCGGGCTCAGGAACTCGCGCGCGACGGCCTGGACGTCGGCGGCGGTGACGCGCTCGGTCCCCGGCACGAGGGCGCGGATGGCGTCGAGCTTGCGCGGGTCCTGCTGGGCGCCGGAGAGCTCCTGCAGCCAGTATTCGTTGGCCTGCTGGTACTTGATCAGGGCCTCGGCGCGGGGCTTTTTCGCCCGCTCCAGGAGGTCGGCGTCGATCGGGCGCTCGCGCAGGCGCTCGGCGATCTTCAGGGCGTCATCGAAGAAGGCGTCCATCCTGGCCGGCGGGGCCTGGACCTGGGCGGAGATGAAGCCCCAGTCCTGGAAGGCGTAGCTGTGGCTGTAGGCGGCTCTGGGCGAGTAGGTGACGCCCTGGTTCTCGCGCAGCTCCTCGGTCAGCAGGATCTGGAAGACCTCGCCCAGGACCGCGACGTTGCGGGCGCGCTGGGGATTGGAGAAGAAGTCATCGGTGCGCCAGGCGATGTAGCCCACCGCCTGGTCCTCGCGGCCCTTGTGCGTGAGCACGTCGGGGCGGCTGTTGGGAGCCGGGAAGGGCGAGTCGCTGTTCTGGGCCGAGACGGCGCGGCGAGGCGGCAGGGCGCCGAAGGTGGCGGCGGTCGCCTCGATGGCCTTCTCGACCGTGATGTCGCCGACGATGACGACCTCGATGGGCTCGGTGGTCAGGGCGGGGCCAAGGTCGCGCTCCAGGTCGGCGACGGTGGCCCTGGCGATGTCCTGCCGGGTGGGGAAGGTCCAGCGCCGGTCGCCGCCGTGCATCAGGCCCTGCAGGTCGCGCGTCAGCACGCCCATGTCGGTGGCCTCGTACTGGTCGTTGAGCGTGGCGGCGTAGGTCTGGATGCGCTGGAAGCCCTCGGGGCGGAAGCCCGGCTCGCTAACGTAGGCGGCCAGAAGCTGGAGCTGCGTGGGCAGGTCCGCGGTGCGGGTCTCGCCGCTGAGGGTGAAGGCCTGGTCGTCGATGCCGAAGTTGGCGCCGATCACCTTGGAGGCCAGCACCCGCTCCATGTCGTCGCTGCTGATCTTCTTCGTGCCGCCCTCGATGACCGCAAGGCCGGCCCAGGCGAGGCTCTGGCGATCGGCGGGGAGTTCGAGGCGGCCGTTGCCGATGTTGGCCTTCACCAGCACCTGCTCGTCGCGGAACTTGGTCGGCTTGACGGTCAGGCGCACGCCGTTGTCGAAGCGGACGAAGACGGCGTCGAGGTCGGTGACTTCGCGCCGCTCCACGACCTTCCCGGGGGCGCCGAAGCTCTCGTAGGGCCAGGCGATGTCGCGCGGCGCCTCGGGCGGGGTCACGGCGACGGCTTGCGATTCGCGATAGGCGGTCAGGACCGTGGCGTCACCGCCGGCGACCGGCTTTGGACTGGCGAGGAAGATGAGCGGCCCGGCGCCGGTGAAGGCGCCGCGCAGGGCCTTCGTGACGGCCTCGGCCTTCAGGTCCTTCACCGTCTCCTCGAATAGGGCGAGGTCCTGGGCGGGAGAGGTGACGACGCGGTTTTCACTGAGGCTCGCGACCACGTCGTTGGCGATGGCGGTGCTGCGGCGGGTCTCGGCGCCGGCGGCGTTGGCGCGAAGGCGGGCGCGGAACTCCTCGATCTCGCGGTCGAGTTCGTCCTGGCGCACGCCGAACTCCACGGCGCGGCGCTGTTCGCGCTCGGCGGCCGTCAGAGCGCTCTTCCAGTCGCCGGGCTTGGCGGTGACGGAGAGGGTGGTGATCTCGGCCGATTTGAACTGGTTGGAGCGGAAGGCGCCGGCGGCGATGAAGGGGGCGTCCTCGGCCCGGGCCAGGCGCTCCAGCCGGCGGTTGAGGACAGCCAGGCCCAACTGCTCGCGCCACTCCTGCTTGCGCCTGGCCAGCCGGTCCGCGTCGAGGTCGGGCGGGGCGATCCAGCCCATCTGCACGCTCATCTGGGCGCCGGGCTCGACCTCCACCTTGGCCGCGGGGCCGCGGGGGAGGGGGCCCGGCAGGTCCGGCTCGGCGCCGGCGGGACCCGCGCCCTGCCAGTCGGAGAAGGTGGCGCGAATCCTGGCTTCCATCTCGTCCGGGTCGAAGTCCCCGACGGCGACCAGCACGGCGCGCTCGGGGCGGTAGTACTTCCTGTAGAGGTCGGCGATCTGCGACGCCGGCGCGGTGCGCAGGATCTCTGGCTCGCCGATGGGATAGCGCAGGGGCGGGCGCTGGCCCTTGAGGAAGAATTCCAGGCGGGACTTGAAGACGCGGTAGGCGGGGGAGTCGCGGGTCCGCTCCTCCGCCAGCACCACGCCGCGCTCGCGGTCGACGGCGTCGGGGGCGATGGTCAGCTCGCCCGCCGTCTCGCGCATGATCTTGAGGCTGGTGTCGACGGTGTCGGCGTCGGTCTGGGGCAGGTCCAGCTGGTAGATGGTCTCGTCCCAGGACGTCGAGGCGTTGGTGTCGGCGCCGAAGGCAAGGCCATGGCGCTCCAGCGTCTTGATCATCTCGCCTTCGGGAATGGCCTTCGAGCCGTTGAAGGCCATGTGCTCCAGGAAGTGGGCGAGGCCCTGCTGGTCGTCGGCCTCCATCAGCGAGCCGGCGTCGAAGCGCAGGCGAAGGGCGGCCTGGCCGGGCGGGGTGGCGTTGCGGCGGATCGCATAGCGCATGCCGTTGGGCAGGGAGCCAAAACGGATGTCGGCCGCGGCCGGGACGTCCGAGTTCGCCTGCGGCCACTGTCCGGCGGCAAGGCGCGGAACAGCGATCGTGGCCTGGGGCGCGGGGGCCGATTCCTGGCCGTGAACACAAGAAGCGAGAAGGAGGGCGGCCGCGGCGAACACCGCCGGGCGCGAAAGACGGATCATCAGGAACCTGGCTCGATTAAGCGGGAGCGCACCTTCACCCGGCAAAGGTGTCGCTCGCAAGGCGCCCGCGATGCGGATAGGTGTCAGGCATGAGCGAGTCCTTCGACGAGCCGCAACGGCCGCCGCACGAGCCGATGTTCAACGCGCCCTGGCCGGCCCTGCTGCTGGCCGTATCGATCCTGGTGCTGTTCTTCTTCCAGAGCCGCCTGCCCGAGGCGGCGTGGGCCGCCTATGTGCTGAAACCGGCCGAGGTGATGCAGGGCGGGCGCTGGGAGGAGCTGGTCACGCCGCTGTTCCTGCATGGCAACTGGGCCCATGCCCTCATGAACGCCGTGGCCGCCCTGGCCTTCGGAGCGCCCGTGGCCCGGCTGCTGGGCTTAAGGGGCGGGGCGCTGGTCTTCTTCGTCTTCTACCTGGTGTGCGGGGTGCTCTCGAGCCTGGGATACGTGCTGGCCAACCCGGCGGAGGTGATTCCGGTGGTCGGCGCATCCGGGGCGGTGTCCGGCCTGATGGGGGCGGCTTCGCGGCTTGTGGACCGGCATGGGCGGCTGGGGCCGCTGATCAGCCGCACCACGGTCGGCATGGCGGCGGCCTGGGTGATTGTGAACCTGCTGGTCGGCTATGTGCCCATCATGCCCGGCGCCGAAGGGGCGGGAATCGCCTGGCAGGCGCATGTGGCCGGCTATTTCGCCGGGCTGTTGTTGATTGGGCCGCTGGCGCGGGTGACCCGGCGGGCCTGAGACCCCAAAGTTGATTCGCGCGCGCGAATGAGCGACGCTCCCTTTGGGGAAGTTCAGGAGGTCGCCATGCTTGTGTCCCAGATTCTCAAGGATAAGGGCGACATGGTCTTCACCGCCGCGCCGGACGAGACCATGGCCGCGGTGGCTGGCCAGCTGCACGCGCGCCGGGTGGGGGCCATTGTCGTGGTCAGCGACGGCGGCGAGGTCGTCGGCATCATCTCCGAACGCGACATCGTACGCGCCCTGGCCAAGGACGGACCCGCCTCGCTCGACCAGACCATCGACTGCTGCATGACCCGCGACGTGATCTTCGCGACGCCCGGCGAGACGGTGGACTCGCTGCTCTCGCGCATGACCGACCGCCGCATCCGCCACTTGCCGGTGGTGCGCGACGGGCGGCTGGCCGGGATCGTCTCCATCGGCGACCTGGTGAAATGGAAGATCAACGAGGTCGAGGCCGAGGCCGACGGGCTCAAGCAGTACATCGCGGCCGGCTAGACCGGCTCCAGGATGTCCAGTTCACCGTGGGCGGCCGCATCCTCCAGGCTGTAGCCTTCGAGGATATCCGAGGTGGCGTCGCGAGCCTTCATCAGCGCCTCGCGCAGGGGGCAGGTGGCCAGATCCGTGCAGCCCTCGCACTTGCGGAAGGCCATCTTCGAGACGCACGGCGCCAGGGCGAGCGGGCCGTCGATCACGCGGATCACCTCGGCAAAGCTGATCCCCGCCGCTGGCCGGGCCAGGGCGTAGCCGCCGAACTTGCCCCGGCGGCTGATCACCACGCCGCCGCGGGCCAGCTCCAGTAGGATGGCCTCCAGGAACTTGCGCGGGGCCCCCGAGCGGGTCGAGAGCTCGCCGGCCGTCAGCTGGACGCCGTCGGCCCTGACCAGTGCGACCAGGGAGCGCAGCGCGTAGCGGGCCTTCTGAGAGAGCATGGCCCGTCTTTGCAGGGGGAGAGGGGGCTTGCAAGCCGCCCCGCGGACGAAAGTTCCACAAGGGGGCTTGAAAGCGGGGAGGGGCGCCGATATATCCGCCCCTCGCTTGGGGACGGGGCCACCGACCAGCGGGACCAAGGGCTTGAGAAAGCGCTTGATTTTCGCGGGTTAGGCCCCTATGTTCCCGGGCTCCAATCGACTCACTTAGGACTGCCGAGGGAAGCCTCACAGCGGCCCGAGGGAGATTTTTGGCCTCTGACGAACCTCGGTTCCGATGCGGCGAAAAACTCCGAGAGAGGCGATTGACACTATCCGGAGTGGCCACTAGATAGCCGCTCCTCGCCGCCGCCGGGCGTTAAACGGCGGGGTTGGCGCAAGCCGATCGGGTCTTTGACATCGTTGATTTGGAAAGAGAAACGCAGGCGGCGGCGTCCTGGCGATGACCTCACGGGTCATCAATAGACGCTGACAATTGCGGTCTCTTGAAAGACACCATGAATACCGTCGGTCCTCGGATCGGCGGTCGTTATGGGAACTCGTCAAGATACTATGCAAACCAAGCAGCCGATCTTCGGATCGGCAACCAGCTTGGGTCAGAACGTCAACTCAACCTGAGAGTTTGATCCTGGCTCAGAGCGAACGCTGGCGGCAGGCCTAACACATGCAAGTCGAACGCACCTTCGGGTGAGTGGCGGACGGGTGAGTAACACGTGGGAACGTGCCCTTTGGTACGGAACAACTCAGGGAAACTTGAGCTAATACCGTATGTGCCCTACGGGGGAAAGATTTATCGCCATTGGAGCGGCCCGCGTCTGATTAGCTAGTTGGTGAGGTAAAGGCTCACCAAGGCTACGATCAGTAGCTGGTCTGAGAGGATGATCAGCCACACTGGGACTGAGACACGGCCCAGACTCCTACGGGAGGCAGCAGTGGGGAAT
>DASVBC010000016.1:0-39835 GCA_036376035.1 Caulobacteraceae bacterium | reverse complement strand
GACCGAGTTGTGCTGGCCGGCGACGTCGAGGCCGCCTTCCGTCGTGCGCTCCTCGCGGCGCTCGGGGACGAGGCAGGCGGCGTGCGGCTTGTGGGCGAGCGCAATGGCCAGCATCTCGTCGGTCACCGCCATTTCGAAGTTCAGCGGCCGGCCCGCGCCTCGGCAAAGCTCGGCGATGCGGTCCATGTCGTCGTCGGTGATGTGCCGCCGGTCTTCGCGCAGGTGGGCGGTGATGCCGTCGGCGCCGGCCTCGATCGCCGCCTGCGCCGCCCGCACGGGATCGGGATGCAGCCCCCCGCGCGCATTCCGGATCGTCGCCACGTGGTCGATGTTGACCCCTAAACGGATACGCTCGGTCATCCCATTCCCCGCTCATCCCCGCGAAAGCGGGGACCCAGGTGTTTTATCGAAGGGCTCGGCGGCTGTCAGAAAAAGCCTGGGTTCCCGCTTTCGCGGGAATGAGCGGAACTAGGGTTTTGCGCCGAGCCTCCGCGAGCCGGGGTCCTCGGTCGGGATGGCCGCCAGCTCGGGCGGCAATTTGTCCGCCTCGTAGGCGGGGACATCGAGGGTGGCGAGCGCGATCAGCGGCACGCCGACGTCCGCCTTGCCGCCCGAGCGATCGACGATGCAGGCCGCGGCGACCACATCGCCGCCGGCGTCGCGGATCGCCTGGATGCACTCGCGAGAAGAAAGGCCCGTGGTGACGATGTCCTCGACCATGACGACCTTGTCGCCCGGCTCGATATGGAAGCCCCGGCGCAGCTTGAAGACGCCCCCTTCCCGCTCGACGTAGAGCGAGGCCACGCCCAGATGCCGCGCGGTCTCATAGCCGGGGATGATGCCGCCTACGGCCGGGGAGATGCAGACATCGACCTGGCCGACCTGCGCCCGCACCTTGTGCGCCAGCGCCTTGCACAGCCGCTCGCAGCGCTCCGGCTGGGCGAACACCAGGTTCTTTTGCAGGAACACCGGGCTGTGCAGGCCGGAGGACAGCACAAAGTGCCCCTCCCGCAGCGCCCCGGCGGCGCGGAATTCTTCGAGGACGTCGTCTTTGGTCATTGCTGCGCAATAGCAGGGGCGAGGGTCGAGGGTCGAGGGGCGAGAACGCCAATCCGCTCGTCCCTCAGCCCATCGCCCGCTCGGCCGTCTCCACGGACGGATTGGCCCGGAGCGCCGCCACGATGAGCGTCAGGTGGCGGGCGTCCTTCACGTCGATGTCGAAGTCGACGTCGAAGAAGTCGCTCTGGCGGTGGTGCATGGCGAGGTTGACGATGTTGCCGCCGGCCTCGCCGATGATGGAGCAAACCTCGCCCAGCACGCCCGGCGCGTTGCGGACGGTGGCGGTGACGCGGGTGGTGGCGACGGCATTCCGTTCGGCCTCGGTGCTCCAGGAGAGGTCGCGCCAGGCGTCCTCCTGGTCCTCGTATTGCGCGAGGCGCGGACACTCGATGGCGTGGACTTCCAGCGTCGTGCGCTTTTCGCGGATGCCGACGATGCGGTCGCCCGGCACCGGACGGCAGCAGGCGCAAAAGCGCAGGATGGTGTTGGCGTTGACGCCCTGGCCGCGCACCAGCAGGCGGGTGTTCTTGCCCTCCTCGATGCGGATACGCTCGGCGACCTCGGCGATTTCCTTGTGGCCCGGGAAGAGGGTTTCGAGCACCTGGCCGGTGGTCACCCGGCCCCGGCCAATGGCGTCGAACAGTTCGTCCTCCGTGGCGACGGCGAACTTCTCCAGCGCCGGGCGAAACGAGATGGCCGAGCGGTGCTTGCCGGCTTTCGCCAGCGCCTGGTCCATGGCCGCCACGCCCGTGCGCACGAACTCTTCCTTCTCGGTCTGGCGGATATGGCGGCGGATGGCCGAGCGGGCCCGGCCGGTGACGGTCAGGCTCTTCCAGTCGGGCGGCACGACGGGCTTGGCGCTGCGGACGATGTCGAGCACGTCGCCGTTCTGGAGGGGCGTGCGCAGGGGCCGAAGCTCGCCGTTGATCTTCGCGCCGATGCAGGTGTCGCCGATGTTGGTGTGGACGGCGTAGGCGAAGTCCAGCGGCATGGCCCCGCGCGGCAGGCTGACCAGCTGGCCCTTGGGCGTGAACACGAACACCTGGTCGAGGAACATCTCGAGCTTGGCGTGCTCGACCAGCTCCTCGGCGTCGCCGCCGTGTTCCAGCACCTGGACGAGCTGGCGCAGGTTGGCTAGCGGGTCGCGGCCGCCGGCGGCCTCCATGGCCTCGGCGTCGAAGCCGTAGGCCTCGTTCTTGTAGCGCCAGTGGGCAGCCACGCCCTCCTCGGCGATGCGGTCCATGGCCTCGGTGCGGATCTGCATCTCGATGCGCATGCCGCGCGGCCCGACGACCGTGGTGTGCAGCGAGCGGTAGTTGTTGCGCTTGGGCGTCGAGATGAAATCCTTGAACCGCTCGGGCACGAACGGCCAGGCGCGGTGAATGACGCCGAGAGCCCGATAGCAGTCCTCCTCGGAATCGACGATCACCCGGAAGGCGTAGATGTCCGACAGCTGCGAGAAGCCGATCGACTTGCGCTGCAGCTTTCGCCAGATCGAGAAGGGATGCTTCTCGCGCCCGAAGACGCGGCTGGGGATGCCCTCGCCTTCCAGCTTGGCGGCGATTTCCTCGCTGACGACGGCGACGGCCTTGCCCTGGCTGGCGCGCAGGAGCTCCAGGCGGCGGATGATGGCGCCGCGCGCGACGGGGTTGAGGTGGGTGAAGGCCAGCTCTTCCAGCTCGGCGCAGATGCGGTGGCAGCCTATGTTGCGAGCCAGCGGCGCGTAGATGTCGAGGGTCTCGCGAGCGATGCGTTCGCGCTTGGCCGGGCTCTTGATGAAGCCCAGCGTCCTCATGTTGTGCAGCCGGTCGGCCAGCTTGACCATCAGGACGCGGACGTCCTTGGAGATGGCCAGGATGAACTTGCGCAGGTTCTCGGCCTGGCGCGTGTGCTCGGAGGCCAGTTCCAGGCGCGAGAGCTTGGTCACCCCCTCGACCAACTCGGCGACCTCGGGCCCGAACAGGTCCTCGATGTCCTTGCGGGTGACCGAGGTGTCCTCGATCACATCGTGCAGTAGGGCCGTGACGATGGTGGCGGTGTCGAGCCGGTAGTCCGTGAGGATGCCGGCCACCTCGATGGGGTGGGCGAAGTAGGGATCACCCGAGGCCCGCGTCTGCGCCCCATGCATGCGCACGGCATAGACGTAGGCGCGGTTGAGCATCTCCTCGTCGGCGCTGGGGTCATAGGACCGCACGCGCTCGATCAGCTCGTACTGGCGCAGGAACTTGGGGCCGGCGCTGGGCCGGCGTTTGGGAGGCGTGTCTTGGGGTTCGGCGGCGGGCTGCGCCGCCTCTAGAGAGAGAGGTTCTGCGCCTTCGGGGCTCAGTACCGCTCCTCCTGACCGCCGTCGCGGTCGCTTTGCAGGGCGCGAACCAGTTCCTGTTCGCTCATCTGCATGTGGGTCGGATCGGCCAGCAGGGCGAGGGTTTCGGCCTCTTCCTCGGCTTCCGAACGCTCATCGACGCGCTGCAGGCTGACGATGAGGCTTTCCTTCAGCTCCTCGCTCTCGACGACGTCGTCGGCGATCTCGCGAAGGGCCACGACCGGGTTCTTGTCGTTGTCGCGATCGACCATCAGCGGCGCGCCGGCCGAGACCGCGCGGGCGCGGTGGGCGGCGAGCAGGACGAGGCCGAAACGGTTCGGGACCTTCTCGACGCAATCTTCGACGGTGACGCGGGCCATGGACTCTCTCGGGCAGCTGAATGGCGATAAGGTATAGGCGCGGGGCGCAAGGTGCAACGCCACGACTACGGGATCGGGGCCGCGTCCATACCAATTTTTGCTGATGTGGCAAGGTTTTCCGCCGTTTCGCCGAGGCGCGGATGGGTCCACCGCGGCATAATCTCCGCCAGCGGCCCCATGACGAAGCGCCGCTCGTGAGCGCGGCGGTGCGGGACGTGGAAGGCGGGCCCTTCGATCAGGTCGCGGCCGTGGGCGATCAGGTCGAGGTCCAGGGTGCGGGGCGCGTTGGCGAGGTGGCGCTCACGGCCGAAGGCGCGCTCGACGGTGTGGAGGGCCTGCAGCACCTCCCTTGGCGAGAGGTCGGTGCGCACGACGGCGACGCCGTTCAGGTAGGGCGGATCGGCCGGATCGGGCCAGGCGGCCGACCGCCACCAGCTGGAGCGGACGAGGACGTGGAGCCCCTGCCCTTCGAGCGCCGCCAGCGCCGCCTTCAGCAGGGACTCGACGGAATCGTAGCCGCCGGGGAGATTGCTCCCCAGCGCGACGATCACCGCATCGTCAGCATCGATGACAGGCGCTGTGCTCAAAGAACTTGAACCTTCCGCTCATCCCCGCGAAAGCGGGGACCCAGGTGTTTTATCGGAGAGCTCGGCGAATGGCAGAAAAAGCCTGGGTTCCCGCTTTCGCGGGAATGAGCGGGTTGAAAGTGTCTGACGCCGAACCGCCGCGCGACTGTCCTCTCTGTCCGCGGCTGGTCGCCTATCGCCAGGCCAATCGAGTGGCACATCCGGACTGGTGGAACGGCCCCGCGCCGTCGTGGGGCGATCCGAACGCGCGCCTGCTGGTGCTCGGCCTCGCGCCGGGCCGCCAGGGCGCCAACCGGACCGGGCGGCCGTTCACCGGCGATTTCGCGGGCGTCTTGCTCTACGAAACTCTTCTAAAACAGGGCTTTGCGCGCGGGAGCTATGACGCGCGGCCGGACGACGGGCTGGAGCTCATCGACTGCATGATCTCCAACGCGGTCCGCTGCGCCCCGCCGGGCAACAAGCCGGAAACGTCGGAAGAGAACACCTGCCGACGCTTCCTGGTCGGACGGCTCGAGGCCCTGCCCCGCCTGAAGGCCATCGTCACGCTGGGCGACGTTTCAAGGCGCAACCTCATGAAGGCGCTCGGGCTGAAGGCCTCGGCAGGGATTCCCGGCCATGGATCGGAGTTCGACGCCGGGCCCTACCGCATCTTCAACAGCTATCACTGCAGCCGGCTCAACACGAACACGGGCCGACTGACGCCGCCGATGTTCGAGGAGGTGTTCCGCGCCGCCAGGGCCTACATCGAGGCCTGAGCCGCATCACATGTAGTAAAGGGCCTCGTCGCAGTCTTCGCTGGAGTAGAGCTCGTACCCATCCTCATCGACTTCGAGGCACCAGATCGGGGCTTCGTCCCCCACCGGCGGCGCGGCGTTGGAGCCGTCGAGCGTGATCGTCACGGTCCCGGAGTAATCCGCCCCGATCTCGTGGGCGCCGGCGCCGATGGAGTCCAGCCAAAGGCCGTCCTTGCCGACGGTGTAATCCTGCCCATCAATCTCGAAGGCGATGTTGTCCTGGTCGCCGAAATACATGACCAGCAGGCGGGCGTTCGCCGGGGACGCAGCCGCTAACACGGCGGCCGCAAGCAACAACCTGAGTGTCTTCATGGCGCCCTCCCCAGAGCTGGAGGGAGGCTACGCCCAAGCTTGCCGGCCCGCCAGCCCTTGTGGCGGCGCCGACGCTACTTCCTGCCCTTGGTGACCAGGGCTTCGCACTGGGCCTGGGAGTTCACCGTCGGGCCGTCTTCGTCGTAGCTGACGCAGTAGTAGTCATTCCCGTCCGCCGGGTCGGTAAAGGGGGCCGCCTCGCTGACGTCCAGATCGCCCCGGCCGACCTGACCGCTGGCGAAGATGATCGACAGGACATTGGACGTGTCCTCGATCGGGAAGTTGAAGGCCTTGCGCGGCCGGATGTCCCGCGAGCGCTTGCCGAGGGTGGCGTTGCTGGGATGAACGCTGTCGTTCTGAAGCCGTACAAAGGTTTCGGCCGCCGCGGGCGCAACCGCGGCGCCCAGCATGGCCATAGCCATCGTCCCAACGATGATCGCCCGCATATTCATCCCTCCCCCTCACGCGATGACTGACTCTGGTGTCAATATCGCGCTTTTGGCAGACGAAAATGGGTGAATTCAAGGCAGATCAGCCCTTGTCGCGCATGAGGCGGGCCTTGTCGCGCTGCCAGTCGCGTTCGGCGACGGTGTCGCGCTTGTCGTGGAGCTTCTTGCCCTTGGCCAGGCCGATCTCCAGCTTGGCGATGCCCTTCTCGTTCCAGTAGAGCTTGGTGGGGATGATGGTCAGCCCCTCGCGGTTCACCGCCCCCATCAGCCGGTCGATCTGCTTGCGATGGAGCAGCAGCTTCCGGGGCCGCCGCGGGTCGTGGTTGAAGCGGTTGCCGCCGGCATAGGGCGGGATGTCAGCGTTGATGAGGACGACCTCATTGCCCTCCACCGCCGCGTAGGACTCGGCGATGTTGGCCTTGCCGACGCGCAGGGATTTGACCTCGGTGCCGGTCAGCATCAGCCCGGCCTCCATGGTGTCGGTGATGAAGTAGTCGAACCGCGCGCGGCGGTTCTCGGCGATGGGCTTCACGTCAGATAACGCCCGCCTCGTGCATGGCCTCCAGGATCGCCGGCTGCACGGCTTCGGCGCAGGGGGCGATGGGCAGGCGGACGGCGTCCGAGCACAGGCCAAGCTTGGCCAGCGCCCACTTCGTCGGAGCCGGCGAGGCGTCGAGGAATAACGCTTTGTGAAGACGAATCAGACGGTCCTGCCAGTACAGCGCCGTCTCGTAGTCCTTGTTCAGCAGCGCGTTGAAGAAGGAGGCCATCCCATCGGGAGCCACGTTCGAGGTCACCGAAATACAGCCTTGGCCCCCGTGGGCCACGTAGCCGAGCGCCGTCGGATCGTCGCCCGACAGCATCACCCACTGATCGCCGCACATCAGGCGCTGTTGGCTGGCGCGGGCGAGATCGCCCGTCGCGTCCTTGATGCCGACGATGTTCGGGTGGGTCGCCAGGCGGGCCAGCGTCTCATTGGAGATGTCCACGCTGGTGCGGCCGGGCACGTTGTAGATGAAGATCGGAATCTGCACCGCGTCGGCCACGGCCATGAAGTGGCGGTACAGCCCCTCCTGGCTTGGCCGGTTGTAGTAGGGCGTGACCATCAGCACCGCATCGGCGCCGACCGCCTTGGCGTGGCTGGCGAGACCGATCGCCTCGACCGTCGAATTCGAGCCCGCCCCGGCGATCACGGGAACGCGACCGCCCGCCACATTCACGCACAGTTCAACCACGCGATGGTGTTCTTCGTGTGTGAGGGTGGAACCTTCACCGGTCGTACCCACTGGAACGAGACCGTGAATGCCGGCCGCGATCTGGCGCTCGACGAGAGCCGTGAAGGTTTCCTCGTCGACCTGACCGTCGCGGAACGGGGTGACGAGGGCCGTGATGGCGCCCTTGAAGGGAGTGTCGAGCATGGATCGCAAAAAGCCGTGAGAATCCGCCGCGTTCCGTTGCGGCCCTTAGAGGGGCGGACAATATGTCTTGGCGTCGGCCGACTGCAACAGGCCGAGGCGTGTGAGAGTGACGAAAGGGGGGCCGGGTAATGGCATCCTGGCGTAAGAGTGCGCTGATAACGACCTGCGCGGTGCTGACCTACTCGCTCGCGAGCGCGCAGCCTGCCACCCATCCCTATATGCCCGCGACGCCCGCGCCCGCTGTTGTTCAGCCCCTGACGCCGGCGCCCTCCCCCTATCGCGGCGTGTCGGCGAGCGATGCGTCCAACCTGCGCGCGGTGCTCGACAGCGCCCGCCAGGGCCAGACCGATTCCGCCATGGCCGCCCGGGGCGGCATCGCCGATCCGCTGGTGCGCAAGATCGCCACATGGGCGGTCGTCGACTCCATCGGCGACCAGCTGTCCTTCTATGAGGTCGATACCGCCCGCAAGGAGTTGGCCGGGTTCCCGCGCCAGAGCAAGCGCCAGGCGCTGGCCGAGAAGAAGCTCGAAACCTCTGGCATGGATGCGAACCGCATCATCCTGTGGTTCGGCGGCAATGAGCCCGAGACGGCCGAGGGCGCGATGGCGCTGGCCGCCGCCTACCGCATGAGCGGCCGCGCCGGCGAGGCCACCGCGCTGGTGAAAAAGTTCTGGCGCGAGAAGACGTTCGAGGCCGACGTGCAGCGCCGGATGCTGGCGCGGTTCGGCGACGTGCTGAGCGTGGACGACCACGTCGCCCGCGCCGACCTGCTGCTCTACGGCCCGCAAGGTCCGGCGACGCAGGACATCGTGAACCTGCTGCCTGAGCCCCACCGCGCCAAGGCGGAAGCGCGGATGGCCCTGCGGGCCGGCAGCTCGGACGCCCAAAGCCGCTGGTTGGGCCTGTCGCCCGAGCAGCAACTCGATCCCGGCGTCGCCTATGAGCGCGCCGCCTATCTGCGCAAGCAGGGGCTGGATGCGCTGGCGCTGAACCTGGTGCCGACCTTCGGCAAGCCGCCGACCGAGGAAGCCGCCATCCGCGTGTGGACCGAGCGGCGGGCTCTCATCGGCACGGCCCTTCGCGCCGGCAACGCCATGGCCGCCTACCGCGCCGCCGCCAACACAGGCATGACGACCGGGCCTCAGGCCGCCGAAGCCGAATTCTATGCCGGCTGGATCGCCCTGACGCGCCTCAAGGACCCGCAGCTGGCGGCCAGGCACTTCGCGGCCATCGAGGCGGCGGGCGGCTCGCCCATCACGCTCGGCCGGGCCCTGTACTGGCAAGGCCGCGCGGCCGAAGCGGCGGGCGATGCGGTCGGCGCCAAGAGCTACTACGGCCAGGGGGCCAAGCACCTGACGACCTTCTATGGCCAGCTGGCCGCCGAGAAAGCCGGCCTCAAGACGCTGGACATCGGCAAAGACCCGGTCCCCACCGCCGAGGACCGCATCCGCTTCGAAGGCCGCGAGCCGATCCAGGCAGCGCGCATCCTGCAGCAGGTCGGCGCGCGCGACGCCTTCCGCGTGTTCGTGCTGCACATGGACGACGTGTTGCCGACGGCGGGCGAGCAGGCGCTGCTGGTGGATCTGGCCAACACCATGGCCGACCAGGAGCTGGCGATGCGCGTGGTGCGCGCCGGGGCCCAGCGCGGCCTGATCCTGCCCGAGCGGGGCTATCCGGTGATGAACCCGCCCTATGTGCCGGGCGGCGCGGAGCCTGCCTTCGTGCTGTCGATCAGCCGCCAGGAGAGCAACTTCGACCCCTACGCCCGCTCCTCGGTCGGCGCGCGCGGGATGATGCAGCTGATGCCCGCAACCGCCCAGCTGGTGGCCAAGAAGATGGGCGAAAGCTACTCCGCCGATCGGTTGCAGGAGCCGCTCTACAACATGCGGCTGGGGTCCTCGTACCTGGGCGACCTGATCAGCCAGTTCGACGGCTCGTACCTGATGGCGGCGGCGGGCTACAACGCCGGGCCCGGACGCCCGCGCCAGTGGACCAGCTATTGCGGCGACCCGCGCGGGGCGGCTACCGACCCGCTGGACTACATCGAGTGCATTCCGTTCGCGGAGACGCGGAACTACGTGATGCGCACGCTGGAGACGACGCAGGTCTACCGGGCGAGGCTGGCCGGCGGCTCGACGCCGCTGCGGCTGAGCCAGGACCTCAATCGCGGCAGCTACGGCTACTACGCGTCAAATACCGAGTCCGCCCCTAACTAGGCGGGAAGACCGATGGGTTGGATGCGGCGCGCGGCCAAGGTCAGTCCCGCTGCCGTCTCCATGAGCTCGCCCTCCAGCCCGAACACCTCCGCGAGCACCTGAGGCGTCAGCGTCTGCGCGGGCGCGCCTTGTGAGGCGCTACGGCCCTTGTGCATGACCACCAGCCGGTCGCAGGCGCGGGCGGCGAGCGTGAGGTCGTGCAGCGTCACCACCACGGCCGCGCCGCGCTCGGCCTCGGCGCGCAGGAGTTCGAGGGTCAGCAGTTGGGCGTCGGGGTCGAGGCCGGCGGCGGGCTCATCGGCCACCAGCAGCGGCGCGGAAGTGGCCAGCAGGCGCGCCAGCAGCACCCTCGCCCGCTCGCCGCCGGACATATCCAGCACGCCCCGCCCTTCGAACCCTGAGAGCCCCACCTGCGCCAGCCGCTCGCGCGCGGCCTGCATGGCGAGCCTAGGAGACAGATGCGGCGCGCCGAGGCTGGCGATGCGGGCGGCCGACAGGTTCCAGCCGACGCGGCGCTCCTGCGGCAAATAGCCGACCAGCCGGGCGCGTTCGGATTCCGAGAGCGAGCGGACCTCGCTCGCCCCCAGCCGCGCCTCGCCGCGCTCGATGGGCAGCAGGCCGAGCCCGGCCTTCAGCAGGGTGGTCTTGCCCGCGCCGTTAGGGCCGAGGATACCGACGACCTCACCGGGTTCGACAGTGAGGCTGGCGTCCTCCACGGCGAGGCGCGCACCCTGCCGGGCCGCGAGGTTGGTGAGGGACCAGGCGCTCATGTGCGCCAGCTCCGGGCCGCGCGCCAGGCGACCAACGCAAACAGCGGCGCGCCGAACAGGGCTGTGACGACGCCCAGCTTCAGCTCCTGCTCGGTCGGCAGCATGCGGGCCAGAAGGTCGGCGGCGACCAGCAGCACCGCGCCCGCCACGGCCGAGGGGACCAGCGCGGCCTGCGGATCATCGCCGACTCCCCGGCGCACCAGATGCGGCGCGGCCAGGCCCACGAAGCCGATGACCCCCGCCGCCGCCACGGCCGCTCCGGTCAGCAGCGCCGCGCCCGCGACAGCCGCCGTGCGCAACCGCGCCATCGGCAGGCCGGACATCGCCGCCGTCTCTTCGCCGAGCGTCAGCATCGTCAGCCCCCGCCCGGCGTAGGCGCACAGTAGCGCTCCGACGGCCATGGGAAGCAGCGTGCGGCCCACGTCCGCCCAGTCGCGGTTGGCGGCCGAGCCGAGCAGCCAGCTCAGCACCTCGGTGGTCGATACCGGCGAGGGCGAAAGATTGAACACCAGCGCCGTCAGCGCCCCCGCGAATGCCGACAGCGAAACCCCGAACAGGATCAGCGTCTCGGGCTCGCGAAACCGCGCGGCCAGGCCCACGACCAGCACGCCCGCGACCAGCGCCCCGCCCAGCGCCGCGACCTCGATGGCGCCCGCGGTGGCCGCTAGCCCGAACGCGATGGCCAGCGCCGCGCCGAGGCCCGAGGCAGCGGAAACGCCGAGCACGCCGGGGTCGGCCAACGGGTTGCGCAGCAGCCCCTGCATCGCCGCGCCCGCCAGTCCAAGGCCGGCGCCCACGACGGCGGCGGTGACCGCGCGCGGCGCCCGGATGGCCCACAGGACCTCACCGGGCGGCGAGGCGGCGTCGTGAAAGGCCCGCGCGATCTGGTCTAGCGTCAGCGGTGTCTCGCCGAGCAGCACGGCCGCGGCCAACAGCGCCGCGAGCAGCAGGATCAGCAGCAGCGTCAGGCGGCTCATCTGGGCGCGGCCTTTGCGAGTTTCAGGGCTCCCTCGGCGGCGAACCACCCCGGACACCCGGCGATGGCGCCCGGCAGCGAGCCGACGGTCTTCGTCTCAACGAGCTGCGTCAGCACGCGGTGGCGGCCCGGCCCCCAGCGCTCCATGGCCCTGGCGAAGGCGTCGAAGAAGCCGAGCACCAGCGCACCCGGCGGATCGAGCACCAGCCGCTCCAGCGACACCGCCGCGAACCCCGGCCGCTCGGCGGCGCCCCGCAGGCCCGCCGCCGCCAGCACCGCCTCGATCAGCGTCCCCTGCCCGGCCGTGAAGCCGCTCGGCGTCAAATACAGCGCCCGTTGCCCGCGCCAGGCGCCGTGGGCGGCGGCGAGCTGGGCGTCCATGCGGGCCACGATCCGCTCTCCGGCCTCGCGCTGATCGAGCGCCCCCGCGACCCGGCGGACATTGTCGCGCACGCCGGCGAAGTCCTCCGCCTCCTCGATCCGCACCACGCGAACCCCCCGCCGCTCCAGCGTTTCGGACAGGCGCGCATCGCCGCCCCAGTAACGGACCACGACGTCCGGCCGCGCGGCCAGCACCGCCTCCGCCGTCGCCCGCCGCTGCGGCAGGCCGGCGGCTTTCGCGCGCAAATAGGAGTCGCGGTCGTCCACCCTTGGCGAGACACCGACGATGGTCTCTCGGGGGCTGAGCGCCAGCACGTACTGGTCCGAGCACTGGTCCAGGCTCATCACGCGCGGCGCAGCCTCGGCGGCTTCGCCGAGCGTCAGGGCCGCGGCGGCGATCATGGCGATGGCGCGCAAGGGGTTAGTCCGTCAGCAGGCCGTAGAGCAGGCCCTGCGAGAGGACCTTCTGAAGCTCGTCCGGCGCCTCCCAGGGGAAGGTCGGGCGGCCGATCAGCAGGGCCACCACGCCATGGCACGAGGCCCACATCACCTGCGCCGCGCTCTCCGCCGAGCCGAACCGCAGGCGCCCGGCGGCGGCGATCTCGCGCACCACGCCGAGGAATTCCTCGAAGCACCGCTGGCCGAGCGCCATGGTCGCCGCCTGCTTGTCCTCGGAAATGGCCTGCATCGGGCTGCAGAACACCAGCTGATAGGCGTTGGGATTGGTCAGGGCGAAGCGGACGTAGTTCTGCGCCATCAGCTTGATGCGCGAGACGGGATCGACCGGCTTGCCCGCGATGCCCTTGTTGGCCTCCAGCAGGCGGCCGATGGCGCCGTCGCAGATCTCCAGCAGGATCTGGTCCTTGTCGGAAAAGTGCATGTAGAGGGCGGTCGAGGAGACGCCCACTTCGTCGGCGATCTTGCGGATCGTGGCGCCGTGATAGCCCTCGGCCAGGAAGATGCGCTCGGCCGCCTCAAGGATTTCGGCGCGGCGCAGGTGGCCGTCGCCCTTGGCCTTGCGGGCCGACCGTTGCGGCTTTTCCAGCGTTATCGACAAGGGCCCCGACGCCTTCCTTAATCTCACTGACGCGACACTAAACGGGAATCACCTGACGTCCGCAAGGGCGGCAAACCGGCCGATGTCAACGGTTAAGGTTGCATCGGAGCCGCGAACTCCACCGCCGGTCGCTTCACCCCCTGATTGTGGTGGTCTTTCTGATCACCCGCCGCTGGTGGGGAGATCATGGCGCGCGAGAACTCGCAGATCGCCGTTCAGGAGATCACGGTCGGGCGTATCGCCCCGGCCGCGCGGGCGCCCCTGTCGAGCCAGGACCGCTATGCGTTCGGCGGCGCCGCGCGGGGGCTGACGCGGCCGCAGGTCATCGTCGCGGCGGCGGGGATGGTGCTGCTGGCGAGCGGCATGGCGGTGGCGGCCCGGCCGACGCTTACGCTGCTGCATCACCTGTTCTTCATCGCCTTCGCCGCCAACGCGCTGCTCCGGTTCGGGGCGGCGTTCGTGCCGCGCGCCGCAACGCCGGCTCCGCGACTGAGCGATGCGGCGTTGCCGATCTATACGGTGATCTGTCCGCTCTATGACGAGGCGGGGGTGGTCGGTGAGTTGGTGGCGAACCTCCAACGCCTCGATTACCCGCGCGACAAGCTGCAGGTGTTTATCGCGCTGGAGGCCGACGACCTGGAAACCCAGCGCGCCGTCGCCGCCCTGACCCTGCCGAGCTTCATCCAGGTGCTGGTCGCCCCGCCCGGCGAGCCGCGCACCAAGCCGCGGGCCTGCAACGTGGCGCTGGAGCGGGCCCGGGGCGAGCTGGTCGTCATCTACGACGCCGAGGACAAGCCGCATCCGAGGCAACTGCGCGAGGCCGCCGAACGGTTCGCCGCCGCGCCGCCGTCGCTGGCCTGCCTGCAATCGCCGCTGCGGATCGAGCAGGAGGACGGCTTCCTCGCCGGCCAGTTCATGCTGGAGTACGCCGCCCAGTTCGAAGTGCTGCAACCGGCGCTGGCGAGGTTCGGAGCGCCCTTCCCGCTCGGCGGCACCTCCAACCACTTCCGCGCCTGCGTCCTGCGCGAGGTCGGCGGATGGGACGCCTTCAACGTGACGGAGGACGCGGATCTTGGCTTCCGGCTGGCGCGCGGGGGCTATTCGCTGGGCGTGCTGTCG
The DNA here is from genome assembly GCA_036376035.1 of Caulobacteraceae bacterium. Classification (GTDB taxonomy): domain Bacteria; phylum Pseudomonadota; class Alphaproteobacteria; order Caulobacterales; family Caulobacteraceae; genus Caulobacter. The sequence goes on along the minus strand of DASVBC010000016.1, from coordinate 26,015 downwards.
GCGCCGACCTGGGAAACCGCGCCGCGCACGATGATCGAGTGGCTGCCGCAGCGGACGCGCTGGGTGAAGGGCTACATGCAAACCTTCGGCGTCCATACGCGCGGCCCGAACCTGCTGCGGCCGCCGAGCTTCGCCGCGCTGCTGGCGACGCTGGGCGTCTCGATCACCTCTGCCTTCGCGCACGGGCCGCTGGCGGCGTGGGTGCTGGCGGCGTTCGCGTTCGGGTTGGCGGCTGGACGGACGCCGCCGATCCCCGCGGCGGACCTGGCGCTGCTGGCGGCGGGGTGGGCGGGCGCGGCATGGGCCGGGTACGTTGGGCTGAGGCGCGCGGGGCGCAGGGTGCGGGCGCGGGACCTGCTGCTTTCCCCCGCCTACTGGCCGTTGCAGTCGCTGGCGGCGGGACATGCGCTGGCGCAGCTGGTGCAGAAGCCCTTCCACTGGGACAAGACCCCGCATTCGCCCCGGGCTGGACGGGCCGCCGCCTGACCGCTACCGACGCGGCATGGCTGTGACCGTCGCTGAAACCCCGCTCGTCATGCGCACCACCGGCTGGGCGGACTACGCCCTGCTGGACAGCGGCCATGGGCGCAAGCTCGAGCGCTACGGCCGCTACCGCGTCGTGCGGCCAGAGCCCCAGTGCCTGTGGGCGCCGCGCCTGCCGCGGGCGGACTGGGACAGCGCCGATGCGGTCTTCGACCCCACCGACGAGGACGAGGCCGGGCGCTGGCGCTTCCCCACGCCGCCCGCCGACACCTGGCCGCTGAGCTGGGGTGCGGCGAAGTTCAAGGGGCGGTTCACGAGTTTTCGCCACCTGGCCTTCTTCCCCGAGCAGGCGGCGAACTGGGAATGGCTCGACGGCCATATCCGGGCGCGGAAAGACGCGCCGAAGGTGCTGAACCTGTTCGGCTATACCGGCGTGGCGAGCCTGGTGTGCGCGGCGGCGGGGGCCCAGGTCACCCACGTCGACGCCTCCAAGCGCGCGGTCGCCTGGGCGCGGGAGAACGCCGAATTGTCGGGCCGGTCCGACATCCGCTGGATCGTCGAGGACGCGCGCAAGTTCGTGCAGCGCGAGGTTCGGCGCGGCTCGCAATACGACGGCGTCATCCTCGATCCGCCCAAGTACGGGCGCGGCCCGGGCGGCGAGGTCTGGAAGCTGTTCGAGGACCTGCCGGAGATGGCCGCCGATTGCGCGAAGTTGCTGTCGCCGAACGCGTCCTTCCTGATCCTCAACGCCTATGCCGAGCGGATTTCCGGGGCGTCGCTCTCGGGGCTGCTGGCCGAGCAGCTGGCGGGGCGCGAGGGCCGCGTCGACTGGGGCGAGCTGGCGCTGGTCGAGGAAGCGGGCGACCGGCAGATCGGGCTATCGTTCTTTGCGCGGTGGAGCCGGTGAGCAAGGCGATCTCCTCGCTGACCAATCCGACGGTGAAGGCCGTCCGCGCCCTGCATATGCGCAAGGAGCGCGAGGGCAGCGGCCTCTTCCTCGCCGAGGGGCTGAAGGTGATCACCGAGGGCGTCGAACTCGGCCGGCCGCCCAAACAGCTGCTGTACGGCCCCGGCGCCGACCACCCGCTGCTAAAGAAGGCCATCGAGGCGACGCGGGCGGCCGGCGGCGAGGTGATCGAGGTCACCCGCGACATCCTCGAAAAGATCAGCCGCCGCGATAACCCGCAGGCGGTCATCGCGGTGTTCGAACAGGCTTTCACACCGCTGGGCCGGTTGAAGCCCGATAGCGCGCCGTGCTGGGTGGCGCTGCAGGCGGTGCGCGACCCCGGCAACCTCGGGACCATCATCCGCACGGCCGACAGCGCGGGATGCGGCGGGGTGATCCTGGTCGGCGACTGCTGCGACCCCTATTCGGTGGAGGCGGTACGGGCGACGATGGGGTCGATCTTCGCCGTGCCGCTGGCCAAGGCTTCGGTCGAGGACTTCATCGCCTTTCGCGAGACCTGGCCCGGCTCGGTCGTCGGCACCCTGCTGACGGCCACGACCGACTATCGCGCCGCGGCCTACCAGGCGCCGACGATGATCCTGATGGGCAACGAGCAGCAGGGTCTGCCGCCCGAACTCGCGGCCGTCTGCGACGTCAACGTGAAGATCCCCATGCGCGGCCGGGCCGACAGCCTGAACCTGTCGGTGGCGACGGGGATCATGATCTACGCGGTGACGGCCTAGGTTTCGCCCGCGCCGTCGGCGCGGCGCTGGCGGGGTCGTCGGGCCACAGGTGCTTGGGGTAGCGGCCTTTCATGTCCTTCTTCACGTCGGCCCAGGAGCCGCGCCAGAAGCCTGGCAGGTCTTTGGTCAGCTGGATCGGGCGGTGCGCCGGCGACAGCAGCGCCAGCGTCAGCGGAACGCCGTTGATCGTGGGGTGGTCCTTGAGGCCGTAAAGCTCCTGCACCCGCACCTCGACGCGCGGCCCGCCCTCGGCGCCGTAGTCGATAGCGAAGGTGTTGCCGGTGGGGGCGGTGAAGCGGGCGGGCGCCCTGGTGTCGAGCTCCTTCATCCGCTCCCACGGCAGCAGGGCGCGCAGATCGGCGTCGATCCACTCCTCCAGCCGTTCATTCAGCACCGCATCGGAGAGATCGTCCCAGCCAAGGAAGGCGGCGCGGGCGCGCAGGGCCTGGTCGGCCTCGCTGAGCGTGAAGCCCTGCCGCCGCACGCGATCCAACCGGGCGCGCCGCACCAGCGCCGGATCAGCCGCCACCGGCCGCTCCTCCAGCACCAGCCGGTCCAGCTTGAGGAGGCGGATGGCCCTGCCCTTATCCGCGTCCAGCCGCTCTTCGACGGTGAGCCGGTCGGCGAAGGCCTCGCGCAGGGCCGTCTCCTCCAGCGGCGCGGCCAGCAGAACGCGATCCCGGGCCGCCCCTCCCCCCAGTTCGCCGACCGCCAGCCAGGTCTCGCGGGCGAGCGCATCGGTGGGCTCCAGGTGCACGCCCCGGCCGGTGGCCAGCTGGAACTCGCCGTGCTTGCCGCGCGCCTTGGCGATGCGCTCGGGATAGGCCTCGGCCAGCAGCAGGGCGTCGCCGAGGGGCGGCAGTTTTGCCGGCGGTCGCGCCGCCCTCGCCCAGCGTTCGGCGAGTGCGCGGGCGTCGCGGGCCCTGGGGCCTTTGTCGCGGTCGAAGGCTTCGAGCCTGTGGCGCAGGTCGGCGTCGCGCCCGCCAAGGCCGCGCTCGGTCAGAAGGGCCGCGATCTTCGCCGCCAGCAGCGCCTGTCCTCCGGCGGCCCCGCGCAGGACCATGTGCGCCAGCCTTGGCGGCAGCGGCAGATCGGCGAGCGCCTTGCCGTGGGCCGTCAGGGCGCCGTGTTGGTCGAGCGCCTGCAGGCGGGTCAGCAGCGACCGCGCTTCGGCGAGCGCGGCGCTCGGCGGCGGATCGAGGAAGGCGAGGTCTCCGGCGTCTTTCGCGCCCCACCGCGCCAGATCGAGCGCCAGGCCGGAAAGGTCGGTCTCGAGGATTTCCGGGCGGCCGAAGGGGGTGAGCGCCCGCGTCTCGGCCTCGTCCCACAGGCGGTAGCAGACGCCCGGCTCGGTGCGTCCCGCGCGGCCACGGCGCTGGTCGGCGGCGGCGCGGGAAACGCGCACCGTCTCCAGCCGCGTCAGGCCGCTCGCCGGATCGAACCTCGGCACGCGCGCCAGGCCGCTGTCGATGACGACGCGGACGCCCTCGATGGTCAGGCTGGTCTCGGCGATGGAGCTCGCTAACACAACCTTGCGACGCCCCGGCGCCGAAGGCTCGATGGCGCGGTCCTGCGCCTTGCCGTCGAGGGCGCCGTAGAGGGGCGCGATATCGACGTCGGGGCGCTTCACCCGCTCGCGCAGCAACTCTTCGGTGCGGCGGATTTCCCCCTGGCCGGGCAGGAAGACGAGGACGCTGCCGCCCTCCTCCGCCAGCGCCCGCTCGACCGCGCGGGCCACGCGCTCCTCCAGCCGCGAGCGCTCGTCACGCCCGAGGTATCTCGTATCGACCGGAAAGGCGCGGCCGACGCTCTCGATCACCGGCGCATCGCCCAGCAGCCGCGCCACCGTCGCCCCGTCGAGCGTGGCGGACATCACCAGCAGCCGCAGGTCCTCGCGCAGCACCTGCTGGCTGTCGCGGGCGAAGGCGAGGCCGAGGTCGGCGTCCAGGCTGCGCTCGTGGAATTCGTCGAAGATGACGGCGGCGACGCCCTCCAGCGCCGGATCGTCCAGGATCATGCGGGTGAAGACGCCCTCGGTGACCACCTCCACCTGCGTACGGGCCGAGACCTTCGACTGCAGGCGCACGCGAAAGCCGACGCGCTCGCCGACGGGTTCGCCGAGGGTCCGCGCCATCCGCTGCGCCGCCGCACGCGCCGCCAGCCGCCGAGGCTCCAGCACGATGATCTTGCGCCCGGCGACCCACGGCTCGTCCATCAGCGCGAGCGGAACGACGGTCGTCTTGCCCGCCCCCGGGGGCGCGACGAGAACGGCGCTCGTCCCTGCGGAGAGCGCCGTCTTCAGTTCGTCGATGACATCATGGATCGGCAGCATCGCGGGCGGGGTCTAGCCTCCCCGCCCGCGGTCTGTCACTCCGCCGCGCCGGCGATGGTCTTCTCGTGATAACGCGAGTGCCAGTAGGCGTAGCCGAAATAGACGACCAGCCCGATGCCCATCCAGATCCACAGCCGCGACCAGGTGGCCGGCGGCAGCTTGTAGATCAGGTAGGCGCAGCCGAGCATTCCCAGCGGCGCCGTCACCCAGATGAAGGGCGTCCTGAACGAGCGCTGCAGGTTCGGCTGGCTGACGCGCAGGTAAAGGACCGCACCGCAGATCAGCACGAACGCCAGCAGCGTTCCCATCGACACCAGCTCACCCAGGATGCCGATGGGGAAGAGCCCGCCCACCAGCGCCGCGAAGACGCCGGTGATCACCGTGCCCCACACAGGGGTGCGGGTCTTGGGGTTCACCCGGCCGTAAAGCGGCGGCAGCAGCCCGTCGCGGCTCATCGAATAGAGGATGCGCGACTGACCATAGAGCAGCGACAGGATGGTGGACGCGAGACCCACCGCCACGCCGATGTTGATGATCTGGCGCAGCCACGCCAGCTGCGGCACCGCGGCCAGCGCCTCGGCGACCGGCGAAGGGGTGTTCAGCGTCTGGTAGGGGGCAAGACCGACCAGCACGAGCGCCATGGCCAGATACAGGACCGTACAGACCGCCAGCGACAGCAGGATGCCGATGGGCATGTTCTTCTGCGGATCCTTGGCCTCTTGCGCGGCGGTCGAGACCCCCTCGAAGCCGATGTAGGCGAAGAAGATGACGCTCGCCGCGGCGGCGATGCCGCCCCAGCCGAACTGGCCTTGCGGGTGGTCGGGCGTCGGCGGCGTCGCGGCCGGGATGAAGGGGTGCCACAGGTCCGGGTTCACGAACATCGCGCCAAACCCGATGACAGCCAGCACGATCAGCACCTTCATGCTGACGATCAGGTTGTTGACCATCTTGGACTGGTTGATGCCCGCGATCAGGAAGTAGGACATGAGGGCGATGATGACCATCGCAGGCACGTTCAGGATCGCGGGGGCGCCGCTCTCGGTGATGGTGCGCACGATCTGATGGCCGTTGAAGTCGAACGGCGCGCGTGACCACACGTCCGGAAGGTTCATGCCGAACCCTTCCATCATCCGGTCGAAGTATCCGGACCAGCCGGCCGAGACGGTGGCGGCCGCGATGCCGTATTCCAGGATCAGGTCCCAGGCGATCAGCCAGGCGAAGAACTCGCCGATGGTGGCGAAGGTGTAGGTATAGGCCGATCCCGCGACCGGAATCATCGACGCCAGCTCCGCATAGCAGAGCGCGGCGAAGGCGCAGACGATGCCCGCCAGCACGAACGACAGCGCGATGGCGGGACCTGCGTTCACCGCCGCCTGCTGGCCGGTGAGGACGAAGATACCGGCGCCGATCACGCCGCCGATGCCCAGCAGCGTCAGCGACGGCCAGCCGAGGCTGCGGCGCAGCGTGTGGTCACCCTCCTCGTTCGCCTGCGCGAGCAGCACGTCGATGGGTTTTCTCGTAAAGAGCTTCATGTGGTGGAAGAGCCCCCTGCTCAAGTCCGCGTGGCGGATCGATCATTCCCGAACATCGGGTTTGCGGGAGGATAGGCATGCGTTGCGACCGCTCGCAACGGGGCCTTTATTCTTGTGGCTCAAACCCCAATCATAAGGGGCGAACATGAAGGACCGTCCGTGAGCGTCACCGAAACCCAAGGCCCCCCGATCCGCGCCCTGATCGCGCCGGTCACCCCGCTGCAGCAGAACTGCACCATCGTCTGGTGCGACAAGACCAAGAAGGCGGCCATCATCGATCCCGGCGGCGAGATCCCGCGCCTGCTGGGCGGCCTGGAGCAGCACGGGCTGACGCTGGAGAAGATCTGGATCACCCACGGCCACCTCGACCACGCCGGCGCGACCGCCGCGCTGGCGGAACGGACGGGCTGCCCGATCGAGGGGCCGCATCCCGACGACCAGTTCTGGATCGACGACATCGAACAGTCCGCCGAGCGCTGGGGCATGGCCGGCGCCAGGAGCTTCACGCCGGACCGCTGGCTGGGCGATGGCGACACCGTCCAGCTGGGCGAAACCGAGTTCGAGGTCCTTCACTGTCCCGGCCACACGCCTGGCCACGTGGTCTTCTTCCACCGCGAGGCGCGGTTCGCGCAGGTGGGCGATGTGCTGTTCAAGGGCTCCATCGGCCGCACCGACTTCCCGCGCGGCAACTTCGAGCAGCTGATCCACTCGATCACGAAGAAGCTGTGGCCGCTCGGCGACGACGTCCGCTTCGTGCCCGGCCACGGCCCGATGTCCACCTTCGGCGCGGAGCGCAAGTCCAACCCCTACGTCTCCGACCTCGCCATCGAGTCGATGAACGTCTGAGTTCTCCCTCCCCTTCATGGGGAGGGACGACGCCGAAGGCGTCAGGGTGGGGGAGTCCACAGCCCCACCCGTCTCGCTTCGCGAGCCACCCTCCCCATGAAGGGGAGGGAGAGAGTTGTGTTGCAGCTTTGAAATCAGCGGGTGACGAGCGCCTGCGAGAGCCACCGAATGGATACCGAGATGGAGAATGGCGCGCGCATCCTGATCGTCGATGACGACCCGGGCATCCGCGACGTCGTCTCCGACTTCCTCGGCAAGCACGGCTATGAGGTCCAGACCGCCGCCGACGGGCGCGAGATGGACCAGGTGCTCGCCCGCGACGGCGTCGATCTGGTGGTGCTGGACGTGATGATGCCGGGCGAGGATGGCCTGGCCATCTGCCGGCGGCTGTCGGCCCAGCCGGGCGGCCCCGGCATCATCATGATGAGCGCCATGGGCGAGGAGACCGACCGCATCGTCGGCCTGGAGCTTGGCGCCGACGACTATGTGCCCAAGCCCTGCAATCCGCGCGAGCTGCTGGCCCGCATCAAGGCCGTGCTGCGCCGCCGGGGCGAGCCGCGTCCGAGCGATCCGTCGGTCGGCGCGGGGTGCGAGTTCGCCGGGTGGCGGCTGGATCTGGTGCGCCGTGAGCTGCGCTCGCCGCAGGGGGCGGTGGTGAACCTCTCCTCGGGCGAGTTCTCGCTGCTGCGGGCCTTTGTGGAGCATCCGCAGCGCGTGCTGACGCGCGATCAGCTGCTCGACTATGCCCGGGGGCGCGACAGCGACGCCTACGACCGGGCCATCGATGTCCAGATCAGCCGCCTGCGCCGCAAGCTCGACGACGGCTCGGGGACCGAGCTGATCCGCACCATCCGCAGCGAAGGCTACATGTTCGCCCCCAAGGTCACGCGGCCATGAAGCGCACCGGCGGCGCGCCGCTGCTGGCGCAGGTCATTGGCCTCGTCATTGTCAGCCTGCTGGCGGCGCACGCCATCAGCCTCATCATTCTTTTCAGCCTGCCGCCGCCGCCGCCCGAGGCCTATCGCCTGAGCGAAGTGGCCGGCGCGCTGACCCGCACCGGCGAGACGCCCACCATCGAGGGCCGCCCGCTGGTCACGCGGCTTCGCGCCGGGCCGCCCGCCCCCGCCCCGCCCAATCGTCGGCGCGGCGAGTTCCGCGAGCGGCTGGCCGAGCAGTTGAATGTCCCGCCGCGGGACATCGTCATCGGCGAGGCGGCGCCCGTTCGCCTTCACCGCCACAAAGGCCCGCCGCCGCCCGGCGTGCGCCTCCGGGGCCGCCGGTTCGAGGACGCGATGATCTTCGCGCCGTTCGAGGTGGCGGTGCGTCAGCCGAACGGCTGGCTGACGGTGGAGCCGAAACCGAGCTTCCGCTGGACGTCCTGGCAGGGGCGCATCCTGCTGACGCTGCTGCTTTCGGTGCTGGCGGTCGCGCCGTTGGCCTGGTGGTTCGCGCGGCGGCTTTCGGCCCCCATCGTCGCCTTCGCCGGCGCGGCCGAGCGGCTGGGGCGAGACCCCCGCGCGCCGCCGCTGAGTCTGCCGGGCTCGGGCGAGGTGCAGGCGGCGGTGGCCGCATTCAACGGCATGCAGGAGCGGCTGCGGCGCTACGTCGAGGATCGCACCGCCATGGTCGGCGCCATCGCCCACGACCTGCGCACCCCCCTTACCCGCATGCGGTTTCGCATTGAGGGCGCGCCCGAGGAGTTGCGCGCCAAGCTGGCCCAGGACATCGACCAGATGGAGGCCATGGTCTCGGCCGCCCTCGGTTTTGTTCACGACGCCACCCACGCGGCCGAGCGCACGAAGCTGGAGCTCGCCTCGCTGGTCGAGACGGTCTTCGACGAGGCCGCCGAGACCGGCGCCGACGCGGCCATCGAACCGGGCGAGCGCATCGTCATCGAAGGCGATCCGCTGGCCCTGCGCCGGCTCGTCGCCAACCTCGTTGACAATGCGGTGAAGTACGGCGGCCGCGCCCGGGGACGGGTCTTCCGCAAGGGCGACCACGCGATCATCGAGGTCGACGACGACGGCCCCGGCATTCCCGCCGGCGAGATGGAGCGGGTGTTCGAGCCCTTCTTCCGGGGCGAGCCGTCGCGCAATCGCGAGACCGGCGGCGCGGGCCTGGGCCTGGCCGTTGTACGGGCTCTGGCCCGCGCGCATGGGGGCGATGTGACCCTCCACAACCGCCCGCAAGGCGGCCTGACGGCGCGGGTCAGCCTGCCGCTCTAGGAGCGGTTTGCGCCAAATCCTGACAAAGGCTGCGCTTTTTCGAGCGCTACCGGAGAACCCAACCGGCCCTTTGGCGGTTAGGGAAGGACGCCGACGATGGAGTTTCCCCCCCGATGACCGACCCGGAACGCCCCCCTTCCGAGCCGACCACGCCATCGCCGGAGTACGAGCCGGGGACAACGCCCGCCGAGGCGCCCCCGCTCGACCCCACCCCGAACCCGCCGGACGATGGCCGCCCCTATGACCGCCGCGTCCTTTAGTCAGTGAGTAACCCAGGACCGCCCCATGGACACCAGCACCGACAAGCCCACCCGTTCCCGACGTGGCTTCGCCGCGATGGACCCCGAACGTCGCCGTGAGATCGCCCGCAAGGGCGGCGCCAGCGTTCCCAGCGAGAAGCGCAGCTTCGCGAAAGACCGTGACCTCGCCGCCGACGCCGGCCGCAAGGGCGGTTCGTCCTCGCGCGGCGGCGGCCGCCCGGTCCGCACACGCAACAGCTAGCGAAAGCTAGTCAGCGGCGAGCATGAAGACCGCAAAGGCGGGTTCTGCGCTGCTCCAGACGCGCAGGACCCGCCAGCCGGCCTTCGCCGCCAGCGCCTCGAACCCTTGCGGCGTGAACTTGTGCGAGTTTTCCGTGTGGAGGCTCTCACCCGCCGCAAACTGGAATGGGCGCCCCCGCACCCGCACGGTCTGATCGGTCAGGCTGACGAGGTGCATCTCGATCCGGCTCTTGTCCGCATTCCACCGCGCCTCGTGCCGAAAAGCGTCCAGGTCAAAGTCGCCGCCAAGTTCGCGGTTGATCCGCGCCAGCAGATTCTTGTCGAACGCCGCTGTCACCCCGGCGGAGTCGTCGTAGGCGCGCACGAGGACATCGACGTCCTTCACCAGATCGGCCCCCACCACGAACTGCGCCCCTGAGCGCAGCAGCCGGCGCGCGGCTTGCAGGAAGGCCACCGCCTCGTCCTGCTCGAAGTTGCCGATCGTGGAGCCGGGGAAGAAGCCGGTGCGCGGCCGGCCCTGGGCAGGCTCCGGCAGCTCGATATCTTGCGTAAAGTCACCCGCCAGCGGCGCAACGATCAGGTCCGGATAGTCGGCGTTGATGGAGGCGGCGGCCGCGGCCAGCGCCTCCTCGCTGATGTCCACCGGCACATAAACCGCCGTCTGGGGCGCGGCGTCGAGGATGATGCGGGTCTTCACGCTGGCGCCGCTGCCGAACTCCACCAGCGTCGCGCCGTCGGAGATGTAGGACGCGATCTCCGGCGCCGCGGTCCTCAGCAGGCCGACTTCCGTGCGGGTCGGATAATACTCCTCCAGCTCGGTGATCGCCTCGAACAGGCGCGAGCCCTCCTCGTCGTAGAGGTGCTTGGGGGAGATGGCTTTTGGGGTGGCGGCGAGCGCGGCCAGCACGTCGAATTCGAAGTCGTTGTCAGGCATCGTCCGCCAGTCTAACGCCCGAAAACATCCAGCGCTGCTGGGGATAGAAAAAGTTTCGATAGGTCGCCCGCGCGTGGCCGGCGGGGCTGGCGTGAGAGCCGCCCTTCAGCACCATCTGGCTGACCATGAACTTGCCGTTGTACTCGCCGACCGCGCCCGGGCCGGGGCGAAAACCGGGATGGGCGAGATAGGCGCTGCGGGTCCATTGCCACAGCCGCCCCATCAGCGGCGCCTGCTCCCATTCCGCCTCGGTCGCCAGTCGCTTTCCGGCCCAGGCGGCATAGGCGTCGGCCTCGTAGTAACTGACGTGGCTGACCAGCGCGTGCGGATCGACGGGGCGGTCGCCGTGGAGTGTAAGGGCCAGCCACTGGCCACCCTCCTGACGCCAATAGAGCGGCGCCTGCCAGCCCTCGACCTGCGCCATGGCCCAGCCGTCGGCGAGCCACAGGGCGGCCGCGCGATAGCCGCCGTCCTCGATGAAGTCGATCCACTCGCCGTTGGTGACCAGCCGGTCGGCGATGGCGAAGGGCTGCAGATAGACGGTGTGGCGCGGGCCCTCGTTGTCGAACGCGAAGCACTCGCCGCCGTGGCCGACCTGCGCCAGCCCTCCAGGATGGCCCTTGAACTCCATCGGCGCCGTCGATGAGGCGCGCGGCGGATCGCCCTCGAAGAAGGCCGGCTTCAGCGGCGAGCGGGAGAAGAGGTGCAGCGCGTCCATCAGGATCAGCTCCTGGTGCTGCTCCTCATGGGCGACGCCGAGCTCGACCAGCGCCGCGCCGGCCTCGTCCAGGCGGGGGATCAGCCGCTCCATGGCCTCGTCCACATGCGCGCGCCATTCCAGAACCCGCGCCGCCGTGGGCCGCGTGATCAGTCCGCGCTCGGCCCTCGGATGCCGCGCCCCGACCGCCTCGTAGTAGCTGTTGAAGAGGTAGCCGAACGCCTCGTCGAAGACGCGGTAGCCTGGAAGGCGCGGGCTCAGCAGGAAGGTCTCGAAGAACCAGGCCGTGTGCGCCAGGTGCCACTTCACGGGACTGGCGTCGGGCATGGACTGGGCCTGCATGTCCTCGGCGCCCAGTCGCGCGGCCAGCGCCTGCGTCGCTGCGCGGGCGTGCCGGAAGCGCTCCAGAAGCCGGCTCGCGGCGGTCATGGCCTGGCGGTCGTGGGGCATCGGCGCGAGCTTAATCGAAAGCCGTGTGCGCCGTCGCGCCTCGATTGAAATGGAACCGGAACAGACACTTGCGGGGGACGTTCATCGCTCATCCCCGAGTTCGAAAAGGCGCCGTCCCCCGCGAGCGCCGTGCATTCGGGGCAGGGACGTGACGCCGTGGTTCGACGCGTATCGGTCGAAGTCTGGGTCGGGAGAGCGCCATGACCGAGCGCATGCGTTGGCGCGACGAGGTCGTCGCCCTCATCCCCGCCCTCCGAGCCTTCGCGTGGTCGCTGTCCCACAACGGCTCCGACGCCGACGACCTGGTGCAGGAAACCCTGATCAAGGCCTGGGCCCACCGCGACAAGTTCGAGCCCGGCACCAACCTTCGCGCCTGGCTCTTCACCATCCTTCGCAACACCTATTACACGACCGCCGTGCGCCGCCGCCGCGAGACGGGCGACCCGGACGGCATCTTTGCCGCCAGCCTGTCGGTCGGCCCGACGCAGGACTGGAGCATCGCCCTCGGTTCGCTGCGCAAGGCGCTCGACGAACTGCCCGACGAGCACCGCGAAGCCCTGATCCTGGTCGGCGCCGCCGGCCTCACCTACGAGGAAGCCGCCGACGTCTGCGGTTGCGCGCTCGGCACCATCAAAAGCCGCGTCAACCGCGCGCGCGCGCGCCTGCTGAAGATGATGGACATCGACGGCGCCGACGAAGCCCTCGTCGAAGAAGGCTATTCCGCCCAGGCGAGCTAGGCGCCCGCGCGCGCCTATTATATCGTACCGCGATATATCTGACGCGGACATCAGCCGATGAAGATCGCCATCTGCGGCGCGGGCGTCGCCGGACCCAGCCTGGCTCACTGGCTGCTGCGCGGCGGGCATGAGGTCACCCTCATCGAGATCGCGCCGACCTTCCGCGACGGCGGCTACATCGTCGACTTCTGGGGCCTCGGCTACGACATCGCCGAGCGCATGGGCATTCTCCCGGCGGTGCTGGACGCCGGCTACAGCATCCGGCGGGTCGCCGCGGTGGACGACAAGGGCCGCGAGATCGCCGGCTTTTCCGCCGACGCCTTCCGCAAGGCCGCAAACGGGCGCTTCACCAGCCTGGCGCGCGGCGACCTCGCCCGCAGCATCTTCGACACCGTCAAGGACCGCGCCGAGCTGCTGTTCGGCGAGACGATCCTGCGCGTGCGGGAGAGCGAAAAGGCCCTCTCGATCCAGCTGTCGAGCGGCGGCTGGCGCGAATTCGATCTGCTCGTCGGGGCCGACGGCCTGCACTCGGCCGTGCGTCGCCACGTCTTTGGCCCCGACGGCCGCTTCGAGGTCCCCCTCGGCTACTACGTCGCCGCCTGGGAGGCGCCGGGATATCGGCGCCGGGACGAGCTGACCTACCTCACCCACACCCGCCCCGGCCGGGAGATGGCTCGCTTCGCGCTTCGCGGCGACCGGACCCTGTTCCTGTTCATGTTCGAGGCGAGCGCCCTGCCCGAGGAGCCCGATAGTCGCGCCGACACCGAAGCGGCGCTTCGGCGGATATTCGCGGGCGACGGGTGGGAGGCGGACGCCATGCTGGAGACCCTGCCGCACGCCGAGGAGCTCTACCTCGACCGCGTCAGCCAGATCGTGATGCCGAGCTGGTCGAGCGGGCGCACGGTGCTGGTGGGCGATGCGGCCGCCTGTGTCTCGCTGCTGGCGGGCGAAGGGGCGGGACTTGGCATGGCGGAGGCCTATGTCCTGGCGGGAGAACTCGCGACCGGCGACCACCAGCGGGCCTTCGAGCGCTACGAGGCGCGGCTTCGCCCGCTTCTGACGCGCAAGCAGGCCTCGGCGCGCCGCTTTGCGACCTACTTCGCGCCGAAGACGGCCATGGGCGTGCGGGCGCGCAACCTGATGATGCGGCTGCTGTCGGTCCCGGTGCTCGGCGAGTGGCTGGTCGCCCGCGACCTGCGCGACGACTTCGACCTGCCCGACTACCCCTTCGCGCCGCCCTCCTCGTAGGGCTTCACCCGGTCGCGGAAGCGCGGGTTGACGATCTCCAGGTACTCCGGGTGACGGGCTATATAGCCGGCGAAGAAGCTGCACAGCGGAATGACCTTCAGCCCCTCGTCCCTGGCATAGCCGAGCGCGGCCTTGGCCAGCGCCGAGCCGACGCCACGGCCCTCGAAGGCGCCGGGCACGACGGTGTGCGGAAAGACGATGCTGCCGTCGCGCTTGAGGTCGTACTCGGCAAAAGCGGTCTCGCCGTCGAGTTCCACCTCGAAACGGCCGGCCTTCTTGTTGTTCTTCACGTCGATGTTCATGGGGAGCCAACGTAGGGCGGTGCGGCGGGTTGCGGAACAGGGGCCGTTGCCCACGCTTTAACCGGCCATGCTGATGCGGGACGAACTGCATTAGGCTCTGGACTGACCTACCGGCAGTCGCCCTTTCCTTGGCCGCAAAGAGGAGTTCCCCCATGCGCGCCATCCAGATCAAGCATCCCGCCTCGCTCGACAACCTCAAGCTCGGTGACATCCCCGAGGCGGCGGCGCCCGGCCGGGGCGAGATCACCGTGCGGCTGCATGCGACTTCGCTGAACTACCACGACTATGTGGTGGTGATCGGCGGCATCCCCACGCCCGAGGGCCGCATCCCGATGTCGGACGGTGCGGGCGTGGTCGAGGCCGTCGGCGAAGGCGTCAGCGAGTTCGCCGTCGGCGACCATGTCGTCTCGACCTTCTTCCCCGACTGGCTGGAGGGCGACATCCACGACCGCGGCTTCACCCGCGTGCCGGGCGACGGCGCCGACGGCTATGCGCGCGAGCGGGTGACGACCGACGCGACCGCCTTCACCAGGGCGCCGCGGGGCTACAGCCACGCCCAGGCCGCCACCCTCACCTGCGCGGGCGTCACCGCCTGGCGGGCGCTGGTCCCGAACGGGCCGCTGAAGGCTGGAGAGACGGTGCTGGTGCAGGGCACGGGCGGGGTCTCCATCTTCGCCCTGCAGTTCGCCAAGATGATGGGCGCCACGGTCATCGCCACCTCCTCCTCCGACGAAAAGCTGGAGCGACTGAAGGCGATGGGGGCCGACCACCTCATCAACTACAAGTCAGAGCCGAACTGGGGCCAGGCGGCGCGCAAGCTGACCGACGGGCGAGGCGTCGACCACGTCGTCGAGATCGGCGGCGCCGGCACGCTGCCGGAATCGATCACCGCCGCGAAGGTCGGCGGCCACATCTCCATCATCGGCATTCTGGCGGGCGTGGCGGGCCCGGTCCCCACCGTCATGATCATGGCCAAGAACCTGCGCGTCCAGGGCCTGACCGTCGGCAGCCGCCGCCACCAGCTCGACATGATCCGCGCCATCGAGGCCAACGGCCTCGCGCCCGTGATCGACAAGAGCTTCCCCCTCGAAAGCCTCCCCAACGCCTTCCGCCACCAGGAAAGCGGCAAACACTTCGGCAAGATCGTGTGCGAGTGGTAGGCGGTCAGGGGCGCTGGCGGAGACGGAGGGATTCGAACCCTCGATACCCTTTGGAGGTATGACGATTTAGCAAACCGTTGCCTTCAGCCACTCGGCCACGTCTCCGGCGCGCAAGGCTCGTTTGCCCTTCCCTCGCGCCGGGGTCAACCGGGCAAGCGGTCTCAGGCGCTCGCCAGCCACTGGCGGGCCTGGCGCTGGGCCTCGGCGACCTCGTCGGCCGCCATCTCGGAGCTCAGCTCCCGGCGGTAGACCTTGGCTTCCAGAGAGCCGCGCATGGCCGCCAGGTTGAACAGCATGTGCGCGGAGACCAGGTCGAGCGGTGCGCCGCCCTGCCCGGTCGAATAGGCCAGACCCATCTTGAACAGCTCATCGCCCGAGGACTCGGGGCGCGGCAGCGGCAGGCCTTCGTGGGCTTCAGCGCTCGCCATCATGACTTCCGTTCCCTTCCCAAGGGACCGTCGGCCAAAGCGGCCGATCGGCCTTACGGGAATCAGGAAACCAAGCTTCGCCTGAACAGATGGTTAACGGCGATCGCAGGCCAGAGTCAGAAATGAATCAGGGACTTGGCTGTCCTATTTCGCCCGCTGTCCGAACAGCACCGCCCGCGCCTTCTCGGCCTCCTTGCCGGAGGATTGCAGGCCGCCGCGGCGCAGTTCCGCGCCGACGGAAAAGCCCTTCTGCGCGGCGGGCCGGTCGATGACGCGCTGGTACCAGGCCTTGATGTTGGGGAAGTCGTCCAGGTTCTGGCCCTGGTTCCTCCACGGCACGATCCACGGCCAGATGGCCATGTCGGCGATGGAATAGTCGCCGCAGACGAAGTCCTTGCCGTCCAGCTGCTTGTCCAGCACGCCGTAGAGGCGGTTGGTCTCGTTGGTGTAGCGGATGGCGCCATAGGCCACCTGCCGCTGGTCGGCGATGAAGCTGGGCGCATACTGGCGGAAGTGGTGCGTCTGGCCGGCCATGGGCCCCAGCCCCGCCATCTGCCAGAACAGCCACTGGTCGATGTCGACCCGCTCGCGCTCGCTGGAGCCGTAGAACTTGCCGCTCTTGCGTCCCAGGTACTGCAGGATCGCGCCGCTCTCGAAGATGCTGATCGGCTTTCCGTCGGGGCCTTCCGGATCGACGATGGCCGGCATGCGGTTGTTGGGGCTGATCTTGAGGAACTTCGCCTCGAACTGCTCGCCGGCGCCGATGTTCACCGGGACCATCTCGTAGGGCAGCCCCATCTCCTCCAGCGCGATGGAGACCTTCCAGCCGTTGGGGGTTGGCCAGAAGTGCAGCTCGATAGGCTTGGGCATGCGGGGGTCCTCTCCTCGTCCTTAATCGCAACTTGGGCGGATAGCGCGCGGCCTGCAAGGACCCCGATGGGCCATTCAGGCGTTGTTCAGCGCGCAACGGGCTTACTGTCGAAGGTGAGCCCCCGGCGAACTTTGGGGGGTCGCCAATCGAAAGGCCCGCTCCCCCAGGGGCCGACGAAAGGAGACCTACGATGAAGACGACGATTTTCGCGGCCACCGCCGCCCTGGCCGGTGCGCTGGCCATGGCCGGCGCCGCCGACGCCAAGCCCCACAAACATGGCGACCAGCACCGTGCCTGGGACGCCCAGCACCACCACTGGGTCGAGCAGAACTGGACGCCTCCGGGCCTGGCCAAGAAGCCGGGCGGCATGCCTCCGGGCCAGTACAAGAAGCTGCACGACTACAACGTCGGCTCGTACCTGCCGAACAACTACTACCGCAACGACAGCTACTACGTGCCCAACAGCTACTACGGCCAATACAACCTTCCGGCCCCGCCGGCGGGGTATCAGTGGGTCCGCGTCGGCAACGACGTCTATCTGGCCCAGACCCGCACGGGCCTGATCAGCCAAGTGATCGCCGACCTGTTCAACTAAGGTTGGATGTTCGTCGAGCGACCGCCGCCCCCGGGGAGTGATCTCCGGGGGCGGTCTTGTTTGTGCGTGGTTCGACACGGGCCTTCGGCCCTGCTCACCATGACGTACTCTGAGCGCGTCATCCTGAGCAGGCGCGCAGCGCCGTGTCGAAGGACGCAACTAGACGCCCAGTTTGGCCTTCAGGATCTCGTTGACGGCGGCGGGGTTGGCCTTGCCGCCCATCTCGCGCATCACCTGGCCGACGAACCAGCCGATGGCCTGGGGCTTTGCCTTCACCGCCTCGGCCTGGCCCGGATTGGCGGCGATCAGCTTGTCGACGATGGCCTCGATGGCGCCGGTGTCGGTGATCTGGACAAGGCCGTGCTTCTCGACGATGGCGGCCGGCGCCCCCTCGCCCGCCCACATCCGCTCGAAGACGTCTTTGGCGATCTTGGAGGAGATGGTGCCCTTCTCGATCAGCTCGACCAGACCCGCAATGTCCGCCGCGGGAATCGGGCTGTCGCCGATCTCTAGCCCGCCCGCGGTCAGGCGCGCGGCCAGCTCGTTGGTCGTCCAGTTGGCGACCAGCTTGGCGTCGCGCCCCTTGGCGGCCTCCTCGAAGAAGTCCGCCCGCGCCTGGTCGGAGATCAGGACACCGGCGTCGTAGGCGCTCAGCCCGTACTGCGACTGAAAGCGCGCCTTCTTGGCGTCCGGCAACTCGGGCAGCGAGGCCTCGATCTCCTTCACCCAGGCCGGGTCGAGTTCCAGCGGCAGCAGGTCGGGGTCTGGGAAATAGCGGTAGTCGTGCGCCTCTTCCTTTGATCGCATGGACCGCGTCTCGAGCTTGCCGGGGTCGAACAGGCGGGTTTCCTGGTCGATCTTGCCGCCGTCCTCCAGGATTTCGATCTGCCGCCGGGCCTCGTACTCGATGGCCTGCTGGATGTAGCGGTAGGAATTGACGTTCTTGATCTCGCACCGCGTGCCGAGCTCCCCGCCGGGCTTGCGCACCGAGACGTTGACGTCGGCGCGCAGGTTGCCCTTCTCCATGTCGCCGTCGCAGGTGCCGAGATAGACCAGGATCGTCCTTAGCTTCTTGACGTAAGCAGCTGCTTCTTCAGCACTTCTCATGTCCGGCTTGGAGACGATCTCCATCAGCGCCGTGCCCGACCGGTTGAGGTCGACGTAGGTGGCGTTGGGGTCGAGGTCGTGGATCGACTTGCCGGCGTCCTGTTCCAGGTGCAGCCGCTCGATGCGCACGGTGAAGGTCGAGCCGTCGTCGCGCTCGACGATGACCTCGCCCTCGCCGACGATCGGGAACTCGAACTGGCTGATCTGATAGCCCTGCGGCAGGTCCGGGTAGAAATAGTTCTTCCGGTCGAAGCGGCTCTTGAGGTTGATCTGAGCCTTCAGCCCCAGCCCCGTGCGCACCGCCTGCTCGACGCACCGCTTGTTGATCACCGGCAGCATGCCCGGCATCGCCGCATCCACCGTCGAGACCTGCTCGTTCGGCCCCGCGCCGAAGCCGACGGCCGCCCCGCTGAACAGCTTGGAATTGGAAGCGACCTGCGCGTGGACCTCCAGGCCCAGGACGATTTCCCACGCACCCGTTCTGCCCTGGATCAACTTGTCAGACATCGCGCAGACCTTCTCCCTCCCCTTTATGGGGAGGGTGCCCGCGAAGCGGGCGGGTGGGGCTCGCTCCCGCGAGCGCTAGGCGAATATTATACATCACGCCGTCGATATTCTCGTGAACCTGAGTGTTCCAGAAGCGCAGGATCTCGAACCCCTCGCGCTTCAGTACCGCGCCGCGGGTTCGATCGTGCTCGGCCTGCGGGTCCTCGCCATGAACACCGCCGTCGAGTTCGATCACCACGCGACGGTCGAAGCAGACGAAGTCCAGATAGTAGCCGCGAAACGGCGCCTGGCGGCGGATGTGGAAGCCTTCCGCACGGAGCGTTTTCAGGCGAAGCCACAGACGGCGCTCCTGAAGCGTCATTGTGCTGCGGAGTTCGCGGGCGCGCGTCGTGGATGAGGGCATCACTCCCCCACCCTGGCCGCTTCGCGGCCTGTCCCTCCCCATGAAGGGGAGGGAGAGATAGCGCTCGCCCTCTCCCTCCCCTTCATGGGGAGGGTGGCTTCGAGCGAAGCGAGAAGACGGGTGGGGCAGTTCACCACCACCTCTCCGCCTTGGCGCGGAAGCCCGCCGCCTTTTCGATGGCGCCGGCGATCGCGAACACCGTCTCCTCGTCCAGCGCCCGGCCCAGCACCTGCAGGCCGAGCGGCAGGCCTTGCGCGTCGAGGCCGGCGGGGACGCTGATGCCGGGCAGGCCCGCGAGGTTGGCGGGCACGGTGAAGACGTCGTTGAGGTACATGGCGATGGGGTCGGAGACGCGGTCGCCGAGGGCAAACGCCGCGCTCGGCGCCGTCGGCGTCAGCAGGGCATCGCAGGTCCGCCAGGCTTGCTCAAAGTCGTCGGCGATGCGGCGGCGGACCTTCTGGGCCTTCAGGTAGTAGGCGTCGTAGTAGCCGGCGCTGAGCACATAGGTGCCGATCAGGATGCGGCGCTTCACTTCCTCGCCGAAGCCCTGGGCGCGGGTGTTCTCGTACACTTCGGTGAGGTTCGCGCCGTCGGCGCGCAGGCCGTAGCGCATGCCGTCATAGCGCGCGAGGTTGGACGAGGCCTCGGCGGGCGCCACGATGTAGTAGGCCGGCAGGGCGTACTTGGTGTGCGGCAGCGAGACGTCGACGATCTCGCAGCCCGCCTCGCGCAGCCAGTCGATCCCCTGGCGCCACAGCGCCTCGATCTCGGCCGGCATGCCATCGACGACGTATTCCTTCGGCACCCCGATGCGCAGGCCCTTCACCGACTTGCCGACAGACGCCGCGAAGTTCGGCGTCTCGACCGGCAGGCTGGTGGAATCTTTGGGGTCATGTCCGGCCATGGAGGTCAGCAGGATGGCCGCGTCCTCGACCGTCTTGGCGATCGGCCCGGCCTGATCCAGCGACGAAGCGAACGCCACGATCCCCCAGCGCGAGCAGCGCCCGTAGGTCGGCTTGATGCCCACGGTGCCGGTGAAGGCGGCGGGTTGCCGAATGGAGCCGCCGGTGTCCGTCGCGGTCGCGCCCAGACAGATATCTGCCGCGACCGCGCTGGCCGAGCCGCCCGACGAGCCGCCCGGCGTCAGCGCCTGGTTGCCGCCGCTCACCCGCCAGGGGTTGGTCACCGGCCCGAACGCGCTGGTTTCGTTGGACGAGCCCATGGCGAATTCGTCCATGTTCAGCTTGCCCAGCATCACCGCGCCGTCGCGGAACAGGTTGGCGGTGACGGTGGACTCGTAGGTCGGCACAAACGGCTTGAGGATGTTCGAGCAGGCCGTCGAGCGCACGCCCTCGGTGCAGAACAGGTCCTTGATCCCCAGCGGCGCGCCTTCCAGCGGTCCGGCCTGCCCGGAGGCGATGCGGGCGTCGGCGCGCTGGGCCATCTCCAGCGCGTTCTCAGGCGTCTCCAGCACAAAGGCGTTCAGCGGCCGCGCGGCCTCGACCGCCTCGATGTGCGCCTTCGTCAGTTCGACCGAGGAAAACGCCTTCGCGCGCAGCCCATCCAGCGCGCCCTTCAGCGTCAGCGACGTGAGCTCGCTCATTACTCGACCACCTTGGGCACGATGTAGAAGCCGTCGGCCGTGCGCGGCGCGTTGGACAGCACCTTGGACGCATCGCCCCCGTCGGTGACCACGTCTTCGCGCAGCGGCAGCGTCGCGGCCACGGCCGAGGTCATCGGCTCGACGCCGTCGGTGTCCACCTCGCCCAGCTGCTCGATCCACTGGAGGATGCCCGACAGCTCCCTGGCCATCGGGTCCAGCCGCTCCTCGGGAACGGCGATGCGGGCGAGCCTGGCGACCTTGCGCACGGTCGCCGCGTCGATGGCCATCAGGGCCTCCTTCAAACTGTGGCGCAGGGGTTAGCCGCCTTCCCTTTCCCTGTCATCCCCTCCGTCATCCCGGACGGCCCGAAGGGACGATCCGGGACCCAGGAGTCACCGCACCGGCCCTGGGTCCCGGCTCTACGCTGCGCTTCGGCCGGGATGACGTGTATGGAGAAGGCGATGCCTGTTCTGGACCTCACCGATCTGCCCGCCGCCACGGCCCCCTATACGCCGCTGGTCGGCCTCGACCTTGGGACCAAGACGATCGGCGTTGCGGTCTCCGACGGCACCCGAACGGTCGCCAGTCCCCTGGAACTCATCCGCAAGACCAAGTTCACCGACGACGCGAACGCCCTCTTCAAGCTGATGGAGAGCCGGGGCGCGAGCGGGATCGTGATCGGCCTGCCGGTCAACATGGACGGCACGGAAGGCCCCCGCTGCCAGTCCTCGCGCGCCTTCGCCCGCAACATCCTGCGCCTGCGCGACATTCCCATCGCCTTCTGGGACGAGCGCCTTTCCAGCGCCGCGGTGAACCGCATGCTGATCGACGAGCACGACGTAAACCGCAAGCAGCGCGGCGAGGTCGTCGACAAACTGGCGGCGACTTACATCCTGCAAGGCGCGCTGGAGCGGTTGCGCAATTCTTAGGTGCTCCCCTCTGGGGGAGCTGTCGCCAAGCGACTGAGGGGGCTCAAGCCCATAGCCTGCGCCCTATGAGCCCCCTTCCCCCGCTTCGCGGGTACTTCCCCCAAGAGGGGAAGACATCTATAGCGGCCACTTATGACGGGGATCGCACCGGGTCTGGACGAGGTTCGCAGCCGGACCTTCCCGTTCCCCCACCGTCATTTCCTCTCCGTGACCGACCTGACCGCTCCCGACGTGGAGCGTCTGCTCGATCTGGCGGACAGCTTTGTCGGCCTCAATCGCCAGCACTCGAAGAAGCTCGACCTGCTCAAGGGTCGCACGCTGATGAACCTGTTCTTCGAGAACTCGACCCGCACCCAAAGCTCCTTCGAACTCGCGGGTAAGCGGCTGGGCGCCGACGTCGTCAACATGAGCCCGCGCTCCTCGTCCATGTCCAAGGGCGAGACGCTGATCGACACGGCCGTGACGCTGAACGCCATGCAGCCGGACCTGCTGGTCGTGCGCCACGCCTCTTCCGGCGCGGCCGAACTCCTGTCGCAGAAGGTGTCGGGCAGCGTCGTCAACGCCGGGGACGGGCAGCACGAGCATCCGACGCAGGCCCTGCTCGATGCGCTGTCGATGCGCCGGGCGTTCGGCCACATCGCCGGGCTGACGGTGGCGATCTGCGGAGACGTGCTCCACAGCCGGGTGGCGCGCTCCAACGTGGCCCTGCTGCAGATGCTGGGCGCGAGCGTGCGGCTGGTGGGCCCGCCGACCCTGATGCCCGCCGGCGCCGACCGCTGGGGCTGCGAGGTGCACCACAACCTGCGCGACGGGATCGCCGGCGTGGACGTGGTGATGATGCTGCGCCTGCAGCTGGAGCGGATGCAGGGGGCGATGGTCCCCTCGACCCGCGAGTATTTCCGCTTCTTCGGCCTCGACCGCGAAAAGCTCGTGAAGGCGGCGCCGAACGCCCGGGTCATGCACCCGGGGCCCATGAACCGGGGCGTGGAGATCGACAGCGACGTGGCCGACGATCCGACCATCAGCCTGATCCAGGACCAGGTGGAGATGGGCGTGGCCGCGCGCATGGCCGTCCTCACCTGCCTCGCCGCACGGCTGGACAACCAATGACCCGGCCCCTCGCCCTCACCAACGCACGCCTGGTGGACCCGCAGAGCGGCTACGACGGCAAGGGTGCCCTGCTGGTGCGCGACGGCCTGATCGCCGAGGTCCTGCAAGACCGCCAACCGAAGGACCTGTCAGCCGACTTCGAGGTCATCGACTGCGGCGGCGCCATGCTTTGCCCCGGGCTCGTGGACCTGCGGGTCAAGACCGGCGAGCCGGGCCACGAGACCAAGGAGACGCTGAAGTCGGCGTCGAAGGCGGCGGCGGCGGGCGGGGTAACCTCCATCGTCGTCCAGCCGGACACCAACCCGGCGGTCGATGACCCCTCCGTCGTCGACTTCATCATGCGGCGGGCGCGGGACATTCAGGGCGTCCACGTCTATGCCGCCGGCGCGGCGACCAAGAACCTGGGCGGCGAGCAGATGGCCGAGATTGGCCTGATGCGCGAGGCGGGCTGCGTCTACATCACCGACGCCGACCGGCCGATCGTGGACTCCAAGGTGTTCCGCCGGGTGCTGGCCTACGCCAATGCGTTCGGCGCGATGGTCGCCCACCGTCCGGCCGACCCGTGGCTGTCGAAGGGCGCGGCAGCGACCGAGGGCGAGTTCGCCGGCCGCATGGGCCTGCCCTCCGCCCCCGCCATCGCCGAGAAGATCATGCTGGAGCGCGACCTGGCCCTGGCCGAGCTGACCGGCGCGCGGCTGCTGGTCGACCAGATCACCACGGCCGGGGCGCTGGAGAGCCTGCGGCGCGCCCGCGACAAGGGCCTGCCGGTGGTGGCCACCGCCTCCATCAACCACCTGTCGTTCAATGAAATCGACATCGGCGACTACCGCACCTTCGCCAAGGTGGACCCGCCGCTGCGCTCGGAAGACGACCGCCAGGCGCTGATCGAGGCGCTGGCCAGCGGCCTGATCGACGCGGTGGTCTCGGCCCACGCCCCCGCCCCGGCCGAGGACAAGCGCCTGCCCTTCGACGAGGCGGCGCCCGGCGCCGTGGGGCTCCAGACCCTGCTGCCGGCGCTGCTGTCGCTGCACCACGAAGGCCGCATCCCGCTGGCCGAACTGGTCCGCACCGTGACCCTGACGCCGGCCGAGCTGATCGGGCTGAAGTGCGGCCGCCTGAGCGCCGGCGCGCCCGCGGACCTGGTGGTCTGCAACATCGACGCGCCGGTCCTGATCGACGCCGACAAGCTGGTGTCCAAGTCCCGCAACTCCCCCTTCGACGGCCGCCGCCTGCAAGGGCAGGTCTTGCTGACGCTGGTGGACGGGCGGGCGGTGTTTCGGGCTTGAGGCCGTGCGTCCTTCGACACGGCGCTTCACGCCTGCTCAGGATGACTGAGTTTCTGGCTTCCACCCACTTTCGTCATCCTGAGCAGCATGCGAAGCATGCGTGTCGAAGGACGCACGGGGGTGCTCAATGGAATCGCTAGTCGGGCCAGCCATGCTAACCCTCGCGCTCGCCGTGGTCGGCGGCTACCTGCTGGGCTCGATTCCGTTTGGGATGATCGCCACGCGGCTGGGCGGCGCGGGAGACATCCGGCAGGTCGGCTCGGGCAACATCGGGGCCACCAACGTCCTGCGCACGGGTCGCAAGGATCTGGCCGCCATCACCCTGATCGGCGACGCCGGCAAGGGCGCGGTCGCGGTGCTGCTGGCGCGCTACCTCACTCATGACAGCGCCGCGGTCGTGGCGCTGGCGGGCGGCGCGGCCTTCGTGGGCCACCTGTTTCCGGTGTGGCTGGGCTTCAAGGGTGGCAAGGGGGTGGCGACCTTCTACGGCGTCTTGCTGAGCGCTGCCTGGCCGGTCGGGCTGCTGGCGGGCGCGACCTGGATCGCCATGGCCGTGCTGTTCCGCATCTCGTCCCTGGCGGCGCTGACGGCGGCGGCGGCCTCGCCGCTGTTCGCGCTGGCGACGGACCAGCCCCAGCCCATTGTGTGGCTGACGGTGTTCATGACCGTGCTGATCTACGTCCGCCACCGCGAGAACATCGGCCGGCTGCTCAAGGGGCAGGAGCCTCGCATCGGCGGCAAGAAGACCGCGTGAGCAAACTCTCTGACGCCGAACGGCTTGCGTGGCTCAGGCTCGCGCGCACCGAGAACGTCGGTCCCGTCACCTTCGAGCAGCTGGTCGGCCGCTACGGCTCGGCGAGCAAGGCGCTGGCCGCCCTGCCCGAGCTGTCGCGCCGCGGCGGCCGCATCAAGCCGCTGTCCATTCCTTCGGAAGCCGACGCCGCGGCCGAACTCGAGCGCGGCGAGAGGCTGGGCGCGCGCCTGATCGCCTCGTGCGAGAGTGACTTCCCCCGCCAGCTGGCCGCCGTCGATCCGCCGCCGCCACTGATCTGGGTGCGCGGGCACCTGTCCCTGCTGCACAAGCCCTGCGTCGCCATCGTCGGGGCGAGGATTGCTTCGGCCGGGGGTCAGCGGTTCGCGCGCGGGTTGGCGGGACAGCTGGGCGCGGCGGGGCACGTCGTCGTCTCCGGGATGGCGCGCGGCATCGACAGCGCCGCTCACGAAGGCTCGCTGCCCACGGGCACGGTCGCCGTGCTGGGCGGCGGGATCGATGACATCTACCCGCCCGAGAACGCCGGCCTCTACGAGCGGCTGTGCGCCGAGGGCTGCGTCGTCAGCGAAAGCCCGCCCGGCAAGAAGGCGCAGGCGAGAGACTTCCCCCGCCGCAACCGCATCATCTCGGGCCTGTCGCTCGCCATCGTGGTGGTGGAGGCGGAGCTGAAGTCCGGCTCCCTGATCACCGCGCGGCTGGCCGCCGAGCAGGGCCGCGAGGTCTTCGCCGTCCCCGGCTCGCCGCTCGACCCGCGCGCCAGGGGGACCAACGACCTGCTGCGTCAGGGCGCCAATCTCTGCGAATCGGCCGAGGACGTGCTGCGGGTGCTGCAACACCAGCCGCTGATCCGCGAGCGGGAGAAGAGCTACACCACCCCGCCCGCCGACCAGGCCGCCCTGGACGCCGCCGTCGAAGCCCTGCGCGACAAGGTCGAGGCCCTGCTTTCTCCGACGCCCGTTTCGCGCGACGAACTGGTCCGGGCCACCGGCGCTCCGGCTCCGGCGGTCTTTGCGGCTCTGGTTGAACTGTCGCTTGCGGGCAAGGCCGAGCTGCTGCCCGGCGGCCTGGTCACGGCCGCTTAGGTGGCCTCGGAGGCGATCCGCGCGGCCTGCACCGCCAGCAGCCGGATTCCCGCGCCCAGCTGGCCCTCGCCCGCCTGTTCGGCCAGCCGCGCCAGCTCGGCCAGCATGTCCTCAATGTACTCGAGCACCTCGGCGGACTTGGCTTCGACGGTCGGCGTATCAGGGG
>DASVBC010000004.1:0-14250 GCA_036376035.1 Caulobacteraceae bacterium | reverse complement strand
CGACCAGGACAAGTGCCGCGGCTGGCGCATGTGCGTCTCGGCCTGCCCCTACAAGAAGATCTACTACAACTGGGAGTCCGGTAAGTCGGAGAAGTGCACCTTCTGCTTCCCGCGCATCGAGGTGGGCCAGCCGACGGTCTGCTCGGAAACTTGCGTGGGCCGCATCCGCTACCTGGGCGTGCTGCTCTATGACGCCGACCGCATCGAGGCGGCGGCTTCGACGCCCGATGAGAAGGACCTCTACCAGGCCCAGCTAGAGGTCTTCCTCGACCCCTTCGACCCCGAGGTAATCGACCAGGCCCGCAGGGACGGCGTGCCGGAGGCCTGGCTTGAGGCGGCGCGCAAGAGCCCGGTCTACAAGATGGCCATAGACTGGAAGGTCGCCTTCCCGCTGCATCCGGAATACCGGACGCTGCCGATGGTCTGGTACGTGCCGCCGCTGTCGCCGATCCAGTCGGCCGCTGCCGCTGGCGCGCTTGAGATGGACGGCGAGATGCCCGACGTGAAGTCGCTGCGCATCCCGGTGAAATACCTCGCCAACCTGCTCACCGCCGGCGACGAGCCGCCGGTCGTCCAGGCGCTGGAGCGGATGCTCGCCATGCGCAGCTTTATGCGCACCAAGAGCATCGACGGCCGCATCGACCACCGGGCCGCCGAGAAGGTCGGCCTGAGCGCCGCGCAGGTGGAGGACATGTACCGCTACATGGCCATCGCCAACTACGAGGACCGCTTCGTCATCCCCTCGACCCACCGCGAGAACGCCGAGGACGCCTACGACCTGCGCGGCTCCTGCGGCTTCACCTTCGGCAACGACTGCTCCGGCGGCCGCACCGAGCTTGGCCTGTTCGGCCCCAACAAGCGCTCGCGCGCCAAGACCCCGATGGAGGCCTAGACCATGTCTCTCAGCTATCGCGCCCTGGCGGTGCTGCTCAGCTATCCCTCCGAGGCGGTCCGCGAGCAGATGCCCGCCGCGGCGGCCGTGCTGGCCGACGACGGGCGCATTCCGCGCGCCTTGCGCCGTGCTCTCGGCAAGCTGGCCGAGGCCCTCTCGGCCGGCGACCTGCTGGAGCATCAGGAGCGCTACGTGTGGTTGTTCGACCGCACGCGCTCGCTGTCGCTGAACCTCTACGAGCACGTCCATGGCGAGAGCCGTGACCGCGGCCAGGCCATGGTCGCGCTGCTCGAGCTCTATCGCAGCAAGGGCCTGGAGCTCTCGGCCAACGAACTGCCGGACTACCTGCCGGTTTTCCTGGAGTTCCTCTCGACGCTGCCCGACGACGAAGCCGCCTCCCTGCTGGGCGAAGCCGCGCACGTCCTGTCCGCCCTGGGCGAGCGGCTGCACAAGCGCGCCAGCCCCTACCGGGCGGTGTTCGGCGCGCTCGCCGCTCTCGCGGGCAACCCTGCCGACGCCGAAGCGCTGGCGGCGATCATGGCCGAGCCCGACGACGACCCCGACGACCTCGCGACCATGGACAAGCTCTGGGCCGAGACCGCCGTCACCTTCGGCCCCGCCGACGTCGGCTGCCCCAGGGCCGAAGCCCTGGTGGCGGCCATGCACGACACCCCTGTTGCCGCCCGGCGCAAGTCCGGCGCGGCCGCCTGATGGAGGCTTCTGTGACCCTCGACTCGTTCCTGTTCGGCACCTACCCGTACATCGCGCTGGCCGTGCTGGTCATCGGCTCGGTGATCCGCTTCGACCGCGAGCCCTACACCTGGCGCTCCGGCTCCTCGCAGCTCCTGCGCCGCAAGCAGCTGGTGGCCGGCTCGGTGATGTTCCACCTCGGCATCCTGGTCATCTTCGGCGGCCACCTGGTCGGGCTGCTGACGCCCATCGTCGTTTTCGACACCCTCGGCGTCAGCCACTCGGCCAAGCAGATGCTGGCCATCGTCGCCGGCGGTTCGGCCGGGCTGCTGATGCTGGCCGGCGGGCTGTTGCTGCTGCACCGGCGGCTGTTCGACCCGCGCATCCGCGCCACCTCCAGTTTCGGCGACACCGCGATCCTGATCCTGCTGCTCGTGCAGCTATGCCTGGGCCTCGGCACCATCCCGCTGTCGCTCGGCCACCTCGACGGCGGCGAGATGGTCAAGTTCATGAGCTGGGCCCAGGGCGTCTTCACCTTCCAACCCGGCGTCGCCTGGCACGTCGCCGACGTCTCCTGGGTGTTCAAGGCGCACCTGGTGCTCGGCATGACCATCCTGCTGGTCTTCCCCTTCACCCGGCTGGTGCACATGCTCTCGGCGCCGGTCTGGTACCTGAACCGTCGCGGCTGGCAGCTGGTGCGCACGCGCCGGACGCTGCCGCGCCGTCCGGAAGCCCTGGCCCCGATCTATCCGGCAGGAGCCGTGCGCCCGCTCCCTGAAACCCTCAAGGCAGCGGAGTAGTCATGCGCGCCGTCGTCGTCGACGGGGTCGAAATCCCCGAAACCCTGCTGGCCCAGGAAGTCCAGAACCATCCAAGCGCCTCGGCCGCCGAGTCCCGCGCCGCCGCCGGCCACGCCTTGGCCATCAAGGCGCTGCTGCTGCACCGGGGGCGCGAGCTGGGTCTGGCGCCCCAGACCGAGGTCGACGAGGAGGGTCGTGAGGAAACCGCCGAGGAGGCGCTCGTCCGCGCCGTCCTGGAAGCCGAGGTGGACGTCGCCTCGCCGGGCGCCGAAGAGTGCCGACGCGTCTATGACGCCCAGCGCGCCCGCTTCTGCTCGCCGCAGCTCTACGAGGCCTCGCACATCCTCATCGAGGTCAAGGGCGACAGGCCGGACGCCGACGCCGCCGCTCGCGCGGCCGCCGAACGGGCCATCGCCGCGCTGAACGGCCACTGCAGCTTCGCCGAGCTCGCCTCCGACCTGTCGGCTTGCCCCTCGGGAGCGGTGGGCGGCTCGCTCGGGCAGCTCCGCCCCGGCGACGTGGTGAGTGAGGTTGAACGCGCGCTGGACGCGCTGACTCCGGGCCAGGTCGCCCCCGAGCCGGTTCGATCGCGGTTCGGCTGGCACGTGCTTCGCCTGGATCGGCGGATCGAAGGGCGCGAGCTGCCGTTCGAGTACGTCGAGGACCGCATCAGGTTGCACCTGGAAAGCCGCGCCTGGACCGCCGCGGCGGCCCGCTATGTGGCCGAACTGGCGGAAGACGCGCGCAGCCGAGGCATCGCCCTGACGCTGCGGGAGAACGGCGCGGTGGCGCGAGGGTCGCTGACGCTGGGCGAGGTGCTCGCCGGAGGGCGCGTCGCTGACCGTCTGGAACCCTGGCTGGCCGCCACGGATCCGGCGCTGGGCGAGCGGATTGCCGTGGCGGCGTCCGCGGCCGGCCTCGGCGCGACGGAGTTCGTGCAAGCGTCGGTCGCCGAGTTCGTCTCCGGCGCCGACGACGACGCCTGGACGCAGCTGATCTCCGCCGCGCAGGGCGCCGAGGATCCTGCGCTGGCCTGCCTGGCCGCGCTGCTGCGCTCCAAGGTCGAGCCGCCCAAACGCACCTTCACTGTCATCCGCAGGGTCTGAGGTGATGGCCCGCCCCCGCCTCGCGGCCCTGGCGATGCTCGCGGCTCTCGCGGCGGCCACCCCCGTCCATGCCGCGGAATCCGGCGGGGACCTTATCCTCGATGCCCGCCTGCGCTACGAGACGGTCAGCCAGGACGGCTTGCAGGACGCCCAGGCGCTGACCTTGCGCACCCGGCTGGGCTACGAAACGCCGGTCTGGCGAGGCTTCAGGGCGCTGGCCGAGGCCGAGAACGTCACGGCCCTGGTCGACGACTACAACAGCACGACCAACGGCCGGACAGCCTACGCCGTGGTGGCCGATCCGGAGACAACCGAGCTCAACCGCGCGCAAGTCTCCTGGTCGGGCTCGCGCGGATGGGCCGTGCTGGGACGCCAGCGGCTGGTGCTGGGCGCGGCGCGCTTCGTGGGCAACGTCGGCTTTCGTCAGAACGAGCAAACCTTCGACGCCTTCCGCGTCGACCTGCGGCCGAGGAAGGACGTCACCCTCACCTATGCCTACCTCGACCGCATCCACCGCGTGTTCGGCGACGACAACCCGCAGGGGGAATGGGACAGCGACACCCACCTCGGCCAACTCGACTGGAAGAGACCAGCCGGCCAGGTAAGCGCCTACGCGTTTCTCATGGCCTTCGAGAACGCGCCGGCCCAGTCCAACGCCACCTATGGCGCGCGGCTGGCCGGCTCGCGGGCCGTCGGCGGCGAGCTGTCGGCGACCTACGAGGCCGAATACGCCCGCCAGACCGACCACCGCAACAGCCCCACAAGCTTCGACCTCGACTACCTGGCGCTGGCCGGCGGCCTGAAGAGCGGCACGCGCTGGGCGAGCGTGGGTGTCGAGAGGCTGGGCGGCGACGGGGCGCGCGGATTCGCCACGCCGCTGGCCACCCTGCACGCTTTCCAGGGTTGGGCCGACGTCTTCCTCACCACGCCGGCGGCGGGCGTGCGCGACATCAACTTGCGGGCGGGCCTGAGCGTCGATGCCGCAGTCCCGCTGCGCCTGCAGGCCACGGCGCACGACTTCGCCGACGCCGACGGCTCGACCGGCTACGGACGCGAGCTCAACCTGCTGCTCGCGGCCCCGATCAACAAACACCTGATGGCGGAGGCCAAGGCGGCCTTCTTCGACGGCGGCCACCCCGCGTTCGCCAACCGGACCAAGGTCTGGTTGACGCTCGAGCTGAAACACTGATCCCTAGAGAGGCCCGGCGATGAGCTACGCGACACTTCTCGAGATCGAGAACATCCCCCAGGACCTGATGAAGGATCCGCTGGACTGGTTCTTCGCCGAGCACTATCGGCAGCGGCAGTTCTACCGGCTGGTGGGCGAGTTGGCGACGGTCACCGCCTTCGACGGCGATCGCGTGACCCGGCTGCTGGACTTCCTGCGGCACGACCTCGCCCTGCATGTGATCGACGAGGAGGAGGACCTGTTCCCGCTGCTGCGGCGCCGGGCGCTGCCGGAGGACGAGGTGGAGCAGGTGCTGGACCTTCTATCGACCGAGCACCGCTCCGACATGACCCAGGCCCAGACCCTCCGCGGTCACCTGGAGGCGTGCCTGCTGGAGCGCAAAGCGCCGGGCCTCGAGCCGCGCGCGCGCAAGGTCATGCAGAATTTCGCGGCCCAGGCGCTGCGCCACCTGGCGCTGGAGAACGCGGTCGTGCTGCCGATCGCGAGGTTGCGCCTGTCGGCGGAAGACCTTCTCGCGCTGGGGCGGCGGCTGGCGGCGCGGCGCGGCGTCGTTCTGGAAGTGTCGGCGTGATCACGGGCAGCCTCCGCGTCTGCGTGGTGCTAGCCGGCGGCGAGGGGCGGCGGATGGGCGGCGGCAAGGCCTTGCGGCGCCTGGGACCGATCACGCTAGGCCGCCGCGCCCTCGACCTCGCCCGAGGGTATGCCGGGGCCGCCGCCGTCGCCGTTCGCCATGACGGACAGGTGAAGGACACCGGCGACGCCGTGGTGCTCTTCGACGATCCCGCCATCCCCGGGCCGCTGGCGGGCCTGGCGTCCGCCATCGCCCATGCGCGGGCGCGGGGGGCGCGGCGGGTGTTGACCATCGCCTGCGACATGCCGCGCCTGCCGCCGAACCTCTTCGAGCGGCTGGAGGGGGCCCTGGACCGGGAGCCGGACGCCCGCGTGGCCGTGTCCGCCTCGGCGGGACGGCTGCATCCGGTCTGCGCCCTGTGGCCGGCCGACGCCGCGGCCGGGTTGGCCGCCTATGCGGCGGCGGGGCGCGCGTCGCTGAAAGGCTTTGCCACGGAGCTGGGCCACACGGTCGTCGAATGGGACGCCGAAGGCGGCGACCCCTTCTTCAACGCCAACACGCCCGAGGAGCTGGCCGCCCTTCAAACGAGCTGACTGTGCGCCGGCGCGGCCACCATCATCGGCGCCAACTCGAATGAGGCGGCCGTCTTCGGCGCGGTCTCGCGCCAGGCGCGCACCCGCTCACCGCGGCTGGCAAGCTCCAGCCGCGCGATGGAGCGCAGATGCACCTCGTCGGGACCGTCAGCGATGCGCAGGGCGCGGATGCCGGCGTACGCGCGCGCCAGCCCGAAGTCATCCGACACCCCCGCCCCGCCATGGGCCTGGATGGCGTCGTCGATCACCTTCAGCGCCATGCGCGGCGCGGCGACCTTGATCATCGCGATCTCGAGCTGCGCGCTGCGCGCCCCGCCGCAGTCCATCATGTCGGCGGCCCTCAGGCAGAGGAGACGGGCCATTTCGATGTCGATACGCGCCTCGCCGATTCGCTGCTCCCACACCGACTGGTCGGCCAGGCGCTTGCCGAAGGCGACGCGGGAGAAGAGCCGGTCAACCATGTGCTCCAGCGCCGCCTCGGCCGCGCCAATCGTCCTCATGCAGTGGTGGATGCGGCCCGGCCCAAGGCGGCCCTGCGCGATCTCGAAGCCGCGCCCCTCGCCCAGGATCAGGTTCCCGGCCGGAACGCGCACATTCCGCAGCACGACCTCGGCGTGCCCGTGCGGCGCGTCGTCATAGCCGAACACCGGCAGCATCCGCACGACTTCGACGCCGGGCGTGTCGAGCGGCACCAGAATCTGCGACTGCTGCTTATGGCGGGGCGCGTCCGGGTTGGTCTTACCCATGACGATGGCGACCTTGCAGCGCGGATCGCCGACGCCAGACGACCACCACTTGCGGCCATTGATGACGTAGTGGTCGCCGTCACGCCGGATCGACGTCTGGATGTTGGTGGCGTCCGATGAGGCGGCATCGGGCTCGGACATCAGAAAGGCCGATCGGATCTCGCCGACCATCAGCGGCCGCAGCCAAAGGGCTTTCTGGTCGGCAGTGCCATAGCGGTGAAGAACCTCCATGTTACCGGTGTCCGGCGCCGAGCAGTTGAACACCTCCGAGGCGAAGCAGATGCGGCCCATCTCTTCGGCGCAAAGCGCATATTCGAGGTTGCTCAGTCCGGCTCCGCGGTAGGCGTCGTCGTCGTGTTCCGAGGGCGGCAGGAAGAGGTTCCACAGCCCCTCGACAAAGGCGCGGGACTTCAGCTCCTCGACCACCGGAATGACCTTCCACCGCTCGGCGCCCTCGCGCCGGGTCTGCGCCGCGTATGTGGCGACGGCCGGCTCTATCCGCTCGGCCATGAACGCCCGCACCCTGTCTCGCCACAGCAACTGACGTTCGGATAGTTGGAAGTTCATCGGCGGATCCTTTCCGACAGGGGGCTTCAGGTGATCGACAGTGTGGCGTCGCCCGCGCCCCCGCCATATGACCCTGCCCGTCCCTCCGCTTGACGAAGGTCAATCGCTCACCCGGCGATCTGATCCAGATCAAGGCGCGCACGCGCTCCCCCAGCTACGAGGAGCCAAGGAGAGCAAGCCAATGCCAATTAGCGACGGAAACCTGGCCCGTGTCCGAGCCTTGCCCCTGTTTTCAAGGGCCAGCGACGGCGCCTTCCGGTCCGTCACCGCCGGCGCATTCCTGCAGCGGTTCCCGGCCGGTACCACCCTCCTGATGGAAGGCGATCCGGTGGACTTCCTCTACGTCCTGCTCGACGGGCTCGTGGAGCTGGAAGGCACCTGGAACGACAAGGAGACGACGCTCGCCATCCTGCGGCCCGTGTCCACCTTCATCCTGGCGGCGGTGGTGCTGGATGCCGATGCGCTGATGAGCGCCAGGACCATCGAACGGTCCGACATCCTGATGTTGTCCGGTGAGGCGCTCCGCCGGACAATGAAGACCGATCCGGCGTTCTGCTTCGCGGTATCGCAGGAGCTGTCCGGCTGCTACCGGGGCCTGGTGCGGGCGCTGAAGAACCACAAGCTCCGCGGCGGCGTGGAGCGGCTGGCCAACTACCTGATCACCCAGCGGGTGCGGCAGGGCGGCGAGCCCACGATCACGCTGCCCCATGAGAAGCGCGTGCTCGCCTCGCTGCTCGGCATGACGCCCGAGAACCTGTCGCGCGCGTTCGCCACCCTGGGAGACTATGGCGTGGAGGTGAACGGCCCCACGGTGACGCTCACGCGGCCCGCGTTGCTGGAGCGGCTGGCCAAGCCCAACGAGCTGATCGACAACCACATGCCGCCCATCGCCGGGATGACGGGCAAGGCCGAACGCGAACGCTGGCCCGCAGCGCGCCGCGACGAACGCAGCCGGGCCGGCATGGGCAGATAAAGGATGGGCGCCGGGACTTCCCCTCCCAGCGCCCGCGCCGACCGTGTGTGTGTCAGTGGCGCACGGCGCGCCCACCCGTCGGGGGGGAGGAATGGCGGCGACCGACCCCGAACCGTAGCCACGCTCCAGCACCGGCCGAATGACAAGGGTCAGCCCCGCTCTTGATTCCTGTCATTCGCCCCCAGGCTGAAGCTTCGTATCGCTTCGTGCGAGAGGTGGACATGTGGGCGAGACGATCCTGGGCGGCCCCAGAGCCTGACTGGGGCGGGCTGAGGCGGCGCGCCGCCGCGCACGCCGTGATCGCGTTCCGGCTTCCGGTCGAACACCTGCTCAGCCTCGCCCTGCGCCGGGCCGCGCGCCAGCGGGGCCTCGTCGACCGGCTCGGGGCCTACCGGTCAGCCGCCTTCCGAATCGCCCCCACCGACCTGCCGGTGGCATTCAGCCTCGAGCCCGACGCCGGGCGCGGCCGCGTGCGCGTGGTGCGCCACACAGATCCGGGCCGCTACGTGGCAACGGTCTCCGGTCCCCTGCTGGAGCTGCTCGAGCTGTTCGATGGCTCGCTGGACGCCGACGCCGCCTTCTTCGGCCGCACGCTGAGGGTCGAGGGCGACACCGAGGCGGTCGTCGCGCTGCACAACGCCCTCGAAGCCGCCGACCTGAACATGGCCGACCTTGTCGGGCTGCCGTTCGGGCGGGACCTCTTCAACGCCGCCGTCGCGGACCTGCGCCGGGCGGCGCTGCGCCGCGCGACGACGACAACCGCCTGATGGCTTCTATCGAGCTCGTCTGCCCGGCGGGGTCGCCGGCGATGCTGCGCGCCGCCGTCGAGGCCGGCGCCGACAGCGTCTATTGCGGCCTTCAGGACGAGACCAACGCCAGGAATTTCCCGGGACTGAACTTCTCTCCCGTCGAGCTGGCGGAGTCGGTGGCCTGGGCGGAGCGGCGCGGGGCCAAGGTGCTGGTGGCTGTCAACACCTTCGCGCGCGCCGGCGCCACGGACGCCTGGCGAAAGTCGGTCGACACGGCGGTCGAGGCCGGCGCCCACGCGGTCATCGCCGCCGACCTCGCGGTCCTGGCCTATGCCCGGGAGGCGCATCCGGCCCAGCGGCTTCATCTCTCGGTGCAGGCGGCCGCCAACACGCCGGAGGCCATCGCCTTCTACGCCGAGACCTACGGCGTCAGGCGCGTGGTCCTTCCCCGTGTCCTGTCCGCCCCCGAGATCGCGGCGCTGGTGCGGCGCGTTCCGGTCGAGATCGAAGCCTTCGTCTTCGGCAGCCTGTGCGTGATGGCCGAGGGCCGCTGCGCGCTGTCGTCCTACGCCACCGGTCGTTCGCCCAACCTGTCGGGCGTCTGCTCCCCTCCCGAGGCGGTGGTCTTCGAACGTACGGAGGCGGCGCTGACGCCCCGCCTGGCCGGGCTGGCCATCGACCGTTTCAGTCCCGGCGAGGCGGCCGGCTACCCGACGCTCTGCAAGGGCCGTTTCGAGGCCGGGGGCGAGGTGTCCTACCTGTTCGAGGAGCCGGTCAGCCTCAACGCCATGGCGCTGCTGCGCGAGTTGCGCGCCGGCGGCGTGCGGGCCGTCAAGGTCGAAGGCCGCCAGCGCGGCAAGGCTTACGTGGCGCGTGTGGCCGCCACCTTCCGGGCGGCCATCGACGCGCTCGACCACGGCCTGGACACCGCGCCCTTCGCGCGGCGGCTGTCGGACCTGGCCGAGGGCGGACGCGAGACGGCGGGCGCCTACCGCAAGAGGTGGCGATGAGCGCCGCCATCGAACTGACCCTGGGGCCGCTGCTGTTCAACTGGACGCCGGGACGGGCGCGCGACTTCTACGCCCGCGTCGCCGACGAGACGCCGGTCGGCCGCGTTTATCTAGGCGAAGTGGTCTGCGGAAAGCGCGCGCCGCTGCTCGGCGCGGCGCTGGCCGAGGCCGCCGAGCGGCTGGAGCGGGCCGGCAAGACGGTCGTCTGGTCTTCCCCCGCCCTGCCCGCCACCCCGCGCGAGGGGCGGCTCGCCCGCGGCCTCATCGCCGCCGCCTCCCTCGTCGAGCTCAACGACATCTCAGGCCTGGCGCACCTTCAGGCTGGAACCAGCTTCGTCGCCGGGCCGCTGCTCAACATCTACAACGAGGCGGCGGCCCGCGAGCTGATCGGGCGCGGTTGCGTGCGGCTGTGCGCCAACGTCGAGCTGCCGCTGGCCGGGGTAGCCGCCATCGCCGCCGCCTGCCCCGGCCTCGAGATCGAGGTGTTCGCCTACGGGCGGCTACCGCTGGCCCTGTCGGGGCGCTGCTACCATGCCCGCGCCCACGGGCTGCATAAGGACGCCTGCCAGTTCATCTGCGAACGCGATCCGGACGGTATGGCGATCCACACGCTGGAGGGCGAACCCTTCCTGGCGATCAACGGGGTGCAGACGCTCTCGCACGCTGTACAGCTGGCCGACACGCCGCGCGACGTGCTGAGGGCGGCCGGGGTGCACGCGCTGAGGCTCTCGCCGCATACCGGCGACATGGTCGCCGTCAGCCAGGCCTTCCGCCGCTTCGCCGACGGCGTGATCGAGCCAGAGGCGCTGCGTGCGGCGGTGAGCGCGGCCGGGCCGCCGGGCGCGCTGGTCAACGGCTACCTCCAAGGGCTGGCCGGAATGCAGCCGGCGGGGTGTCGATGAACCGCTTCGACGCGCTGGTGCTCGGGGGCGGAATGGCGGGCGCGGCCGTCGCCGCCCATCTGGCCGGCCGCCGCCGAATAGCGTTGCTCGAACGCGAGCCGGCGCTGGCCGTTCACGCGACCGGGCGGTCGGCGGCGATGTGGCTGCCAAGCTACGGCGGCGCGGCGGTGCGGCCGTTGACCCTCGCCAGCCGACCCTTCCTCACCGATCCGCCCGGCGGATTCGTCGGATCCCTGCTGGCCCCGCGAGCCGCCTTGCATGTGGCCCGTCGAGAGCAGCTCGACGTCCTCGGCGCGCTGGCGGCCGAGCATCCGCGGCTAAGGCCTCTGAGCGGCGTTGAGGCGCGGCGGCGGGTCCCGATCCTGCGCCCGGAAGCAGCCCACGCCGCCCTTCTGGAGACAGACGCCGGCGACATCGACGTCGCCCGCCTCCACGCCCGCTTCGTCGCGATGGCGCGGGCGGGCGGCGCGGAAATCCTGACGGCGCTGGGCGAGCTGCGGATCGGTCGTGTAGGGCCGTTCTGGGAGGTCTCGGCGGCCGGGCAGGTCTGGCGCGCGCCGATCCTCGTCAACGCCGCCGGCGCGTGGGCCGACGACGTGGCGGTCGCGGCCGGACTGGCGCCGCTCGGACTTACGCCCCTGCGGCGTACGGTGGTCCTGGTCGATCCCCCCGCTTCACCGGGTTTCGGCGGCTGGCCGGTGGTCAAGGATGTGGACGAGCGGTTCTACTTCCGCCCCTTCTCCGGGCGCCTGCTGGTCACGCCCGCCGACGAAACGCTGAGCGAACCGCGCGACGCCCAGCCCGATGACCTGGATGTGGCGCGGGCCATGGCGCGGCTGGAGAAGGCCTGCGACCACGCTGTCGCCAGGGTGCGCTATCGCTGGGCGGGCCTGAGGACGTTCGCCGCCGACCGCGCGCCGGTCGTGGGCTGGTCGCGGGACCATCCGGGCTTCTTCTGGATTGCCGGACTGGGCGGTTTCGGCATCCAGGCCGCCCCGGCGCTGGGGCGGATGGCGGCGGCGATCCTCCTGGGGGACCCGATGCCCGCCGAGCTGGTCGATCATGGCGTCATGGCGCGCTTCTACGATCCCGAGCGCCCCGCTACCACGCGGCGATCAGCTTGAAGGCCGCGACGAGCAGCACCAGGCCTAACACCTTGAGGATGACGCCTTGCGGCAGGCGGATGCCGAGCGTCGTGCCGATCAGCGCGCCGACCACCACCGCCCCGGCGAACATCGGCAGCTCCGCCGGAAGTTGCCGCACCGAGGTCAGGTTGCCGATCAGGCCCGCCGCCGAGTTGGCGAGGATGAACACGGCCGCCACGCCCGACGCCGGCTTGGGCGCCGACCAGCCGCAGAACATCAGCAGCGGCGACAGGAAGATCCCGCCCCCCGTCCCGGTCAGGCCCGAGAGCAGGCCGATCGCCGCGCCGGCGGGTATACCCAGCCACACCGGGGGGTCGCGCCACGCGCGGGCGGCGGGCAGCTCGCCAGGCCAGAGCAGGCGGCCTGCCGAGAGCAGCAGCACGACGCCGACCAGTGGCCGGTAGATATCGCCCGGCACGTGCAGGGCGCCGCCGAGGAAGGCCATGGGCAGCGAGCCGAGCAGGAACGGCCACAGGGTCCGCCAGCGGAACAGCCCCGCCCGGCTGAAGCGCCACGACCCCAGCCCCGAAACGATGAGGTTGAGAACAAGCGCCGTCGGCCGGATCACCGGCGTCTCGACGCCGAACAGGGCCATCAGGGCGATGTAGGCCGAGGCGCCCCCGTGGCCGACGCTCGTATAGAGCACCGCCGCCGCCATCATGCACAGCGCCAGAAAGATGTCGGCGTTCAGGAGCTCGGGCACAGGTCCGCCGGTTCAGCCACGGACCCAGTCGCCGGACTTTCCGCCGGACTTGGAAACCAGTTGCACGGCCTCGATGGTCATCCCTTTGTCAGCGGCCTTGAGCATGTCATAGACGGTTAGGCAGGCGACCGAGACGGCGGTCAGCGCCTCCATCTCCACCCCCGTCCGGCCGCTGGTCTTCACCCGTGCCGTGACGCGC
Organism: Caulobacteraceae bacterium; assembly: GCA_036376035.1. Classification (GTDB taxonomy): domain Bacteria; phylum Pseudomonadota; class Alphaproteobacteria; order Caulobacterales; family Caulobacteraceae; genus Caulobacter. Next base: position 1,415 of record DASVBC010000004.1, on the reverse strand, counting down.
AGGCCGTCCTCCGCGGGCTCCATCCGCACCTCGACCTTCGACAGCGCCAGCGGATGGCATAGTGGGATCAGGTCGGACGTGCGCTTGGCGGCCATGATCCCGGCCAGCTCCGCGGTCGCCCGTACGTCCCCCTTCTTGGCGTCGCCGGAAAGCGCCAGGGCCAGCGTCTGCGCCGACATCCGCACCCGGCCCTCGGCCACGGCCTTGCGCGTGGTGACCGCCTTGTCGGAGACGTCGACCATGTTGGCGCGGCCGGAGTCGTCGATATGGGTGAGGCGCATGGTCAGGTCTCCCAGCGGGCAACGTCGGCGTGGTCCTCGGGCCGCGGCTCGACCCAGCGAGCGCCTTCGGGGCCGATCTCCTTCTTCCAGAAGGGAGCGCGGCTCTTCAAGTAGTCCATCAGGAAGTCGCAGGCTTCGAAGGCCGCCCGTCGGTGGGCAGCGGCGACGGCGACGAACACGATCGGCTCTCCCGGCGCCATCTTTCCAACCCGGTGCAGGATGGCGAAGTCGTCGAGGCCGAAACGGCTCCGCGCCGTCTCGGCGATGCGGCCGATCTCCTGTTCGGTGAAGCCGGGATAGGCCTCGAGCTCCAGCGCAAGGGACCTGCCCGTCTCGGCCCGCGCCAGGCCCGTGAAGCTGACGACCGCCCCGGTTTCGGCCCGCCCGGCGCAGAATGCGGTCAGCAGCGCGCCGGGGTCGAAGCCCCGGTTGCTAAGCCGGATCGTCCCCCGCCCGTCGCCCGGAGGCGTCGTCAGCCGTGCTGTCACAAGCGTCTCCCTTCGCGCGTCGATGAAGCCTGTGTCGCGGTCTTAGGTGAAAGACCGGCGTCCCGACTTGATGCACCGCAATTCAACCGACGAGCGTCTGCGCTAGCTTGCGGCCGCAACGGAGGGGAACATGCAAGCACTCATCGCCAGGTTGACGGCGGCGCTCGGCGCCGACGCCGTGCTAACGGGCGATGCGATCAGCGACCGTTACCACAGCCCCTGGACCAACCTGGGCGCGCCGCTGGCCGTGCTGCTGCCAAGGTCCACCGAAGCCGTCGCCGCGATCCTGCGCGAGGCTTCCGCTGCGGGCGTTTCGGTGGTCCCCTGGGGAGGGCGTTCGGGCCTGGTCGACGGCTGCGCCGCCACGGGCGCGCTTGCCCTGTCACTTGAGCATATGACCGCCATCGAGGAGATCGACGCAACGGCGGCGACCATGACGGTGCAGGCGGGCTGCATTCTGCAGAACGCCTGCGAAGCGGCCGAAAGGGAGAAGCTGTTCCTGCCGCTCGACCTCGGCGCGCGCGGCATGGCGACTATCGGCGGCAACATCGCCACGAACGCCGGCGGCAACCGCGTCCTGCGCTATGGCATGATGCGCGATATGGTGCTTGGCGTGGAGGCCGTGCTCGCGGACGGGACCGTCATT
>DASVBC010000031.1:0-118088 GCA_036376035.1 Caulobacteraceae bacterium | reverse complement strand
GGCGCGTGCGACGCTGTCTTCGCCAGCCATGTGCTGGAACACCTGACGCGCGAAGACCTGGAGACGGCGCTGAAGGAAACGCTTCGGATCATGCGGCCGGGCGCTGTCTTCCGCCTGATCGTGCCGGACCTGAAGGTCCTCGCCGAAGAGTACCTCAAGCGGCTGAAGCGCGGGGACCCGGAGGCAAGTTCGACCTTCATGCGCGACGGCTATTTCGGCGTGGAGTCCCGCCCCAAGGGGCTGCTCCGGCGGCTGGAGAGCATGCTTGGAAACTCCGCGCACCTGTGGATGTGGGACGAAGTCAGTATGACGGAGGCTCTTGTCCGCGCCGGGTTCAGGGACGTGCGTCCGGTGCGGTTCGGCGATGCGGACATCCCGGCTTTCGCGGCGGTCGAGGCGCAGGACCGCTTCACCGACGCCGTCGCGCTTGAGGCTCGGAAATGACTTTGGAGGCACAAGTGGCTGAGCTGAGCACCGCAGCGGCCGACGCCCTGCAACGGTTCCGCGCCAGGAGCGCGACGGTGGGCGTCGTCGGCCTCGGCTACGTGGGCCTGCCCCTGTGCCTGGCCCTCGCCGAGGCGGGCGTGCGCGTCATCGGCTTCGATGTGGACGCCGCCAAGGCGCGGAGCATCATGGATGGGCGCAGCTATCTGAAGCAGTTCCCCTCCGATCGCATCGCCGGGCTTCGCAAGGGCGACCGGCTGACCGCCACCGCCGACATGGACCGGCTGGCCGAGCCCGACGCCATCCTGATCTGCGTGCCGACCCCGCTGACGCGCCACTTCGAGCCGGACCTGACCTACGTCACCGAAACCGCCGAAACGATCGCCAAGCGCCTGCGGCCGGGACAGCTGGTCGTGCTGGAAAGCACCACCTATCCCGGCACCACGACCGAGGTCGTCAAACCGATCCTGGAGCGCGGCGGCCTCAAGGCCGGGGAGGATTTCTGGCTGGCCTTCTCGCCCGAGCGTGAGGACCCTGGCAACGAGAGGTTCACCACCGTCACCATCCCCAAGGTGGTGGGCGCCGACGACGAGGCGAGCCGGCAGCTCGCGGCCGCTGTCTACGAGACCTTCGCGGAGCGCACCGTCCCGGTGTCCTCCGCCGCCGCGGCCGAGGCGGTGAAGATCACCGAGAACATCTTCCGGGCGGTCAACATCGCGCTCGTGAACGAGTTGAAGGTCGTCTACGCGCGGATGGGCATCAACGTCTGGGAGGTGGTGGACGCGGCCAAGACCAAGCCGTTCGGCTACATGCCCTTCTATCCCGGGCCGGGGCTCGGCGGGCACTGTATTCCGATCGACCCCTTCTACCTGACCTGGAAGGCCAAGGAGTTTGAGCTGGCCACGCGCTTCATCGAACTGGCGGGCCAGATCAACACCTCCATGCCGGACCACGTCGTCGCCGAGCTGGCCCACGCCCTGGATGCGCGGTTCCAGAAGGGGCTGAACGGCTCGCGCATCCTCTTGCTGGGCATCGCCTACAAGAAGAACGTGGACGACATGCGCGAGAGCCCGTCCCTGAAGCTGATCGACAAGCTGGAGGCGCGGGGGGCCGAGGTGGACTTCTACGACCCCTACTTCCCGGTGATCCCGCCTTCGCGCGAGCATGCGGAGCTGGCCGGGCGGCGCTCCATCGCCTGGAGCGAGGAGGCCCTCGGCGGCTACGACGCCGTGCTGATCGCGACCGATCACGACGGCGTCGACTACGTCGGGCTGGCCAAGGCCGCGCGGCTGGTGGTCGACACCCGCTATGCCTGCGCCCGCGCGGGCGCCGACCTCAGCCGCGTGGTGCTGGCATGACGGCGCGGCCCAAGTTCGCCATCATCGGCGTCGCCGGCTTCGTCGCGCCCCGGCACCTGCGGGCCATGAAGGAAGTCGGCGGCGACCTGCTGGCCGCCTTCGACCCCAACGACTCCGTCGGGGTCATGGACAGCCACTTCCCCGAGGCGCGCTTTTTCACCGAGTTTGAGCGGTTTGACCGTCACATCGACCGCATCCGGCGCGAGGGGAGCGGCGTGGATTATGTGAGCATCTGCTCGCCAAACTATCTGCACGACGCCCATGCCCGGTTCGCGCTTCGCTCGGGCGCCGACGCGATCTGCGAAAAGCCGCTGGTGCTGAACCCGCGCAACATCGACGGGCTGCAGGCGCTGGAGGAGGACACCGGCCGGCGGGTGAACACGATCCTGCAGCTTCGCCTGCACCCCGCCATCGAGGCGCTGCGCGACAAGGTCGCCGCCAGCCCGCCGGGCGCCATGCACGAGGTGGACCTCACCTACATCACGCCGCGCGGGCGCTGGTATCACGTCTCCTGGAAGGGCGACGAGGCCAAGTCCGGCGGCATCGCCACCAATATCGGCGTCCACTTCTACGACATGCTCAGCTTCGTGTTCGGCGAGGTGAAGGCCAACGTTGTCCACCATCGCGCCCGCGACTGCGCCGCCGGCTACCTGGAGTATGAGCGCGCGCGCGTGCGCTGGTTCCTCTCCATCAACGGCCGCGACCTGCCGGGCGGCAAGGCGCAGGGCACCTACCGCTCGATCACGGTCGATGGCGAGGAGATCGAGTTCTCCGGCGGGTTCACCGACCTGCACACCGCCAGCTACCAGCAGATCGTCGCCGGAAACGGGTTTTCCCTGGCCGACGTGCGCCCCTCCATCGAGACGGTGGCCCACATCCGCACGGCGCCGCTGGAGCCCGAGCGGGGGGAGCGCCATCCCTTCGTCGCGGCCGCCATGGACCCGGAAAGGTACGTCAATGGCTGGCCGGCCTAGCACCTCCGGGCAGATCCTCGCGGACCCGCGCTTTCCCGGCGTCGCCATCCACGAGAGCGCCTACATCGACGATCCCTGCGTCATCGGCGAGGGCACGCGCATCTGGCACTTCAGCCACATCCTCGGCCACTGCGAGATCGGGCGGAACTGCTCGATCGGGCAGAACGTGGTGATCGGCCCCTCGGTGAAGGTGGGCGACAACTGCAAGGTCCAGAACAACGTCAGCCTCTACAAGGGCGTGGAGCTGGAGGACGGCGTGTTCTGCGGGCCGTCCTGCGTCTTCACCAACGTCGTCAACCCGCGCGCCGAGATCGAGCGCAAGAGCGAGTTCCGCACGACGCTGGTCAAGCACGGCGCCACCATCGGCGCCAACGCCACCATCGTGTGCGGACATACGCTGGGCGCCTACTGCTTCATCGCGGCCGGCGCGGTGGTCACCGGCGAGGTCCCCGACCATGCGCTTATGGCCGGCGTGCCGGCCCGCCGCATCGGCTGGATGAGCCGCGCCGGCGCGAGGCTGGGCGCCGACCTTGTGTGTCCGGTGGACGGGACGCGCTATCGCGAAACCGGGGACGGGCGTCTTGAAGTCGTTTAGAACCCCCACCGGCGGCAGCGGGGCCGGGGTCTAGTCAGCCATGTGCGGCATCAACGGCATTTTCGCCTATCGCGACACGGCCGCGCCGGTTTCTCGTGCCGAGCTGAAGCGCAGCCGCGAGCAGATGGCGGCCCGGGGTCCCGACGGCGACACTGAATGGTTTTCGCAGGACGGCCGGGTGGGCTTTGGCCACCGACGTTTGTCCATCATCGATCTGTCACCCACCGGCGCCCAGCCGATGCAGAGCGCCGACGGCGCCCTCACGATCGTCTTCAACGGCGAGATCTACAACTACTGGGCCCTGCGTGAGGGTCTGCTGGCCAAGGGCTACAGCTTTCGGGGCACGTCCGACACCGAGGTCCTGCTGACGCTGTACGCCGACAAGGGCGAGGCCATGCTGGGCGATTTGCGCGGCATGTTCACCATCGCGATCTGGGACGAACCGCGCCGGCGCCTGTTCCTGGCGCGCGACCCCTACGGCATCAAGCCGCTCTACTACGCCGACGATGGCGGCGCGTTGCGCTTTGCCTCACAAGTGAAGGCGCTGCTGGCCGGCGGCGCGATCTCGCGCGAGCCGGAGCCGGCCGGGCAGGTCGGCTTCTACCTGTGGGGCTCCGTGCCCGAGCCCTGGACGACCTTCCGCGCCATCCGCGCGCTGCCGGCCGGGGCGTTCACCTTCGTTGACGCCCAAGGCATGCAGGCGCCCCGCCGCCACCACTCGCTGGCCGCCGAGCTGCGCCAGGCAGAGGCCGCGGCCGTCGCCCTGCCGGCCGAGGAAGCGTCGGAGCAGATCCGCGCCGCCCTGCTCGACAGCGTGCGTCACCACCTGGTGGCCGACGTGCCCGTCGGCGCCTTCCTGTCGGCGGGCATCGACTCCGGCGCCCTCGTCGGGTTGATGCGGGATGCCGGGCAGTCGGACATTCAGACCATCACCCTGGCGTTCGCCGAGTTCGAGGGCCGCGCCGACAACGAGGCCCCGCTGGCCGCCAAGGTCGCCGAGCTGTACGGCGCGCGCCACACCACCCGCGTCGTCACCGAACAGGAATTCCAGGCCGACCTGCCGCTGATCCTGGAGGCGATGGACCAGCCCACGGTCGACGGCATCAACACCTGGTTCGTCTCCAAGGCGGCCCACGAGGCGGGGCTGAAGGTCGCGATTTCGGGCCTCGGCGGCGACGAGCTGTTCGGCGGCTACCCCTCCTTCCGCGACATCCCCAGCTGGGTCGCCAAGCTGGCCGCGCCCTCGCGCATTCCGTTCGCGGGCGCGGCCCTGCGCCATGCGGTGAGTCTCGGCGCGCCGCTTATCGGCGCCCATCCGAAGGCGGCCGGGATGCTCGAACTCGGCGGCCGTGTGCCCGGCGCCTACCTGTTGCGCCGGGGCGTCTTCATGCCCTGGGAGTTGCGGGAGGTGCTGGATCGGGACACGGTCCGCGAAGGCCTGCAACGCCTCCGCCCGCTGGAAGCCGTGGAGGCCGAACTCGCCGGCGGGCCCAAGAGCGCCTTCGGGCAGGTCGCCACGCTGGAAGCGGCCCTCTACATGCGCAACCAGCTCCTGCGCGATTCCGACTGGGCCAGCATGGCTCACTCGCTGGAAGTGCGTGTGCCCCTCGTCGACCCCGAACTGCTGCGCCGCGTGGCGCCTCATGTCCTGACCCGCGCCGGCGCACGCGGCAAGACCGACCTGGCGCTGGCGCCCACCCAGCCCTTGCCCGACGCCGTCGTGCGGCGCGCCAAGACCGGCTTCAGCACGCCCATCGCCACCTGGCTCGAGCGCAACCACCCCACCGCCCGCCCCGGCCGTTACCCCACCCCCTGGGCGCGGCGATGGGCCCGCGAAGTCGCGGGCCTCGCCGCATGACCGGGACCGCGGCCGGTCTGACCGGCGCTATCAGACGGGCCTATGCGGCGCTCGTATCCAGGCTCCTCGGAAAGGGCGCCTACTGGCGCAATGTAGCGACGGTCACAGTTGGCACCGTCGGGGCGCAGGCCATAGGCATCGCCTCCATGCTGGCCGTGGCGCGGCTCTACACACCCGCTGAGTTCGGCGCCTTCGCCTTCTTCTTTGCGGTAGCAGGGCTGCTGACGCTGCTCGGCACCGGACGCTACGAGCTGGCGGTGTTCGTGGCGCGGCGCGAGCGCGAGGCCTTCGACACGGCGCTGCTTAGCCTTTCGATCACCGCCCTTGTCGCGCTCGTGCTGCTCGCTGCAGCGCCGCTGCTCGCTCCGGTGCTGCAGGCGTTTGGAGCGACCCACGAGTTCAGCCGCTTCTCTCTTCTGCTCCCCGCCACGGTGGCCGTTGGCGGCGCGGCGGCCACGCTCATGGCCCTGGCGACCCAGCAGCGCGCCTACAAGGCCGCCGCCAGAGGGCGGCTCTTACAGGCGCTGACAGCAGCGGCCGTGAATATTACGCTCGGCTTGTTCGGCTGGGGCGCGACGGGTCTGATCCTTGGCTTCATCGCCGGGCAGACCGTGGCCGTCGCGCTCCTGGCCATCCACCTTCGACTGCCGCGCGCCCTTCGGTCCCTGAGGCCGCGGGCGCTTGCCGTGCGCGCCCGGCGCAACGCCAACTTCCCGCGCTTCATCCTGCTGGGCGACACCTTCAACTACCTGGGCGGCAACATGGTGGCCCTTGTCACCCCCAACTATTTTGGACCCGCCGCGCTCGGCCAGTACAACCTCGGACAACGCGTCGCCGGCTTGCCGCTCACCATCATAGGCGGCGCCATGGGCGAGGTTTTTCGCAGTGGCATCAGTCCGCAGCACACCAGGTCCGAGGACGTAAGGGGTTTGTTTCGATTCACGGCGATGCGCCTGGCCGCAATCGGCGCGGTGCTGACCGCGCCCCTGCTGCTCGCCGCGCCGCTCCTGTTCAGTCTGGCGTTCGGCGCCAAATGGCGCGAGGCGGGGGTCTATGTGCAGATTCTCTCACCAGTGATCTTCGCCCGCTTCGTGGTAAGCCCGTTGAGCGCGGTGCTACATCTGCGCGGTCGTCAGAAGCTGGACGCAGCGCTGCAGGTCACGTTCGTCGTAACGGCCCTCCTTGCCTTCTTCATCGGCCTGGGACTGAAGAGCTTCCTTGCGATGGTGCTCGCGCTTGCCGTGTTTCACACCACCCTCTACATGGTCTACTTCTTCGCCTCGTGGTGGGCGGTAAAGTCGGGCTGAGTCGATGCCCTCTCAGGCCATCATTCGGGTTGAGGTCGGATGGGCCTGAAATCGATCATCCGTCGCACCCTCTCCAAAGCGCGCTGGACGCTCTACCGGGCTGTTCCCGCGCTGCGGCCCATCTACGAAACCCGGGACACACAAACGCCGATCATGCTCAAGCATCATCTGTGGCAGCGTCTCGGCGGCTTCAATCGCGGCGTCTACTGGCCGGTGCATTTCACCAGCATCGTGACCGGCGCTCAGAACATCTACTGCGGCATAGAGACCTGCCCCGGCTACATGCCCGGCTGCTATGTCCAGGGCATCGGCAAGATCTACATCGGTGACTACACCCAGATCGCGGCCAACGTGGGGATCGTATCCGCCAATCACGATCTCTACGACAACCGCGCGCATGCACCATCGGAAGTGCGGATCGGCCAATATTGCTGGATCGGCATGAACGCGGTCATCCTGCCCGGCGTCACACTGGGGGACTTCACCGTCGTCGGCGCGGGGGCCGTGGTGACCAGGTCATTCGCTGAGGGCCATTGCGTGATCGGCGGCAATCCGGCGCGGCTGATCAAGAAACTCGATCCGGCCCTTTGCGTGCGTCACCGCAGCGTGCACGAGTACAATGGCTACATCCCGCATGCCGAGTTCGAGGCATTCCGAAGAGCGAGACTGGCGATTTGATCTGCCGGGCCATCGCATGATCACCGTCGTCGACTATGACGCCGGCAACGTCGGCTCGGTCGTCAACATCGTCCGCAAGGCGGGCGGGCAGGCGCATGTCTCGCGGGACCCGGAGGTCATCGCCGCCGCGGACAAGCTGATCCTGCCCGGCGTGGGCCACTTCGCGCGGGCCATGGAGCGGTTGCACGGGGCCGGCATGGTGGCGGCGCTGAACGAGGCCGTCATCAGCCGCAAGGCTCCGATCCTGGGTATCTGCCTTGGCATGCAGCTCTTTTCGAAGCACAGCGAGGAAGGCGACGCCGAGGGCCTGGGCTGGGTGGACGCGCGTACCGTGCAGTTCAGGTTTGAGCCCGGGTCGGCCCTGAAGAGCCCGCACATGGGCTGGAACACCATCGAGCCGACGCGCGCCGATCCGCTGCTGGAGGCGCTGCCGGAAGACCCGCGCTTTTACTTCGTCCACTCCTACTATGTGACTTCGGACAACGATGCCGAGGTGCTGGCGCGGACCACTCACGGCGCGCCCTTCGTCTCGGCCGTGGCGCGCGACAACATCTGGGGCACGCAGTTCCATCCCGAGAAGAGCCACCGCTATGGCCTCGGGATCATCCGCAACTTCGTCGAGAAGATCGGCTGATGCTGAGCGCAAGGCTCATTCCCTGCCTGCTGCTCAAGGGCCAGGGCCTGGTGAAGACAGTGCGCTTCAAGGACCCGACCTACGTCGGCGATCCGATCAACGCGGTGAAGCTGTTCAACGATCTGGAGGTCGATGAGCTAGTCCTCCTCGACATCACGGCCACGCGCGAAGACCGCGAGCCGCCCTTCGAGCGGATCGAGGAGATCGTCAGCGAGGCCTTCATGCCGATCTGCTACGGCGGCGGGGTCACCAGCTTCGAGCACGCCCAGCGGCTGTTTGGCCTTGGGGTCGAGAAGGTGGCCGTCACCACCGCGGCCGTTGAGCGCCCGGAGTTGATCGAGGAGATGGCCGGCGCCTTCGGCAGCCAGAGCGTCATCGTCGGGATTGACGTCAAGCGTAACTGGCGCGGTAAGCCCAAGGTGTTCACTCGTAGCGGCACGCGTGACACCGGGCTTGATCCCGTCGCGCTGGCCAAGGCCGCGGCCGAGCGCGGGGCCGGTGAGATCCTGGTCAACGCCATCGACCGCGACGGCGTGGGCGGCGGCTATGACCTTCCCCTGATCGCCGAACTGAGCGCCGCCGTCGGCGTGCCGGTCGTGGCGTGCGGCGGCGCGGGCTCCCTCGCCGACGCCCGCAAGGCGATCGACGCCGGGGCCTCGGCCGCCGCCGCCGGCAGCCTTTTCGTGTTCAAGGGCCCGCACAGGGCTGTCCTGATCAACTACCCGACCCAGGCGGAGCTACGTACGATGCTCGCGGCCCCGGTTTAGAGGGCGCTCCAAACCACGTCCCCGCGCTCTGCCGTCTTTCCGAAATCAACCGGCCGGAGCCGGCCCCGCCAGTCGGCCATGAACGGCGAATAGCCATGACTGCGCATCGTATCGCGGATCTCGATCGCCGACGGATCGGTAAAATTGGTCTCGACCATCACATAGTCGATGGCGCGGCTGGCCAACATGCGCCGCGCGCCCTTGATGGCGGCCAGTTCAGAGCCTTCGACATCCAGCTTTAGGTATCGAACGCGGTCGAGCCCCTCCCGGGCGCACAAATCGTCGACGGTCACGGTCTCGACCTCGTAAGCGACACCGTCCTCAGGCTCTTCGTAGGCCGCCAGGCATGAGAAGCCGCGGGCTATGACCCGTGGCGTGTCGTAGAAGGTGGCCGAACCGCAAGCGTCGGAAAGCGCCATCGGCAGCAGATCGATGTTGGGCTGCGGCAAGTAAGTCCTGATGCGTTCCAGGCAAATTCGCGACGGTTCCAGGGCCAGAACCCTGCCAGTCGGACCGACAACGTCCGCCGCCACGGCCGAGATGTAGCCGATGTTGGCCCCAGGATCGATGAACACATCTCCAGGCCGCAAGACGCGACGCAAGTGAGCTACGAAGTCCTGTTCGTATAATCCATAGTAGATATACCGCTGCCCGAGATCGGAGTGATCCAGCGGCAAGGTCACATTTCCAATAATTCGAGGCTTGTCATTACCGTCGCCGAACATGGCGACCAGACGGTGACCCCCGCGCAACGGCAGCCGACAGTATGCGGAGAGCAGGCGGTAGAAACAAATCATCCTCGTTTGCAGCATAGATCACGGCCGTCGTGATAGTCGAGCGCGGAACTGGCGACTAGCACTCGGACTCGCGGCGCTTCGCCCGGCGATTGTCTTTGGCTAACGCCCGCCACTAGACATGCCCCGGCGGCTCTGTCAGGAGGCGGCGGTTGGTAACGCCTTGCCGCGACCGAGCTGAGTGTCCGCCTAGGGACTGCGGCATTGCAGCTTGGGCACATCGACCGCGAGGTGAAGCGTGCTGGACCGGGAAGCCGTGCTTCCTTTCCGCAGGAGGTCCGAGGTTCAATGTCCAAGGTTGCTTATCGCATCTGCAGTCGATGCGTCATGGACACGTCCGATCCGCAGATCGTGTTCGATGACGAAGGCGTGTGCGACCACTGCCACCGGCACGCCGAAGTTCTCGCGACCGCCGTCTTCTCCGGCGAGGAGGGCCAACGCCGGCTCCAGCCCATTTTGGACCGCATCAAGCGCGAGGGCCGGGGCAAGCCTTACGACTGCGTGATCGGGGTAAGCGGCGGCGTCGACAGCACCTACACGGCCTGGCTCGCCAAGGAGCTGGGCCTCCGACCGCTGGCCGTCCACCTCGACAACGGCTGGAACTCGGAGATCGCGGTCCGCAACATCTCCAATACGATCCAGCGCCTGGGGATCGACCTCTATACCCACGTCATCGACTGGGAAGAGTTCAGGGACATCCAGCGGGCCTTCCTCCTGGCCTCGGTGGCGGACGTGGAGGTCCCGAGCGACCACGCGATCAATTCGTGCCTGATGCAGATGGCCGCCAAGCACGGCCTCAACACGGTCATCAGCGGCGCCAATCCGCGCACCGAAAGCCACCTGCCGGCGGCCTGGTCACGCGGCCACTGGGACTACGGCTACATCCACGACGTCCACCGCAAGTTCGGGACCGGCCGCACCAAGACCTACCCCCACATGAGCTTCGCCGACTACCTCTCCTGGCGGCAGTGTTCGCTGCCCATGCTGGACATCCTCTCGTACGTCGAATTTTCCCGGGAGAAGGCGCTGGAACTGATCGAGCGCGAACTCGGCTGGCGCGACTACGGCGGCAAGCACCACGAGAGCATCTTCACCCGCTGGTACCAGGGCTGCTACCTGCCGAGGAAGTTCGGCTACGACAAACGCCGCTCGCACCTCTCCAGCCTGATCTCCTGCGGCCAGCTTACGCGCGAGGCCGCCCTGGCCGAACTGCAGCCCCCGCCCTACGACGAGCGGCTGCAGGACGAGGACACCAACTTCGTGGCCAAGAAGCTGGGCTTCACGCGGGCCGAACTGGACGCGATCATGCAGGCCCCGCCCGCCCGGTTCGAGGACTTCCACTCCTACGACAAGGTCTTTGACAGCGGTCCCTTCAAGGCCTTGCGCGCGGTGCGCCGCGCCGTCCGCAACCGCACGGCCGCCCAGCCGCTGACTGGATGAGGGTCGCCTACCTCACCGAATGGAGCCCGTTTGGGGAAACGGGCGTCCTGCGCAAGCTGATCGGTCAGGTGGAGACCTGGCGCGAACTCGGCTGCGAAGCGGAGATCTTCGCGCTCGCCCCCCGGCGTGACGAGGCGCCTTCGCTCGGCTTCGAGCGATACGGATCGGTCATCGGCGCGATCCACCAATCGAGCCTGGAGAAGCACCCGGCCGCGCGGCTCGGCTTCTTCAACAAGATCGCCTCGGCGCCGCTGGTCTCCCGGGCGCTTCGCCGCTTTGCGCCTGATGTCATCTATTACCGCCAAAACGGGCCCTGGTACCCGGGGATCGGCGCGCAGATGCGAATCGCCCCGACGGTCATGGAGATCAATACCGACGAGGGCGCCGAGAACAGCCATTGGGGCGCCGCCTTCGACGCCCTCTATCGGCTGACGCAGCAGCGGGTCGTCGGGCCGGCGGCGGGCTTTGTGGCCGTGACCGAGGAAATCGCCGCCAAGTACCGGGACCGCCACAAGCCCGTGGCCGTGGTGCCCAACAGCTTCTGGGGCGAGGCGCCGGGGCCGATCGCGCCCACGGCGGGCGGCGAGCCCACCTTCGTCTTCGTGGGCTCGCCGGGCATGAGTTGGCACGGCGTCGACAAGATTTTCCTTCTGGCCCGCGGCCTTCCCGCCAGCCGCTTCCATATCGTGGGCTTCACAGCGGCCGATTTCCCCGGCGAGACCATCCCGGAAAACATGGTCCTGCATGGCCACCAGACCGGGCCTGAGCTGTCGGCGATCTATGCGCGGAGCGATGTCGGCATCGGCACCCTGGCCCTGCACCGCAAGGGCATGGACGAGGCCTGCCCGCTGAAGATCCGCGAGTATCTGATGAACCGCCTGCCGGTCATCATCGGCTACACCGAGGCCGAAGCGGCTTTGAATGCGGCGCCCTACGTCCTCCAGCTCGGAAATGACGAGGGCAACGTGGCTCGCAATCTCGAAACAATCGTCGCCTTTGCCCGCGACTGGGCCGGACGTCGGGTCGAGGACGACCTCAGCTTCCTGTCCCGCTCGGCCAAGGAGAGCCAGCGCCTGGAGTTTCTGGCCAAGGTCGCCGGAAAGCCGGCCTAGGGCGGGTTTCGCGCCGGGTCGAAATATGCAATGCCTCCCGTCGCTTTGGCGGGGCCCGAGGCGCTTTCATTCCGCGCAATTGAGGTGTTCATGACACGTGCGCTTGTCACTGGCGGGGCGGGCTTTATCGGCTCGCATGTTGTGGACGTGCTGGCCGACCAGGGCCTTGAGGTCCACGTGGTGGACAACTTCCTCAATGGTCGCCGCGAACACCTGGCCGGGTTGCCCGCCGAGCGCATCCACGAGGTGGACATCCGTGACGCCGCGGGCCTGAGGCAGGCGCTCGACGCCATCGCGCCGGCGTGGGTTTTTCACCTGGCCGCCATCCACTTCATCCCCTACTGCAACGAGCACCCCACAGAGTCGGTGCTGATCAACATCCAGGGCACCCAAAACGTCCTCGACGCCGTGCGCGCGCAGGGCGGGGCCGAGCGCCTGTTCTTCGCCTCCACCGCCGCCGTCTACCCGATCAAGGACGGCGCCTACGTCGAGACCGACCCGGTCGAGCCGCTGGATGTCTATGGCGCGACAAAGGCCGCGGGCGAGGCGCTGGTGAAGGCCTTCAGCGAGTCCACCGGCGTTCCCACCGTCATCGGCCGCCTGTTCAACGCTGTCGGCCACCGCGAGACCAACCCCCACCTGCTGCCGGAGATCGTGCAGCAGCTGAAGACCGGCTCGCGGCGGCTGGAGCTGGGCAACCTGGAACCGCAGCGCGACTTCATCGACGCCCGCGACATGGCCCGCGCCATCCACGCCGCCACGGCGCGGCAAGGCCAGGGCTGGGACGTCTTCAACATCGGCGCCAACGTGCAGTACAGCGTGATTGAGGTGGTGCGCATGTGCGAGGCGATCCTCGGCGAGTCCATCGAGGTGGTCCAGGACCCCGCCCGGGTGCGGAAGGTCGAGCGCCAGACCCTCCTGGCCGGGATCGACAAGCTCAAGTCCGCGACGGGCTGGGCGCCCGAGGTCGATCTGAACCGCACGCTGCGCGAAATTCTGGCGGCCTAGAGCCCATGGCGCGAGCCCCCCTCCGCATCGCCATCGTCAACCACGGCGTCTTCCCGTTTCTGATGGGCGGGATGGAGCGGCACACCCACTTCCTGGCGCAGCATCTGGCGCTGGGCGGCGATGCGGTCGACGTCCTCATTCCGGATCTCTCGCCGGAGCAACGGGCGACGTTCGACGCCTCGGAGGCGGCCTACCGGCTGCTGGAGTTCCCCTGGCCGCAGGTGCGCCCCTGGCTGCGCGGCAACTACCTGTTCTCGAAGGCCGCCGCCGCTCGTCTGCGGGCGACGCCTTACGACGCGGTCTACTGCCAGGGGTTCAACGGCTGGGCCTACCTGGCGACGACGCCGAAACGAGATCGCGCCTTCACCCTCTACAATCCGCACGGTCTGGAGATGTTCAAGACCGTCGGCGCCTGGCAGACGGCCAAGCACTGGCCCATGCGCTGGGCGGCGCGCGAGCAGGCCCGGCTCGCGGACCGCACGGTCTCGCTCGGCGGGCGGCTGACCGACGAGGTGCGCCGCTTCCTGAACGTCCCCGACGAGCGGATCGACGTGCTGCCCAACGCCGTCGATCTCGCCTACATCGACAGCTTCCCGGCCGCGGCGAGGCAGGACGGCCCGCCGCGGTTCATCTTCGTGGGCCGGCTCGAGTACAACAAGGGCGTGGCCTACCTCTGCGAGGCCTTCAAGGACATGGCCGGCGCCCGCCTCAGCATTGTCGGCGCAGGTCCCCTCGAGGCCGAGCTGCGCCAGAGCTACGCCGGACAAAACATCGAGTTCCTCGGCCGCCTGGACGACGCCGCCCTGTTCAACCTCTATCGCGGCAGCGACTGCTTCGCCTTCGCCAGCCTTTACGAGGGCATGCCCACCGTCATTCTGGAAGCCATGGCCTGCTCGCTGCCGGTGATCGCCACCGACATCGGCGCCGTGCGCACCATGGTCGACGAGGCGAACGGCTTTGTCGCGCCGCCGGGCTCCGCCCAGGCCCTGCGCGGCGCAATCGAGGCGTTCCTGAAGCTCCCGGCCGAGGAGCGCCGCCGGATGGGCCGGTGCTCGCGGCAAAAGGTGGTGGAGCGCTTCACCTGGGAAAGGCTCGCGGCGGCGACGCGCGATGCTATTGAGCGGGGCCTGGCTCGCCGGACCGAAGGGGGAGCATGACCGCGCCTCGCCTCTACTACCTGGACGACATCCCCACGCCCTACAGGCTTGGGGTGCAGCGGCGGATCGCCCGAGCCTGGCCGGGGGCCTTCAAGATCGCCTACTGCGCCGGATCGGAGCCGGGACGCGAGTGGACGCACGACTTCGAAGGTCTCGACACGGAGGTGCTGCCCGGTCGGCAGTTTCGCCCCAGCCGGCAGGTGAATCCCTTCTCCTTCAAGTTCAACCCGGCGGTCCTGTCGTCCCTGAAGGCCTTCAGGCCCGACGTGGTGGTGCTGTCCGGCTATGTGCACCCAACCGTCCACCTGGCGGCCCATTGGTGCCGCCGCAACGGCGCGGCCTATGGCATCGCCAGCGAAAGCAGCGCGGCCAACTCGTCCAGTTCGGGCCTGCGCTATGAGGCCAAGCGGCTCATCGCCGGGCCGCTGGTGCGCGGCATGTCCTTTGGGTTGCCGGTGGGCATGCGCGCCGCCGATTACCTGCGGCGCCTGGGGCCGACCGATGCGCCGATGTTCCTCTTCCCCAATACGCCAGACACCTCGCTGGTGGCCGCGCAGGCCGAGCGCATGGCCCAGCCGGGCGCTCGCGAAGCCTTGCTCGCGGAGTTGGGCATCCCCGCCGGGGCGCCGATCATCCTCTTCGTAGGCCGGATGATCGACGCCAAGCGGCCCCTGGACCTGCTGCAGGCGTTCCAGCGCCTGGGCGGCGCGGGGGCGGACGCCGTGGTCGTCTTCGTAGGCGACGGGCCCCTGACGGGCGAGCTCAAGGACGCCGCCGCAGGCGATCAGCGGGTGATCTTCACCGGATGGCTGTCCAGTCCCGCGCAGGTGGCGGCGCTGATGGCGGTCTCGACGGTGATGGTGCTGCCATCGCAGCACGAGACCTGGGGGGCGGTGGTCAATGAGGCCATGGCCGCCGGGACGCCCGTCATCGCCTCGGACCGGGTCGGGTCGGCGGTCGAGCTCATCGAGTCCGGCGTCAACGGCGTCATCTTCTCCGTGGGCGAGGTTGACGAGCTCGCGCGCGCCATCGGCGCCCTGCTGGCCGACGAGGCGGCCCGTGTACGGATGGGCGAAGCCGCGCTCGTCACGGCCTTGTCCAGGGGCGAAGCGTTCGCCACCAGCAACTTCCTTGCCGCGGTCCAGCATGGACTTGAGCACAAGGCCCGAAAGCCGACCGTCGGGTAGGCCGGACGAATGAGCGTCCCCGCCTTGCAAGTTGGCGCTGTACGCCGTGCCGGCGCCCGCTTACAAAGGCGTTTCACCGCCTGCCCGATGCGCGTTGAACGAGCCTTCTAGCAAAGTGCCTAACCCTATCAGCTGGCCTTCGCGCCCGAACGTCATGGCGTACACGACCCGCCCAGACACGCGCCGGCGAGTCCCGTCCGCCGCCAAAGCGCCCGGCTCGTGGAAGGTGCTGGCCTTCGTGCTTTTCGGGACGCTGGCCATCTTCTACGCGGCCAACGTCTATAACCACCAGCTCTCGGCGCTGATCGGGGATGTGAAGTGGGCGGCGCTCGGCGCCCTGTTGCTCACCGCGCTGTCGACGGTGAATTCGTCAGAGTCGGGCCGCCGTTCGCTCGATCTGACCGGCGCCTTCCTTCTGCTGTCGTGTGTGTCCGTGAGTATCCTGCAAAGCGACGACACGCGCGACAGCATGCTGACGTTCCTGACCGTGGGGATGGCGGTCCTTTCCGGCCGGTTCATCGCCCTGCAGTGCGACACCCTGGCGGCGAGGCGGCGGCTTTTCGATTTGATCGCCAATCTGGGGCGACTCGTCATCGCCTCGTCCTTCCTCATGTTCCTTGCGGGCCTCAGCCTGGGACGGAGCAGCGATCGGTTCTCCGCCTGGGCCGATAACCCCAACACGCTTGCGATCATGCTTGCGCCGGCGCTGGTGATCCTGCTGGCGGGCGCCTTGGAGCGCAGGCCGCGCTGGATCTGGAGCCACGTGCCGTTCCTTGTGGTGGGCGTGCTCCTGCTCATCGAAACGGGCTCGCGCGCCAGTCTCCTGTGGTTCATCGTCTCCTGCATGGGCTTTTGGCTCTTCCGCTTCGGGTTCAAGTTCTGGGCGATCGTGGGCGCCGCGGTCCTGATCATCGTCGTCGGCTGGTGGGACAACATCGTCCCGATCGTGGCCCATCTCTTCGCGCGTGACAGCCATGGCATGCGCCCAACCCCGGTCCTCAGCGGACGCGAGGAGGTGTGGGGCCTTGCGATGATCCTCGGCCCCGAGCGCCCCTTCTTCGGCTACGGCCTTGGGTCGTCGCCGGGCCTGATCGAGGCGAACAAATGGATCTTCCAGCGCCACCAGGGGCTGCACTTCCACAACTCCTATCTGACGGTCTGGATCGAGACCGGCTTTCTTGGGGTTGCGGGGGTCGCGTGGGTCTGGATTGTGGCGCTGTGGCGCGGCGCCCAGCAGGCGACCCGTCTGCGGCCGCTTCGGCTGCCCAACTGGCCGGTCCTGGCGTTGCCCTGGGTGCTGGCGCTGGGCGCGTTTGTGCACGCCGGTTTTGAGACCTGGCTGCTATCCGCCGGCAACGCCAACGCGGTGATCTTCTGGGTCTGCATCTGGATGCTGTGGGATTCGCGGCGCCTGGAGCGGGGCGGGCCGCGCCCGGTGAGACCGCCGGGCTTCACCGCCCGCCAGCCCGCCGCCATGCCGCGCACGCAGGACCCGTACGCGCCGGGTCCGCGGGGGCCACTGACGCCGTGAAGGTGTTCCTGGCGGTCGCCTCCCTGGACCCAAAATACGGCGGCCCCGCCTACTCCGTTTCACAGCTGGCGCGAGCGCTGGCCGATAGCGGGAGCACCGTTGGACTGTGGGCTCCCGATGGCTCGGCCGCGGCGAGCGACCTGGTTGTGGACCATCCCGGCATCGCGCGGCTGAGGGGCTCGGCGGCCGAAGCGCTGGAGGCCTTCGGGCGGCCGGACGTCCTGCACGACAACGGCATCTGGCTACCGCATAACCACAGACTGGCGCAGCTGGCGGACCGGCAGGGCGTCCCACGCATCGTCAGCGTGCGGGGCATGCTCGAGCCGTGGGCCCGGCGTCACAAGGGCCTGAAGAAGGCGATCGCCTGGGCCCTCTACCAGCGCCGCGACCTGCGCCGCGCGCGGGCGCTCCACGCGACGGCTGAGGCCGAGGGCCAGACATTGAGGGCGCTCGGACTGGGCCGACCCGTCCACACCATCGCCAACGGCGTGGACCTGCCTGAGGCGCCGTCGTCCAGCGCCAAGGCCTCGCCGCGTACGGCGCTCTTCCTTGGCCGCATCTATCCGGTCAAAGGCCTGCCGATGCTCATCGAGGCCTGGGCGAGTGTTCGCCCCGACGGCTGGCGGCTGAAGATCGCCGGTCCGGATGAGGCCGGCCATCTGGCGCAGGTTCAGCGCCTGGTGGAGGCGCGCGGCCTGCGAGGCGTCGTGGAATTTCCCGGGCCCGTGGGCGGCGCGGCCAAGGAGGCCCTGTTCAAGGAGGCCGAGCTTTTCGTTCTGCCCAGCCACTCCGAGAGCTTTGGAATGGCCGTCGCCGAGGCGCTGGCGCACAGCCTGCCGGTGCTGACGACCACGGCGGCTCCATGGCCGATGCTGGAAGAGCGGGACTGCGGCTGGCGCGTGGAGCCGACCGCCGCCGCTATCGCCAAAGCCCTGGCGGCGGCTACCGCCTCGACCCCCGAAAGGCTGGCGGCCAAGGGCGCAAACGGGCGACGGCTGGTGGCGCAATCCTACTCCTGGGACAGCGCCGCCGGATCGTTCCTGCGCGTTTACGAAGACGCTGTCGCGGGGACCTGAAGCCATGCGCCGCGTCATCTTCGTCAACCGCTTCTATCGCCCGGACCATTCGGCCACCGCGCAGATCCTCACCGACCTCGCCGAGTTCCTGGCCCGCGAGGGCTGGGATGTGACGGTGATCGCCAGCCGCCGCCTTTACGAGGACCCGACCGCCAGCCTGCCGGCCAAGGAGCAGCTGGCCGGGGTGGAAGTTCGTCGTGTCTGGACCAGCCGCTTTGGACGGGCGGGGCTTTTGGGGCGGGCGGTCGATTACATCTCCTTCTACATCACCGCCTTCGCCGCGCTGCTCGTCCAGGCGCGTCGCGGCGATATCGTGGTGGCCAAGACCGACCCGCCGCTGCTGGGCGTCGCCGTTGGCCTGGCCGCGCGGCTGAAGGGCGCCCGCCTCGTCAACTGGCTGCAGGACCTTTACCCCGAGGTGGCGACGGAGCTTGGCCTTCGGCTGCCCCTCAGCGGGGCCCTGAAGCTTCTGCGCGATCGCTCGCTTCGTTCGGCCACGCTCAACGTCGCCATCGGCGAGCGCATGGCCGAGCGGGTGCGGGCCGCCCGCGCGCCGGTCGCCGTGGCCCCGAACTGGACGGACGACGAGATCATTGAGCGGCTGCAGGTTTCGCCCATCCGGGGTGAGTGGGGCTTTTCGCCCGACGACTTCGTGGTCGGTTATTCCGGCAACCTTGGGCGCGCGCACGAGGCCGATACCGTACTAGGCGCCGCCCAACTGCTGCGCGATGAGCCGAACGTGCGCTTCCTCTTCGTCGGCGGCGGCTTTCACGTGGAGGACCTCGCCGCCCGGGGCGAGGCCATGGGTCTGCGCTCACTGCGCTTTCAGGGTTACCAACCGCGCGAACAGCTCTCCCAGTCGCTGGCCGCGGCCGACGTGCACTGGCTTTCGCTGCGGCCGCGGATGGAAGGGCTGATCGTCCCCAGCAAGTTCTACGGCATCGCCGCCGCCGGCCGGCCGGTGATCGCGGTGACCGACCCGGACGGCGAGATCGCCCGCCTCGTGCGCAGCCATGCCTGCGGCGTGGTGGTCGAGCCCGGCGACAGCCAGGGCTTCGCCGAGGCCGTCCTGCGCCTCGCCGAAGACGCCGCCCACCGCCACGAGCTCGGGGCCCGGGCGCGGGCCATGCTGGAGGCCCGTTTCACCCGCAAAATTGCGCTGCGGCGCTGGGCCGACCTTCTAATCGAGACAGGCTCGCGCTAGGTACCGCTGATCGGACGCGCCCCCGCGGCGCGGCAGGGGACGTCACTGGTGATTATTCTTGGCTTGAACGCGTTCCACGGCGACTCCGCGGCGGCCCTCGTGATGGACGGCGTCCTTGTCGCCGCCGTTGAGGAAGAGCGCTTTCGGCGCATCAAGCACTGGGCGGGCTTCCCGAGCGAAGCGATCGCCTACTGCCTGTCCGAGGCCGGGCTGAAGCTCTCCGACGTCGATCTGGTCGCGGTCAACTCGGACAGCACGGCCAACCGCTGGCGCAAGGTCGCCTTCGTCGCCGCCAACCGGCCTTCGCCCAGGCTGATCCTCGACCGGCTGCGCAACCGCGGCGCTCGCAAGGGCATCGCCGAGCACCTGGCGGAGGCCTTCCCGAACGACCGCCTGAAGGGCCAGGTCGTGCCGGTCGAGCACCACTACGCCCACCTGTCCTCGGCCTTCCACGTCTCGCCGTTCAACGAGGCGACGGTCGTGTCGGTCGACGGCTTTGGCGACTTCTCCAGCGCTGCCTGGGGTCAGGGACGCGGCGAGAGGATCGACATCGACGGCCGCGTGCACTTTCCCCATTCGCTGGGCGTCTTTTACCAGGCGATCACCCAGTACCTCGGCTTTCCGCACTACGGCGATGAGTACAAGGTCATGGGCCTGGCGCCTTACGGCAAGCCGACGCGCCTGGACGAGATGCGCCAGATCGTGCGGTTGCAGGGCGACGGCTCCTTCCGCCTCGACCTGCGCTACTTCCGCCATGTGCGGGAAAAGGTGCCCTACGAGTGGGAGGGCGGCTCTCCGTCGGTGGGCGACCTCTTCTCGCCGGCGCTGGAGGCGCTGCTTGGTCCCCGCCGCGACAAGTCCGAGCCGCTGACGGCGCGCGACCACGACCTCGCCCGCTCCTGCCAGGCGATGTACGAGGAGGCCTTCTTCCACCTCCTCAACACCATCCACCGCCGGCACGGGGGTGACGCCGTCGCCATCGCGGGCGGCTGCGGCAACAACTCGGTGGCTAACGGCAAGATCCGCCGCCAGACGCCTTTCCAGCACGTCTATGTCCAGTCCGCGGCCGGTGACGCCGGCGGCGCCATCGGCGCGGCCTTCGCCCTGCACCACCGAAACGGCGGCAAGCGCGGCTTTGTGATGGACCACGCCTACTGGGGTCCCTCGTTTGGCCCGGACGCCATCGCCGGGCTGGTCGCCGAGAACCGCGCCGAGCTCGATGCGGCGGGCTGCACGGTCGAGGAAATCACCGACGAGGCCGAGCTTTGCCGCCGCACGGCGCAGGCCGTCTCCGAAGGCAAGGTCATCGGCTGGTTCCAGGGGCGCATGGAATGGGGCCCCCGCGCGCTGGGCGCTCGCTCCATCATCGGCGACCCGCGCCGCGCCGACATGAAGGACATCCTCAACGCCAAGATCAAACGGCGCGAATCCTTCCGCCCCTTCGCCCCGTCGGTGCTGGCCGAGGCCGTGCCGGAGTGGTTCGAGGAGGACGACGACGTCCCCTTCATGATGCAGGTCTTCCAGATCCGCGAAGACAAGCGCCCGCTGATCCCGGCGGTGACACACGTCGATGGCTCGGGGCGGCTGCAGACGGTGAAAGCGAGCACGAACGCCCGCTATCACGCCCTGATCAGCGCATTCCGCGAGATCACCGGCGTTCCGATGGTGCTCAACACCTCGTTCAACGAGAACGAGCCGGTGGTCTGCAAGCCGAAGGAGGCGCTGGACTGCTTCCTGCGCACCAGGATGGACGTCCTGGTGCTCGGCGAGACCTTTATCGAGCGCCGCTAGGGCGCCGCGCGTCCGGCGCGGGGATCATCAGCGCGCAGCAGAAGGCGAAGAGGCAGGCCAGCGACAGCGTCCGCAGCGGATAGTCGACGGTCGAATGGATGAGCAGAACGCCCGAGGCGACGCTCGCCGCACGGCCAAGGTGGCGATCGAGCGAGGGCCCGCCGCGCCACGCCGCCCAGGCCCGAACGACCCACCAGGCGAAGAACAGCAGCACCGCCGCCGCGCCCAGCACGCCGGCCTCCAGCCACACTTCCAGATAATCGTTGTGGGCGTGGTTCCAGAAGAGGTTGGTCATGGTGGAGATGGGCTCGACGCTGGCATAGACCCGCTCGAACGAGCCGACGCCCGAGCCGAACGGCAGGTTGGCGGCGGCCGCCTCGGCCACCACGGGCACGATGTGCATGCGCCCGTCGCCCGACTCCCGGAACCGCTCCAACACGGGGCCCGAGCCGAACAGACTGAGGGCCAGCGCCACGAGGATGACCCCGCCGAGCACCGCCGCGCCCCGCATGGCGGTCCGAGATTCGCCCTGGCGCATGACCAGCAGGAAGCTCCCGAGGAGCGCGGGGGCCAGCAGCAGCACGCCGGCGCGAGAGCGCACGACCACAAGGCCGATGATCTCGATCAGGAATATGGCTCCCGCGGCGGCGAACGCGAGCGCCAGCTTGCGGCGGTCGCGCTGGCGAAAGTCCATCAGCAGCGCGGCGAACGGCAGCGACGCCAGCAACAGCGCCGCCTGGTGGTTGCGGTTCGAGAACAGGCCCACCCCGCTGCCCAGGTTGGTGGTCTCGTAGAGGTAGAGGCTCGATCCGCCGACGATCTGGGCGACACCGACAATCAGGCTGATCGCCGCGGCGATGGGGAACAGCAGGGTCAGCGTGCGGCGGTCGGCATCGCGCAGGGACGCTACCGCCAGGAACACAGCGGCCGGCGGCAACAGCGCCAGCCAGTTACGCCAGGTCTCGAGCGGGGTCAGACTGAAGGGCCTCCACCCGTGGCCAAGGCCGGACAGCTGCAGGACCCTGGCGGCAGTCTGGCGCCCGGGCAGGGCCGCCCAGGTCTCGAAGGGCAGCGGGATCAGTTGCAGCAGCGGGATGGCCGCCACAAACGCCAGGATGGCGAGCGCGGGCCATAACCGCTTCCAGGCGTCCTGCCGCGTGAGCGCCAGCGCCGCCATGCCAAGCAGTGGAAGGCTGGCAAGCTCGAGCACCGAGACCTGGATCAGGTTTTCACGGCTGGCGCCGCCGATCACCAGCGCGGCGGCGAGCAGGGCGCCGGTCAGCCAGAAAAGCGCCTGTCGGCCCCTGAGCCGCCCACGGTCCCTCGCCGCGCGCGGTCCGCTCCAGTGCATGTTCACGGCTGCACCCTCCCCCCTTCGGCGCCGCCCGGCTCCACGGCGAGGTCGTCGAACCAGATGGCCAGGGTGGTGCGCCGCTCGCCGCCGGCCGAGGCGAGGGTCAGCCGCTGGGTTTCACAGCCGGCGGGGACCTCAAAGCTTTGCGAGAACTTGCGCCAGTCGCCCCCGGTGCCGGTCACCGTCATGTCGAGGACCTTGGCGCTCGGCAGGCAGGTCAGGGTCCACTTCAGTCCCCCGACCGCCGCATTGTCGGGGGCCAGCATCCGGCCCGCGAAGCGATAGCGGCCTGGCGGAAGGAGGAGTTGCTGCCGGGCGAAGGTGGAAGCGGCATAGCCGTCCCAGCTGACCAGCAGGCCATGGCCCCCGCCGGGCGCGTCTTCGATCGCCGCCCCGCCGCCGGCGCCGCCGCCCAGCGTCCAGCCGAATGGGTCGATGGTCGGCGCCTCCTCGAAGCCGCCGTCGTAAATGTAGCGCAGGCGCTGCACACCGGCGGGCCCAAGCGACAGGAGCCAGGCGATGTAGGCCTGCTCGTACCTTCCCGCCCGGGTCAGCAGTGTGACGTAGCCCTGGACCTCATGGGTCGTCGGAGGGCTGCCACTGGCGCGCATGGCGTCGAAGAGCGGATAGATGATGGCGGGTGAGCCACGGCCGGCGAACAGGTCATCAAAGAACAGCGGCCGCCAGGGCGGTGAGAGCGCCAGACGCTTCGCCAGCGCCTGAAGCGCCGCGGGTTCGGCCGCGGCTGTGGTGTAGAGGCTGCCCATCAGCGGGCGGGCGGCGTCGGCGTCTCGCCGCAAGGTCGCATCCGCGAGGGTGAAGGCCTCGTCGTAGCGGCCCGCCGACAGCGCCCGCTGGAACAGCCACGTACTGGCCGCGGCGTCGCGATGGTTGGCCGCCGCCGCCGCGCTGTAGAGCGCCGCGGCCTGGCCGGTCTTTCCGTCGAGGAAATAAGCGCCTGCGATCACGTCGGCGGCCCGGGTGAGGAGCGGCGCCCTTTGCAGCGCCTGGCGCGCGAGCGCCACGGCAGGCTCCGCATCGACCGGCGTCTGGGCCCACAGCAGAAGCCCTGCGGCCCGCTCCGTCTGAATTGCGGGATCAGGGCGCCAGAAGCCCATCGCCGAAGCGCCCTGCAGCAGGATCGCCAGGCCAAGGGCGACGCCCAAAGCCCAGACGAGCGCCAGGCGCCTGATCGGTCGCGCTCGCTCCGCCAACCCTCGCCCTCCCCGAAGCGGCGCCGCCGGCGCGCTACTTGCTCTCGATCGCCGGCTGCATCCCGTAATCGAATTCCTTGCCGTAGCCATAGCCGTAGCCATAGCCGTAGCTCGTGCGGCGCGACTCGAACTTGGTCAGGATCACCCCGAGCAGGCGAGCCCGGCCGACGCGCAGACGGCGGACCGCCGTGCGGACAACATTGCGGCCCGTCCCACCGGCCTCGACCACCATCACCGTTCCTTCAACCCGCGAGGCGAGCAGCGGCGCGTCGGCCAGGCCCATCACCGGCGGGCCGTCGATAACGACGATGTCGAACAGTTCGCGAGCCTCGCGCAGGAGTTCGGTCACCCGAGGACCGGCGATCAGTTCGGCCGGGCTCGGCGGCACCGGACCCGAGGGCATGAACGACAGGTTCGGCGTCTCGGTGGCCTGGATCAGCTCGGTGAGCGTGCCGCCGCTGGATAGATAGTTGCTGAGCCCCGCACCGCCGGCCGACTGCATCAACCGATGGAGAGAGGGATTTCGCAGGTCGCCGTCCACCAACAGGACCCGGGAGCCGAGCCGCGCCAGATAACGGGCGATGGCCGTCGCGCTCGTCGACTTGCCTTCCGAAGGTCGGGCGCTGGAGATCAGCATCGTGCGGGGCAGGCCGTGCTCGGTCGAGAACTGCAGGGCCGTCTGCACCGAGTAGTAGGCCTCGGCGAAGGCTGAGCGGATATCGTCCAGCGCTTCGATCGGCGTCACGCCGCGCTCCAGCCTGGGGATCGCGCCCAGCAGAGGCAGGCCAAGCTTGGCTTCCACGTCCTGCGGGGCGTTGATCGACTCGTCGAACATCTCCAGCAGGAAGGCCAGGCCCACGCCGGCCACGAGGCCCAGCAGCAGGGCGGCCAGCATGTTCTTCACGGGCTCGGGCTTGGACGGATGGCCGGGGACCTGCGCCTGATCGACGATCGAGACGTTGTTGGTGCTCAGGCCGCCGATGACACCGACTTCCTTGTAGCGCTGCAGCAGGCCGTCATAGAGCGAGCGGTTGGTGTCCACCTCGCGCTGGAGGATGTCGTACTGGATGCTGCGGCCGCGCAGGTCGAGGACCGAGTGCTTGAGCCCGTTGACCTGGCTGTTGAAGGCCGCCTCTTCCGCCGCCGCGACCTCGTACTGGGTGCGCAGGGAGTTGCGGATGTTGGCGACTTCGCTGGCGATCTGGCGGTTCAGGCCCTCAATCCGGACGCGCATCTGCTGCATCTCGGGATAGTCGGGTTTGTAGACTTCCAGCTTCTGCTGGTACTCGCTCTCAAGCGCCGCGCGTTCGGCTGTGAGGGTTTGGACGGTCGGGTTGTTGAGCACGTCGGGCAGGCCGGCGCCGGAGGTGTTGGCGCGCGCGCTCTGCCAGCGTTGCTCGGCCTTGATGCGGTTGGCCTTGGCGCTGGCCAGGGCTGCGTTCAGCGCCTGGAGGTTGGAGGCGGTCAGCGACTGCGTCTGGCCGGAGGGGCCGCCCGACTCGTCGCCCACGGGCAGGTCGATAATTTCCTGATTCTGGGCGTAGGCGACCAGCTGGCGCTCGGTCTCCTCCAGCTTGGCGCGCGTCTGCGCCAGGCGCTGTTCCAGGAATTGCCGCGCGTAGGCGGAAGACTCAAAGCGGCGGTCCAGGTTGGACTGGATAAAGTTCTCGGCCAGGGAGTTGGCCACTCGGGCGGCGATGTTCGGATCGGGAGCGGAAAATCCCACCGAAACCAGCCTCGAGCGCTGAACGGGCGTGACTTCGACGCTCCGCTGGACGATGTCGGTCAACTGCTTGCGGACCGAGGCGGAGCCTGCGGCGCTCGGCGAGAAGCCGTATTCCTTGAGCACGGCCGGATCGGTGGCCAGCCCTGCCTGGTCGACGGTGCGGGCCGCCAGCGAGCGGCTCTTCAACAGGCCGTACTGGGTCTGGAAGAACTCTTCATAGCTGCCCTGCTCGCGCGGCCCCACCTCGTCCTCGGAACCAACGACCTTGGCCGCTTCCTTATCGATCTGCAGCGTCACCGCGGCCGTGTAGACCGGCTTGGTCAGCAGCGTCAGCGCGATGCCGCCGGCAAGCGCCACCAGGATCGCGGCCACCACCACCAGCCAGTGCTTGAGGATGACCTGCAGATAGTACTGCGGCGACAGCCCGGGCGACGGAGAGTCGTCGAACGTCGGCTCGTAAAGCGCCATGCCGGCGCCGCCCCAGCCGCGGATCGCGAGTTCCCCCTCCGGGCGCCCCGGCACATGGCCGCCTTCCAGGCGTCCGCTCTCGTCGATCATACCCAGGCCCAATCTCGTAAGTCCTTAAACCGGCAGGTCAAAATGGCCGCCACACCGAAAACAGCGGAATGGCGCTCATGATATTGCGGAACGCGCCCTTGGTCCTGGACGAATCCACGATGATGGTGTCGCCGGCCAGGATCTGGGGATCTTCAGCCTCGCCTTTGCGGATTTCGTCCAGGTTGAAGAGGGCGCCCATGCGCTGGCCGTCGACGACCCGGTAGACCGCCACACGCTTGGTGTTGGCGGTATCCCGGTCAGGCCCGCCGGCCATGGAGACCGCCTGCAGCAGCGAGGTCCGGCCGCGCAGTATAAAGACGCCGGAGGTCTTCACCGCGCCGGTGACCGTCACCTGCTGGCTGATGGCGTCGGTGACGGTGACCGCCACGTCCGGCTTTTGCAGGCAGCACTCGGTGAGCTTTTGCGACAGCTCGTCGGAGAGCTCCGTGGTCGTCTTTCCGGCGGCATGGACGCGGCCGATCATCGGCAGCAGCAGCAGCCCGCCCGAATCCACCTGGATCGAGGGATAGCTGAGGTCCTTGCTCTGAAAGACGATGATGCTGAGCTTGTCGAGCGGACCGATCTTGTAGTCCGGCGCAATGGTCTGCACCGCACCCATGGAGGCGAACTCGCCAACCGGCAGGTCCGACCCACCGTCGCTGGCGCAGGCCGCAAGCGCGATCGAGGCCGCGACCGAGAGAAACAAGGACTTCTTCATTGTGAACGTTTCCTGGCCTCGCCCCCGCGAGAAAATAGGCGAGCAAAGAGTCCGGGCGCCTGCTCAGGTCGTGGGGCGCCAACCCTTTCCGGTAACTTATCAGGGGGCACATTATCGAGGACCCCCGCGGGACGCGTCAACACCATGTCGGTGGCCGCCTGTTCGCTGAGGCGTTCGGCGACCAGTTCGCGGGCCTTCGACATCACCGGCCGGCGGTTGCGCAGGTTGTGGGCGTCCGTGGCGAGGATGTGCACCAGGCCCTCGTCCAGCATCCGCTCGGCCCAGTACTGCGGCCGCTTGCCGAAGTTACCCGTGACCGAGCCGCAGGTGATCTGCATCCAGGCGCCGGCCTGCGCCAGCTTGGTCATGGTGTCGTAGTGGCTCTCAATCCACGACAGGCGTTCGGGATGGGTGATGATGGGATGGTAGCCGGCCGCCATCACATCGAAGACGGCGTACTCCAGCCGCGGCGGGGGCACGTGGTGCGGCGGCTCGAACAGCATGTAGCGGCTATCGGCCAGGCTCGGAATACGTCCGTCCTTGAGGCCGTGGGTCATGTCGGGCGCGATGTGGGTGTCGGCCCCGCAGACCAGCTTCAGCGCGATGCCCTCGGCGTCCAGGTGGCCCTGGAGGTCGTCAATGCGCTGTTTGATGTCCGTGCCGTTGTTGTCATAGACGCCGGGCATGATGTGGGGCGTGCAGGCGGTGACCTCGATCCCGTCCTCGACGGCCATGCGGGCCATGGCCAGAGACGTCTCGAGATCGGGCGCGCCGTCGTCGATGCCGGGCAACATGTGGCAGTGCAGGTCAATCATTCCGCACATCCGTCTCCCGGCGCTGCGGATCTGCCACTTTCCGGGACCGGTCCGTACGCATCGCCCAACTCACTGAGCTGATCTCCCACAAACGACCCATCCCCGGTTCAACCGACCCGGAAATGGGGCGGCAGGCTGTAACCCAGGAAAATGCGGCGTCAAGGCGAAACCGGCCGACCGCAACGCCTGGGCGAGCGCTTAGGTGGGGACTATGACGAATTTGCGCCCTCGGCCTCCGATAAAGGGCGCAAAATACAGTCAAGCAATAGAATTCATTCTAGAACTTTCACGCTGACATTGCCAGCTGAGGATCGCATCGTTAAGACGCGCCGCTGAGGAACACGCCCGCGCGGCGTTCGTCCGACCACCGAACAGGGGATGTTCAGGTTGTGTGGCAGGTAGCGGCCCTTGAGTTCGCCGCGGCGTTCTTCGCCGTGGCGATCCTTATCTGGCTGTTGGACCCGCTCGCCCGGCGGATCGGCCTCCTCGACCGGCCCGGCGGGCGCAAGGATCACGGCGCCCCCACGCCCGTCACAGGCGGGCTGGCGATCGCCGTCGGCACCATCATCCCCGGCGTCCTGCTGACCGCGCCGACCCCCGCGCTCGTGGGCCTTGGGGTCGCGGCCATCATTCTGCTGGTCGTGGGCGTGGCGGACGACCTTTTCGACCTGCCCTGGCCGGTCCGCGTCATGGCGCAGGTCTGCGCGGCGCTGGCGCTGGTCTTCGTCGGCGGGGTGAAGGTGGAGTGGGTCGGCGCGGCCTTTGGCCTTGCCCCCACGGACCTCGGCTACCTGTCGGTGCCCTTTACCGTCATCGCCACCGTCGGACTGATCAACTCCCTGAACATGGTCGATGGGCTGGACGGTCTGGCGGGCAGTCAGGCCCTTTGCGCGCTGGCGATGCTGATCGCCGCCGCGATCTATGCCGGCAACACAGAGCTGGTGAACGGCCTATTCGCCATGGCGGGGTCGCTCTGCGGCTTTCTGGCCTTCAACCTTCGCCTGCCGTGGCGCCCGCATGCGCGCGTCTTTCTGGGCAATTCGGGAAGCGCCTACGTCGGCATCATCATCGCCTGGGCCTCGTTCCGCCTGACGCAGAATCCGAACTTTCCGGTCACGCCCGTTCTGGCGCCGTTCCTGATCGCCCTGCCGGTGATCGATTGCCTGGTGCTGATCGTCAGGCGCGTCTTGCACCGCCGCTCACCGTTCTCCGCCGACCGCACGCACGTGCACCATCTGCTGCTGGACGCCGGGTTTACGGTGACGGGCGTTGTGGGGGCGCTGGGCGCTCTTTCGCTGGCGCTGGGCCTGGCGGCGGCGCTGGCGTTGCGGGCCAACGTGCCCCAGCCAGCGTTTATCGCGGCGTATCTGCTTATGGTGCTCGCCTACTTCGGGTTTTCGCGTCATCCCGAGCGGGCCTCGCGCAGCCTGGCCCGGCTTTTGGGCCGTCGGCCCGCGCCAGAGGCGCAGCCGGCGCCCAACCTCGCCGAATAGCGTCGGTCAGGCGCTGAAGAGGTCGGCTCGCCTGACCCTCAGCGCATGGAGCGCCAGCAGGGTCTTCATGTCGGGGACGGCGCCGCGCGCGGCCGCGCTCCACGCTTCATCGATGCTCATCTCCACCACGCGGATGTTCTCGTGTTCACCGGGCGCGCCGCCGCCCTGGCCGCGCTGTTGCTCCGGCCCATAGGGGGCGAGGAAAAGGTGAAGCCGCTCGGTGGAGACGCCCGGCATGGACCAGCAGACGGCGACGAGCTCGAGCCGGCCCAGGTCCAGCCCAAGCTCCTCCATCGCCTCGCGGCGCGCGCAGGCCTCGGCGTCCGCGCCCTCCAGCTGGCCGGCCGCGATCTCGAGGATGTCCGCCTCGCCCGCTTCGCAGACCGGCGCCCGGGGCTGGGTGACGAGCAGGACCCGCCCGCGCACGGGGTCGTAAGGCAGCACCGCCACGGCATCGCCGTGATGTTCCAGGTGGCGCTCAACCTCGGCGCCGTCGGGCATGCGCAGGCGAAGACGCGAGAGCGTCGACCAGCCTTCGACGAGGCGGCGCCGGGCCAGGATCTCGGCGGGCATGAGAGGGGTCGGCTCCCGAAAGCTAGGCTCAGAAAAAGAAGAAGCCCGGCCTTTCGACCGGGCTTCCACTCTCGTGTCTAGCAGATCGGCTTAGAAGTTGATGCCGATCGTGGCGCGCCGGTTCAGCGGCTCCTTCACGCCGTCGCCCGTTTGGACGGCCGGCTCGGATTCACCGCGCCAGTCGACGGCCAGGTTCCCGGCGTTGACGCCGAGGCCCACCAAAGCGTCGGCCACGGCCTTCGCACGGCGTTCCGACAGACGCACGTTGTAGGCGGCCGAACCGGAGGTGTCGGCGTGGCCCACGACCACCACGCGGGTGGCGTTGCCGGCGCTGGCGTACTGGGCCGCTTCCTGCACCACCGCCTGCGCGTCCGGGGTCAGCACATACTGATCGAACGGGAAGTAGACGATGAAGTCCCGAGCCTCGTAGGCCGGCGGCGGAGGCGGCGGCGGCGGCGGAGGCGGCGGGGGAGGCGGCGGAGGCGGCGGAGGCGGCGGGGGCGGAGGAGGCGGCGGAGGCGGCGGCGGCGCGAAGGAATAGCGCAGGCCGAACGTCACCGAGTGGTCCTCGTAGTCCGTCGAGATATCGCCAACCGTGTCGGGCATGTCGGACAGGTTCTCGAAGTTGAGATCCGTCGACTTCAGGTAGCGGTAGGTGAGGTCCGCCGTCAGGCGGTCCGTGGCGGCGAACGCCAGGCCGGCCAGCAGCTGCCAGGCGAAGGTGGTGTCGGTGTCATTCTCAACGTCGAGGTTGACCACGTTGGAGTCTTCCACCGCGCTCATCTCGGCCTTGATGCCCCCGACGCCGGCGCCGATGAACGGCGACATGGCCGCGTCAGGCGCGAAATCGTAGATCAGGTTGGCCATCAGGCTCATGACCTGCATGCTGCCGATCACGCCCTCGGTGTCGAGGTCGCCAGGGCGGCCGCCGAATTCGAGTTCGCCGCGCCAGCTGGGCGTAAGGGCATAGCCGAGACGGCCAAAGCCGGCCCAGTCGCCCTCATAGCTCGCCTCGCCGAGATTACCGGCGAGCTCGGAGTTGACGTCATTGTCGGACGGCCAATGGTAACCGAGATCAAAGGCCCCGTACCAACCGACATTCTCGGCGTGCGCCACCGGCGCCAGCGCCAAAACGCCGAGCACGCTGCCCAGCATCAATGCTCTTTTCTTCACTTTGAGCCCCTCACTCATTGTGCCTGCGCCAATCGCCCGGCACCGCCAAAGCCAATATCGATCCGCTTGGGTTTACAGCGTTTTTTCTGATGCTCCCCTCAGGTCGCCCCAGAACGCCTCCCATCGCGGCCGAACTTGCAAGCGCCTGAAACGCGGATTGGTTCCCGGCAATCGACCAAAAAATGCGGCCGCGATGCGGCGCGACAGCAGATTACTCCGGATCACTTCGCTTTTCTAGCATGCACTTTGCCGCCGCGGCAATTGTCGCGGCTGAAAGCCCGCTTCCATTATGGAATATTCGTTTCTAGTTCCTTTATCCAAACATCTGGAGGAGCGTCCGAAGGGGCCCGCCAGTCGGCCCGCGGCGAGAGCGAACCGCCCGCTGAGATCTTCGGTCCGTTCGGCAGGCAGGAGCGTTTGAACTGGTTGGCGAAGAAGCGGACCAGGAACAGCCTCAACCAGCCTTTGATCTCACCCAGCGAGTAGGCGCGGCGCTCCGCCTCGGGGACATCGGCGGGCCAGACTCCGGCGCCGGCGTCACCCCAGGCCGCCAGGGCCAGATAGGCGATCTTCGAGGGCGCCATGCCGTATCGGGCCATGTAGTAGAGGTTGAAATCCTGGAGGGCGTAAGGGCCCACCTTATCCTGTGTCGACTGGATTTCGCCGTCCTTGGCCGGCACGAGTTCAGGTGAAATCTCAGTTTCTAAAATATCCAGCAGCACCGCCGAGGCGTCCGCGCCGACGTCGTCGGAGCCGGCCACGAAGCGGATCAGGTGCTGGATGAGCGTCTTCGTCACCGAGGCGTTGACGTTGTAGTGGCTCATGTGGTCGCCGACGCCGTAGGTGCACCACCCCAGCGCCAGTTCCGACAGATCGCCCGTCCCGACGACAAGGCCGCCGTGCTGGTTGGCGAGGCGGAACAGATAGTCGGTCCTCAGGCCCGCCTGCACGTTCTCGAACGTGACATCGTAGACCGCCTCACCCTGGGCGAAAGGATGGCCCAAATCCGACAGCATCTGCCGGGCGGCGGGCCGGATATCGAGTTCCTGGGCGCTCACGCCGAGCGCGCGCATCAGCTTCCAGGCGTTGGACTTGGTGAAGTCCGAGGTCGCGAAGCCGGGCATGGTGTAGGCGAGGCAGTTGGCCCGGGGCAGGCCGAGCGAATCCAGAGCCCGCACGGCCACGATCAGCGCCTGGGTCGAGTCCAGGCCGCCCGAGACGCCGATGACCAGGTGCTTCAGCCCGGTCGCCTTCAGCCGCTGCGCCAGCCCCTGGATCTGGATGTTGTAGGCCTCGTAGCACTCTTCCGCGAGGCGCGCCGGATCGCTGGGCGCGAAGGGATAGCGCTCAACCGCCCGCTTCAGTTCGAGCTCTCCGGTCGGCGGTTCGAAGGCGAAATCGACGATGCGGAAGTTCTCGGCCCCGGCGCCGATGGCGTCGCCGAACGAACCCATGCGCATGCGCTCTGAGCGGATGGTGTCCACATCGACATCGGCGATGGCCATGCAGCTGCCGGGCTGAAACCTCGGGGTTTCCGAAAGCTGCACGCCGCGCTCGAAGATCGAGGCCTGGCCATCCCAGGCCATATCGGTCGTCGATTCCCCCGGCCCGGAGGCCGAATAGGCGTAGACGGCCTGGCAGCGCAGCGACTGGGAGGCGCAGAGGAGCTTGCGCGCCCGCGCCTTGCCGATGACGATGTTGCTCGCCGACAGGTTCAGCAGGATTTCGGCCCCGGCCAGCGCCGCCTGCGTCGAGGGGGGCGTCGGGATCCAGTAGTCCTCGCAGATCTCGGCGTGGAAGGTGAAGGGCGCCGCCCCGACCGAGCGGAAGACCATATCCGTGCCGAACGGAACCACCCGGCCCGCCAGCTCCATCAGGTCGCCGACGACGCCCAGACCGCTGGCGAACCAGCGGCGCTCATAGAACTCGCGGTAGTTGGGCAGGAAGGTCTTGGGGACCACGCCCAGAATCTCGCCGCGATGGATAGCGACGGCGCAGTTGAACAGCCGCCCGCCCGAGCGCAGGGGCGCCCCGACGACGAACACCGGGTTCAGCGCCTCGCTCGCCTTCGCCAGCGAGGCGATCGCCGCCTCCACCGCATCGAGCAGCGCGTCCTGCAGCAGCAGGTCGTCGATGGCGTAGGACGAGATGCCCAGCTCGGGGAACAGCATCAGGGCCACGCCTTCGGCGTCGCCCTGGCGGACCATCTCCAGCGTGCGGGCGGCGTTCTCCTGCGGATTGGCGATGGCGATGGTCGGAACGCAGGCGGCGATCCGCACGAAGCCGTGCCGGTAGGGCGAAAGGAAGGGAAGAACGGGCGCCTTGCGGGCGGTTCTGGGCATGGGCTCTGGTCTGCCTGGCCTCAAGGAAGGTCCGATAAACAGCGGGGCTTGCCGAATGGCAAGGCCGCGATCACCAACGCGATGCCCTGATTTGCGTCCACCGCGTGGGCGGTTATGGTCGCCGGCCTGACATCTGGAGCCCTCCCCCGTGGCTGATCCCGTGCTTTCCATCCGCGACCTGAAGGTCGATTTCGCCACCCATGACGGAGTGGTTCATGCGGTGCGGGGCGTATCGCTGGACGTGGCGCGCGGCGAGTGCCTGGGGGTGGTGGGCGAAAGCGGTTCGGGCAAGAGCCAGACCTTCATGGCGGTGATGGGCCTGCTGGCCGACAACGGCCGCGCCACCGGTTCGGCGAAGTTCCTGGGCCAGGAGCTGCTTGGCCTGAAGATGCGGGACCTCAACCGGATCCGCGGCTCGAAGATGACCATGATCTTCCAGGATCCGCTGACGGCGCTGACGCCCCACGTGCGCATCGGAGAACAGATCGCCGAGCCGCTGCGCCTGCACCTTGGCATGAGCGACCGCGACGCGATGGCCAAGGCCAAGGAGTGGCTCGATCGCGTCCGCATCCCCGACGCCGCCCGGCGCCTGCGCCAATACCCGCACGAGCTTTCGGGCGGCATGCGCCAGCGGGTTATGATCGCCGGCGCCATGGCCGGCGGCCCTGAACTCCTCATCGCCGACGAGCCGACCACCGCCCTCGATGTGACGGTGCAGGCGGAGATCCTCGACCTGATGGCCGAACTGCAGCGCGACACCGGCACAGCCATGGTGCTGATCACCCACGACATGGGGGTCATCGCGCGCTTGGCCGACCGGGTCTGCGTGATGAAGGACGGCGCCTATGTCGAGGAGGGCACGGCCCAGGCCATCTTCGCCAAGCCCAAGCAGGCCTACACCAAGGCCCTGCTGGCGGCGATCCCGCGCCTCGACCGCGACGACCGCGGCGGCCGTCCCGTGCTGGACCCGGTAAAGCCCGATGCGCCGGTCGTGGTCGAGGGCAAGGACATCAAGGTCTGGTTCCCCATCCACCAGGGCCTGTTCGGCAAGAAGCAGTACCTGCGCGCCGTCGACGGCGTGGACCTTTTCGTCCGGCAGGGAGAGACCCTGGGCATCGTCGGCGAGAGCGGTTCGGGCAAGTCGACGCTGGCGCGGGCGGTCCTGAACCTGATCCCGCCCTCGGCCGGCGCCGTGACGCTGATGGGCCGCGACATCACCCATGCCGACCGCGAGACGATGCGCGAGGCGCGCAAGGACCTGCAGATCGTCTTCCAGGACCCGCTCGCCAGCCTCGACCCGCGCATGACCATCGGCGATTCCATCGCCGAACCGCTACAGGTCCACGAGCGTGGCCTGAACCGCGCCCAGCGGGATCTGGAAGTGGCCTCGATGATGGAGCGTGTGGGCCTGGCGCCCGAACTTCTCAACCGCTACCCGCACGAGCTGTCCGGCGGCCAGAACCAGCGCGTGGGCATCGCCCGGGCGATGATCCTCAAGCCCAAGCTGGTGATCTGCGACGAGGCGGTCTCGGCGCTCGACGTTTCAATCCGCGCGCAGATCATCGACCTGTTGATCGATCTGCAGAAGTCGCTCGGCATGGCGATGATGTTCATCAGCCACGACCTCGCCGTCGTGCGCGAGATCAGCCACCGGGTGATGGTGCTCTACATGGGCCGGGTGATGGAGCAGGCGACGCGCGAGCAGATCTACGCCGGGCCAAGGCACCCCTACACCAAGGCCCTGCTTTCGGCCGCGCCGATTCCCGACCCGAAGAAGGAACGCGGCCGCAAGCGGGTGAAGATCGAAGGCGAACCGCCCTCGCCGCTCGATCCGCGCTCAGCCTTCCGCTTCCTGCCCTCGCGCCTGGCCGTCAGCGGGGAAGCGCCGGTCCTGCCGCCGGCGCTCGAGGAGATCGAGCCGGGTCACTTCGTCAGCGAGTTCGAGGAAGCCTAAGGCCGCTAGCGGAGCGCCGGATCCTCCGCCTCATAGGCGGCCATCATGGCCATGTTGAGGATCCGCGAAACGCTGGCCGACAGCGGCGCAATCTGGACCGAGCGGTTGAGGCCCAGCAGGATCGGCCCGATCACCGTCGCCGCGCCCAGCGACTGCACCAGCTTGGTCGAGATCGAGGCCGAATGGATGGCGGGCATGATCAGGATGTTGGCCGGGCCGGTCAGCCGCATGAACGGAAAGTTGCCCCGCCGCTCCGGCTCCAGGGCCAGTTCCGGCGGCATCTCCCCTTCGTACTCGAACTCGACGTCCATCTCATCGAGGATGGCGACGGCGTCGCGCATCTTCTCGGCCCGCTCACCCATCGGGTTGCCGAAGGTCGAGTAGCTCATGAAGGCCACGCGGGGCGTGTAACCCAGGCGCTTGACCGCCGAGGCGGCCTCGCAGGCGATCTCCACGATGTCCTGCGCCTCGGGCATCTCGGTGACGTTGGTGTCGGCGATGAAGATGGTGCGGCCGCGGGCCAGCAAAACGGACATGCCGATGATGCGGCCGGTCGGTGCCGGATCGATCACCCGCAGCACCTCCTCCAGCGCCACGTCGAAGCTGCGTGTGACGCCGGTGACCATGCCGTCGGCGTGGCCGTGCGCCACCATGGAGGCGGCGAAGGAGTTGCGGTCCTGATTGATCAGCCGCTGGACGTCGCGCTTGAGGAAGCCCTCCCGCTTGACCCGGTCATACAGCCGCTCGACGTATTCCGGATTGCGGTCGGAGAGGCGGGCGTTGACGATCTCCAGCTGCACGTCGGCGGGGTCGAGGCCGACCAGCCGCATGTTCGAGTGCACCAGTTCCTCGCGGCCGACGAGGATGGCGTCGCCCAGCCCCTGCTGCTGGAAGGCGTAGGCGGCGCGGATAACGGACGGCTCCTCGCCCTCGGCGAAGACGATGCGCTTCTTCTTCCCGGCCATGACCGAGCCGGCGATCTTCTGCAGGAAGGCCGCGGTGGGATCGAGGCGTTGGGCCAGACTCGCGCGGTAGGCGGTCATGTCCTCGATGGGACTGCGGGCGACGCCGGTGTCCATCGCCGCCTGCGCCACGAACGGCGGGATGTACCAGATGAGGCGCGGATCGAAGGGCGTGGGGATAATGTACTCGGGCCCGAACTTCAGCTGGCGGCCGTGGTAGGCGGCGGCGACCTCGTCGGGCACGTCCTCGCGGGCCAGCATCGCCAGCGCGTTGGCGCAGGCGATCTTCATCTCCATGTTCACCCGCCGCGCGCGCACGTCCAGCGCGCCGCGGAAGATGTAGGGGAAGCCCAGCACGTTGTTGACCTGGTTGGGGTAGTCCGAGCGTCCGGTCGCCACGATGGCGTCGTCGCGCACGGCCTGGACCTCCTCGGGCGTGATCTCCGGATCGGGGTTGGCCATGGCGAAAATCAGGGGGTTGGGCCCCATTTTCGCGACCATCTCCGGCGTAATCGCGCCCTTCACCGACAGGCCGATGCAGACGTCGGCGCCTTCCAGGGCCTCGGCGAGCGTGCGCTTGTCCGTGTCGACCGCGTGGGCGCTCTTCCACTGGTTCATGGACTCGGTGCGGCCCCGATAGAGGACGCCCTTGGAGTCCACGGCGATGACGTTCTCGTGCCGTACGCCCATGGCCTTGATGAGCTCAAGGGTGGCGATGCCCGCCGCGCCCGGTCCGTTCAGCACCACCTTGACCTCGGCCAGGTCGCGGCCGGAGATGTGGCAGGCGTTGATCAGACCGGCGGCGGTGATGATCGCCGTGCCGTGCTGGTCGTCGTGGAAGACCGGGACGTCGAGCAGCTCCTGCAGCTCGGTCTCGATGCGGAAGCACTCCGGACTCTTGATGTCCTCGAGATTGATGCCGCCGAAGCTGACCCCGATATTCTTGACCACCGTGATGATCTCATCGGGGTCCTTGGAGCTCACTTCGATGTCGATGGAATCGACGTCCGCGAAGCGTTTGAAGAGGACGCTCTTGCCCTCCATCACCGGCTTGGCCGCCAGGGCGCCGAGGTCGCCAAGGCCCAGGATCGCCGTGCCGTTGGTGACCACGGCCACCAGGTTGCCCTTGGAAGTGTACTCGTAGGCGAGGTCCGGATCCTCGGCGATCTTCAGCACCGGCACCGCCACGCCCGGGGAGTAGGCGAGCGAAAGGTCCCGCTGCGTCGCCATCGGCTTGGTCGCCTTGATGGCGATCTTGCCCGGCGTCGGATAGCGGTGGAAGGCCAGCGCCTCCTCGTCCGTAAAGGTGCGTCGCTCGTCGGTCATGGAAACTAGGGGCTCGTGCAGGCGGCTGGTGAGAAGGCGCGCAAACTAGCCATGCGGCCCCTTGTGAACAACCGCCGTTCTCTTGACCCGCGCGGCGGGCCGTAGGACTGGATGCAGGCGCCGCGCGGGGGAGAGCATGTCCGGAAACGTCAGGGTCGCGATCGCAGGAGCCTTGGGGCGCATGGGCCGGGCCGTTCAGGCCGCGGTCGAGGACCGCCCCGGCATGGAGATCGCCGCCCTGTTCGACCGCCCTGAGGCGGAGGGCGAAGGCCTCGTCAGCCGCGACGAAGCGCTGGACGCCTGCGACGTCGTCATCGATTTCACAACCGCCGACGCCTCTGTCGAAATCGCCCGCCTGTGCGCCGAGCGCGGCGGCCCGGCGCTCGTCACCGGCGCGACCGGCATGTCGCCCGAGCAGATCGAGGAGATCGCGAAGGCGGCCAAACGCATCCCGGTGGTGCGGACCGGCAACTTCTCACTCGGCGTCAATGTGCTGCTCGGGTTGGTCAGGCAGGCGGCCGAGCGGCTGCCGGCGCGCGACTGGGACATCGAAGTGCTGGAGGCCCACCATAACCGCAAGATCGATGCGCCTTCGGGCACCGGCCTGATGCTGGGGCAGGCGGCGGCGGAGGGGCGCGGCGTCGATCTGGACAAGGTCAGCGAACGCGCCCGCGACGGCGTCACCGGACCGCGCCGCCAAGGCGCCATCGGGTTTTCGGTCATTCGGGCGGGCGGCATCGTCGGGGAGCACAGCGTGATCTTCGCCGCCGAGGACGAGATCGTGACCTTCCACCACTCGGCCCGCGACCGCGGCCTGTTCGCCAAGGGCGCGGTGACCGCCGCCCAATGGGTGGCGGGCAGGGCGCCGGGCCTCTACGACATGCAGGACGTGCTGGGCTTTGGAGAGGGCTAGATGGCCGACATGGACATCCGGGAAATGGACGCCACCGCTCAGCTCGAGTTGCTGGCCGCCGGCAAGGTCTCCAGCGCCGAGCTGCTGAGCGAGGAAGTCGAACGCGCCGAGCAGCACAAGGTGCGCCTCAACGCCGTGGTCACCACCGACGTGGACGGCGCCATGAAGCGCGCGCGCCAGATCGACGCCGCGCGGGCCAAAGGCGAGAAGCTCGGGCCGCTCGCTGGGCTGCCGATGACCATCAAGGACACCTTCGAGGTGGCCGGCATGCCCGCCACGGCGGGACTGAAGCGGTTTCTTGGGCGCGAGGTGCGGGACGCCGATGTGGTCGCCAGCGCCAGAGCGGCCGGCGCCGTGATCTGGGGCAAGACCAACGTTCCGGTCATGGCGGGCGACTACCAGACCTACAACGACCTTTACGGTCAGACGAACAACCCCTGGGACCTGGAGCGCACGCCGGGCGGCTCGTCCGGCGGGGCGGCGGCGGCGCTGGCCAGCGGCATCACGGCATTGGAGATCGGGTCGGACATCGGCGGCTCGCTGCGCACGCCGGCCTCCTTCTGCGGGGTCTTCTCGCACAAGCCGACCTGGGGGCGCCTCTCGCAGAGCGGTCACATCCCGCCGCCGCCGGGCATCTTCATCGAGCCGGACCTGAACGTCGTCGGTCCCATGGCGCGGTCCGCCCGCGACCTGCGGCTGTTGTTCGGGGTGCTGGACGGCAAGCCGGTGAAGGCAAAACCGGTGACGGTGAAGGGCTTGCGGGTCGGCCTGTGGACGCAGGACCCCAACTTCGTGCTCGACGCCGAAGTGCGCACTGCTGTCGAGGCTTTCGCCGCCAAGCTGGAGGACGCGGGCGCCATCGTCGAGCCCATCGTGCCGGTCGACAGCCGCGTGCTGTTCGACGCCTATATCGTCCTGTTGCTGTCGCTGCTCGGCGCCGACCTGCCGGCGGGATTTCGCAACAGCATGCTGGCGGCTCGGCCGGCGGCCGCGGTGGCGCGCAAGATGGGCGCGGGTTCCCTGTCGTGGGCGGCGGCGGCGCTCGCCTACACCGCCAGCCACCGCGAATGGATGCAGGCCGACGCGGCGCGCGGCGCGCTGGGCCAGCAGATGAAGAAGCACTTCGAGCGCTTCGACGTGATCGTCGCGCCGGTCAACACGGTCCCCGCCTTCCATCACGACCACAAGCCGATGCTGCGGCGAAAGCTCGTCTGCTCAGGCGGGCAGATCGTACCGTATCTGGCCAACCTCGAATGGATCTCGCTGGCCACGGCGCTGAAGCTGCCCGCCACCGCCGTTCCCGCCGGCCCGTCGCATACGGGCTTGCCCGTCGGCGCCCAGCTGATCGGACCGCGTGGCGAGGACGAGAAGGTGTTGGCCATCGCGGAGGCGATCGACGACGCGCTCGGCGGCCTCTTCGTCCCGCCGCCTCCGCGGACGCTGTGACGAGACCTTCCGGCTCAACCCGCGTTATCCGGCTCGAAGATGAACGAGCCGGCCAAGCCTGACCCCCGCGCCCTGGCGCTGCGTTCGCCCGCCGTTCAGGCGAGCGCGGAGGCGATCGCCTTCGCCATGATGGCCTTCGCGGCCGCCGGCCTGCTCGTGGTCGGACAGCGGCGCGAGATCGCCCGCGAGTTCGCTCAGGACTGGCTGC
The DNA here is from genome assembly GCA_036376035.1 of Caulobacteraceae bacterium. Taxonomy (GTDB): domain Bacteria; phylum Pseudomonadota; class Alphaproteobacteria; order Caulobacterales; family Caulobacteraceae; genus Caulobacter. The sequence continues at coordinate 78,398 of DASVBC010000031.1, read as the reverse complement.
GCCAGCGCGGCATCGAATCCAGCTTCGACATCGAACGCATCGACGCCGGCGCCTTCACCGGCCGCATGCGCGTTGGCCCCCGCAACAACCCGATCTTCGAGGCCGAGCGGGTGGAGGTCGCCTATGACCTGACCACGCCCTGGGCCGGCGGACCGTTCAAGATGTCCACCCGCGCCATCCGGGTGGTGAAGCCGCGCCTGCGGGTGAGCTACCGGGACGGCAAGTTCTCGGCCGGTCCGCTCGACCTGTTGATCAGCGACTTCCTCAAGAAGCCGAAGACCAGGGAGCCGGGGCCGGCGGTCCTGATCGAGGACTCCTTCACCACCATCACCACGCCCAGCGGAAAGATGCGGGTCACCGGCGACGCGGCGCTGGACGACGGCAAACTGCTGCGCTTCGACGGGCGGCTGCTGCCGACGAAGCTGAAGGGCAAGGACTTCGCCCTCGCCTCGTCCGGCGGGAGCCTTCGGTTGCGCAAGGACGGCCAGGTGCTGGCGACCGACTTCCGTATCGCGGCCGAAGACCTGACCACCGCCAACATGGACCTGGACGGCGCCCAGGTGGCCATCGCCGGGACCATTCCCTATCCGGACCCGCAGGCGCAGGCGCTCGCGGGCCGGGCCAACCTCAAGCTCGCCGTGGCCGCCGACCGCGCCACGTTCGGGGAGGCCAAGGCCGACCGCTTCAGCGCCAGCACGCGCCTGGCGGGCGGCGTCGGCGGCGATCTCGCCAACCTGGCGTTCAACGGCCGCGCGGCCGGGTTCGCGAAGATGGCCGCGCTGGACGCCGGAGGCCTCGACGCCCGCAACCTCAGCGCCGACTTCACTGTGTCGAACCTGGGCATGCAGCGGGTCGGATCGGGCGTGAAGAGCGCCGGCGCCATCGCCTTCAAGGTCCGCGCTGGCGCCGCCGTGGCCAGGGACATCACCGTCACCGACGCGGTGGTCGGCGCCCAGGGCCGCTTCAGCGCCGACAAGAGCGGCTATCGCATCAACGCGGTCGGCGATGCGCGCGCCAACGGCGGCCTGCCCGCCGCCCGCGCTCGCCGCGTCGCCCACGCCGTGCCGGTGCTCTCGTCAGATCCGGCGCAGGATGGCGCGATAGCCGCCGCCCTCCAACGCTTCAGCGGCCACGCGACGCGGGTGAACCTCGACGTGCGCAACGGCGAGGTGCAGCTGGCGCTGGCGGGACCCGTGGAGATCGCCGCCGCGTCGGGGGCTCACCTCACCTGGACGCCGCATGGACCGTTCGCGCTCGTCGGCGGCAAAGCCTCCGGGTTCGACGTGGCCATGCGCGGCGGCGGACTGCCGGACATTTCCGCCAAGGTGGCGTCCTGGTCAGCGCGCGGCGGCGATATCGACGCGCGAGTGGCGCTGCGCGGCTCCCTGAACGCTCCCCCCGCCCGCGGCGCGCAGATCGAGGCGGACGGTCTGCTGCGGGTCCGCAAGGGCCGCACCACTTTCGAGCTGGCCCGCTGCGGCCAGGTCTCGGCCGACCTCGTCGACTTCGGCGACATCGATGTGGTGGACGCCAGCGCCCGGCTGTGCCCGGCCGGCGGGCCGCTGGTGACGGCCAGCGGGGGGACCTGGCGGGTGGTCGGCCGCTTCGAAGACGCCAAGGGCGCCATCCCCGCCTGGAACGCGGCCGCCTCGGAAGGGTCGGGGCGCTTCGACACCAGCGGGCGCGGTGACCTGGACCGCGCCGACATCCACATCGCCGCCCTGCGCGTCTCCGACACCCAGGAAGACAAGCGCTTCAAGCCCATGCGCGCCAGCGGCTCGGCGATACTGGGCGGGGGCGTCTGGCGGGCCAGCCTTCCCTTCGGCAGCGACCTTGGCGCTCCCGTCGGCACGTTCGCCATCACGCATGAGAACGCTTCGGGGCGTGGCCACGCCGACATCGACGCTTCGGGGCTGGTGTTCGTGAAGGAAGGTCTCCAGCCGGCCGACCTTGCGCCGCTCGGCGAAGTGATGCGCGAGGCTGAGGGCGCGGCGGCCTTCACCGGCCAGATCGTCTGGCGCCCCGATGGCATGACCAGCAGCAGCGATCTCGCCGTGCCCGCGATGAACTTCCACAGCCCGGCCGGTGAGGTGACCGGGCTCAACACGATGCTGCATTTCACCAGTCTCGCGCCGCTGATCACCTCGCCCGACCAGCCGCTGACCATCGCAAAACTGGACGCCATCACGCCGCTGACCAACATCGCCACGCGGCTGGAGCTCATCGAGGGCGCGGTGCGGCTGCGGGCGACAACCGCCGAGGTGGGCGACGGGCGCGTGGACCTGGAGCCGCTGACCTTCCCGCTCAGCGCCAAGCCGGACGTGGAAGGCGTGCTCAACGTCCACCGGCTGAACGTGGGCGCGCTGATCGCCGAGACCAGCCTGGCCGACCGCATCAATGTCGATGCCGTGCTGGACGGCCGAATCCCGTTCCGCCTCTCGCCCGAGGGCCTGCGCTTCACCCAAGGCCGCCTGGAAGCAGTGCGGCCCGGCCGCATCTCCATCAGCCGCACGGTGCTGTCGAACGTTTCCACCGACGACGCCGAGGCGAACCCCATGGACGCGACCCAGCCGAAGGAGGAGTTCAACGCCGTGCAGGACTTCGCCTATCAGGCGATGGAGAACCTCGCGTTCGACGAGATGGAGGCGACGGTGAACAGCCTGGACAAGGGACGGCTGGGCGTTCTCTTCCGCATCAAGGGCTACCACGACCCCAAGGTGGCGAAGGAGGCGCGGGTCAGCATCTTCGACGCTCTGCGCGGCGACGCGTTCAAGAAGCCCTTGCCGTTGCCGAAGGGAACGCCCGTGAACCTGACGCTCGATACCTCATTGAACTTCGACGAGTTGCTGGCGGCCTGGCGCCGGGGCTGGGTCGATGCAAAGGAATAGTGCTGTTATGCGTTCAGACGCCGTTCAGCGACGGCGCCGCTCTAATGCGGCCAATGGGAGCCAGAGACCTATGAACAGACGCGGATTGATCGCCGCCCTGACCGCAGGCGCCGCCGCCGTGGCGGTGAGCGCCTGTACGCCGACGGTGCGGGTCAAGGTGGACCCGATCAACATCTACGCCAAGCTGGACGCGGACGTCCGCGTGCGACTGGACAAGGAAGTCCAGGAGCTGATCCAGCAGAACCCGAACCTCTTCTAGGGAGCCCACTGATGCGCAAGACACTTTTCGCCATCGCCGCGGGCCTCAGCCTGGTCGCCGCCACCGCCGTGGTCGCCCAGACCGCTCCGCAAAAGGCCGCCGTCGACGCCGCCAAGGCGCAGGGGCTGGTCGGTGAGATGGGCGACGGCTTCCTCGGCTTCGTGGTCGTCAGCTCGGACGCCGCGCTGAACGCCGCCGTGGCCGCCATCAACACCGGCCGTGCCGCCGCCTACGCCGAGACCGCCGCCAAGACCGGCGTCACCGCCGAGGCCGCGGGCCAGGCGACCGCCCGCCAGCTCTACAGCCGCATCCCTCCGGGGCAGTGGTACAAGCCGCTCGGCGGCGGCTGGATGCGGAAATAGTCAGCCGCCCCGGGCGACGAACCAGCCGTTGAGGAACCGCTCGCCCGCCTTGCCGTAGGCGAGCGGCTTTCCGTCCGGGACCGTCCTGACGCTGCCGCCGGCCGCCTCCAGCACCGCATGGGCGGCGGCGATGTCCCACTCGCTGGTCGGACCATGGCGCGGGTAGATGTCCGCCGCCCCCTCCGCGATGCGGCAGAACTTCACCGAGCTGTCCATCGGCACGCGCAGGTCGAAACCGTACTCGGCCGCGAGCTTCGCCGCCGTCTCTTCCTTCATCGTGTGGCTGACCAAAGCCACCGCTTCACCCTTGGGCCAGGGGCGCACACGGACCGGCGAAACCTCCGCCGAGCCGCACATGCGCTTGACCGCGCCTTGCGGGCTGGTGAACCAGATTTCGCCTGTGCCGGGGGCGCAGACGGCGCCGGCCACCGGGCGGCCATCCTCGATCAGGCCGATGTTGACGGTGAAGGCCGGATCGCCGCGCACGAAGGCCTTGGTGCCGTCCACCGGATCGACCAGGAAGAAGCGACGGCCGATGGCTTGCGGCGTGCCGAACTCGCTGGCGTGCTCCTCGGCGACCACCGGCACGCCGGGGAAGCGCTCGTGGAGGCGCTGCACGATCAGCCGCTCGCCGGCGCGGTCGGCTTCGGTGACCGGGCTGGCGTCGGCCTTCTGGACCACCTCCAGCTCGGATTTCCAGAAGGGCAGGATGACGGCGGCCGCCTCCTCGACGATGTCCGCGAGCACCGTGCCGATGTCTTCATTCCTGGTCATGGGGGGCTGCTGTAAGGCCTGAGGAGCGTTTGCCAAAGGGCCAAATCAGACCAACACTCGGCGCCGATGAGCGACCTTCCGAACGCCACCGAGCTTGCCGCCCTGCTGGCCGCGCGCCTGTGTCACGACTTCATCAGCCCGGCCAGCGCCATCACCTCGGGGCTGGACCTGCTGGAAGACCCGACCGCCCAGGACATGCGCGACGACGCCATGAACCTGATCAGCCAGAGCGGCCGCAAGCTGATCGACATGCTCCAGTTCGCGCGGGTGGCGTTCGGCGCGTCCCAGACGGCGGAGGTGTTCGACACCCGCGAGCTCGAGACCCTGGCGCGCGGTGTGTACGCCCATGTGCGGGCCGACCTCGACTGGTCGGTGGAGCCCGCGTCCCTCAGCAAGCCCGCCGCCCGGGCGCTGATGAACCTCGTCCAGATCGCCGCCGGCGCCCTGCCGATGGGCGGTACGGCCCGGGTGCGGGTGGTGGAGGCGGACGGACGGGTGGCGATCTCCATCGACGCCGAAGGCGCGCGGGTGCGGCTGCGGCCGGAGGTGCTGGCCGGTCTCAGGGGCGAGCCGCTGCCGGAGGGATCGTTGCCCGGCCAGTGGATCCAGGCCTTCTACGCCCACAGCCTGCTGCGCGACGCCGGCGGCCAGATCGCCGCCGAGGGGGGCGAGGAGCGCGCTACGCTCGGGGCCTGGGCTCCGGCATAAGCACCGGCGCCGGGCGCATGGCCAAGCCATGGCACGGCTCTTTCCTTCCGCCGCGTCAGGCGCGCATCATCGGCGGGCCTGGAGGAAACACGGCCATGAACGACATCCGCATCGATGACGAGATCGCCTGGAAGGTGGTCGATCCCAAGTCCTATGCAGACGACAAGAGCCTCCATTCAGCCTTGCGATGGCTGCGTCAGAATAACCCGCTGGGCCGCGCGGAGCTGGAGGACTTCGATCCGTTCTGGGTCGTCACCAAGCACGCCGACATCCTCGAGGTCAGCCGCCAGAACGACCTGTTCCACAACGGCGACCTGCAGACGACGCTGACGCCCAAGGCCATCGACCAGAAGGTCCGCCAGATGACCGGCGGCTCGCCGCACCTCGTCCGCTCGCTCGTCCAGATGGACCCGCCGGACCATCCCAAGTACCGCCTGCTGACCCAGTCGTGGTTCCTGCCGCAGAACATCAGGAAGCTCGAAGACCGCATCCGCGCCATCGCCCGCGAGCACATCGACCACATGGCGGAACTCGGCGGCGAGTGCGACTTCGTCAACGATATCGCCGTGACTTTCCCGCTGCGGGTGATCATGGAGATCCTGGGCGTTCCGGAGAGCGACTACCCCCGGATGCTTCGCCTGACGCAGGAGCTGTTCGGCTCCACCGACCCCGATCTCAACCGCAGCCAGAGCGAGATCGCCGAGGACTTCGAAAAGGGCCTGGCGCAGGTGCAGAGCGTCATCGGCGACTTCTTCAGCTACTTCGACGCCATTACGCAGGAGCGCCGGGCGCACCCCACCGACGACCTCGCCACCCTGATCGCCAACGGCCAGATCGACGGCCAGCCGCTGGGGCCCTTCGAGGCGATGAGCTACTACGTCATCGTCGCCACGGCCGGGCACGACACCACCTCATCCTCCACCGCCGGCGCGGTGTGGGGCATGTGCGAGTACCCGGACGAGTGGGCCAAGGTGAAGGCCGATCCCTCGCTGATCCCGGGCCTCGTTGATGAGGCGATCCGCTGGACGACGCCGGTGAAGCACTTCATGCGCTCGGCCACCGCCGACACCGAGCTGCGCGACCGCAAGATCGCCAAGGGCGACTGGCTGTTCCTGTCCTACCCGTCGGGCAACCGCGACGAGGAGGTGTTCGAGGATCCGGACGCCTTCCGCGTCGATCGCAAGCCCAACAAGCACCTGGCGTTCGGCTACGGCGCGCACCTGTGCCTTGGCCAGCATTTGGCCAAGATGGAGATGCGAATCCTGTTCGAGGAATTGCTGAACCGCGTCAGCTCGATCGAGTTCGCCGGTGAGCCCAGGCGCTCGGCGGCCAGCTTCGTCGGTGGGCCCAAGAGCCTGCCGATCCGCTTCAAGATGAACTAGGCCCAGATACGCGAAAGGCCCCGCGCCCAGGGCGGCGGGGCCAGCGAGGCCGGCCGTCGGGGGAATCCGGCGGCCTCGAAACGCGTGAGCTAGTTGGCCGCGTCCTGGGCGGTGTCGGTGACCACGTCGCCGGCGGTGCTGACGTCACGGCCCATCCCGGCCACGGTGTTGCAGGCGGCGGTACTAAGGCCGGCCGCGATCACGGCCAGAAGAATGAGCTTACGCATGGCGGGCATCTCCGAGAGAAGTTTCAACTCGCCAGCCAAACGCCGCCGCTTGGTCTAGGTTCCAGCCTCGGGCGTCGGGAAGGTCAGCCGCACGGTCGTGCCGCCGGCGGGATTGCTCTCGAAGTCGGCGCGCCCGCGCAGCTGACGAGCGAAGGCGTTCATCAGGGTGCGGCCGACGCCGGGAACGGCCTCGGCCGCGCCCTGCTCACCCCCATTGTCGCTGATCGACAACTCGGCCTCGGCGCCATGGACGTGGAAATCCACGCTCAAGGTCCCGCCGCTACCGTTGAAAGCGTGCTTCTGGGCGTTGGTGACCGCCTCCACCGCGAACAGGGCCAGCGGCGCCAGCTTGTCGGGATCGATGACCAGGGTGTCGGCGTGGACCTCGGTGCGGATCGAGCCGTGCGGCTCGGTGTCTCCGGTGAGGAGCTGGGCGGTAAGCTCCTCCAGGAATGGCTTGAGGTCGACGCGCTTCAGGTCCGGGCCCTGGTAGAGGGCGCGGTAGATAAGGGCGAGGGCGGCGATGCGCTGGCGCGTGTCGCTGATCGCCGACTTGGCCGAGGGATCGGCCAGCGCCCGCTGCTGCATGTTGAGCAGGGACGAGATGACCTGAAGGTTGTTCTTCACCCGGTGGTGGATCTCGCGCATCAGCGCGTCCTTCTGGCCGAGGGAATCGCGGATCGAGGTGTCGCGCGCGACAATCGTGCCGGCCATCTCGCCGAGGGTGTCGGCGAGGTCGCGGATTTCAGGGGGGGCGCGCTCGGCCTGCACGGGCCGCACGCTGAAGCGGCCGCGGGCGTAGATGGCGGCGACGCGCTGCAGGTAGGCGATCCAGCGGACCACCCCGCGCTCGGTCGCATAGAACACCGCCCCCAGCGCCAGCAGGAAGGCGAGCAGCGGGAAGACAATCCCCGACAGCGGGTTCAGCCAGGCCCAGGAGAAGAGGCTGCGGGCCGGGGCCGAGAGGATGACGAACACATCGCGCCGCACCAGCGGCGCCGCCGAATAGACCCGCCGCTTGTTGTGCGCGTCGGTGGCGTAGCCGACGAAGCCGCCCTCATCGGCCGCGCGCCGCACCCAAGGCGCGACGTCGCCGGGGAAGGCCTCGCGGTCGGTGACGCTGAGATAGTGACCCTGCCGGTCGACCACCGCCACTTCGGCGTCTTGCGGAAGGGTGCGGTCGGTCATCTCGGGGCGAAGGCTGGAGAGGGTGATGACCGCCGCCAGCGCGCCGTCGAAGCCCACGCGCGGGTCGCTCGCCCGTGTGGCCGCCAGCAACGCCGGTTCCGCGGCATAGGAAATGCCCGGCTGGCTGGTGACCACCAGCCGCTCGCCGCCGCTCAGCATCTCGAACCAGGGGCGCGTGGATCGGAGCGGGTCGGCGGGCACCGTGGCCGCCGCGCACGCCACGCGGCCGCGCCGGTCGAAGCGGATCAGGTTGGCGTAGCCGGGAATGCGCCGCGTGACCTCGGCCAGCCGCTGGGCGCATTCGATGCCGACGGAGCCCGGCGCCAGCGTCTCCAGCAGCACCGCGGCCGCCTCCATGCGGGCTCTGGCGCTGGCGGCGCTGCGCTGCGCGGCGGCCTCAAGGCTTGCCTGCCGCTCTTCCGCGTCACGCCGGAAGGACAGCACCGACTGGCTGGCCCCAAGGATGAGCACAGGCAGAAGGGCAGCCGCCAACGCGACGCCGAGACGAACCCGAATGGTCGTCGTCGGCCCCCAGCCCGGCCGCTTCAGCGGCTTCACCGGACGGTGCTCAGACGCTCCGCATCGGCCAGGATGGACCGCATGGCGTCTCCGGCGGAGGCGCCGTCGCGGTCATAGGAGCCCTCTTCGAGGATCGATTGCAGCGCCTTGCGGGCGCGGCTGACGCGGCTCTTCACCGTGCCGACGGCGCAGCCGCAGATGTCGGCCGCCTCCTCGTAGGCAAAGCCGCCGGCGCCGACCAGGATCAGCGCTTCGCGCTGTTCGGGCGGCAACATCGACAGGCCCTGCCGCAGCTCGTCCAGGGCGACGGGCGCTTCGGGGTCATCGACCGCAACCAGCGTCCGCTCGGCCGCTTCCTGGTCCAGCTGGCTCTGCCGCCAGGACCGGCGCTTTTCCGAATAGAACTGGTTGCGCAGGATCATGAAGGTCCAGGCCTTCATGTTGGTCCCGAGCTGGAAGCTCTTGCGCGCATCCCAGGCCTTCATCATGGCGTCCTGCGCCAGGTCGTCGGCCGCGGTCGGGTCCCCGGTCAGGGTCCGCGCGAAGGCGCGCAGGTGCGGAATCAGCTGCACCAGCTCCTTCTTGAAGATGTTGTCCCGTTCCTTGTCGGGGATGGCGTCTATCGCTGTGTCCTCGGCCATGTTCAGGTGTCTCCCGAGGCGTGGTCCGCCCGGCGGAGAATGTCGAGGAATTCGTCAGGGACCGGTTCGCTTACGACCTCGTCAAACATTTGACGAAGCTTCACGCCGATCGCCTGCTGGCGCAGCCGCGCTTCATCGAGCGCGGGCGAGCCCTTGCGGCGCTGGTCCATGGTGCGTTGTTCGATCATGCCTTCGGCGTCCTGATTGGACGCCTGCCCCCTCTCCGGATTGGTACTGTCTTGATCGCTCAACGCCCTGGACCTGCTTGGGTTCCCATCAAAGGATGACTAGATGATGCGCCAGCAAAGCTCGTAAAGGAACCGCCTGCCTTCATGCGCGTTGCCAAGATCAGGAGGGGCGCCGTTTCCGGCATCGGCTGCGTGCGCCTCATGTTTCCGAAGACCTTGAGTATCGGGAGGGGTCATGAGTCTTCTTGCAAGACTAGCGCCACATCTACCTTACGTCCGCCGTTACGCCCGCGCGCTGACCGGCGACCAGACCACGGGCGACCACTACGTCCGCGTCGCGCTTGAGGCGCTGGCCGCGGGTGAGCGATCGCTGGAGGAGAGCTATTCTCCGCGCGTGGCGCTCTATCACGTATTCCACGCCATCTGGTGCAGCTCCGGCGCCCAGCTCGAAGAGCGCAAGGATGACGTCCCGGCCGCGGCCGAGGACGCCTCGCAGCGGCTGATGCGCATCGCGCCGCGCTCGCGCCAGGCCTTCCTGCTCACCGCGCTCGAAGGCTTCACCCCCAACGAGGCCGCCCAGATCCTCGACGCCGACTTCGCCGAGGTCGAGCGGCTGATCGCCGAGGCCCAGGCCGAGATCGACGCGGAACTGGCCACCGACGTCCTCATCATCGAGGACGAGCCGGTCATCGCCGCCGACATCGAGGCCCTGGTCCGCGAGCTCGGCCACAACGTCCTCGACATCGCCGCCACCCGCACCGAAGCGGTGGAGGCTGTGGGCCGCAAGACGCCCGGCCTGGTGCTGGCCGACATCCAGCTGGCCGACGGCTCGTCCGGGATCGATGCGGTCAAGGACATCCTGCAGCGGATGGACGTGCCGGTGATCTTCATCACCGCCTTCCCCGAGCGGCTGCTGACCGGCGAGCGTCCGGAGCCGACCTTCCTGATCACCAAGCCCTTCCAGCCGGAAACGGTGAAGGCGGCGATCGGCCAGGCGCTGTTCTTCCACCCCCGGCGCACGAAAAAGGCGGCCTGAGGCCGCCTTCCAGTGTGATGACAAGAATGCGGCCGCTTCCCGGAGCGGCCGTTTTTCTATGCCGCCGGCTGCTCCTGGGCGACGGCAGGGTAGGTCTCGCCTTCGGTCTGCCTGGGCGCCAGCAGGGGCGCCGAGTCCTGAACGCCTTCGGCGGCCACGGCGCGGGACCTGTCATCGACCGACTGCAGATCGCCCGACTGCGAGGCCCAGGCGCCGAACAGGGCGATGAAAACGAGCGCCAGGCCCGCGAGCAGGACCCACAGCATATGCTGGCCCCAGCGGCCCTGCCGCGCCTCCGTCGCCTCGACGACGGGGTGCTCCTCGGTGGTGTTGTCGCCGGTGCGGCTGGTGTAGGCCATAAGCGTCGCTCCTGAACTCTACCGCGTCAGCCCGGGAAATAGTCGAAGGGCGCTGGGCCCGTCGCCACCTCGCGGCTGCCGCGGTCGTGCATTTCCTGAAGAACCACGCCCGAGAGGGCGATGGCGCCGATGAGGCCCAGCGCCAGCGTCCGCAGCCGGGCCATCCGCCGGCGGCGGTCCTCGGGCACACGCTGGATCATGATCGAAGAGCCGAACGCCTGGGCGCGCGCCATCTGCTGGTCTCCAAAGGGTCCGGCGGGGCCGGCTTGCCTTGGTAACGCCGCGCTCAAGGGGCTGTTCCGCCCCTCGGGAGCGGGCGGGCGGCGCAGGGGTGAAAAAATCTTGCGCTCGCCTGGAACGTAAATCGCTCAACCCGCGTTTTGTGGCTGCGGAGGCGGCGACGCCCCCCCCGACTTGAGGCTGGAGAGATCCAGCCAGCCGTCTCCGCACCCCTTTTCTCGATGATGCAGACTTTCAAAGGGGCGGATCGCAAGATCCGCCCCCTTTTCTTGGTCCGGCGCTAGCGTTGGTTGGTGAAGATCACGTCCGCGCGGCGACGCAGGGGATCGATGGCGCCCGAGGGCATCACGGCCCCCACAGCGCCGCCGGCGATCAGCTTGAAGGTGAGCTGGTTGTAGCCAAGACGCGCCAATTCGTTGCGCACGGCGTCGGCCCGCTGACCGGAAAGCTTGAGGTTGGCGGCCGGCGATCCGACCGGGTCGGACAGGCCATAGACCTCCACGAGGTCAAAGCCGCAGCCCTCCGCCTGGGCGGCCGCGCCGCGCAGCACCGCGCGAGCGTCTCGCGTCAGGGCCGCCGAGTCACGGTCGAAATAGATGGTTGCGGTGAGGTCTTCGCAGGTGTTCACCGCCACCACCGCCGGACCCCGGTAGGGCTTGGTCAGCGGCAGCATGCTGCAGCCCGCGCTCGCCGATATCGCCAGCACCAGCGCGGAGGCGCCGGCCAAGCGGAAAGCCTTCTTCATCTTCATGCCCCTCCTGACCGCGCGAAAAGGGCGGCCGACGCGAACGCCGACCGCCCTCTTGCCGGTAATGGCCGTCCGCCCTTAGTAGCGCGGAGTGCCGTTTTCCCAGTAATAGCGGCCGGTCGCCGGGTCATAGTAGTAATAGCGACGGGCAGCTTCGTCATAGAACTGGCGGCGGTTCACGCTCGTCGCGCCGCAGCCGCCGTCTTCACGGCAGCCCGCAACCGCGCCGGCCACGCCGCCAAGCGCCGCGCCGATCGCCGCGCCGGTGCCGGCGTCGCCGGAGCCGACGTTATTGCCGATCACCGCACCAGCGACGGCGCCGAGAGCCGCGCCGGCCACCGCCTTTGAGGTGGTGTTGCTGGTGGTGTTGTAGCCATACGGGTCGGTGCTTGCGCAACCAGCGGCGAGAACGCCGGCGCCCGCGAGGGCGATCAAAGCCTTATACATTTGCCTCTCCTTGAGTGCGTCCCCCGTGCCGAACGCATGCCTGCTGTGCAGGTTCCCGCCGGAACCGGCGCCTCTACTGTCCCGTTAGACGGCCATCGCGAAGCTGGAGGGCCAGAAATGAAGACCGAGCACGTCGACGCGGACGGGCGCACCGTCGTCCATGATACCGATAACGTCGCCCTCAGCGACAAGGACCTGCGCGCCGCCTATGAACGCGGGCGCGACGATGAGCGCTCCCGCCACGGCCGCAACTGGTTGCTGACCATAATCACGGCGCTGCTGGCGCTGGTGGGCGTGATCGTGCTGGTGCTGGCGGCGCTGAACGGTTCGTTCCAGCGCGCGGGCATGGTCATGGATCGCCAGCTCTCCATCGCCGCCGACCAGGCCGAGCCGGCGGTCCGCAACGCCGCCAGCGAGGCGAGCGCGGCGATCCAGGACGTCCGTACCGGTAACGACGCGGACGCCAACCCCGACGTGGTGCAGACGCCCACCGGCCCGCAGCCCGCGCCGAACACGACAGCGCCGGAGGCCCGCTAGGCGCTTGGCCACACGGGTCAATCCGGCTCTGCGCATCCACCGGGTGGAGGTGGTGGCCAACGTCGCCTCCGGCAGCGTTGGACCGGACGTGCGCGATCAGGTCAGCGCCATCCTCGCGGAAGGCGGCCTGAAGGCGCGCGTGAACACCCCGCTCTGCGCCGAGTTGTCGACCTGCATCCGCGGGGCGCTGGACCGCAATCCGGACCTTTTGGTGATCATCGCCGGTGACGGCACGGCCCGGTGCGCGGCGGAGATGGCCGGCATGGACGGGCCGCTGATCGCGCCGCTGCCGGGCGGCACCATGAACATCCTGCCAAGAGCCCTTTATGGCGACCGCGACTGGCAGACGGCGCTCAGGGACACGCTGGCCGAGGGCCAGGTGCGGACTGTCGGCGGCGGCGAGGTGGGCGGCCACCGGTTCTACGTCGGCGCGCTGCTGGGGGCTCCGGCGCTGTGGGCCCTGGCGCGGGAGGCGGTGCGGGAGCGGCGCTTCGACCTGGCGGTCCGCCGGGCCAAGCGGGCGGCACGGCGAGCCTTCTCCGGACGGCTGCGGTTCGCCGTCGACGGCGGGCCCATGCACAAGACCGAGGCGCTTCAGGTCACCTGCCCGCTGGTTTCAAGCGCGCTGACCGACGAGGACCACGTGCTGGAGGTCATCGCGCTCGACCCGCAGGGCGCCGCCGACGCCTTTCGCCTCGGCATTCGGACGCTGCAGGGAAAGCTGCGGGACGATCCGTCGGTGGAGGTGTTCCACTGCCGCGAGGCGCGCGCCTGGGCCAGCGGCATCATTCCGGCCAGCGTCGACGGCGAGCCGATACGCCTGCCCCGCCAGGCGCAGATCCGTTATGTGAAAGAGGCCTTCCGGGCGCTGGCCCCCGCCCCGCCGCAAGACCCGCCCAGCCCGGTCGGATAGCCATGCGCATCGCCCACCTGTCGGACATCCACTTCGGCGGCGAGAACAAGCAGGCGGTCGCGGCCGCCGCCGAGTGGCTGCACAAGGAGCAGCCGCGGCTGATCGCCATCACCGGCGATGTCACCCGGGCGGGCACGCCGGCGGAGTTCGATGCGGCCAAGGCCTGGTGCGACAGCCTGCCGTCGAAGCCGCTGATCACGCCGGGCAACCACGACGTTCCCTACTACGAGCCCCAGCGCGTGTTCGATCCCTGGGGCCGCTATGAGCGGGCGTTCGGGCCGGCGCGGGACCACAACTACGAGCTGCCGGGGCTGGATCTGGCGGCGGTGAACACGGCCAGGGGCGCCCAGCCCAGAGCCAACTGGTCCAAGGGCCAGATCTCGCCGGGACAGATCCGGCGCACGGCGGCGGCCATTGCGGCCTCGGACCCGCATTGTCTGCGGGTGATCGCCTGCCACCATCCGTTGATGGAGATGGTCGGCGGGCCGATGACGGGCAAGGTGTGGAACGGCCGGGCGGCGGCGGAGGCGTTTTCGAAGGCGCACGCGGACCTGGTGCTGACAGGGCATGTGCATGCGCCGTTCACGCTGGCCTATCCGTTCGGCGATCAGAAGACCTACGCGGTGGGGGCTTCGACGCTGTCGCTGAGGGAGCGGGGCGTGCCGATCGGCTTCAACTGCATCGAGGTCGACGAAAAGACCATCGCGGTGACCGCGATGGCCTGGACGGGCTCGCACTTCGAGCCCTGGCGTAGCTGGCGGGTCGACCGCCGTGAGCGGCCGCCCGCCTGAAACGCAAGCCGCCTAGACGCCGCGGCCTCGCATCATGTGCATGACGAGCGAGATCACGAACAACACGGCGAAAATCCAGAAGAGTATCTTGGCGACGTCGATAGCCGCGCCGGCGATGGTCGTGAAACCGAGCACCGCAGCGACAAGCGCCACCACGAGAAAGATCAGGGCCCACCTGAGCATGGTCACTTTTCCTTTCGTTCAGGGCGCTAGCGCCCGATAGGAAAGCAACGCTCGGAAGGCGGGGCTGTTCCGCTTATTTGGGCTCGTCGCGGCCGGCCATGAAGGCGGTCACGACGGCGGCGACCAGCTGGGGATTGCGGATGGCGTAGATGCCGGCGCCCACGGCCGCGCCCACCGCCAGCAGCGGGTGTTCCCTGGCCAGTTCGACGGCCTTGTCGATGAGCGAGGCGTCGGGTTCAGGCTCGGCCGGGCGGCGGGGACGATGCCCGCCGGCGCGCGAGCGGGCGATTGCGACGACCGCCAGCACGAACACGAAGGCGACGGCGGCCACGATGGCGGCGGCCCAGGCCTGGCCGACGAGCATGTAGAGGCCCGTCCACAGGGCGAAGGCCGCGGCGATGACACCGATGACCGCGGCGGCTGCGACGGCCGCGGCCGCCGCGATGCCCATCAGCGCCTTTTCGATCATGCCGCTAGTGCGACTTGTGACGGCGGCTGCCGCCGGCGATCAGCATGCCGAGCAGCACGCCCACGCCAAGGCCGGCCATGGTGGCGGCGACGGGACGTTCCTTGACCCGCTCGGTCACGTAGGTCTGGGCCGCGCCCAGCTGCTGGCCGGCGGTGTCGACATAGACGCGGCTTTGCGAGCGCAGCGTCTCGATGCCGTCCTGGACCATGCGCTCGATGCGGCGCGCGGTGTCGGTGACGACGCCCTGGGCGTTGTCGAAGGCGCCTTCGGCGGCACCAAGATCGGTCGCCGTGGTCTCGCCCGTGGTGGTGGTTTTGGTGTTCTTGGCCATCGCGATCTCCGGGTGTTCGAAAGGGCTCCAGACCGGGAGCGGCTGAAGGGGAAGCGTTGCTACAACGTGCCCCTCCGGCGCCGGTTCCTCTCGCATATAGGCCAAACAAGCTGAGCAACAATGAGCTCGCGCAAAACAGTGTTCTTTGCTCGCGTCATTGTGTCGCACCCGTTATTGTTCTCCCATGGAAGACGGCGCGCCCGCCATCCCTGCCGATCACGAGGCCGCGCGGCTGGGCGCGCTGCATGAGCTGCGGGTGCTCGACACCGCGCCGGAGCCCTGTTTCGACCGCATCGCCCGCACCGCCGCCACACTGATGAAGGCCCCGCGCGCGGCGGTGCTGTTCATCGACCGCGACCGCATCTGGCACAAGGCGCGGGTCGGCATTCCGGACCCGGTCTATCCCCGCGACGGCACGCTGGCCGACCTGATGGTCGAAAGCGCGGAGGTGACCCTCAGCGCCGATATCAGCCGGGACCCGCGCTTCGCCGGGCGGCTGAACGCCCTCGCGCTCGTCGATGTGAAGTTCTACGGCTGCGCGCCCTTGATCATGCCCGGCGGCGAGGTGGTCGGGCTGCTGGTCGTCGGCGACACGAACGCCCACTCCGACATCACCGACGACCACCGGCAGGCGCTGGCCGACCTCGCGGCGCTGGCGGTCGATGAGCTGGTGCGGCGGCTGGGCGAGCGGCGGGCCGAGGAGCAGCGCCGCTACGACGACGCCCGGGTGGAGCTGGCGCTGGAGACCGCCGGCCTTGGCGAGTTCGAGTGGAACCTCGGCTCGGATCGCATCCACATGAACCCGCGCGTTCGGGAGCTCACCGGCGCGCCGAGCGACCATGTGCCCGGCGACGGGGGCCAGATCTCCTACCGCTTCGTTCACCCCGACGACGCCGAGCGCGTGAAGCGCGAGGTCGAGGAGCAGCTGCAGGCCACCGGCCGGTACCTCGTCGAGTACCGGATGGTGCGGCCGAGCGATAACCGCGTGCGCTGGATGCGCGGGGCGGGGCGGCTGGTGAACGGGCCCGACGGCGCGCCCCGGCTGATCGGCGTGCTGCAGGACCGCACCGACCGCCAGCTGGACGAGGAGCACCGCGAGGCGCTGCTGGCCGAGCTGGACCACCGGGTGAAGAACGTGCTGGCTGCGGTGCAGTCGCTGGCGGCCCACTCGGCGCGCAAGACGACCTCGCTGGACAGCTTCCTCAAGACCTTTGCGGGCCGGCTGAAGGCCATGGCCTCGGCCCACGAGTTGCTCACCGCCACCCGCTGGCGCGGCGCGGCGATCGGCGACATCGCCGCGGCGGAGCTGGGCGGCCTTGCGCCCGGGCAGGCGCGCTGGGAGGGGCCGGAGATCGTGCTGACGCCGCGCGCCGCCAACGCCCTGGCGCTGGCGCTGCATGAGCTGGCCATCAACGCCGTGAAGTTCGGGGCGCTGTCGAGCGACGCCGGCAAGGTGCAGGTCTGCTGGAAGGCGCGGCCGGACGGCGGCTTTGTGCTGGAGTGGAGCGAGCAGGACGGACCGCCCGTCAGCCCGCCGACGCGGCAGGGTTTTGGCTCGACCCTGCTGGAGCAGGTGACCGTCCGCGAACTCGGCGGCCCGGTGAAGGTCGATTTCCGCCGCGAGGGCGTGCGGGCTCGCATCGAGGGCGACGTCGGTGCGCTGGCCGGGCACGCGGACCCCGAGACGGCGGCCGTCGGGCTGGCGCGGCAGGCGGCGGTCGGGGCCTCGGTCGGCGAGCCGCAAAAGCCCGCCGGCAGCGTGCGCGGCCTGCGCATCCTGATCGTCGAGGACTCGGTGCTGCTGGCGCTGGAACTGGAGGCCGGGCTGGTCGAGGCGGGCGCGGAGGTCGTCGCCGTGGCCGTGGACCTGGACGAGGCCGTAGAGGCGCTGCGCCAGCCGTTCGACGCCGCCGTGCTCGACGTGAACCTCAACGGGCGCCTCGTCACGCCGCTCGCCGAGACCCTGCAGGACCGCAAGGTCCCCTTCGTCTTCGCCACCGGCTATGGCGAAACCGGCGCCCCCGACGGCTTCGAGGCGCCCATCGTGCGCAAGCCCTACAACGTCCACCAGATCGTCAACGCCCTGGTCGAGGCGACCGGCCCGAAGGCCTGAAGGGGTCAAAGTCCCCCTGCCCCGCGCGCGCACGCGGGCGCGGGGACGGGCGCGCGTGCGGGGGGGCGCGGGGAGGGGCGCGGGCGCGCGTACGCGCGGGGAGGGCGTGGGGCGTTCAGGCGAGGGAAAGGCGGCGGGCCGGACATTCATCCCGACCATGATGGGGCCTGCTCTGCGGGCGGGGATAAGCGGCGGCGGATGGGGGTCGGGAGGGGACGAATGTCTCCAGAAGAGATGTCTCGCTTTGGGGCGGGATCCGCGCGGCGCTACTCCACGTTGCCGATGTTGTCGTCGGAGTTGCGGTCGATGAGTTTGTTGTAGGGGTCGGCGCCGGCGAACTTCGGGGCCCTGGGGCTGACGAAGGTCAGGGTCTGGCGGCCGGAGTGGATGGGGCGGCGCTCGAACACCAGGACGTCGGCGGGCTTGAAGGCCTTGTCGCCGGGCATGGCCGAGAACAGGCCCACGTCCAGCACCTCGTTCATCGGCGCCTCGGTCTCCTTGCCCTTGGGGTCGGCGTAGAGCTTGCGCGCGTCGATGGTGAGGGTGACGTCGTACTTGCCGTCGGCGCGCTTCTTTGCGGCCACGCCCGTCGTCTTGATGTCGTAGAGGGTGATCTTCTCGAAGAGGTCGGTGATCAGCTGCTGCTTGTCGGCCGGCGCCTCGGCGCGGAAGGCGGCGATCAGGTCGGCCGAGGTCGGGTAGGGCGCGCCCTTGAAAGCGTGCTCGGCCAGGAACTTGCGCAGGGCCGCGTTGACGCGGTCCTCGCCGATCTCCTCGGCCAGGCGGTACATGACCAGCGAGCCCTTGCGGTAGTGGATGTAGGCCTGGTTCTCGACGCGGGCGATGGGCTGCTCGCCGATAGGATCGCCGCCGCGGGCGCGCAGGTAGGTGTCGAGCTCGAACTTCAGGAACTTGCGGATCATGTCCGGCCCATAGAGCCGGCGCATGACGCGCAGGGCCGAGTACTGGGCCAGCGTCTCCGACAGCAGGGTCGAGCCCTGCTGGTCGGCGCCGATGACCTGGTGAGCCCACCATTGGTGCGCGATCTCGTGCGCGCCGACGTAGGTGACCAGGTCGATCTTGGACGGGTCCTCGTAGTTGGCGATGAAGCCGAGCCCCTCGGACCACGGGATGGTCCCGGCGAAGGACTGGGCGAACTTCTCGTAGTCGGGGAATTCGAGGTAGCGGACCTGGCGGAACTGGTAGGGGCTGAACTCGGCCTGGAAGTAGTCAAGGCTCAGCTTCATGGTGCGGAACATGCGGTCGATGTTCCAGGCGTGCTGGGGATCGTAGTAGATCGCCAGGTCCACGCCCTTGTAGGTCTGGGTCTTCACGGCATAGCGCGCCGACTGCATGGAGAAGGCGTTGAGGATCGGCGCCTCGGTCACGAACCGCGCGATCCGCCGGCCGCCCTCAACCGTCTCGGCCACCTTGTAGCCGGGTGCGATGGGGGTCTGGTCGGCGGCCGTCGAAACCGTGATGTCGGCGTTCACGAAGTCGCTGTCGTGGCGAATGTAGTTGAACTGGCGGCTGTAGGCATCGCCCACGGGGGCCATGCGCAGGGCGTCGGGGTCGAGCCCGTGCTTGCGGCGCTTGGCGCGGTCGATCAGCAGGCCGTTACGCGAGAAGCCGAGCTGGGGCGCCAGTTCGAAGTTGTTCACGAACGTCCCGTTGCCGACGACGCGGGTGTCGTCGCCGCTGTTGCGGAAACCGCGCTGCTCGCGCCGGGTGATGAAGGACAGGGTGCGCCGCTCGCCCGGCAGCATCGGGGTGTCGAAGGCGAAGATGCGGTAGTTGAAGCGCTCGTAGGTCTTCTTGGGCCGCGCGCCCTCGATGGAGAGGCCATCCACCTCCAGGTTGCGGTCGAACAGGAGGTGGATCTCGCGCAGGGGCTCGGCGGTCTTGTTCTCGACGACGTAGGAGCCGCGCGTCACCACCTTGATCTCATCGGGGTAGATGGCGACGTCGAGCTTCACGTCGGTGATCTTGGGCTGCGGGACCTTTTCGAAGCCGATCAGGGTCTTTTCGAAGTCGGCCTGCCAGGCCTCGTCGCCGAGGTTGGTGCGGTACTCGTTCCAGACGTTGGTGTTGACGTAGATGAAGACGCCCGAGCCGATCAGGACGGCGAGCGCGGCGGCGAACACCAGCCCGGCCTTGCCGCCCAGGCGCGAGGGCAGGCGGCGAAGGCGCGGCCACAGGCGCGTCTCGGTCCCGCGCCGCCAGAGGGCGTAGGTCAGCACCACCAGGATGGCGGCGAAGGCGCTCCAGTAGAGGCGGAACCACCAGGCGCCGATCCAGAACCGGCCCTGCCCGTTCATGTCCGACAGCGGCACGCCGGGCGCGCCGCCGTAGTTGTAGAGGTTGTGCTCCAGACCGACGTTTCGCAGCGTGAAGGTCGAGATCAGGTAGAGGATCATCAGCCCCCAGCCGACGAACTTGTGGGGGCTGAGGGCCTGCAGGAAGACGGCCAGGATCGCCACCAGCACCATGTCCACGGCCTGGGGCAGCAGGTACCAGCCAAGGTACTTGCCGATCTCGAAATTGGTGAAGCCGTGCAGCGCCTGGACGGCGATGGCGGCGGCGATGCTGACCAGCAGGGTGGAGACGAGGACCAGCGCGATGGCGGCGGTCTTGGGCAGCACGAAGGCCCAGTCCGGCACGGGGGCGGCGTCGACGATCTCGTGCGTCTTGCGCTCACGCTCGCGCCAGACGAGCTCGCCGCCGTAGTAGCCGGCGATAATCAGCGGGATCAGCAGGAAGGTCCCCTCCAGCACCGGGATCAGCACCCGCGTCACCGGATAGATGGAGCCGCCGTAGCGGTCGGCGTCGGTGGCGAACCACAGGCCGCCGACGGCATTGAACAGGCCCACGGCCAGCAGGACGAAGTAGGCCGGGCTCTTGAACACCTGGGCGAAGTCGAGCCGGGTGCGGGCGACAAGCTGGGCCCAGGCGGCGGCGCGGTCGAAGCGGGGTTCGGGCAGGTCGCCGAGCTTGATCGCGGGGGGCTCGGCGGTCGGGGCGGCGGCTTCGAGGAGCTTTGCCTTTTTGGCCTTCTTCTTCGAGGCGCCGATGGCTTCGAACCGGAACAGGGCATAGGCCAACGCCAGGAAGGCGGCCGACACGGCCACGGCGCCGATGCGGTTCCACAGCAGTATGCCCTCGATGGCCGGGACGAGGGTGTTGCGCTCGTTGGCCGTCCAGTACTTGGTGACAAGGCCGAAGGCGGAGACGCCGAGGGGATCGAGGGCGGAGAACTGCTCGTACTCGGGCCGCGAGAGCATGATGCCGCCGACGACCCAGAAGACCATCAGCAGGACCACCGCCACGTAGGTCCACACCATCGAGCGGGTGACCGTGGCGATGGAGAAGAAGATGGCGGCGCTGAGCAGCAGCCCCGGCAGGGCCAGGAAGAAGTAGCTGTAGAGGTAGGCGTTGAGCGCGAAGGGGCCGAACCGCTCGGGATCGACCCAGGGCATGTGGGAGCCGACGACCACCGCCAGCGGCACGGCCAGGAAGGAGACGGCGGCGGCCAGGAAGGCGCCGGTGAAGCGGCCGTAGAGGTAGTCGAACTTGCGCACCCGGGTGGCGCGGACGATGGGCCCATAGCCCGTCTCGTCGTCGCGCACGACGACGTTGGCCACGAAGGCCGTCGTCACGAACATATAGAAGAGGGTGAAGCTGAGGTGCATCACCGCCAGGGCGAAGGGCCCGTTCTTGAAGTCGTTGGGGCCAAGGCCGCCGACGCGGATCTGGTCCACGGTGACGGCGCCGAAGGTCAGCAGGAAGAAGATGGCGGCCACCACCCAGAAGACGGGCTGGCGCGCCTGGTAGCGGAACTCGAAGGCCGCGATCTTGCCGAACATGGGCGTCAGGCCGCGTTGCGGGTGGCGGACAGGGTCGAGAAGTAGACGTCCTCAAGCCCGCCCTCGACGGGCTTGAAGCCGTCGCCGGGATCGGTGTCGCTGATCGTGTGGATGACCGTGCGGCCGGCGAACAGGCGCGTGGAGATGACTTCGTAGCGCTGGCGGTGGGCCTCGAGGTCTGCCTTGTCGATGGTCTTCATCCAGATGCGGCCCGACAGATCGCGCACCAGCTCGCCCGGGGCGCCCTCGCGCACGATCCTGCCGCCGGTGAGGATGGCCATGGCCGGGCACAGGTCCGAGACGTCCTCGACGATGTGGGTGGAGAGGATGACGACGACGTTCTCGCCGATCTCGGCCAGGAGGTTGAGGAAGCGGTTGCGCTCTTCCGGGTCGAGGCCGGCGGTGGGCTCGTCGACGATGATCAGGCGCGGATCGCCGATCAGGGCCTGGGCGATGCCGAAGCGCTGGCGCATGCCGCCGGAGAAACCGGCCAGCGCCTTCCCGCGCACGCCCCACAGGTTCACCTGGTGGAGCAGGGCCTCGACGGTTTCCTTGCGCTCCTTGCCGCCGCTGATCCCCTTCAGCACGGCCATGTGGTCGAGCATGTCGTAGGCCGACACGCGCGGATAGACGCCGAAGTCCTGCGGCAGGTAGCCGAGGGTGCGGCGAAGGGCTTCGGGGTTCTTCAGGACGTCGATGTCGCCGAACCGCAGGTAGCCGCTGGTCGGCGCCTGCAAGGTGGCGATGGTGCGCATCAGCGTCGATTTGCCCGCGCCGTTGGGCCCCAGCAGCCCGAACATGCCCCGCTCGATGGTGAGGCTCACCTCGTCCAGCGCGCGCACGCCGTTAGGATAGACGTGGGTGAGGTTCTCGATGATCAGCATGACGATCCCGACAGTCCTTTTGCAGCCCCCACCAGCCTCATGCCCCGTGGGCGGCGGCGCGCCAAGTGAAAGAAAGTTCAGCCTTTGGCCGTTTCGGAGTAGCACGGCCCCATGACCACCTATGCAATCCCAAGGCCGCCGGTCCCCGCCGTTCCCGTCCAGGGCTCGGACCAGGTCTTCCCCGTTCGCCGCATCTACTGTGTCGGCCGCAACTACGCCGCCCACCGGGCCGAGATGGGGGGCGACGACCGCGATCCGCCGTTCTTCTTCTCCAAACCGGCCGACGCGGTGGTTCCGCCGGGCGAGGACGTTCCCTACCCGCCCGCCACGGCCAATCTGCACCACGAGATCGAGCTGGTGGTGGCCATCGACGAGGGCGGGACGATCTTCGGCTATGCGGCGGGCGTGGACCTGACGCGGCGCGACCTGCAGGCGAAGGCCAAGGACAAGGGCCAGCCGTGGGACGCGGCCAAGGGCTTTGACGCCAGCGCGCCCGTCTCGGCGATCCGGCGCGGCGGGGAAAGCCCGCGGGGGCGCATCCGCCTGTCGGTGAACGGGGAGGTGCGCCAGGACGCGCTAGTGTCGGACATGCTGTGGAACGTGGATGAGATCATCGCCGAGGCCGGCAAGCTGTGGAAGCTCGAGGCCGGCGACCTGATCTTCACCGGCACGCCGGAGGGGGTGGGCGCGCTGAAACAGGGCGACGCGGTCGAGGGCGAGGTCGAGGGCGTCGGCAAGCTGTCGTTCAAGGTGGTGTGATGAAGCTCACCCTCCATTCCGCCTGGCGCGCCTCGGCGCCCTACCGCGTCCGGATCGCGCTGAACCTGAAGGGTCTGGCCTATGACTACGCGCCGGTCGATCTGGCGGCGGGCAGGCAGCGGGGGGACGCCTACCGGGCCGTGAACCCGCAGATGCTGGTCCCGACGCTGGAGGTGGACGGCCGGCGGCTGACGCAGAGCCTGGCGATTATCGAATGGCTGGACGAGACGCATCCCGAGCCGCCGCTGCTGCCGAAGGACGCGTTCGGCCGCGCCACGGTCAGGGCCATGGCCGAGATCGTCGCCTGCGACATCCATCCGGTGAACAACCTGCGGATCCTCAAGGCGCTGGCGGCCATCGGCCAGGACGAGCCGGCGCGCAACGCCTGGGTCGCGCGCTGGATCACCGAGGGGTTCGACGCGCTCGAGGCGATGATCGCCGAGCACGGGCGCGGCTGGTCGTTCGGCGACGCGCCGGGCCTGGCGGACTGCTGCCTCGTCCCGCAAGTCTACAATGCGCAGCGGTTTGGGGTGGACCTTGGCCCCTGGCCCGCGATATCAGGAGTCTTCGATGCTGCGGTGCAGCATCCCGCCATAGCGGCGGCCCATCCGAACCTCCAGCCGGACGCCGTGAATGCTTGACGAACTGAAATCGAACAACCGCGCCTGGTCCAACAAGAAGACCGAGGTCGACCCGAACTTCTTCAAACGGCTCGAGGCCCAGCAGAGCCCCGAATACCTGTGGATCGGCTGCGCCGACAGCCGCGTGCCGGCCAACGAGATCGTCGGCCTCGACCCCGGTGAGCTGTTCGTCCACCGCAACGTCGCCAACCTCGCCCCGCCGCAGGACGCCAACTACCTCAGCGTGCTGCAGTTCGCGGTCGATGTGCTGAAGGTCAAGCACGTGATCGTGGTCGGCCACTACGGCTGCGGCGGCATCGCGGCGGCCATCGATGGCCAGCGCCGCGGGCTGGTGGACCACTGGCTGCACCCCATCCGCGAGACCCATGAGAGCCATCGCGCCGAGCTTGACCGGCTGGAGGGCCACGACAAGCTGGACCGGCTGTGCGAGCTGAACGTCGTCCACCAGGTGAAGAACGTCGCCTCCGACATCTTCGTGCAGGACGCCTGGGCGCGCGGCCAGAGCCTGTGCGTGCACGGCTGGGTCTATCGGCTCTCCACCGGGCTGGTGAACGACCTCGGCGTGACGGTCGGCGGACCGGAGGACTACCAGGAGCTCTGCAAGTCGCTGCTTTCCTGAGCGCGCCAGCCTAAGTGTGCGCGGTTAAGCGTCTGGCGCGCGCTCATCTGGAAATCCGCCGCACGATAGGGTGTCCGCATCGTGCGGTGGGGCAGGCGCGTTCTTGACCTGAGCGGAAAGCGGGAGCATTCACCCCCGCAAACCGGTTTCAGGAGAAACGATCATGCGCGTCGGCGTGCCCAGGGAGATCAAACCCGGCGAGCACCGGGTGGGCCTGACCCCCACGGCTGTGCGCGAGTACGCCGCCCAGGGTCACGAGGTCTTCGTCGAGAAGGGCGCGGGCCTCGGCGCCGGCTATCCTGACCAGGCCTACAAGCGCGCCGGGGCCAAGATCGTGGCCGATGCGCAGGGCGTGTTCGACGCCGCCCAGATGATCGTCAAGGTCAAGGAGCCGCAGGCGGTCGAGTGGAAGCGGCTCACCCCCGCCCACATCCTCTTCACCTACCTGCACCTGGCGCCCGACCCGGCCCAGACCGAAGGCCTGCTGAAGAGCGGCTGCGCGGCCATCGCCTATGAGACGGTGACCGACGCGCGCGGAGGCCTGCCGCTGCTGGCGCCGATGAGCGAGGTGGCCGGGCGGATCGCGGTGTTCTCGGCGGCCGAGACCCTCCTCAAGCACAACGGCGGCATGGGCTTGCTGCTCTGCGGGGTGCCGGGCGTGCCGCCGGCGCGGGTGGCGGTGCTGGGCGGCGGCGTGGTCGGCATGAACGCCGCGCGCATGGCCATCGGCCTCAACGCCGAGGTCGTGGTGCTGGAGCGCTCGATCCCCCGCATGCGCGAGCTGGACGACATGTTCCTTGGCCGCGTCCTGACCCGCTACTCGACGCTGGACGCGGTCGAGGAGGAGATCCTCAAGGCCGACGTGGTGATCGGCGCGGTGCTGACCGCCGGCGCCGCCGCGCCCAAGCTGGTCCGCCGCGAGCACCTGTCGCAGATGAAGCCGGGCTCGGTGCTGGTGGACGTCTCCATCGACCAGGGCGGCTGCTTCGAGACCTCGCATCCGACCACCCACGCCGAGCCGACCTATGTCGTCGACGGGGTGGTCCACTACTGCGTCGCCAACATGCCGGGCGCGGCGCCCCGCACCTCCTCCGAGGCGCTGGTGCACGCGACGCTGCCGTTCGGCCTGGCGCTGGCGAAGAACGGTCTGGACGCCCTGCACCGCGACCCGCACCTGGCCAAGGGGCTGAACGTGCTGAACGGGCAGGTGACCCACCCGGCGGTCGCCGAGGCGCTCGGCAAGCCGTTCGTCGATCCGTACGGGGTTTGGTAGCCCCCCGCACCCACCCTCCCGTCATCCTCGGCCTTGTGCCGAGGACCCAGAGACGCCGACGTGGCAAGCTCATCAAGTACGTTGGCCGACGCACCCGAACACCACCTACCGCCTCGATTATGGGTCCTCGGCACAAGGCCGAGGATGACGGGCGGGAGGGGGGTTGAATCAACCGCTGCAGTGCAGCATTAATGGCTCAGGCGGTCCCCTTCGGGGGCCAAGAGGGAACGGGGGTGTGATGCCCCGGCTGTGCCCGCAACTGTAAGCGGCGAGGGCCGCGCCACCAAAGCCACTGGGAAACCGGGAAGGCGAGGCGCAGGTCCAATGACCCGTGAGCCAGGAGACCTGCCGCCGCCGTCGCTCGTCCGTGACCCGGGTCCAGGTCATCGGCGCGGGAAGGCTTCACACCCTTCCGTAGCAGCGACCGCCGGCCGGCGCGCCGTGCGTTGTCGCTGACCCATCCCGCCACGCGGCGCCGCGCGGGCTCCCTTGAGGAGAACGCGCCATGCGCAAGTTCCTGCTTCTGGCCTCGTGCCTTTCCGCCCTTCCCTCGATGGTCATGGCGCAGGAGGTGGACCAGGTCATCGTCACCGCCACCCGCCTGCCCTCCATCGCCGAGGACATCCCCGGCGTGCGGGTGATCGACGCCGCCGAGATCGAAGACCGCCAGGCGATCTTCGCCATCGACGTGCTGAACACCGTGCCGGGCCTGTCGGTCTTCCGCACCGGCGGCGCGGGCGGCTCGACTTCCATCCGCCTGCGGGGCGCCGAGACCGACAAGACGCTGGTGCTGGTCGACGGCGTGCCGGTGAACGACCCGTCCCTGCCCGACGGAGGCTTTGACCTGTCAGCGCTGGACCTGGCGGACGTCTCGCGGATCGAGGTGCTGGCCGGGCCGCAGGGCTCGATCTGGGGCTCGGACGCCATCGGCGGGGTGGTCGCCTTCACCACGCGTGAACTGGACGGCTGGCGGGCGCGGGCCGAGGCCGGCAGCCGCAACACCCTGCGCGCGGCGGCGGCCGTAGGGTCGGCGAACGAGGACGGGGCGATCGGCGCTTCCCTGTCGGGCTATCGCACCGACGGCGTCTCGGCCGTGGCGGGGGGAACCGAGGACGACGGGTTTGAGACCTGGACGGCGGGGGTGAACGGGCGCCGGCGACTGGGGCCCATCGAGCTCGACGGGCGCATCCGCTATGCCGAGGCCGATGTCGATCAGGACGGCTATGACGAGCTGTTCGTGTTCGGCGACACCGACGCCCACTATCACAGCCAAAGCTGGTCGGGGTTCGCGCGCGGCCGGTTCTCGGCGCTGGGGCTCGCGCAAACCATCAGCCTGTCGGCCTATGATATCGACCGCGAGAGCCGCTCGGTCTTCTCCACCGCCTATCAGGCCGACCGGCGGGTGTGGCGCTGGACCGCCGAGGGCGGCGCGCCGGCCGATCCGCTGGCCTTCGTGGTCGGGGCCGAGCGCGAGGACATCGCCGCGACCCTGTCGGCGGGCGAGGCCGACCAGGGCGCCACGGCCGCCTTTGCGGTGGTCCGCTGGAGCCCGACCGCGCGGCTGACCGCCAACGCCAGCCTGCGCTACGACGACCCCGACGCCTATGACGCCGAGACCACCGCGCGGATGTCGGCGGCGTTCGACCTGGGCGCGGGCTTCATCGCCTCCGCGGCCTGGGGCCAGGGGTTCAAGACCCCGACCATCAGCCACACCGTCTGCGACTTCTGCTTTCCCGAGGGGCCGTCGGTCGGGCTGAGGCCCGAGCGGGCGCAGGGCTGGGACGCGCGGCTGGCGTGGCGCTCGCCCGACGGCCGGTTCGCGGGCGATGTGACCGGCTATCGGCTGACGGTCGAGGACCAGATCGCCTACTTCTTCAACCCGGACGACTTCACCTCGCGCTATGTGAACCTGGAGCGCACGCGCACCGACGGGATCGAGGCGCAGGCCGAGGCGCGGCTGACCGAGGCGCTGCGGCTGAAGGCGACCTATGCCTGGACCGACGCCATCGACGCCATCACCGGGGAAGAGCTGTACCGGGCGCCGGAGCATTCGGGTTCGGTGATGGTGGCGTGGCGCCGGGGACCGGCGAGCGGCGCCCTGACGGTGCGGGCCGAGAGCGCCCAGGCCGACATCGAGCCGGCGAGCTTCACCCGCGCGCGGCGCAAGGGCTTTGTCGTCGCCGACCTCGCCGGCGCCTACGCGCTCCGGGAAGGGGTGGAGGTCACGGCACGCGTCGAGAACCTCACCGACGAGGCGTTCCAGGAGGTGCTCGGCTACGGCGAGCCGGGGCGGGGCGTGTTCGTGGGCCTGAGAGTTCGGCGGTAACCTTTCTTCCCCCTCGATGGGGGAAGGGCCGGGGATGGGGGTGAGTGCAGAGAGATGAATGAGAGGCGCGTGAGGCTCTGAGCCCACCGGCGCCTCTCGCCCAGACTCAGCGGCCACACCCTCCACCCTGCCCTCCTCCCCTCGAGGGAGGAGGGTTCTTCAGGCGGCGGCCCAGTGATCGGCGTCGAGGGTCTCGGGATCCTCGACGGCCATCGCTTCCCAGTCGAGGTCGGGGGGCGGGCTGGCGGCGGCGGCGATGACCGCCTGCAACTCGGCCGCCGAGGTGACGCCGACGAGGACGGCGGTAGCCTCCTTGCGCGACAGGGCGAAGGCGAGCGCGGCCTGCAACGGGTCCGAGCGGCCCTCGGCGATCAGGCGGCGGACGCGCGAGATGCCGGCGGCGCCCTTCAGCCGCGCCGGCAGGTGGTCGGGCGGCAGGAACAGAAGCCCGTGCAGGAAGATGGAGCGCAGCTGGACCTCGACACCGAGCGAGGAGACCTCGCCGAGCGTGCCGTCGACCAGCAGGCGCTGGTCGAGGAGGCTGGCGGGGGCCTGGACGATGTCCGGGCGAAAGCGCTTCGTCACGCCGATGGGATCGTCCGAGGCGTGGACCGAGACGCCGATCTTTTTGAACAGCCCGGCCTCGCGCAGCTCTTGCAGGCGGCGCCACAGGGCGGCGCCCATGGGGCTGAAGAGTTCGTGGGCGGACTGGACGATGATGGCGTCGGCGCGCTGGACGCCCAGGCGCTTGAGGCTGGCGCGGGCCTCGGCCTCCACATAGTCGGGGCCCCGGTCGCAGCGGGCCGCGCCGATGGTGACGCGGAAGGGCATGGGGCGCGGCATCAGCTGGCCGAGCAGGCTCTCGCCCCGGCCATAGACGCCCGAGGTGTCGAGGACCGACAGGCCGGCGCGGGCGGCGACCTGGAAGATGGTCCCGGTCTCGGCCTCGGGGGAGCGGCCGCGCGGGGGGGTGGCGGCGCCAAGGCCGAACTGGGCGGCGGCGAGGCCGAGCTTGGAGAGGGCTGTGATCATGCGCTGAAGGGCTCGGGCAGGCGCCGCAGCAGGGACTCCAGCAGTCCCTTGGCGGTCATGGCGGGGATGATGGCGGCGTAGGCCTCGATGAGGGCGGCGACTTCGGGTTCGCCGTGGGCGGCGCAGATGGCGTGGGGGCCGACGACGATGAAGCCGCGGCTGGACATTTCCTTGAGCCACAACCCCTCGAGCTGGGGCGCGGCGAACAGGGGCGCGGGCAGGGTCGGGTCGCCGTCGAGGGAGAAGAAGCGCTCGGCGCCGGCGCTCTCGACGATGCGGCCGACCTCGGCCTGAAGCTCGGCGCCCAGCACCCGAAGCTGCGGGGCGACGGGGCAGTCGGCCAGCACGTGCAGCGTCGCGGCGGCGGCGGCCAGCGAGGCCGGGCGCGGGGCGGCGAGGTCGTGCTCGTCGATGGCGGCGATCAGGTCGGGGCGCCCGGCGACGGCGCCGATGGGACGGCCGTTGGCGATGGCGGTCCCGTGGATACAGAGGTCGGGGATGACGCCGGAAAGGCCCTGCGCCCCGTGCTCATCGACGCGGAAGGATGAGACGCCCTCGTCGAAGATCAGCACCGCGCCGGAAGCGTCGGCCAGCGAGCGGGCGTGGGCGAGGTCGGCCGGGTCGGCGCCCAGCGGATCGACCACCACGGCGGCGAGATCGTCGGCGTCGGCCAGCGGCGTGCCCCCGGCGCTGGCCAGCACGCGGCGGCGGCCGGTGACCTTGCGGGCGGCGGCGATGGCTGCGGGGAGGCCCTGGCTCTCCTCGGCGGTGAAGCGGACGCAGACCGCGGCGGGGGAGAGGAAGCTCAGGGCGTCAGCGGCCGCGTCCTCGGCGTCGGAGGGGATGTCGGCGACGGCGGCCTCGACCACCAGGTGGGCGTGACCCAGCAGGACGGCCCCGCCGCCCATGTCGAAATCCACGCGCGCGGAGCCGTCGAGCTCCCAGACACGGCAGCCCAGGGCGCGGGCGCGCACGCGCCTCGCCCGAGGGGGCGTTCCGGTGATGAAGGCGGCGCTGCCCATGGGTTCGGGGCGGCCCTTCGTGGTTAAAGTCGCGGTAAGCATGATCGGAAGTGCTTAACGAGCCGCTATCAGCCACGCTTGTGCGCGTGAGTTGGGCTATCGTGGCGTGAAACTGCTTGAGAGGAGCTTAAGTGGACGCCTTCCCCGCGTTTTTTCCGCTGGCCGGGCGCAAGGTCGTGATCGCGGGCGCCGGCGAGGCGGCCGAGGCCAAGGCGCGGCTGTTCGAGGGCGCGCCGTGCGAGCTGGTCCGGATCGAGGGCGAGGCGGCGTTCGATCGGGGGTCTTACGCGGGCGCCCTGATGGCGTTCGTCACCGACCCCGCCGCCGGGGCGGCCGCCCGCGCGGCGGGCGCGCTGGTCAACGTCATCGACCGGCCCGAGCTGAGTGACTTCACCACCCCCGCCATCGTCGACCGGGGCGAAGTGGTGGCGGCTGTCGGCACCGGCGGCGCCTCGCCGATGCTGGCGACGATGCTGCGCGGCGAGCTGGAGGCGCGCCTGCCGCAAAGGATCGGCCAGGTCGCGGCGACCTTCCGCGAAATGCAGGACGAACTTCGCGCGGCATTGCCCGACCTGACGCAACGGCGCGCCTTCCTGCGGCGGGCCCTGGAGGGCGAGATCACCGCTGACGGGCTGCGCGAGGCCTTGAAGACCTTTCGGCCGGACAAGGGCGAGGTGCTGGAGATCGACGCCTCGGGACCGGCGGACCTGATCACGTTGCGCGCGCTGCGGGCGCTGGGCGCCGCCGACGTGCTGATCGTCGAGCCGGGCGCCAACGGCGACATCGCCGCCATGGCCCGCCGCGACGCCGAGCGGCGCGAGGGGCTGAGTCCAAGCGAGATCAACGAGTTGGTGAGTGCCGGAAAACGTATTGTCCGGCTCACCTCCTCCGCTCATCCCCGCGAAAGCGGGAATGAGCGGTTTTAGGTTCTGTCAGACCGCATCCAGCGGCCTGCCCTTCGTTTCCGGCCACCAGAACAGGGTCACGACCACGCTGATGGCCGTGAAGATCACCGGGTACCAGAGGCCCGCATAGATGTGCCCCGTCGCGGCCACGATGGCGAAGGCGGTGAAGGGCAGGAAGCCGCCGACCCAGCCCGTGCCGATGTGGTAGGGCAGCGACAGGGCCGTGTACCTCACCCGCGTGGGGAAGAGCTCGACCAGCGCCGAGGCCTGCGGCCCGTAGAGCGCCGTCGCGCCGATGGCGAAGACGAACAGCACCGCGAACAGGCCGACGAAGTTGATCCGCCCGGGATCGGCCTCCAGCGGATAGCCGGCCGCCCGGAGCGCGGCCTTCACGCGGGTTTCGACATCGGCCTTGGCCGCCTTGACCTGCGCGGGGGCGAGGCCGCCGGCTTCGGCCGAGGCCACCAGCTGGTCGCCGATACGCACCTGCGCAAGCGAGCCCTTCGGCGCGGCGGCGTTGTCGTAGGAGACGCCGGCGTTGGCCAGCACGCCCTTGGCGAGGTCGCAGGAGCTGGTGAACTGGGCCTTGCCCACCGGGTCGAACTGCAGCGAGCAGGCGGCGGGATCGGCCACGACGGTCACCGGCATGCGCGCCTCGGCTTCGGCGAGCGCCGGGTTGCCGTATTGGGCCATCAGCTGGAAACCGGGGAAGAAGAAGGCGAGCGACAGGACCATGCCCGCCAGCATCACCCACTTGCGGCCGACCTTGTCCGACAGCCAGCCGAAGAAGACGTAGAGCGGGGCGCTGACCACCACCAGCACCATGACCAGCATGTTCACGGTGGGCGCGGGGAGCTTGAGGAACTTCTCCAGGAAGACCTGGGTGTAGAAGAAGGCCGCATACCAGACCGCCCCCTGCGCGAACATGATGGCCAGCAGCGCGAGGACCACGAGCTTGAGGTTCTTCCACTGGCCGAAGGCTTCGCGGAAGGGGTGGGTGGCGTGCTCGCCGGCGTCCTTGAGGGCCTGGAAGGCCGGGCTTTCCGACAGCTTGAGCCGCATCCAGATCGAGACCGCCAGCAGGCCCGCCGAGATCAGGAAGGGGATGCGCCAGCCCCAGGCGGCGAAGGCCTCCTCGCCGATGGCCGTGCGGGTGACGAGGATGGCGACCAGCGCGCCGATCAGCCCCAGCGCCGCCGACACCTGGATCCAGCCGGTAGAGGCGCCGCGCTTATCGGCCGGCGCATGCTCGGCGACGTAGATGGCCGCGCCGCCGTACTCGCCGCCCAGCGCCGTGCCCTGGATGATGCGCATGAGGATCAGCAGGATCGGCGCGATGGGGCCTGCCTGGGCGTAGGTGGGCAGGAGCCCGATGGCGAAGGTCGCCCCGCCCATCATGGTGACGGTGATCAGGAAGGCCGCCTTGCGTCCGGCCCGGTCGCCCAGCCAGCCGAAGATCAGGGCGCCCAGCGGCCTGAACGCGAACCCGGCGCCGAACAGGGCCAGCGCGGCGATGAAGGCGGCGGTGTCGTTCAGCGCCGAGAAGAAGGTCTTCGAAATGACCGTCGCCAGCGTGCCGAAGATGAAGAAGTCGTACCACTCAAACGCGGTGCCCGCCGAAGACGCCGCCACGACCGTCCGCATCGATGCGGGTTTGTCCGCCATCTGAAATCCCTCCCGACTGTGAGGCGATCTAGCCTTGGTTCGCGGCGGCGGCAAAGTGGCGGCTGTCGCCTCTCCCTTCCCCCTGGATGGGGGAAGGGCCGGGGTTGGGGGTGGAGGAGGCTCAGGGATGTGCTGCTTGGGGGAGTTCACGCGGAGAGGCTCCCACCCCCATCCCAACCCTTCCCCCATCCAGGGGGAAGGGCTTAATGAGCGGCCATGAGCTTCTCCATAGAACCCGTGGCCTTCGTGCGCGGCGGCCGGGCCGAGGCGATCGACGACGACTGGGGAAAGAGCCGGGCGCGGATCGAGCTGGCGGACGGCGTCCCGGACGAGGCGCTGGCCGGGCTCGCCGACTTTTCCCACGCCGAGGTGATCTTCGTGTTCGACAAGGTCACGCCCGAGCAGATCGTCACCGGCGCCCGCCATCCGCGCGGCAACAAGGACTGGCCGCTGGTCGGCATCTTCGCCCAGCGCGGCAAGAACCGGCCCAACCGCCTTGGCGTCAGCGTCTGCGCCATCGTCGGGGTCGAGGGCCGCGGCCTGATCGTCGAGGGGCTGGACGCCATCGACGGGACGCCGGTCGTGGACATCAAGCCGGTGCTGAGGGGCTTCCTGCCCAGAGGCGAGGTGCGCGAGCCGGCCTGGGCCTCTGAACTGATGAAGGACTACTGGTGAGGCGGCCGCTCGAAGGGGTGCGGGTGCTGACCATCGAGCACTTCGGCGCCGGGCCCTACGCCACCCAGCACATGAGCGAGCTGGGCGCCGAGGTCATCAAGATCGAGGCGCCATCGACCGGCGGCGACGCCTCGCGCCCGACCGGCCCCTTCATGCTGGGCGAGCACGACAGCCAGTATTTCCAGACCTTCTCGCGGGGGAAGAAGTCGGCCGCCGTCGAGCTGAAGACCGAGAAAGGCCGCGCCGGTTTCGAGGCGCTGGTGAAGACCGCCGACGCGGTGGTCAACAACCTGCGCGGCGACCAGCCGGACAAGCTGCGCATCACCTATGAGCATCTGAAGGCGCTCAACCCCGCCATCGTCTGCGGCCACCTGTCGGCCTATGGGCGGGGCAACAGCCGTGAGAGCTGGCCGGGCTACGACTACCCCATGCAGGCCGAGGCCGGGCTGATGAGCATGACCGGCGATCCCGGCGCGCCGCCGACGCGGATGGGCGTCTCGATCATCGACTTCATGACCGGGACGACGTTCGCCTTCGGGGTGACGGCCGCGATCCTGTCGGCGCGGACCACCGGCGTCGGCTGCGACGTGGACGTGTGCCTGTTCGACGTGGCCCTGCACCAGCTCTCCTACCCCGGCATCTGGGCGATGAACGAGGGCTACGACGTCGGCCGGCTGCCGCGCGGGGCGCACCCGCAGCTGGCCCCGGTGCAGCGGGTGAAAACGAAGGACGGCTATGGCCAGCTGATGTGCATGACGCAGAAGTTCTGGTTCGGGCTGTGCGACATCGCCGGGCGCCCGGACCTGCGCGACGACCCGCGTTTTGCCGACCTGAAGGCTCGCCGCGCGAACCTGGAGGCGCTGACCGCCGAGGTGGACGCCATGTTCTCCACCCGCACGACGGCCGAGTGGGCCAGGGCGCTGGGCGGCCGCGTGCCCTTCGGGCCGGTGCTGGATATCCACCAGGCGCTGGCCAACCCCTTCGTCGCCGAAGTCGCCATGCGCGACGTCATCGATCACCCCGACCGGCCGCAGGGCCTGCACATGCTGGCCTCGCCCGTGAAGGTGGACGGCAAGCGCATGCCGGGCAAGCGGGCGCCGAAGCTGGGCGAGCATACGGACGAGCTGCTCAAGTAGCCTCAGCCTTCTACAAACCCGTCATCCTCGGGCTTGTCCCGAGGACCCAGAAACGCCGCCGGTCCAGGTACAGCATGTGCGTTGGCCGACGCCTCGGCTACGCGCCGGGCGCCTCGATTCTGGATCCTGGGCACAAGGCCCAGGATGACGTGGGGGGGATGGATCGCGCTATTCACATCATCCGGCGCAGCTGGTCCCACTCGTTAGCCAGCGCATCCCGGTGCTCCGGGGCGGCGATGGCGATGAGGGCTTGGGCGCGCTGGTCGAGTGGCAAGTCCCGCAGGTCGGCGTGGCCGTGTTCGGTGACGACGACGCCCATGTCGGCGCGGGGGACGGAGACGGCGTTCGGGGCGAGGCGCGGGACGATGCGGCTTTTGCCCTTGGCGGTGGCGTTGAGGGCGACGATGGGGACGCCGCCTTCGGAGAGCCGCGCCCCGCGCAGGAAGTCGGTGAGGCCGCCGACGCCGCTGACCTGACGGCCGGCGATGAACTCGGCGTTGGCCTGGCCGAAGAGGTCGACCTCCAGCGCCGAGTTGACGGCCACCAGGCGCGGGATGGCCGCAAGGGTTCGGACGTCGTGGGTGAAGCTGGCCGGCTCGAAGCGGATGCGAGGGTCGGCGGCGCAGCGCTCGAACAGGGGCGGGGCGCCGAGGGCAAGGCCGGTGACCACCTCGTCCAGCGCGCCGGAGTCCAGCACGCCCAGCAGCGGGTCGGTGACAATGCCGGAGTGGATCTTCAGCCCCTTGCGGCCTTCCAGCGCGGCCAGCGCCGCGACGCCCGCCTTGCCGATGCCGAACTGGACCGAGGCGCCGTCGGGGGTCAGCTGCGCGATGGTCTGGGAAATGCGGTCGAAGGCGGGGTCGAGCGCGCCGGCGTCGTAGGTCGCCAGCGGCTGGTCGATATCCACCACCATGTCGAAGGCGTCGAGCGGGATCGACGGCCCGCGCGTGAACGGCATCCGCTGATTGACGAGGCCGACCTTCAGGACGTCGCGCCCCATCACGGCCGGCGACAGGTCGGTGGCGACGCCCAGCGAGCATTGGCCGCCCCTCGGCGCGCTCACGTGGAAGACGGCGGCGTCCAGCGGCGTGGTCGCCAGCCAGCCGTAGGTCTGGAAGTAGGTCAGGGGGACGAAGGTGAAGCAGCCGGCCTCGAAACTCTCCCGCCAGTCGGCCGAGGCGAAGGTCCCTTCCGCCCGTCCGAGCGAGGCCCAGTCGTTGCGGTTGGCGCCCGGCAGGAAGGCGCCGACGAAGGTCAGGCCGCGCGCCGCGTCCGGGCTTTCGCGGAAAGCCTCGAACAGCGCCAAGGGCTCGGCGGCCCCGGCGGGAATGAACACACGCCGCGCCCGCTCGCCTAACCACTGCACAGCTTGATCAGGCGCAAGGCGAATCATGTCAGCGTCTGTTCAGTTAGCGTGCCGCAACTGTTCGCGACCTTGAGTGTTCTCAACCCTGCAGGGCTTACGAGGAACCGCTCCATGCGCGCCGTCGCCACCGTCACCACCGCAGAGGTCATCCGCCCGTTCCTGTGGGTCGCGGGGCTTGGCTTTTCCACCGGCTTCCTCGGCTTTATGGCGGTCTGGCCCTACCTAGCGCCCGCCGGTTGATCCAAACCCGCCGGCGCCCCGTTCCGTAGAATCAAGACTGTCGGTCGCAAGCCACTCCGCGCGGGCGAAGGGTGCGATCACCAGCTGGGCGATGCGGTCGCCCCGGCGGATGTGGAAATCCTCCTCGCCGAGGTTGATCAGGATCACCTTCACCTCGCCGCGATAGTCGCTGTCCACCGTGCCCGGCGTGTTGAGGCAGGTGACGCCGTTCTTGGCCGCCAGCCCCGAGCGGGGCCGCACCTGCGCCTCGAACCCGCGCGGGACGGCGAAGGAGAGACCCGTCGGGACCATCGCCCGGGCGCCGGGCTTGAGCACCATCGGCTCGTCCTGTGGCACCGCGGCGCGCAGGTCCATGCCGGCGGCGCCGTCGGTCTCATACGACGGCAGCGGCAGGTCGGCGTTGTGCGGCAGGCGGACGATGGGGATGGTCGGGTTCAAGCAAGATGCTCCGCGATCTTTCGGGCCAGGCGCTCGGCGACCGCCGCCTTGGGCATGCGGTCCCAGCGCTCCGTGCCCGCTTTCGAGATGATGAGGACGGCGTTCTCAGCCCCGCCCATGACGCCGGGCTGGGTGACGTCGTTGGCCACGATCCAGTCGCAGCCCTTGCGGGCCAGCTTGGCGCGGGCGTGTTCTTCGACATCGTTGGTCTCGGCCGCGAAACCGACCACCAGCTTCGGCCGGTTCGGGCCCTGCGCGAGGGTGGCCAGGATGTCGGGGTTTTCGACCAGCTGGACGGCGGGCGGGCCGCTCTTGCCCTTCTTGAGCTTGGTCTTGAAGGCTTCGTCGGGCCGCCAGTCGGCGACGGCGGCGACGGCGACCAGCGCGTCGGCCGGCATGGCGGCCTTGCCGGCTTCGAGCATTTCGAGGGCGGTTTCGACGTCGACGCGGTCGACGCCCGGAGGGGCCGGAAGGGCGGTGGGGCCGGAGACCAGCGTCACGCGCGCGCCCAGCCGCGCCAGCGCGCAGGCGATAGCGTAGCCCTGCTTGCCGCTGGAGCGGTTGGTGATCAGGCGCACCGGGTCGATCGGCTCGGCGGTGGGACCGGCGGTCACCACCACGTGCTTACCGGCTAAAGGGCGGGCGGCGGAGCCCTCCAGCAGCTCCATGATCGCTTCGAAGATGGCGGGCGGCTCGGCCAGGCGGCCGGGGCCGAACTCGCCGCAGGCCATGGCGCCCTCGTCGGGTCCCACGAAATGGACGCCGTCGGCCTTGAGTTGTTCGAAATTGCGGACGGTGGCCGGGTGCTGCCACATGCGCACGTTCATGGCCGGCGCCATCAGCACCGGCTTGTCGGTGGCGAGCAGGGTCGTCGAGGCCAGATCGTTCGCCAGTCCGTTCGCGGCCTTGGCCATCAGGTCGGCCGTGGCGGGCGCGACGACCACCAGGTCGGCCGAGCGGGACAGCTCGATGTGGCCCATCTCGGCTTCGTCGGTGAGGGAAAAGAGGTCGGCGTAGACCTTGTCCTCGGCCAGCGCCGACAGGGACAGGGGCGTCACGAACTCGGCGCCCGCCTTCGTCAGGATCGGGCGCACGGCGACGCCGGCCTTGCGCAGCAGGCGCGTGAGCTCGAGCGCCTTGTAGGCCGCCACACCCCCGCCGACGATGAGCAGAACGCGTTTTTCCACGGGGCGAACTTCTATGGGAAAGCGGGGCGCTGGACAAACGGCCTCGTTTGTTCTTACTTCGTTCGCAACAACCTGTGGGCAAGGGGCGAGTCCAATGAAACCTGTTTATCTGCTGGTCGGCGTGCTGGCGCTGGCGGGCTGCGACAGCGGCGCTTCGGCGGTGCCGGCGCGCGACCATTCGGGCGCGGCGTTCGAGACCGCGCCGGTGCAGGCGAGCGGCGAGGCGGTGGCGCGCGAGCCCGCGCCGCTGGTGGACGGCCGGCCGATGTGGTCGTCCAACTCCAAGCACTCGGCGCAGGAAAACGCCCAGTACCACTTCGAGCGCGACGGCGAGGCGTTCGGCGCGGGGAGCGTCGAGGACTTTGTGCGGAAGGCTCACGACTTCGTCGCCTCGCCGCCCAAGGGCGCGAAGGTGCTGACCCGCGCCAACGGCGACAAGCTGATCTACGACCCCGCCAGCAACACCTTCGCGGTGGCGACGAAAGACGGCGCACCCCGCACCATGTTCAAACCCGACGACGGCCCCGCCTATTGGGAGAAACAGAAGGCCGACCTGAACAAACAGGCCTCCCGCAAGCGCCCCAGGGACGATCAGGGCTGATGGAGAAATCGCCTGCCGTCTACGTGATGGCGAGCGGCCAGCACGGGACGATCTACATCGGCGTCACGGGCGACCTGATCCGCCGGACGTATGAGCATCGGGAGGGCCTGACGCCGGGCTTTACCGAGAAATACGGCTGCAACCGGCTTGTCTGGTACGAGATGTTCACGAGCATCGAGGCCGCGATCCACCGCGAGAAGTCGCTCAAGCGCTGGCCGCGCGCGTGGAAGTGCAACCTGATCGAGCGCGAGAACCCGCTGTGGCAGGACCTCTATCCAGTGCTGACGGAATGGACGCCTGTGCCGCTGCGTCCCGACCTCGCCCCCCTTCTCCCCCGTCATCCTAGGCCTTGTGCCTAGGACCCAGAATCGAGGCGAGCTGAGAGTCGGCGCCGAGGTGGCCACCGCACCTGATGAGCTTGCGGACGCTTGCGTCTCTGGGTCCTAGGCACAAGGCCTAGGATGACGACGGGGGGTGGGGCTGGCTCAGGTGATCAGTGAACCAAGCGCGAACGCCGCGGCGGCGATGA
Organism: Caulobacteraceae bacterium; assembly: GCA_036376035.1. GTDB lineage: Bacteria > Pseudomonadota > Alphaproteobacteria > Caulobacterales > Caulobacteraceae > Caulobacter. The sequence goes on along the minus strand of DASVBC010000031.1, from coordinate 39,934 downwards.
GGGCGCCCGCGACGAACCAAGCGAGGCGGGCCGGCTCGCGGGGTTGTTCGACGACCACCTGTGTGGCGGCGGGGCCTTCGGCGAGGCGGGCCAGGCCCTGGAGGGCTTTGCGGACATCCTCGGTGAGGTCGCGGACGCGGGCGGCGGGGCCGACTTCGCGGGCGACCCAGCGGCGCACCACCGGGTCGGCGGCGGCCCAGATATCGCAGTCGGGGTCGAGGCGCCGGGCGACGCCCTCGACCGTGACCATGGTCTTTTGCAGCAGCACCAGCTCGGGCCGCAGGCGCATGTTGAACAGGCCCGTGATCTCGAACAGCTGGGCCAGCACCCGGCCCATGGAGACATCGCGCACCGTGCGGCCGAACACCGGCTCGCCCACCGCCCGCAGCGCCTGGGCGAAGGCGTCGCGGTCCTGGTCGGCGCCCACGTAGCCGGCCTCGAAGTGAATGTCGGCCACGCGCTGGTAGTCGCGGGTCAGCAGGCCATAGAGGATCTGCGCCAGGTAGCGCCGCTCGGCCATCCCAAGGCGCCCGACGATGCCGAAGTCGACGGCGGTCAGGATCGCCGGGGGGCTCAGGAACAGGTTGCCCTCATGCAGGTCGGCGTGGAAGACGCCGTGGTCCAGCGCCTGCGCCAGGAAGGCCCGGATGAGGTTCACGGCCGTGGCGGGGCGGTCCAGGCCCGCCTGCTCCAGGGCGGCCGGATCGGACAGCGGCATGCCCTGGGCCCACTCGGTGGTCAGGACGCGGCGGGAGACGCCGTCCCAGATGACCTTGGGGGCGCGCATGTAGCCGTCGTGGGCCATGACCTCGGCCAACTCGGCGCCGCCGGCGGCCTCGAAGCGCAGATCCAGCTCCAGCTGCAGCGAGCGGACCACCTCGGCGGCGAAGGCCTTGGGCTCCATGCGCCGGGCGGTCTCGCCAAGGCCATAGACGATGCGGGCGGCAAGCTTGAGCGTCTCCACGTCCCGGGCGACGCGCCTTTCGATCCCCGGCCGCAGCACCTTCACGGCGACGTGGCGGCCGTCGAGGAGAGTCGCGCTATGGGCCTGGGCGATCGAGGCGCCGGCCACCGGCTCGCCGACCTCGGTGAAGACTTCCGACAGCGGCCGGGCCAGCCCCTCCTCCATGCAGGCGACCGCCTCGTCGCGGGGAAAGGGGGCCAGCCGGTCCTTCAGCCGCGCCAGGTCAAAGGCGAACTGCTCGCCGAAGATGTCGGCCCGGGTGGAAAGGAACTGGCCAAGCTTGATGGCCACGGGGCCGAGCTGCTCCAGCGCATGGGCCAGCCGCTGGCCGGGACGACCATGCCGGGCGGCCCGGCCGTGGAGGATGCGCAGCACCCGGCTCGCGGTCTGAAGGCCAGTGGGATAGCGCTCGTCGAACTCGCGCGGCAGCAGGGCGTCGGCCCTGGCCAGCGTCCAGCCCGCGGCGACCAGCCGGCCAAAGGACGCCGGGCCCGCCATCCTAGATGGCCCACCCCTGGTGCAGGGCCGCAACCCCGGCGGAGTAGTTGGTGAAGGTCACCCTGCTGAATCCGGCGTCCTCGATCATCGACGCGAAGGCGTGCTGGTCGGGGAAGCGGCGGATGCTTTCGACCAGGTACCGGTAGGAGGCCCGGTCCCTGGCGACCAGCTCGCCGATGCGCGGGATGACGTTGAAGCTGTAGGTGTCGTAGGCCTTGCGCAGCGCCTCGGTGACCGGGTGCGAGAACTCCAGGCACAGGAACCGCCCGCCGGGCTTCAGCACGCGGCGCGCTTCGCGCAGGGCGGCGGCGATGTCGGTGACGTTGCGGATGCCAAACGCGATGGAATAGGCGTCGGCGCATTGGTCGGGCAGCGGCAGGCGCTGGGCGTCGCCCACGGCCCACAGGATCTCCGGCTCGAAGCCGCGCTGGCGGCCGGCGGCGATCATCTCGGCGTTGTAGTCGATGACCACGACCTGCGCGTCCTGCCCGCCCCGGCGCTGCTGGGCGCGCCGGGCCATCTTCGCGTAGGCGCGGGCCATGTCGCCGGTGCCGCCGGCGCAGTCGATGACCGTCTCGCCAGGCTGAAGGTTCAGCCGCGAGGCCATGGCGTCCTTCCAGAGGCGGTGCACGCCCGCGCTCATCAGGTCGTTCATCAGGTCGTAGCGGCCCGCGACGCGGTCGAAGACGCCGCGCACCAGGCCCGGCTTGTCGGCCGGGTCGACGTCCTGGTAGCCGAAGGTGGCGGTGGTGCTTTCGGTCATGTCGCTGGCGTCTTAGCTGTCTGCGATAGAGCACGCCAGCGCTCGCGGTTCCGCGCGGGCGCGCGCCGTGCCAAGGAGAGCCATGCCCGAGTTACCCGAAGTCGAGACGGTGCGGCGCGGCCTGGAGCCGGTGCTGGCCGGCGCGCGGCTGTCGCGCGTCGAGGCGCGGCGGCCGGATCTGCGCTTTCCCCTGCCCGAGGGTTTCGTCCAGCGGCTGAGCGGCGCGCGGATCGAGCGGCTGGACCGGCGGGCCAAGTATCTGCTGGCGCCGCTCGACCGGGGCGACACCTTGATCATGCACCTTGGTATGACCGGGCGCTTCGAGGTGGAGACGGCGGAGCGGCGAGTGCGGCCGGGTGATTTCGTCCAGGCCGTGCCGCCCGATCCCAAGCACGTGCACGTGCTGTTCGAGACCGAGGCGGGGGCGAGGGTCACCTACTACGACCCTCGGCGGTTCGGCTTCATGGACCTGATCGCCACCGACCAGCTGGACCAGCATCCCTACTTCAAGGCCATGGGGCCGGAGCCGCTGGGGCCGGGTCTGACCGGGTCATACCTGCAAGCCGCGTTCGCGGGGCGAAAGCAGGGGCCCAAGACGCTGCTGCTCGACCAGCGGATCGTGGCGGGACTTGGCAACATCTACGTCTGCGAGGCCCTGCACCGGGCGGGGATCTCGCCCACGAAACCGGCGGGCAAGATAGCAAGGAAGCGGGTCGAGCCGCTGGTGACCGCCATCAAGGACGTCCTCGCCGAGGCGGTGGAGGCGGGCGGCTCCTCGATCAGCGACTTCGCCGGCTCCGACGGGGCGCTCGGCTATTTCCAGCATCGCTTCCGGGTCTATGACCGCGAGGGCCGGCCCTGCCCCACAACAGGCTGCCCCGGAACCGTCAAACGGCTGGTGCAGGCTGGGCGCTCGACCTTCCATTGCCCGGTCTGTCAGCGATAGGCTCGCCCGTGTTCAAGCGCTTCCTTCTTCCCCTCCTCGCCGGCCTCGCGCTTGCCGCCCCGGCCTGCGCCAAGCCGCCGGTGTGGGTGGTGCGCGACGCCGACTCCCAGATCATCCTCTTCGGCTCGGTCCACCTGCTGCCGCCGGGGCTGGACTGGCGGCCGGAGGCGCTGGACGCGGCCCTCAAGAGCGCCGACGACCTGTGGTTCGAGATGCCGCTTGGGGCCACCGAGTCCCGTGAGGCCGCCCAGCTGTGGTACGCCAAAGGGGTGTTGCCGGAGGGGGAAAAGCTCTCCGACAAGCTCTCCCCTCGCGGCCGCAAGCGGCTGGCCGAGGCGGCCGAGCGCGCCCACCTGGACATGCAGGCCGTCGACCGCATGCGCCCCTGGCTGGCCGAGGTGATGCTGAGCATCGCCCTGTTGTCGGGCGAGGGCGCCAACGGTTCCGACGGGGTGGAGCGCACCATCGATGCGCTGGCCCCCAAGAGCGCCGAGCGCCGCGCCTTCGAAACCTCGGACCAGCAACTGCTCTATTTCGCCGAGGCGCCGGAGAGCGAGCAGATCGCCTCGCTCGAGAACAGCCTGAAGGACGACCAAAAGCCCGGCGGCTTCGGCAAGCTGGTGAGCGCCTGGATGGCCGCGGATCTCAAGGCGCTGAGCAGGCTGGGGCTCGAACCGATGCGCAAGAGGACACCCGTCCTTTACTCACGCCTGGTTACAGAGCGGAACGCGCGCTGGGCCGACCAGATCGCCGAGCGCCTTGCCGGGTCGGGGGAAACCGTGATGGTTGTCGGCGCCGCCCACCTGATCGGCAAGGACGGCGTGCCGGCGATGCTGCGAAGGCGCGGCATCGCGGTGCAGGGACCTTGAGGAGAGAGACGAGCTGATGGCCTACGAAAACCTGATCGTGGAGACCCCGTCGGACGGCGTCACCCTGATCCGCCTGAACCGGCCGCAGGCGCTCAATGCGCTGAACAGCCCCCTCCTCAACGACCTGGTCGATGCGCTCGACGCGGCCGAGGCGAATGAAACCGTCCACTGTGTGGTCCTGACCGGCTCGGACAAGGCCTTCGCGGCCGGCGCCGACGTCAAGGAGATGAGCGCCCGGACCTACGCCCAGATGTTCGCGGACGACTATTTCGCCTTCGCCGCCCGGAGGCTGGAGACGTTCAGAAAGCCGATCATCGCCGCGGTCAGCGGCTATGCGCTCGGCGGCGGCTGTGAGATCGCCATGATGTGCGACTTCATCATCGCCTCGGAGACCGCCAAGTTCGGCCAGCCGGAGATCAACCTCGGCGTCGCCCCCGGTATCGGCGGCACCCAGCGGCTGACGCGGTTCGTGGGCAAGTCCAAGGCCATGGACATGATCCTGACCGCCCGGATGATGGACGCCGAGGAGGCCGAGCGCGCGGGCCTCGTCTCGCGCATCGTCGCGCCCGACCGGCTGCTGGACGAGGCGCTGGAGGCGGCCGCCAAGATCGCCTCGCTCTCGCCGCTGGCCGTGATGATGAACAAGGAGATGGTCCAGGCGGCCTACGAGACGACCCTGGCCACCGGCGTGGCGCTGGAGCGGCGCCTCTTCCATTCCCTGTTCGCCTTCGAGGACCAGAAGGAAGGCATGGGCGCCTTCGTCGAGAAGCGCAAACCGGCGTTCAAGGGGCGGTGAAGCGCAGATGCAATCGATGAAACTTCCAAGATGGCTGACGAGGCTGACGGCCGTCGCTACGCGCCATTGCGCCGGCAACGACGCCACTCGGCACCTGACAGCATCGCGGATTAATCGCGATCGGCTGATGGCCTCGATCGCTGAGATGGATCGAGGACCACCTCCTACGCAACGTCCTTGAGCCGCGCCTCGCATTGACCGGGGGCGGGTCCTCACGTATAGGCCCGCGCTTCCAATTCACGGGCTCCGGTCCGCTATATCCGTTTACAAAGGTTCGACATCCATGGCCAACAACCCCGGCGCCAAGAAGGCCATCCGCAAGATCGCGCGCCGCACCGAGGTCAACACCGCCCGCCGCTCGCGCGTGCGGACCTACCTGCGCAAGTTCGAAGAGGCCCTGGCGGCCGGTGACGCGAGCGTGGCCAAGGACACCTTCGTGCGGGCCCAGTCGGAGCTGATGCGGGCCGTCTCCAAGGGCGTGGTTCACAAGAACACCGCGGCCCGCAAGGTCTCCCGCCTGGCCGCGCGGCTGAAGAAGCTGGCCGCCGCCTAAGGATTAGGCGCCGCGACCCGCTGTCGCGGATTGCTGAACAAAATCATTGCTGTAGCGGGCCGGGGGCGCAAATCTCCCGGCCCGTTTTCATTGTGCGCTGCACCACCGGGTGCGACGAATGCGCTCGATGAACAAGCTCAGCATTGGCGCTTTCCCTTGCGGGATTTGGACCTTTTCGGAGTCAACAAAAATATGACACGGCAAAGCTAAATTTCCCGCTTGCGACCCTCCTGCCCCTGACTACTCTGAAGACCTCAGACGGACTTCCATTGAGTGGAAAGAAGGGGCCGGGGAACGCATGCCGTTCTCCGCACGAACCCTCGTGTCCGGTGAGCGGCCGTCGCGCTCGGGGCGCTGTCGGCCGGTGTGGGATGGCATTGATCGATCGGGTGGGGCAGGCAATGACGAACAGGGGCTATGCGAGCATGACGGCGCAATCGCCGGTGGGCGCGCTTTGGGGCAAGGCATGTCAGGCGCTGAAGCGGGAGCTGGGCGACGACACCTTTGGGTCCTGGCTGGCGCAGGCTTCGCTGCGGGAGGGTCCGGGGGGCTCGCTCGTGCTGGTGACGCCGACGGGCACCGCCCGCGACTGGATCCGCCGTAACGCCTGGCGGCGCATCGGCGAGCTGTGGGCGCAGAACGACCCGCAAGGCCGCCACCTGGACCTGAAATCGCGCACCGAGTTCGACGCCGGCGGTGAGCCGATCGCCGAGGCCATCGAGATCGCCGCGCCCGTCTCCTCCGACCTGCCGTCGGTGGCGCCGGTGGCGAGCCCGGCCTCGCGCACGGCGGGCCTGCAGGAACGCTTCACGTTCGATACGTTTGTGGCCGGTCCCGCCAACGAGTTCGCCCACGCCGTGGCGCGCCGGGTGGCGAGCTGGAGCGACGGCCACTTCAACCCGGTGCTGTTCCATGGGCCCTACGGCTTTGGGAAGACCCACCTGCTCAACGCGCTCGCCTGGGAAGCCATGCGCACGGCGCCGGAGAAGAAGGTGGTCTATCTGACCGCCGAGCGCTTCCTGTCGACCTTCGTGCGGGCGGTGATGGATCGCCAGACCGCCGCCTTCAAGGAAGAGCTGCGCGCCGCCGACCTGCTCCTCATCGACGACGTTCACTTCGTGGGCGGCAAGCAGTCGACGCAGGAGGAGCTGTTCCACACCCTGACCGCGCTGATGGAAGACGGCCGGCGCGTGGTGTTCTCGTCGGACCGCCCGCCGAGCGCCCTGACCGAGGTGGACGCGCGGCTGCGCTCGCACCTCTCGGCGGGCCTCGTCTGCGGCATCGAGCCCGCGGACCGCCAGCTGCGCCTTGGCATCCTGGAGCGCAAGCTCGAGCAGCTGGGCCGCCAGCAGGGCTTCGGCGGCAAGGCCAAGGCGGACGTACTGACCTTCCTGGCCGACCGCTTCATCGACAGCGTGCGGGAGCTGGAAGGCGCGCTGAACACGCTGGTGGCGCGCACGGGCGAGGGCATGGGCCGCCTGACGCTGGACGAGGCGCAGGCGATCTTGCGGCCGCACCTGCGCGGTGCCGAAAAGCGCATCACCATCGATGATATCCAGAAGGCGACCAGCGAACACTTCGGGCTCAAGCAGGCCGATCTGATCAGCGAGCGCCGCAACCGCTCGGTGGCCCGGCCAAGGCAGGCGGCCATGTGGCTGGCCAAGCAGCTGACCACCCGCTCGCTGCCCGACATCGGCCGCCGGTTCGGCGGGCGCGACCACACCACGGTGCTGCACGCGGTCCGCCGCATCGAGGCCCTGCGCGCCGAGGACCAGACCCTCGCCCGCGACCTCGAAACCCTGACGCGGAAGCTGCGGGGCTAGCCCTTCTTCGGCCGACAGTCAGTCGCCAAGCTCCACCTGACCGTCGGTCCCGTTGTAGATCAGGCGGTAGTGTCTCAGAAACGAGCGGCCGAGAATGACCCGGTGCCATTGCGCGCCCTGCGCCAGCTTCACGCCGGTGAATTGCTGGAACAGCAACCGGTTCAGCTTCGGGACGTAAACGCGCGCTGTGTAGATGAAGGCGTGGTGCTTGCCGCCGACGCCGCTGATTTCGCCTTCGTCGGAAATCGGCAGTCCAAGCGACCGGGCCAACTCGTCGTCGATGCAATCAGCGCCGGCGCCCGTATCGAGCAGCGCCCGAACCTTCTTCAAAGGCAAGTCGGGCGCCTCGCCCGCGGGCGATCGCGACTTGAGTCCGATATCGACCAGGAGCGTGGGGCCGAGTTGAGCAAGCAGGTCGGCCGGTGATGAACCCGCCTTCCCGGCTTTAAAGCCCGCCTGAACTGAGGACATGCGCGGGCGTGAAGATCATGCCGCCGGGAAGCTGCGCCGGCTGCGCGCCCACCTGGCGGATGAGGTATGGGCCGGTGTCAAAGCGCTCGACAGCGTCCGAGGCGGCGGCTTCGAAGTCGGGATATGCGCCTACGAACTTGCCTTCATGAAAGACGACCCATTCATGAAAATGATGGGCTTCGAGCTCGGCCCGCATCCTGTCGAAGGCCGCGATATCGTCTCTCAAAATCGTCATTGGGCCGCTTCCCTCGGCCGATTTGAATCACTGTTTGTCACCCAACGCCAATCAAATGTGGCGCGCGCAGCTCAACGCCGCTTCTCGGCCTGACCCCGTTCTCCGCGATAAACGCCAGCATCCGGCGCCAGCCGTCCCTGGCCGCAACCTGGTCGTAGCTGGGGCGGTAGTCGGCGTGGAAGCCGTGTTCGGACTGGGTGTAGACGATGATGTCGCTGCCGCTCTTGCCGGCCTTGGCCAGCGCCTCGGTCATGGCGCTGACGTCGCTGAGCGGTATGCCCTTGTCGCGGCCGCCGTATAGGCCAAGCACGGGCGCCTTCAGCTGCCCCGCCAGCTCCAGCGGGAAGTGTTTGGCGGGGTCCCTGTCGTCCGCGGGGCGCGCGAGGCGGCCATACCAGGCCACACCGGCGTCGAAGTGCTTCGTCAGCGCGCAGGCCTGCCAGACCACCGCCCCGCCCCAGCAAAAGCCGGTGATCGCCGCCTTCTTCACGTCGGCGAACGGCTGGCCCTTCAGCCAGGACATGGCCGCGTCGATGTCGCCCAGCACCTGCGCCTCGGTCGCCTGGCCGACGATCTTGCGGATCTCGGCGTAGTCGGTGAGCGGGGCCGGGTCGCCGTAGCGGGCGAAGAAGTCGGGCGCGATGGCGACGTAGCCGGCCTTGGCCAGGCGCCGGCAGAGGTCGCGGATATACTCGTGGATGCCGAAGACCTCGGAGACCACCAGCACCACCGGCGCGCGGCCCCTCGCGTCGGGACGGGCGAGGTAGGCCGGGATGGTCCGGTCGGCGGCGGGCAGCTGCACGACGCCGGTGACCAGCCCCGCCTCGTCGGTGTGGATCGGCTCGGCGTTCGCGCCCAGCGCAAAGGCCGCGTAGCCGGCGAAGAAGACCCCGCCGACCATGCGGCGCGACAGATGAAGGTCGCGGGCGTCGGAGCCTTCGGGGCGGGTGAGCTTGACCATGGGCTACTCCTTGTCGCGTCAGCCTAGCTCGCCGGACGCGCGCGGCGAAGGGTCAGGTTGATGCGCCCCCCGCCGGGGATCAGCCGCGAGGAGCCGGTCAGGACGCGATCGACGCCATGGAACGCCAGCCGCGCCTCACCGCCCAGCACGCACACATCCCCCGACGCCAGCCGGACAGACCCGGTAGGGCCGCCCCGCGCCGTCCCGCCGATGCGGAAGACCGCCGTGTCGCCGAGCGAAACAGACAGCACCGGAAAGCCGAAGTCCGCCTCGTCGCGGTCCTGGTGCAAGCCCATCTTCGCGCCTTCGCGGTAGAGGTTCACCAGGCAGGCGTCGGGCGGCGTCACCGGATCGCAAAGCTCCGCCCACAGCGCCAGCAGCACCGGCGGTATCGCCGGCCAGGGCGCCCCGGTCACCGGATGGCGGTCCTCGTAGCGGTAGCCCGCCGCGTCGGTGACCCAGCACAGGGGGCCAAGCCCGGTCATCTCCACGCTCATCGGCTTTCCGCCGGGCGTCACCGGCCGGTAGAAGGGCGCGGTCCTGGCCGCCTCCAGCACCTGCCCGGCCAGCGCCGCCTGCGCGGCCGCGTCAAGGCGGCCCGGCAGCAGGCGAAATCCCGAGACTGACTCCATTGGCTGCAGAGTCCTTGCGGCTGCCGATGCGGTTCCCATATCCGCCTTCGAAGCGAGGCCTTCCCTCCAGCGAGGTAAGAGGCTACGCGTCCGGGCCGGCGTTTACGGCCTGAAACGTATCGAACCGGGGACGGAGCGAGAAGAACCGGGGCGCTTCGATGAAGGCCCTCAACCGCCGTCCGCCAGTAAGGAGCGAACGATGAGCAAGATTATTGGCATCGACCTTGGCACGACCAACTCGTGCGTGGCGATCATGGACGGGAAGAACCCGAAAGTGATCGAGAACGCCGAGGGCGCGCGCACCACGCCGTCCGTCGTGGCCTTCATGGAAGACGGCGAGCGCATGGTCGGCCAGCCGGCCCGCCGCCAGGCCGTGACCAATCCGACCAACACCCTTTTCGCCATCAAGCGCCTGATCGGGCGCAACTACGCCGATCCGGTGGTCGAGAAGGACAAGGGCATGGTGCCCTACGAGATCGTGAAGGGCCCCAATGGCGATGCCTGGGTTAGGGCCCATGGCAAGGACTACTCGCCGCAGGAAGTGTCCGCCTTCATCCTGATGAAGCTCAAGGAAGACGCCGAGCGTCACCTGGGCGAGAAGGTCGAAAAAGCCGTCATCACGGTGCCGGCCTACTTCAACGACGCCCAGCGCCAGGCGACCAAGGACGCGGGCAAGATCGCGGGGCTGGAAGTCCTGCGCATCATCAACGAACCGACCGCCGCCGCGCTCGCCTACGGGCTGGAGAAGAACGACGGCAAGAAGATCGCCGTCTATGACCTTGGCGGCGGCACCTTCGACATCTCCATCCTGGAAATCGGCGACGGCGTCTTCGAGGTGAAGGCGACCAACGGCGACACCTTCCTGGGCGGCGAGGACTTCGACCTGCGCATCGTCGACTTCCTGGCCGACGAGTTCAAGAAGGAGACCGGCACCGACCTTCGCAAGGACAAGCTGGCCCTCCAGCGCCTGAAGGAAGAGGCCGAAAAGGCCAAGAAGGAGCTGTCGACCACGACCCAGTACGAGGTCAACCTGCCCTTCATTTCGATGAACGCCTCGGGCCCGCTGCACCTGAACATCAAGCTCTCGCGCGCCAAGCTCGAAGGCCTGGTCGAGGACCTGATCGCCAAGACCATCGGCCCCTGCGAGCAGGCGCTGAAGGACGCGGGCCTCAAGAAGAGCGACATCGACGAGGTGGTCCTGGTCGGCGGCATGACCCGCATGCCCAAGGTCGTGGACGCGGTGAAGGAGTTCTTCGGCCGCGAACCGCACAAGGGCGTCAACCCGGACGAAGTCGTGGCCCTGGGCGCCGCGGTCCAGGCCGGCGTTCTGCAGGGCGACGTCAAGGACGTGCTGCTGCTGGACGTGACGCCGCTGACGCTGGGCATCGAGACGCTGGGCGGGGTGTTCACGCCCCTGATCGAGCGCAACACCACCATCCCGACCAAGCGGTCCCAGACCTTCTCCACGGCCGACGACAACCAGAGCGCGGTGACCATCCGCGTCTTCCAGGGCGAGCGGCCGATGGCGGCGGACAACAAGCTGCTCGGCCAGTTCGACCTGACCGGCATCCCGCCGGCCCCGCGCGGCGTGCCGCAGATCGAGGTCACCTTCGACATCGACGCCAACGGCATCGTCAACGTCCAGGCCCGCGACAAGGCCACCGGCAAGGAACAGGCCATCCGCATCCAGGCCAACGGCGGCCTGTCGGACGCCGACATCGACAAGATGGTCAAGGAAGCCGAGGCCAACAAAGCCGAGGACGAAAAGCGCAAGGCGCTGGTCGACGCCCGCAACCAGGCCGAGGCCACCGTCCACTCGACCGAAAAGGCCCTGGCCGAACACGGCGACAAGGTCTCGGCGGACGAGAAGGGCGCCATCGAAACCGCGCTTGAGGACCTCAAGGGCGTCAAGGACGGCGAGGACGTCGAGGCGATCAACGCCAAGACCCAGGCGCTGGTCCAGGCTTCGATGAAGCTGGGCGAGGCCATGTACAAGGCCCAGCAGGGCGGCGAGGAAGCCCCGGCCGCCGGCGGCGCCGAGCAGCCCGCGTGCGAGGAAGACGTGGTCGACGCCGAGTTCGAGGAAGTCGACGGCGACGAGCCGAAGTCCGCGTGACGCTTTGACCCATGGCGAGCGCGGCGGCGATACCTCAAGTTATCCCGTGGGGAACGTCGCCGCCGCCTTCGCGAACGCAAGGACGCTCCCGCCCCAAGCTTTGGCTTGCAGTGTGGCGGGAGCGATCCCACCTCCAGACATAAGCAGTGACGCATGAGTGCCGACGCTAAGATGCGCGACTACTACGACATCCTGGGCGTAAGCCGCGGCTGCGACGACGCCGGCCTGAAGGCCGCGTTCCGCAAGCTGGCGATGGAGCACCACCCCGACCGCAACGGCGGGTGCGAGGACGCCGCCGGCCGGTTCAAGGAAATCAACGAGGCCTACTCGGTCCTCTCCGACCCGCAAAAGCGCGCCGCCTACGACCGCTTCGGCCATGCCGGGATCAACGGCATGGGCGGCGGAAACGGCGCCGGTTTCCACGACATCCACGACATCTTCAACGAGGTCTTCGGCGACGCGTTCGGCGACATGTTCGGCCGCGGGCAGCGGCGGTCCGGACCCACCCGCGGCGCCGACCTTCGCTATGACCTGGAGATCACCCTGGAGCAGGCCTATGCCGGCGCCGAGGTGGAGATCGTCGTTCCCGCCTCCATCACCTGCGAGGATTGCTCGGGCAACGGCGCGCGTCCGGGCACCAGCCCGACCGTCTGCGGCTCCTGCGGCGGCGCGGGCCGCGTGCGGGCCACGCAAGGCTTCTTCGCCATCGAGCGCACCTGCCCCCGCTGCGGCGGCTCGGGCCAGCTGGTGCTCGACCCCTGCCAGACCTGCCATGGCGCGGGCCAGGTGCGCCGCGAGCGCACGCTGCAGATCCGCATCCCGCCCGGCGTCGACGACGGCTCGCGCATTCGCCTGGCCGGCGAGGGCGACGCGGGATCGAAGGGCGGGCCGAGAGGCGACCTCTACATCTTCGTCTCGGTCCGGCCGCACGAACTGTTCGAGCGCGATGGGCTCGACCTGCTGTGCACCGTTCCCGTGCCGATGTGCGTCGCCGCGCTCGGCGGCGAGATCGAGGCGCCCTGCCTGATGGGCGGGGAGAGCTGCGACGGCGAGTGCAGGATAGAGGTCAAGGTCCCCGAGGGCGCCCAGACCGGCAAGACCATCCGTCTCAAGGGCCGCGGCATGCCTTCCTTACGCACCCGCCAACGCGGCGACCTGGTCGTCGAGCTCTTCGTCGAGACCCCCACCCACATGACCGCCCGCCAGAAAGAGCTGATGCGCGAACTGGCCGGCCTGTGCGGCGAAAAACAACACCCCAAACACGCGGGCTTCATCGGCAAGGCCAAACGCTTCTGGGAAGAAGTGACGGGGGCCTGATCCCAAACCCGCTCATCCCCGCGAAGGCGGGGATAAGCGGGTTTGGGTAAGCTATAGCGCGAAAATAGGAACAAACAAAGAACTAGACGATCAGCCGCGCTACGTAGGCGCAGATGTCGCGCGGCCAAGCGGCCATCTGGGCGGTGAGCCGCTGCGCGTCACCGGCGAACAGGGCGCGCGAGGCCTCCTCGAAACCTGGCAGGTCGCCGGCCATGGCTGACATGAAGCGGTAGGCGCGCTCCCTAGCCCGGCGGGCGCGTTCGGCGCCGTCGTCGGCCTTGCGGGCTTCGTCGACGAGGCGGCGCAGGGCGGCCGAGGCGCCGCCGCGCTGGGCGGCGAGCCAGTCCCAGTGGCGGGGCAGCAGGGTGACCTCGCGGGCGGTGACGCCCAGCTTTGGGCGGCCGCGGCCGCGGGGCTCCTCAACGGGGGTGTAGCGGGCGGCGATCTCTTCGGCCGAACCGCGCAGGTCGAGGTCGATGACCCCGCCGGTGGCGTCGTCGAAGACAAGCACCTGGCCGGCATGGCGCACGGCGACGGCCACCTCCGCGATGGGGCCGGAGGCGATCTGGCGGGCGCCTTCGAAGGCGGTGGCGGTGCGCATCGGCTCCATCTATTTTATCCGGGTAATATTTACAAGCGCCGGGATGGCCGCTAGAGAGCCAGCATGGACAAGGCAAACCGCAAGGCCGCTCTCGAAGCCTACAAGGAGAAGAAGGCGCAGCCCGGCGTCTTCGCCGTGCGCTGTCTTGCGAGCGGCGGCGTGTGGGTCGGCAAGTCCCCGAACCTGACCACCGCGCAGAATGGGCTGTGGTTTGGCCTGCGCATGGGCGGCAGCCCCTTCCGCACCCTGCAAGCCGCCTGGCGCGAACACGGGGAAGCGGCCTTCGCCTTCGAACCGGTTGAGCGCCTGCCCGCCGACCTGGAGCCCCTCTCCCACGCCCGCGTCCTCAAGGAGCGCCTCGCCCACTGGCGCGAGCAGCTGGGCGCGGAGGCCCTGTAGCTGTGGATAACCCGACCGGCGGGTTAACAGCGGGGCGGACTCGCCTGTAGCCTGCCGCGCATGAACGCGGCCACGCCATCGATTCCCGACGCCACGGGCGCGACGCCGGTGATGGCGCAGTATTTCGAGGCCAAGGCCCGCCAGCCCGACGCGCTCGTCTTCTTCCGGATGGGCGACTTCTACGAACTGTTCTTCGAGGACGCGATCAAGGCCGCCGCCGCGCTCGGCATCGCCCAGACCTTCCGGGGCACGCACAACGGCCAGCCGATCCCGATGGCGGGCGTGCCGCAGCATGCGGCCGAAGCCTACCTCGCCAAGCTGATCCGCTCGGGCTTCAAGGTCGCCGTCTGCGAGCAGATGGAGGACCCGTCCGAGGCGAAGAAGCGCGGCTCCAAGGCCATCGTGCGGCGCGATGTGGTGCGCATCGTCACGCCCGGCACCCTGACCGAGGACGGCCTGCTGGACGCGCGCGGCGCCAACCGGCTCGCCGCCATCGCCCTGCGCGCCGGGCAGGCGGCGGTGGCGAGCGTCGAGCTCTCCACCGGCGATGTCGAATGCCTGCTGGTTTCGCCCGGCGGTCTCGCCGCCGCGCTCGCCGCCTTGCAGCCGTCGGAGACGCTGGTCCCCGACCGCCTGTTCGCCGACGAGGCCATCTCCCAGGCCCTGAAGAGCGCCGGGGGCGTCGTGCAGCCGATGGCCCAGGCGCTGGCCGAACCCTCGGCGTCCGAAGCGCGCCTCAAGCGGCTCTATGGCGTCGATACGCTGGACGGCTTCGGCGGACTGGCGGGGGCGGAAATCTCGGCGCTGGGGCTCATCGCGGCGCATCTGGAAACCACCCAGGCCGGCAAGCTGCCCGCATTGCGCCCGCCCCGCCGAGCCGGCGAGGCCGACGTCATGGCTATCGATCCGGCCACCCGCGCCAGCCTGGAGATCGAGAGGACGCTGTCGGGCGGGCGCGACGGCTCGCTGCTGGCGGCGATCGACCGGACCATCACGGCGCCGGGCTCGCGCCTGCTGGCCTCGCGCCTCGCCCGCCCGCTCCTCGATCCGGAGCGGATCGACGCGCGGCTGGACGCCATCGGCTGGTTCCTCGAACGGCGCCAGCTGCGCGAAAAGCTGCGCGAGCACCTGAAGGGCGCCGGGGACATGGCCCGGGCGCTGTCGCGGCTGGCGCTGGGGCGCGGCGGGCCGCGCGATCTCGGCTGCATTCGCGATACGCTGAAGTGCGGCGAGGCCATCGCCGCGCTCGTCGCCTCTCAGCCCGATCCCCTGGCGCAGATACCCGCCGAGATCGAGACCGCCCTGACCGCCGCCACGCCCGCCCTCTCCTCGGGACTGTCGGGCCTGCTGGCGACGCTGGAGGCGGGGCTTGGCCCCGACCTCCCCTCGCAGGCCCGCGACGGCGGCTTCGTCGCGCCCGGCGTGCGGCCGGAACTCGATCAGGCTAGAGCCCTGCGCGACGACAGCCGCCGGGTGATCGCGGGGCTCGAGGCCCAGCTGAACCTCGACAGCGGCGTGCCGCTGAAGATCCGCCACAACGCGGTGCTCGGCTATTTCGTGGAAACGACGGCGGGCAAGGCTGACCCGCTGCTCCAGCCGCCGCTGAACGCGACCTTCATCCACCGTCAGACCCTGGCCAACCAGGTGCGCTTCACGACCGTCGAGCTGGCCGAACTGGACGCGAAGATCGCGCAGGCGGGCGAACGGGCCCTGGCCATTGAGGTGGCCACCTTCGAGGCCTGGCGCGAGGAGGCCTGTGCGAACGCGCAGGCGATCCAGCAAGCGGCCGAGGCGCTGGCGATCCTCGATGTCGCCGCGGGCCTGGCCGAGTGGGCGCAGGACGTGCAGGCCGTGCGCCCCGACGTAGACAAGTCGCTGTGCTTCGAGGCGCAGGCCGCGCGCCACCCGGTCGTCGAGGCGGCCGTGAAGCGGGCCGGCGATCCCTTCACGCCCAACAGCTGTTGCCTCGACGGTTCGGGCGAGGCGCACGCGCGGCTGTCCATCGTCACGGGCCCCAACATGGCCGGCAAGTCGACCTTCCTGCGCCAGAACGCGCTGCTGGCGGTGCTGGCGCAGGCCGGCTGTTACGTCCCCGCCAGGTCGCTGCACCTCGGCGTCGTCGACCGGCTGTTCAGCCGCGTCGGGGCGGGGGACGATCTGGCGCGCGGGCGGTCCACCTTCATGGCCGAGATGGTCGAGACGGCGGCGATCCTGACGCAGGCGACGCCCCGCTCCTTCGTCATCCTCGACGAGATCGGGCGGGGGACGGCCACCTACGACGGCCTCGCCATCGCCTGGGCCTGCGCCGAAGCGCTGCACGACGTGAACCGGTGCCGCGCCCTGTTCGCCACCCACTACCACGAGCTGGCGACGCTGGAGGACCGGCTGGCCCACGTCTCCAACCTCTCGCTCAAGGCCAAGGAGTGGAACGGCGAACTTGTCTTCCTGCACGAGGCCGGGCCCGGCCCCGCCGACCGCTCCTACGGCGTGCAGGTCGCCAAGCTGGCCGGCGTGCCGCCCGCCGTCGTGGCCCGGGCGCGTCAGGTGCTGGAGCGGCTGGAGTCCGAAGGCCACTCGCCAGAACGCCTCGAGGGCCTCCCTCTCTTCGCCGACGCCGCGCCCGCCAAGGCCGTCAGGTCCGGCCCCTCGCCCGCCGAAGAGGCGATCGCCGCCCTCGAACCGGACGGCATGAGCCCAAGAGAGGCCATGGAGGCGCTATATCGCCTCAAGGGGCTGCTGCGGGACGGCTAAGTCCCCTATAGCTTAGGGCCATGCCGCCGCGCCTTCGCCCGACCCGCCTTGAACACGTCGTCGACGGCCATGCGCTGCGCTCGCGCCTGTCGGCCGCGGCGCTGGATGCCATCGGCAACGAGACCGAGCAGCGGGCCCGGGCGCTCGACATCCTCAGGCAGGCGCTCCAGCGCGGCCGGATCATCGCCAAGGAGCGGTTGGAGAACGGCGCGGGGGGCGTGGAGACCGCCCGCCTCCTTTCCGGCGTCACCGACGAGGTGGTCACCGCCCTCTACGATTTCACCACCGTCCACGTATTCCGCGCCCGCAACCCGACCGAGGGCGAGCGCCTCTCCCTGCTGGCGGTCGGCGGCTATGGCCGGGGCGTGCTGGCGCCCTACAGCGACCTCGATCTGCTATTCCTGCGGCCCTACAAGCAGACCGCCCACGCCGAGAGCGTCATCGAGTACATGCTCTACGCGCTGTGGGATCTGGGCTTCAAAGTCGGCCACGCCTCGCGGACCATCGACGAGTGCATCAGGCTTTCGCGTGAAGACTTCACCATCCGCACCTCCATCCTGGAAGCGCGTCAGCTGACCGGCGACGTGGCGCTGGCCGACGAGCTGAAGCGGCGCTTCCAGGACGAGGTGGTCAAGGGCACGGGCGCCGAGTTCGTCGCCGCCAAGCTGAAGGAGCGCGACGAGCGCCACGAGCGGGCGGGCGCGTCCCGCTACCTCGTCGAGCCGAACGTGAAGGAGGGCAAGGGCGGGCTGCGCGACCTGCACACCCTGTTCTGGATCGCGGAGTATTTGCACCCGGTGGAAAAGCCCGAGGACGTCATGCGCCTCGAGTACTTCAACCGCCAGGAGGTCCGCGCCTTCATCCGCGCCTTCGACTTCCTGCACGCGGTGCGCGCCCACCTGCACTTCGCCACCGGCCGGCCGGAGGAGCGCCTGACCTTCGACCTGCAGCCCGAGATGGCGCGGCGGATGGGCTATCACGACCGCGGGGACACCCAGGCGGTGGAGCGGTTCATGCGCCGCTACTTCCTGATCGCCAAGGAGGTCGGGGCGCTGACGAGAGCCTTCGCCGCCCAGCTGGAGGTCGAACACTTCAAGAAGGAGCCCAGGGGCCTCTCGCGCTTCCTTCCCGGCGGGCGCACGCGGCGCAAACCTCTGGAGGGGGTCTTCTTCGAGGACGGCGGGCGGCTGAACGTGGCCGGGCCCGAGGTGTTCGAGGAGGACCCGGTCAACCTGCTGCGCCTGTTCCGCATCGCCGACCAGCGCAACCTCGACCTGCACCCCGACGCCTTCACCTGCGTCACCCGCTCGTTGCCGCTGATCACCTCCAAGACCCGGCGCGACCCGGCGGCGGCCAGGGCCTTCCTGGACGTGCTGGCGCGGGGCAAGCGGACCTACCGCACCCTGACCCTGATGAACGAGAGCGGGGTGCTGGGGCGGTTCATCCCCGAGTTCGGGCGCGTCGTCGCCCAGATGCAGTTCAACATGTACCACTCCTATACGGTCGACGAGCACACGCTGCGGGCCGTGGCGGTGATCGCCGAGATCGCCGAGGGGCGGTTCAAGGAGGACCACCCGCTCTCCACCTCCATCCTGCCGCTGATCGCCGACCGCGAGGCCCTGTTCCTGGCCATGCTGCTGCACGACACCGGCAAGGGCGGGGTCGGCGGTCAGGAGAAGGCGGGCGCGCGGGCGGCGCGGCAGGCCTGTGAGCGTTTGGGCGTCAGCCGCTCCAAGATCGAACTGGTCGCCTGGCTGGTCGAGCATCACCTGGTGATGAGCGACTATGCGCAAAAGCGCGATGTGACCGACCCGGCCACCGTCGCCGCCTTCGCCCGCATCGTCGAAAACCCCGAGCGGCTGCGCCTTTTGCTGGTCCTGACCGTCGCCGACATCCGGGCGGTGGGGCCGGGCGTGTGGAACAACTGGAAGGGCCAGCTGATGCGCGAGCTCTACGCCGCGACGGAGGCGATCTTCCGGGGCGGGCGGGGCTCGGACCCGGCGGCGAGCGCGCGGCGTCATCAGGCCTCCGAAGCCGGCCACGCCCGTGTGGCGCTGATCGATCACGACGCCGCCGCCGCCGGCTGGGCGCAGGCGATGGAGGACGCCTACTTCACCGCCTTCTCGCCGCCGGAGCTGGCCGCCCACGCCGAACTGGCGCGGCGGGCGGCGCTGCACGGCGGCTCGGCGGCCGAGGCGCGCATCCGCTCCAACACCAACGCCGCCGAGATCGTGGTCGCGGCGCAGGATCGGCGGGGCCTGTTCGCGGACCTGGCGCTGGCCATCGCCTCGCTCGGCGGCAACGTCGTCGGGGCGCGGGTCTTCACCTCCAGGCAGGGCCAGGCGCTCGACGTCTTCCATGTGCAGGATGCGATGGGCCAGCCGTTCGGCTGCGAGAACCCGCGCCTGCTGCGCCGCATGGCCGATGCGCTGGAGGCCGCCGGGCGGGGCGAGGTGCGCGCCTACGAAAGCCGAAAGGGCGACCTCGGCCGGGCCGCCGCCTTCAACATCATCGCCACCGTCATGCTCGACAACGAGGCCTCGGCCGACGCGACGGTGGTGGAGGCCTCGGGCCGCGACCGGCCGGGCCTGCTCGAACAGCTGGCGCGGACGCTGGCCGAGGCGGGGCTCAACATCCTGTCGGCCCACATCGACGGCTATGGCGAGCGGGCGGTGGACGCCTTCTACGTCCAGACCGCCGAAGGCCAGAAGATCACCGACCCCCGCCGCATCTCGTCCCTGCGCGCGGCGCTGATGGAGGTGTTGCAGGCGGCTGAGCCGGTCGCGCCGAAGGGGCGGCGGCTGGAGCGGGCGCGGGCGAGCGTGGCGCGGTGACCTTCCCCGACCGGGGGAAGTCCCGCCGAAGGCGGGATAGGGGGCGTTACTGACCTTCCCCCTCAGCCGCTTCGCGGGAGCTCCCCCATAGGGGGAGCATCCTGTTGACCGGCCTTCATCAGGAGCGCAGAAGCGCTTGCGTGAGCGAGGCGCCTTCCGAACCCCAGCACAAGCCCAAGGGCGGCGGCGGACTGATCCGCTCGTCGATGATCTTCTCGGGGCTGACGCTGGTCAGCCGCCTCATGGGGTTCCTGCGCGACCTGGTGATCACCGCCAGGCTGGGCGCGAGCGCCACCGTCGCGGCCGATGCCTACTACACCGCGCTCGCCTTCCCGAACCTGTTTCGCCGCATCTTCGCCGAGGGCGCCTTCGCGGCCGCCTTCGTGCCGGCCTACAGCCGTTCGCTAGCCGGGGACGGCGAGGAAGTGGCCGACAAGCTGGCGTCGGACGCGCTGGCGACTCTGGCGGCGGCGACGCTGGCCCTGACCATCGCCGCGCAGCTGGCCATGCCGTGGCTGATGTTCGTCATCAACCCCGGCTACGCCGACGATCCGGCCAAGTTCAAGCTGGCGGTCGTGCTGACCCAGATCAGCATGCCCTACCTGCCGTGCATGGCGATCACCGCCTTGCTGTCGGGCGTCCTGAACGCGCGCGGCCGGTTCATCTTCTCGGCCGCCGCGCCGATCCTGCTCAACGCCTCGATGCTGATCGCGGTGCTGCCGCAGCACGAGGCCATCGGGGCTGCCTATGCGGCCAGCTGGGGCATCGTGGCGGCGGGCGTGGCGCAGGCGGCGCTGATCTGGTGGGGCGCGCGGCGCTCGGGCGCCAACATCCGCCTGGTCATGCCAAGGCTGACGCCGGAGATCCGGGCCCTGATCGGCCTGGCCATCCCCGGCGCCATCGCCGCCAGCGCCACCCAGATCAACATCTTCATCTCCGGCGTGCTGGCCTCGCAGGTGGCGGGCGCCCGCTCGTGGCTGGCGGTGGCCGACCGGCTCTATCAGCTGCCGCTCGGGCTGGTGGGAGTCGCCATCGGCGTCGCCCTCCTGCCGCGCCTGTCGCAAGCCCTGCAGCAGGATGACAAGCACGACGCCCAGACCGCCACCGATCAGGCCATCGTCTTCTCGCTGGCCCTGACGCTGCCGGCGGCGGCGGCGCTGATGGCCATGCCGTTCTTCCTGATCGACGGCCTGTTCACGCGCGGCGAGTTCACCACCATCGACGCCAGAGCCACGGCCGACGCCCTGTTCCAGTACGGATGGGGCGTGCCGGCCTTCGTGCTGCTCAGGGTGATGTCGCCGATCTTCTTCGCCCGGCAGGACACCCGATCGCCGATGCGGTTCGCGCTGATCTCGGTGGCGGTGAACATCGGGCTGGGCATCGCGCTTTTCCACATCGTCGGCTTCAAGGGGATCGCGGCGGCCACCTCCTTCGCCACCTGGCTGACCATCGGCCAGATGTCGCTGGCCCTCTCGCGCAGCGGCGCCTACCGGCCGAGCAAGCTGGCCTGGGGCAAGATCATCCGCGTGACGCTGGCGAGCGTCGGCCTGGGCCTGTTCCTGTTCGCCGCCGAGGTGTTCCGCACGCAGATCGTGGACGCCGCCCACTCCAAGGAGGTCGCCATCGTGCTGGTCAGCGTGACGGGCGCGGCCCTCTATCCGCTGCTGCTGTTCGCCTCGGGCGGAGTGACCATCGGCGAGGTCAAGGCCCTGCTGCGCCGTCGGCGGGCGGGCTTGCCCCCCGCGACCGATAACGGCTAAGGCCCGCGCCATGAGCGAGACACCGCCCGCCTACTCCGGCCCCACCCGCGTCTTGTCCGGCGTGCAGCCGTCCGGCGCGCTGCACCTTGGCAACTATCTCGGCGCGCTGGTGAAGTTCGCCCGCCTGCAAAACGAGATGGAGACCTTCATCTTCGTGGCCGACATGCACGCCATCACGGTGTGGCAGGACCCGGCGCTGCTGGCCGGCCAGACGCGGGAGATCGCGGCGGCCTATCTGGCGGCGGGGCTCGACCCGGCCAAGGCGACCATCTTCCCGCAATCGGCGGTGCCTGAGCACGCCGAACTGGCCTGGATTTTCAACTGCGTGGCGCGGCTCGGCTGGCTCGACCGCATGACCCAGTTCAAGGAGAAAAGCGGCAAGCACAAGGAGCGCTCATCCGTCGGCCTCTACACCTACCCGGTGCTGCAGGCGGCCGACATCCTCGTCTACAAGGCCACCCACGTGCCGGTCGGCGAGGACCAGAAGCAGCACCTGGAGCTGACCCGCGACATCGCCGGCAAATTCAACCACGACTTCGCCGCGCCGGGCTTCTTCCCGCTGTGCGAGCCTCTGACCCAGGGGCCGGGCGCGCGGGTGATGTCCTTGCGCGACGGGTCGGCGAAGATGAGCAAGTCCGATCCGTCGGACTACGCCCGCATCAACCTGACCGACGACGCCGACGCCATCGCCGCCAAGATCAGGAAGGCGAAGACCGACCCCGAGCCGCTGCCGGACACCCTCGAAGCGCTGGCGGCGCGGCCGGAAGCCGACAACCTCGTCGGCATCTACGCGGCGCTGGCGGATGAGACGAAGGGCGATGTGCTGGCGCGGTTCGCGGGCCAGGGGTTCGGCGCCTTCAAGCCGGCGCTGGCGGACCTCGCCGTCTCGGTGCTGGCGCCGGTGGGCGAAAAGATGCGCGGCTTCCTCGCCGACCCGGCCGAGATCGACGCCATCCTCCGTAAAGGCGCCGATCACGCCCGTAGCGTCGCCGCGCCGACCGTGGCGGAGGTGAAGAAGCTGGTGGGCTTCTGGGGCAGCTAAAAACCTTCGTCATCCCGGCCGCAGCGCAGCGGAGAGCCGTGACCCAGAGCCACGGCGCCGCCCCCTGGGTCCCGGATCGGCCTGCCGGCCGTCCGGGATGACGAGGAAGTTGCGCCGGCGCGAAGCTTCCGCCACCGTCGCCCCCATGAGCAGCCGCAAGTTCCTGGTCATCGCCGACGACAGTTCCGAGTTTCGGGCGGCGCTGCGCTATGCCTGCCGGCGGGCGCGCTCCACCGGCGGGCACGTGGCGCTGCTCAAGGTCATCGAGCCGGCGGTGTTCGAGCACTGGTCGGGCGTGCGCGAGGAAATGGAGCGCCAGGCCATGGCCGAGGCCGAGGCCGTGCTCCAGAAGGTCGCCGAGGAGGTCGTGGCCGAAACGGGCCAACCGCCCGAGTTCATCATCAAGCACGCCCAGAACACCAAGGCCGCCATCCGCGCCGTCGTCGCCGAGGACCCGGACATCAAGGTGCTGGTGCTGGCGGCCGCCGTGGGCGGGCGCGGCCCCGGCCCCCTTGTCGCCTCCATCGCCAAGGAGGGCGTCAGCTGGGGCCAGCGCAAGCTGCCCGTCACGGTGGTGCCCGGCGACCTGACCGACGATGAGGTCGCGGACCTGGCCTGACCGCTAGACCGGTATCCGCACCGGCATGCTCTCGTAGCCCTTCACGAAGCTGGAGAAAACGCGGCGGGGCTCGCCCACCACCTCCACCACCGGGAAGCGCTTGAGGATTTCTTCCCAGACGATCTTCAGCTGCAGCTCGGCCAGGCGGTTGCCCACACACCGGTGGATGCCGAAGCCGAAGGACAGGTGCTGCCTGGGGCGCGCACGGTCGATGATGAAGGCGTTGGGGTTTTCGATCTCGGTCTCGTCGCGGTTGCCCGAGACGTACCACATGGCGACCTTGTCGCCGGCGCGGATGGTCTTGCCGGCCAGCTCGTAGTCCTCGACCGCCGTGCGGCGCATGTAGGCGAGCGGGGTCTGCCAGCGGATGATCTCCGGCACCATGCTCGTGATCAGGTCCGGGTTGGCGCGCAGCTTGGCGTACTGGTCGGGGTTCTCGTTCAGGGCCAGCAGGCCGCCGGTGATCGAGTTGCGGGTGGTGTCGTTGCCGCCGACGATCAGCAGGATGATGTTGCCCAGGTACTCCATGGGCTCCATGTTCCGCGTCGCCTCGCCGTGGGCGAGCATGGAGATCAGGTCGTTGCCCGGCTCCTTGTTGACCCGCTCGTTCCAGAGCCCGGTGAAGTAGTCCAGGCATTCGAGCAGCTCGGCGCGGCGCTGGTCCTCGCTGTCGATCACCCCGCCGCCGGGGATGGCGGTCGCCACGTCCGACCAGCGCGTCAGCTTGCGCCGCTCCTCCCAGGGGAAGTCGAACAGGGTGGCCAGCATCTGTGTGGTCAGCTCGATGGAGACCTTGTCGACCCAGTCGAAGGTCTCGCCGCGCGGCAGGCCGTCGAGGATTCCGCCCACGCGCTCGCGGATCGTCGGCTCCAGCAGCGCAAGGTTATGCGGCGAGACGATGGGGCTGACGGTCTTGCGCTGGACGTCGTGCTTGGGCGGGTCCATCGCGATGAACATCGGCAGGATGAAATCCTCGTCGAAGTTCCGAAGCGTGATGCCGCCGCGATAGGCGTCCGAGGAGAACACCTGGTGGTTGGTGTCGACCTCCATGATGTCCTTGTAGCGGGTCACCGACCAGTATGGGCCAAGGTCGTCCTCCTCGTCCCTGCCGGCGAAATAGTGGACCGGGTCCTCGGCGCGCAGCCGCTCGAAATAGGGCCACAGGGTGTTGGTCCGGAACAGCTCCGGATCGGCGACGTCGATCTCCTCGAGCGGCATGGAATAGGCCCGCGCCCGCGCGTCGCTGGAAAGGTCGATGGCTCCGTCGCCCATGGCATCCTCCGTTTGCCTTCCCCCGCGGCCCTATGGCGCCACGACTTTGCTCCGTTGTCATGGAAAACCTTGCGACAGGACGGCCGCCGCGCCACATCTTGCCCATGTTCATCCAGACCGAAGCCACGCCGAACCCCGATGTCCTGAAGTTCCTGCCCGGCCGCGAAGTGCTGGGCGAGGGCGCGCGGGAGTTCACCGGGCCCGAGGATGCGGCCGTCTCGCCGCTGGCCAGCGCCCTGTTCGAGCTGGACGCGGTCGCGCGGGTCTTCTTCGGCCCCGATTTCCTGACCGTGACCAAGGCCAGCGTCGCCGAGTGGCCGCACCTGAAGGCGCCGGTGCTGGCGGCGATCATGGACCACTTCACCAGCGGCCGGCCGCTGATGATGGACGCCTCCTCCGACGGCCACGACGACACCGTCTATGAGGGCGACACCGCCCAGGTGGTGGCCGAGATCAAGGACCTGCTGGACACCCGAATCCGCCCGGCGGTGGCGCAGGACGGCGGCGACATCACCTTCTCCAGGTTCGAGCCGGACACCGGGATCGTCTGGCTGCACATGCGCGGCGCCTGCTCGGGCTGCCCCTCCTCCTCGGCGACGCTGAAGGCGGGCGTGGAGAACATGCTCAAGCACTATGTGCCCGAGGTCACCCGGGTCGAGCAGACCCTCTGACCTTGAAGATCCTCGCCCTCGACACCTGTCTGCCCGCCTGCTCCGCCGCGGTGCTGGAAGGGGACCGCGTGCTCGCCCGCAAGTTCGAGCCGATGGTGAAGGGCCATCAGGAGCGCCTCGCCACCATGGTGCGCGAGGTGATGGACGAGGCGGGGATAGCCTTCGCCGACCTTGACCGCATCGGCGTCACCGTCGGCCCCGGCTCCTTCACCGGCCTTCGCGTGGGTGTCGCCTTCGCGAAGGGGCTTTCGGCGGCGCTGGGTATCCCCTGCCTTGGTGTGGGCACCTTGCAGGCGCTAGCCGGTGAGCGGGGCGGCCTCGTCGTCGCCGCCGTCGATGCGCGGCGGGGGCAGGTCTATGTCCAGGCGTTCGAGGACGGGCGGCCGCTGATGCATCCCGAGGCGCTGCGGGCCGAGGACGCCGTCGCCGCCATCCACCGTTTTGGGCCGCCCAAGGCTTTGGTGGGGTCGGGCGCGCCGCTGCTGGCCGGGGCTTTCCCGCATGCGCACCTCGCGCCGGAGGCCCTGCCCGACCCGGTCAGCGTGGCGCGGCTGGCGGCGCTGTCGACCATGGCGGCCAGGCCCCTCTACCTGCGCGCGCCCGACGCGGTGCTGCCGGCGTGAGCCTGCGGGCGGCCACCGTCGCGGACGCCGCGCTGCTGGCGGCGATGCACGAGATGACCTTCGAGGCGCCGTGGGGCGCGGCCGAGATCGCCGCGCTTATCGACGGCCCGGGCGGCTATGCCCTGATCGCGGGCGAGGCCGAGGGCTTCATCCTGTGCCGCGCCATAGGCGGCGAGGCGGAAATCCTGACGCTGGCGGTGAACCCGGCCGCCCGCCAGCGGGGCCTTGGACGCGCGCTGGTCGAGGCCGCCGCCAAGGTGGCGCTCGAGAAAAACGTCGAGTCCTTCTTCCTGGAGGTGGCCGAGGACAACGCCGCCGCCATCGGTCTCTATCAGACCACCGGCTTTCGGCTGGCGGGACGGCGACCGGGCTACTACCGGCGCGCGGACGGCGACACCGATGCGCTGGTCATGCGCCGTCGGCTTAACAGGCCGCTCTAAGCCTTCTATGTTCCCGCCCGACATGGACCGTCTCGAAAAGCTCTGCGCCGAAAAGGGCATGCGCATGACCGACCAGCGCCGCGTGATCGCGCGCGTGCTGAGCCAGGCCCATGACCATCCCGATGTGGAGGAGCTGTACCGCCGGGCCCACGCCGTCGATCCGCACATCTCCATCGCCACCGTCTATCGGACCGTGCGGCTGTTCGAGGAGAGCGGCATCATCGAGCGCCACGACTTCCGCGACGGGCGCTCGCGCTACGAGGAAGCCCCCGACACCCACCACGACCACCTCATCGACATGAAGAGCGGCAAGGTCGTCGAGTTCGTCGACGAGGAGATCGAGCGGCTCCAGCAAGCCATCGCCCGCAAGCTGGGCTACAAGCTCGTGGACCACCGGCTGGAGCTCTACGGCGTCCCGCTCGAAGAGTAGGTCCTTCCCACCCTGTCATCCCCGCGCCGGGGCGACCGGAGAATGGGGGGAAGCTTGCGCGCGAACCCCATCATCCGCATAACCCGCTGAATGAGCGGCCAGAAACGCCTCTACATCAAGACCTACGGCTGTCAGATGAACGTCTATGACAGCGAGCGCATGGCCGATGTCCTGCGCCCGCTGGGCTATGGCATGACCGACCAGCCCCAGGACGCCGACCTTGTCGTCCTCAACACCTGCCACATCCGTGAGAAGGCGACCGAGAAGGTCTATTCGGAACTTGGCCAGCTGAAGTTGATGAAGGAAGAACGCGCCGGCGCCATGACCATCGCGGTCGCCGGCTGCGTCGCCCAGGCCGAGGGCGAGGAGATCATGGTCCGCCAGCCGGCCGTCGATCTGGTCGTCGGCCCGCAGGCCTATCACCAGCTGCCTGAGTTGATCGCGCGGGCGCACCGGGTTCGGGGCGAGCGCCTGTCCGCCGACTTCGCGCCGGAGGAAAAGTTCGACGCCCTGCCGGCCGAGCGCCATGCCTCGGGGGTGACGGCGTTCCTCACCGTGCAGGAAGGTTGCGACAAGTTCTGCACCTTCTGCGTGGTGCCCTACACGCGCGGCGGCGAGTATTCCCGCCCGCCCGAAGCCATCGAGGCCGAGGCCCGCTCGCTGGCGGAAAAGGGCGTGCGCGAGATCACGCTGCTCGGCCAGAACGTGAATGCCTACGCGGGCGGCCTCGCCAACCTCGTGCGGCGGCTGGCGAAGGTCCCGGGGCTGGACCGCATCCGCTACACCACCAGCCACCCGCGCGACATGGACGATGACCTGATCGCCGCCCACGCCGAGGTCGAGCAGCTGATGCCCTACCTGCACCTGCCGGTGCAGTCGGGATCGGACCGCATCCTCAAGGCCATGAACCGGGGCCATACCGCCGAGCACTACCTGCGCCTGATCGAGCGCGTCCGCGCGGCCCGGCCCGACATCGCCGTCAGCGGCGACTTCATCGTCGGCTTCCCCGGCGAGCGCGACAGCGACTTCGAAGCGACCATGACGCTGGTGCGCGAGGCCGGCTACGCCAGCGCCTTTTCCTTCAAGTATTCCCGCCGCCCCGGCACCCCGGCCTCGGCCATGCCTGGGCAGGTCGCGCCCGAAGTCGCCGACGAGCGGCTGGCGCGGCTCCAGGGGCTGCTGGGCGAGCAGCAGCAGGCGTTCAACGAAAACCTCGTGGGACGCACCGTCCCGGTGCTGTTCGAAAAGCCCGGCCGCCACGCCGGCCAGATCATCGGCCGCAGCCCCTATCTGCAATCGGTGCACATCGAGGCGCCCGCCGGCCTCATCGGCCAGATCGCGCCGGTGAGGATCGACAGCGCCGCCCGGAACAGCCTCGCCGGGTCCGCCGTTCTGGAAGCAGCTTGAGCAGACCGCCAGAATTCCTGCCGCTCTCCGACACTGCCGCCCGTGCCGTCGCGGGCCCCGGCAGCCGCCATGCCGCGCTCATCGAGGACGCCTTCCACGTGCTGCTGGAGACCCCCGGCGGCGGCGTCTCCGTCAGCGGCGACACGCGGGCGCGGGCCGGCGCCAAGCGGGCCGTGCATATGATCGCTGAGCGCGCCGACGCCGGTCACGACGTCGAGGAAGCCGACATCCGCGTCGCCATCGGCCAGGCCCGCACGGGCGGCTCGGCCCCAACCACCGGTCACAAGGACCGGGGCCTGGTCGCGCCCAAGACGCCGGGCCAGGCGCGCTACCTCGAAGCGCTGGCCAAGTGCGAACTGGTGTTCGGCCTTGGCCCCGCCGGGACGGGCAAGACCTTCCTGGCCGTCGCCCATGGCGCCGGCCTCCTCCTCAAGGGCGAGGTCGACCGGCTGATCGTCACGCGGCCCGCCGTCGAGGCGGGCGAGAAGCTCGGCTTCCTGCCCGGCGACCTTTCCGAAAAGGTCGATCCCTACATGGCGCCGGTCTGGGAGGCGCTGACGCAGATCGTCGGCGCCGAGCAGCTGCGCCGACGCCGCGACAAGGGCGAGATCGAGGTGGCCCCCATCGCCTTCATGCGCGGCCGCACGCTGGCCCATGCCTTCATCGTCGTGGACGAGGCGCAGAACGCCTCGAAGATGCAGATGAAGATGGTGCTGACCCGGCTCGGCGAGGGCTCGCGCATGGCGGTCACGGGCGATCCGACCCAGATCGACCTGCTCAACCCCGCCGACTCCGGACTGCCGCACGCCGTCGCGATCCTGGAGAACGTCAAGGGCGTGGGCGTCACCCGCTTTACCGCCCAGGACGTGGTGCGCCACCCGCTCGTGGAGCGGATCGTCGGCGCCTACGATGCAGACGCCGCCCGGCAGCAGGGCCGATGATCGACATCGAAATCGAGGACGAGCGGTGGCGGGAGATCCCGAATGCCGACGGATTGGCCAGCACAGCAGCGCTTTCGACACTTAAATCCGCTCATCCCCGCGAAGGCGGGGACCCAGGTTTTTTATCGGAGGGCGCCCGGGTTTCAGAAAAAGCCTGGGTCCCCGCCTTCGAGGGGATGAGCGGTAGTTTGATGATCCTGCTCACCGACGATGAAACCGTGCGCGAGCTGAACGGGCGCTTCCGGGGCAAGGACAAGCCGACCAACGTCCTGTCCTTCCCGGCCATCGAAAACCCCGAGGGCTTCATCGGCGACATTGCGCTTGCCTTCGAAACCTGCGCCCGCGAGGCGGACGAGCAGGGCAAGCCGCTGGCGCACCATCTTCAGCACCTTGTGGCGCATGGCGTCCTGCATCTTGTAGGATACGACCACGAAAGCGATGCGCAGGCGCAGGCCATGGAGGCGCTGGAGCGGGAGATCCTGTCGGGTCTTGGTGTTCCAGACCCCTATGCCGCGGGCGATCAGGGACACCATGGCTAACGCCGACGATCAGAGTACGCCCGAGGGAGGGCGCGGTCTTCTCTCCCTCATCCGGCGTCTGGCGGGGGCCAAGTCCCGCGACGACGATCAGCCCGCGCCCCCGGACGGCGCGCTCGAGCTCATCGAACACGCCGAGGCCTTCCAGACCCTGCGCGTCGAGGACGTGATGACGCCCCGGGTGGACGTCGAGGCGGTCGACATCTCCACGCCCTTCGGGGAGCTGGTCGCCCAGTTCATCGAGACCGAACACTCGCGCCTGCCGGTCTATCGCGACACGCTCGATGACCCCGTCGGCGTGGTTCACATCAAGGACGTCTTCAAGCTGATGGCGACGGCCGAGAAGCGGCCCGGCGCGGACGATTTGATGCTGCACAAGCTGCGACGCGAGGTGCTGTATGTGCCCGCCTCCATGCGCGCGGCCGACCTTTTGCTGCGTATGCAGACGACCCGTATCCACATGGCGCTGGTCATCGACGAGTTCGGCGGCACCGACGGGCTGGTGACGCTGGAGGACCTGGTCGAGGCCGTGGTGGGCGACATCGCCGACGAGCATGACGAGGCCGAGGTCTCCGGCGTCGTCGAGCGGCCGGGCGGGGTGTTCGAAGCCGACGCCCGCGCGCCGCTGGAGGACCTGGAAAGCGCCATGGGCCAGGACCTGGCGCCGCCCGAAGTGGACGAGGAGATCGACACGGTGGCGGGCCTCGTCACCGCGCTCGCCGGCCGGGTGCCGCAGCGGGGCGAGGTGATCGCCCACGAAGGCGGCTTCGACTTCGAAATCATCGACGCCGACCCGCGCCGGGTGAAGCGGGTGCGCGTGCGGCCGAGCGCTGTCCCGCCTACGGCTGCCTGAACCCGTGACGACCAAGGCCTGGACCTATCGGCTGCTGGCGCTGGTGGCGGGGGCGGCCGCGGCGCTGGCCCATCCGCCGTTCGGCTTCCTGCCGGGGCTGCTGGGCTATGCGCTGCTGCTGTGGCTGACGGATCGTTCGGGGGGCCTGAAGAGCGCCTTCTTCCGGGGCTGGCTGGCGGGGACGGCCTATTTCGCCATCGGCACATGGTGGGTGACCGAGGCCTTCTATGTCGACGTGCGGCAGGCCTGGATGGCGCCCTTCGCCATCGCCTTCCTGGCGGGCGGCCTTGGTCTCTTCTTCGGCGGCGCGGCGCTGCTTTACCGGTGGATCGCGCCGAAGCGCGTCACCCGGGTGCTGGTGTTCGCGGGCGCGCTTGCGGGGTTCGAGTGGCTGCGGGGGCACATCCTCACCGGCTTTCCCTGGGATCTGCCGGGCGAGACCTGGCGCGCGGGCTCGGCCCCCTCGCAGTTGGCTTCGGTGGTCGGCGCCTATGGGCTGACCTGGATCACGCTCGCCATCGCCTCGGCATTCGCCCTGGCGCGGGAGGGGCGCAAGGGGCTGGTCGCGGTCGGCGTGGCCCTCGCGGTGCTGGCCGGGCTCTACGGCTATGGCGGCTGGCGGCTGGCGCGGGCGGTGGAGACGCGCGGGCCGCTGGTGCGGATCGTCCAGCCGATGGTGGGACAGTCGGCCAAGTACGATCCCGACCTCTTCGCCCGCATCGTCGCAAGGTACGTGCGCCTGACCCAGACCCCCGCCGCCAGCACCCCCGACATTGTCATCTGGCCGGAGGGGGCGATCCCCGCCGCCATCAACGACTACCTCGCGCCGGGCACCTGGACGCTGGAGGCCATCACCGGCGCCCTCAAGCCGGGACAGACGCTGCTGGTCGGCGCCTACCGGATCGAAGGGCCGCGCGACCAGGCGCGCTACTACAACAGCCTCGCCGTGCTCCGCCGGGGCGACGAGGGCCTGACCCTCACCGGCCTGTACGACAAGCATCGCCTCGTACCCTTCGGCGAATACATGCCGCTCGACGCCATCGTCTCGAAGTGGGGCATCAAGCAGATGGTGCATGTGGGCGAGGGTTTCACCCCGGCCCTGCCGCCGCGCCCCATCGCCCCGCCGGGGGTTCCAGCCGTGCAGCCGCTGATCTGCTACGAGAGCCTGTTCCCCGGCTTCACCCGCGAGGGCGCGCGGCGTAGCGGAATCGCGCCGGCCTGGATCGTCAATGTGTCCAACGACGCCTGGTTCGGCGCCACCAGCGGCCCGCCGCAGCATCTGAACCTCGCCAGCTACCGCGCCATCGAGGAGGGCCTGCCGATGGCCCGCGCGACGCCCACGGGCGTGTCGGCGATGGTGGACGCCTATGGCCGCACGCTGGCCAGCATCGGGCTCGGCAAGGCCGGCGTCATCGACATCGCCCTGCCCTCCCCGGCCCCGCCGACCCTCTATCGGCGGTGGGGCGAATGGCCCTTCGCGCTGATGCTCCTGCTCAGTTCGGTTGTCGCCGCTCGCGTCCGGCCGCGGGCGCGGTTACACAAGCGGCAAAGTTCGAGTACGGGTAACACCTGAAACGTCCATTATTCGGATCGCACCACCTGATGGCCATGACGAACGACGCCGAGCGCTCGCCCAATCCCATCGACATCCACGTCGGCCGGCGCGTGCGCCAGCGCCGCAAGACGCTGGGCGTGACCCAGGAGCGGCTGGCCGAGGACCTCGGCCTCACCTTCCAGCAGGTGCAGAAGTACGAGCGCGGCGCCAACCGGGTGTCGGCCTCCAAGCTCTATGAGATCGCCCGCTCCCTGCGCACCTCCATCGGCTACTTCTTCGAGGGCCTGGCCGATCCGTCGACCGCCCACGAGGCGCCCGGCATGGCCGAGCCGTCCACCGAGCAGTTCGTCACCGAGTTCCTGATGACGCCCGAGGGGCTGGAACTGGCCGAGCTGTTCCCGAAAATCCGCAAGGGCCGCGTGCGCCGCCGGGTCCTGGACCTGGTCCGCTCGATGGTCGAGGAGGAGGCGGGCGGCGACGACGAATAGCGCCGTCTGCGCCTTGCGGACATAAGGCTATCTTTATATGGTCCCGCGCCTTCAAGCCGGGGAGCCGCCGTTGTCTCGTTCGTCCTACA
Source organism: Caulobacteraceae bacterium (assembly GCA_036376035.1). Taxonomy (GTDB): domain Bacteria; phylum Pseudomonadota; class Alphaproteobacteria; order Caulobacterales; family Caulobacteraceae; genus Caulobacter. The sequence goes on along the minus strand of DASVBC010000031.1, from coordinate 7,679 downwards.
TCTTCACCTCTGAAAGCGTCTCCGAGGGCCACCCCGACAAGGTCGCCGACCGTATCAGCGACACCGTCGTCGACGCCTTCCTGGGCCAGTGGCCGGAGGCGCGCGTCGCCTGTGAGACGCTGGTCACGACCAACCGCATCGTCCTGGCCGGCGAAGTGCGCGGCGGCAGCGAGGCCGAGACCAACGAACTGATCGAGGGCCTCGAGCCCAAGGTCCGCGCCGCGGTGAAGGACATCGGCTACGAGCAGGAAGGCTTCCACTGGGAGAAGGCCGACTACGCCTGCTACCTGCACGGCCAGTCGTCCGAGATCGCCCAGGGCGTCGACGCCACCGACGACAAGGACGAGGGCGCCGGCGACCAGGGCATCATGTTCGGCTTCGCCTGCGACGAGACGCCGGACCTGATGCCGGCGACCATCGACTACAGCCACAAGATCCTCAAGCGCCTGGCCGAGGTCCGCCACAGCGGCGAGTGCGCGGGTCTGGAGCCCGACGCCAAGAGCCAGGTGACCCTGCAGTACGAGAACGGCATGCCCGTCGAGGTGCTGCAGATCGTCGTCAGCCACCAGCACAAGGCGCTGCTGCCCGACGGCTCGGAGCCGACCTCGGAACGCATGGCCGAGCTGATCAAGCCCTATGTCCTGTCGGTTATCCCGCGGCAGCTGATCACGCCGCGCACCCAGTGGCACATCAACCCGACCGGCCGCTTCGAGATCGGCGGGCCGGACGGCGACTGCGGCCTGACCGGGCGCAAGATCATCGTCGACACCTACGGCGGCGCGGCCCCGCACGGCGGCGGCGCCTTCTCGGGCAAGGACCCGACGAAGGTGGACCGCTCGGCCGCCTACGCCTGCCGTTACCTCGCCAAGAACGTGGTCGCCGCCGGGCTGTCGAAGAAGTGCACCATCCAGATCAGCTACGCCATCGGCGTCGCCCAGCCGCTCAGCTTCTACGTCGACCTTCACGGGACCGGCGAGGTCGATGAGACGGTGCTGGAAAAGGCGCTGCCGGAGCTGATGAACGGCTGCACCCCGCGCGCCATCCGCGAACACCTGCAGCTGAACCGCCCCATCTACGCCCGCACCGCCGCCTACGGCCACTTCGGCCGCACGCCCGACAACGAGGGCGGCTTTTCCTGGGAGCGGACGGACCTGGTGGACGAGCTTAGGCGGCTTGCCTGATCGACGCGGTTAATTGTCCGCTTAGGAGTTGGCGCCAGAACCGCTCCAAGTTGCCGATTGCCGCCCGATCATGACCCCAGACCGTTCCACCACCGCAGCGCGCCTTCTGGCGGCGATGAGTGCGCCCCGCACGGAGCGTCTGGCGTTTATCGCCTTCATCGTCGCCTTCCTGGCGTGCGACGTGATCCTCCTGCGGGTCGTGCTGACCACTCAGCCGGCGGCGGTGGACTTGATGCCGCTGTGGGTCGGGGCGCGGGCGGATCCGCAGCGGCTCTACGACTTTGCCTACATCACCGACATGCAGACGTGGATTCACCCACGCTCGCTGCGCCCGTTCGTCTATCCTCCAAGCGCGCTGCTGCTGTTCAAGCCCTTGTCCCTCCTGCCGTTCTGGTGGGCCTACGGCGTCTTCATGACGGTCAGCGCGGCGTTCTTCGCCTGGGCTTCGAAGAAGCTCGGGGCCGACTGGCGCCTGGCGCTCCTGCCGATGCCGGTGGTTCTGGTGGCGCTGGCGGGACAGGTCACCTTCCTGATCGGCGCGCTGGTGATGGCCGCGCTCAGCCTGCGCGCCCGGCCTATCCTGGCGGGGGTCCTGTTTGGCCTCGCCGGGGCGCTGAAGCCCCAGATGCTGGTTCTCTTGCCGCTGGCCCTGATGATCGAAGGCAACTGGCGCGCCTTCTGGTCCACGGGCGCGACCGCTATTGCTTGCGCCCTGGTCTCGCTGGCCTTCGGCGCGAGCTGGAGCGAGTGGCTGCAGGCGCTGCCGCGCTTCGCCGACCTCTTCGAGAGCAACTGGACGCTCGTGGCCACATCGCTTAGCCCGTTCGCCCGCTGGGGCGCGGCCAGCTACCTGGTCAGCGTGCCGGCCGCACTGGCGGGCGTGTGGTTCGCCTTCCGATCCGGGAGCGCCGCGCAGAAGGTGATCGCGCTGCTCGGGGGCGCCCTTCTGCTGTCGCCCTACGCCATGAACTATGAGATCGCGCTGCTCGTCCCCGGCGTGCTGGCGCTGCGCCGCTCGCTGCTGTGGTCGGCGCCGTTCTGGCTGGCGCTGGCCTTATTCCCCGCCGGGCCGCTTTCGCTGGCGACCGCCATGGGCCTGCTGTTCATGAGCATGGCGCCGCAGGTCGCCGCGGCGCTGAAGGGCCTTCGACTTGCGGTGGGCCGCACCCAACAGGCTTGACGCCGCCGCCCTGAAAGACGACGGCCTGCCCATCATGACCCAGCAGCCCCACGGCCCCCTGCGCAGCTATGGCCGCATCAAGTCGCGGCCGATCAAGCCAAGGCAGGCGGCGCTGCTGGATACCCTGCTGCCGAAGATCGCCTTCGACCCGGCCGAGCCGCTGACCGGCGAGACCTGGCTGGAGATCGGTTTTGGCGGCGGCGAGCATATGGCCGAGCAGGCGGCGCGCCATCCCGAGGTGCGCATCATCGGGGCCGAGCCGTTCCTGAACGGCGTCGCCAGCGCGCTTCGCCACATCGACGAGCGGGGCCTGGGCAACGTGCGCCTGCACCAGGGCGATGCGCGCGAGGTGCTGAGCCAGCTGCCCGACGCGATCATCGGCCGCGTTTTCATCCTCTTCCCCGACCCCTGGCCCAAGGCCCGCCACCACAAGCGCCGCCTCGTGCAGCCCGATACGGTGGCGGAGATGGCGCGTGTGCTGAAACCGGGCGGCAAACTGCGGTTTGCGACGGATGTGGCGAGCTACGCCAACCACGCGCTCGAAGTCCTGATCGCCTCGCCGGACCTGCGCTGGACGGCCGAGAGCGCCGACGACTGGCGCGCGCCGCCCGCCGACCACGTCACCACGCGCTATGAGGAAAAGCGCCTCGGCGACTGCGCGCCCGTGTTCCTCGATTTCGAGCGGATTTGATCCACCTCAAGGCAGCGCCTGATCCGTCGGCGGACAAGGCTTCCGCACCATCGGGGAGCCCGCCATGACCTTCTCAGACATCTATCTCTACGGCGTCATCGCCGCCTTCGCCGCGTTCATGATCGTGCTGTTCACCGTCTCGGTGGCGGGCTGGCTGAAGAAGTAGCCGCTTTTCTAAGGAGCGGCGGCGCGCTATAGAGCGCCTACATCGTTTGAACGCGCTGGATGGCGCATTCGAGCGGCGGTCGGAAGGCCGCCGCTTTTTGTTTGGGTTTGGACCTTGCGCGGAAAGACCGCTGAAGACCGCAGCCTGCTGGAGCTGCTCGACCCCGTGGCGGAAGCCTGCGGGTACGAGATCGTGCGCCTTCGGCTGATGGGCGGAGCCACGCGGCGCTTGCAGATCATGGCCGAGCGTCCTGACGGCGACATGAACGTCGAGGACTGCACGCGTCTGTCGCGCGCCGTCTCCGAGGTCATGGACGCCGCCGACCCGATCAGCGGCGAATACACGCTGGAAGTCTCCTCGCCCGGCATCGACCGGCCGCTCACCCGCCTCAAGGACTTCGAGACCTACGAGGGGCTGGAGGCCAAGGTCGAGCTCGACCGCATGGCCGAGGGCCGCAAGCGCTTTCGCGGCGTACTGGCCGGCATCGAAAATGACACCATCGGCATCGATCTGGAGGGCGAGGAAGAAACCGCCTTCATCCCCTTCGCCTGGGTCCAGGAAGCCAAGCTGGTGCTGAGCGACGAACTCATGAAGCGGGGGGCCGCTGAGCGCGCCGCCCGCATTTCCGAACAATCGCAAGAGAACGAGGACTGACCCCATGGCCACCGGCATCTCCGCCAACCGGCTCGAACTGCTGCAGATCGCCGACGCGGTCGCTAGAGAGAAGTCCATCGAGCGCGAAATCGTCATCGAGGCGATCGAGGAGGCCATCCAGAAGGCCGCCCGCTCGCGGTACGGCGCCGAGCACGACATCCGCGTCCACATCGACCCCAAGACCGGCGAGACCGAGATCAAGCGGATCGTCACCGTGGTCGAGGACGACTTCGGCCTGTCCGAGCCGACGTTCGACGAGGTGACCGGCGAGGAAATCCTGCCCGAGCCCTTCAACGACAACGCCTACATCCGCCTGTCCGACGCCAGGAAGAACGACAAGACCGCCGAGGTCGGCACGACCTACGAAGAAATCCTGCCGCCCTTCGAGTTCGGCCGCGTCCAGACCCAGATGGCCCGCCAGGTGGTCACCGGAAAGGTCCGCGAAGCCGAGCGCGAGCGTCAGTACGAGGAGTTCAAGGACCGGGTCGGCGAGATCGTCAACGGCGTGGTCAAGCGCGTCGAGTACGGCAACGTCATCGTCGACCTCGGCCGGGGCGAAGGCATCATGCGCCGCGACCAGTCGATTCCGCGCGAGAACTTCAACATCGGCGACCGGATCCGCTGCTACAACTACGACGTGCGCCGCGAGAACAAGGGCCCGCAGATCATGCTGAGCCGCGCCCACGGCGGCTTCATGGCCAAGCTGTTCGCGCAGGAGGTGCCGGAAGTTTACGACGGCGTCATCGAGATCCGCGCCGTGGCCCGCGACCCGGGCAGCCGCGCCAAGATGGGCGTGGTCTCCAACGACAGCTCCATCGATCCCGTCGGCGCGTGCGTGGGCATGCGCGGCTCGCGCGTGCAGGCGGTGGTGGCCGAGCTGCAGGGCGAGAAGATCGACATCATCCAGTGGTCGCCCGACGACGCCACCTTCATCGTCAACGCCCTGGCGCCGGCGGAAGTCTCCAAGGTCGTCATGGACGAGGAAGACGGCCGCGTCGAAGTCGTGGTGCCCGACGAGCAGCTGTCGCTCGCCATCGGCCGCCGCGGCCAGAACGTGCGCCTCGCCTCCCAGCTGACCGGCTGGCAGATCGACATCATGACCGAGAGCCAGGAAAGCGAGCGGCGCCAACGCCAGTTCGCCGAAACCACGGCCCTCTTCCAGGAGGCCCTGGACGTCGACGAGGTCATCGCCCAGCTGCTGGCGACCGAAGGCTTCACCTCGGTCGAGGACGTCGCCTACGTCGAGCCGCATGAAGTAGCGGCCATCGAAGGCTTCGACGAGGACACCGCCGACGAACTGCAGACCAGAGCCCGCGAATTCCTCGACAAGGAAGCGGCCGAACAGGACGCCAAGCGCCGCGAGCTGGGCGTCGAGGACGGCGTGCTGGAGATCGAGGGCGTCACCCTGCCGATGGCCGTGGCGCTGGGCGAAGGCGATGTGAAGACCGTCGAAGACCTCGCCGGCCTCGTCCCCGACGACCTGCGCGGCTGGTATGAGTCCAAGGGCGGTGAGCGCGTGCGCGAACCGGGCATCCTTGAGTCCTTCGCCCTGTCGCCGGAAGACGCCGAAGGCCTGATCATGCGCGCCCGTATCGCCATGGGCTGGGTCGAAGCGCCGCCGGAGCCGGAGTACGAGGAAGAGGTCGAGTACGGGGCCGAGCCGGAACCCGAGGACGTGGCCCTGGCCGAGGCCGAGGGCGAAGCGCGGGACGCTTAGAAGGGACTAGGGAATAGGGGCTAGGGACTAGAAGATGCTGGTCCTTTTCTCGCCCCTAGTCCCTAACCCCTAGCCCCTCACCATGCCCAGCACCCACGCCCAAGCCTCCCGCGAACGCCGCGACATCGTCTCCGGCGAGGTCATGGATGAGGCGCGGCTGATCCGCTTCGTGGCCGGGCCGGACGGCGTGGTCACGCCGGACCTGGCGCGCAAGCTGCCGGGCCGGGGGCTGTGGGTGGCGGCCGACCGGGCCTCGGTCGAGACGGCGGTGAAGAAGAACGCCTTCTCGCGCGCGGCCAAGACCAAGCTCTCCGCCCCCGCCGATCTGGCCGACCAGGTCGAGCGGCTGCTGACCAGGCGCATTCTCGATGGTCTGGGCCTTGCGCGGCGGGCCGGGGACCTTACCTCCGGATTCGAAAAGGTCCACGCCGCCCTTCGCGGCGGCAAGGTCGGCTGGCTCATCGAGGCGGCCGACGGGGCCGAGGATGGGCGGGCCAAGCTGACCAACCTCGCCCGCCATCTCATCCCCCGCCCCGGCCTGATCGGGGTCTTCACCGCCGCCGAATTGGGTTTGGCCTTAGGTGGAGAGAATGTGATACACAGCGCCTTCCTTGCGGGGCGCGGGGCCGAGCGATGGGGACAGGATGTCCTGCGCCTGGCCGGCTTTCGCCCGCTTCTCCCCGAGAGTTGGCGCGAGGAACCGCAAGGCGGAAGCCTTTAGGGCCGGGCGGGCGACCGTCCTGGCCCTTGTCCTTTTGAACGACGGGTCTTTAGCCGGACCGTCCGGCGATGAGTAAAGAGAGCGCATGAGCGACGAGAACGACAACGGCCGGCCCCAATCGGGACGCACGCCCCTGACCTTGAAGCCTCGCGCGGGTTCGGTCAGCTCGGGCGTGGTCAAGCAGAGCTTCAGCCACGGGCGGTCGAAGACGGTTGTCGTCGAGACCAAGCGATCTCGCCCGCACGGACCCGGCACCGGGGGCAACCTGGCCGGTCCGTCCGCCGCCGAAAAGCGCGCCACCTTCGAACCGCGCCCGAGCGCGCCGTCCGCGCCGCGCGGTCCGGCCGCCGCCGCCTCCAGCACCGACGGCCTGTCGGCCGAGGAAGCCGCCCGCCGCCAGCGCGCCATCGAACTCGCCCAGGAGCGCCAGGCCGCCGAGCGCCGCGCCCGCGAAGAAGAACAGCGCCGCCGCGAGGCTGAGCGCCGCGCCGCCGCCGAGGCCGCCGCGCCTGCTCCGGCTCCCGCGCCGGCCGCCCCTGAACAACCCGCCGCCCCGGCCGCCCGCGCACCCGAGGCTCCGGCCGCGCCGCCGCGCGCCGCCGCCGCCGCGCCTGGCCAGACCCGCACCTACGAGCCGAGCCGCGAGCGCCGCGACGACCGGCCGAGCACGACCACCTATCGCCCCGAGCGGCCGGCCTTCAACCAGCGCGCCCCGCGCGCCGATGCCGACCGCGCCGGCGGCTACCAGAACCGTGGCCCGCGTGAGGACAGCGGCGCCGAGCGCGGCGATCGTGCGCCGCGCGGCGCCGGCCGTCCGGGCGAGACCGTCCGCTACTCGGCCCTGAACCCGCGCCCCGCGCCGCGCACGGGCGACCGCCCCGGCGGCCCGCGCGGTGCGCGTCCGGGCGTCGGCGAGGCCGCTCCGGCCACGCCCGAGATTCAGCGCGCGACGCGTCAGGCGCCGCGCCCGGGCTCGGCCAACCTCGACCGCCGCCCCGCCGAGGACGAGGACGATCGCCGCAAGGGCGCCGGGCCCGGCAAGGCCGTCAGCCGCACCAAGGGCGAACCCAAGCGCCGTGAAGGGCGCCTCACCATCCAGGCCCTGGCCGGAGACGACGAGGGCGCCGCCGAGCGGATGCGCTCGCTGGCCTCGGTCCGCCGCGCCCGCGAACGCGAGCGTGAAAAGCGCAAGGGCGGCGGCGTCGAGCAGGCCAAGGTCGCCCGCGAAGTCGTCATCCCCGACGTCATCACCGTGCAGGAACTGGCCAACCGCATGGCCACGCGCGGCGTCGAGGTCATCAAGTTCCTGATGCGTCAGGGCGTGATGCTGAAGATCAACGACGTCATCGACAACGACACCGCCGAGCTG